>CAJYRW010000041.1:0-3265 GCA_913777475.1 uncultured Sphingomonas sp. | reverse complement strand
CAAGCCGGTGAACTATGAGAATTTCGCCCAGGCGATCCGCCAGCTGGGCCTGTTCCTGTCGGTGATCCAGGTGCCCGAGGTGGAGGGCTGACCGCCCCGTCATGACGACCGGCGCGGCCCCCCGCATTCTCTATATCGACGATGACGACGCGCTGCGGCGGCTGGTGTCGCGCGCGCTGGGGCGGCATGGCTATGACGTGGCGTCCGCCGCTTCGGGGGCGGAGGGTGTCGCCATGGCCGCAGGGGGCGGCTTCGATCTGGTCGCGGTCGATCATTATATGCCCGGCATGGACGGTCTGGAGACGCTGGCCGCGATCACCGCGCTGTCCGACCCTCCGCCCGTCGTCTATGTCACCGGATCGGATGAGGGGCGCATCGCCGTCGCCGCGCTGAAGGCCGGCGCGGCGGATTATGTGGTGAAGACGGTCGGCGAGGATTTCTTCGACCTGCTCTCCGCCAGCTTTGCCCAGGTGCTCGATCGCGCCCGGCTGGAGCGCGCCAAGGCCGCCGCCGAAGCCGAGCTGCGCGTCACCAATGCCCGGCTGGAGGCGATGCTCAGCGAGGTCAACCACCGCGTCGCCAACTCGCTGCAACTCGTCTCGGCGATGATCGGGTTGCAGAAGGGCGTGCTGACCGACGAGCGCGCCCGCGAGATGCTGGAGGACACCCAGCGCCGCATCCGCGCGATCGCGCAGGTGCACCGGCGGCTCTATACCGCCAATGACGTGGAACAGGTCGACCTGCGCGACTATCTGGGTTCGCTGGTCGAGGAACTGGGCGAAAGCTGGTCGAGCGATGCCCTGCCCCGCACGCTGACCCTGACAGCCGAACCGATCCGGGTGAAGACCGACCGCGCGGTGTCGATCGGGGTGATCATCACCGAACTCGTCACCAATGCCTGCAAATATGCCTATCCCGATGGCGGCGGCGAAGTGCGGATTTTCGTGCGCGAAGCCGATGGGCATTGTGTGCTGACCGTCGAGGACGACGGATGCGGCATGGCGGCGGACCAGAAGCCGCAAGGCACGGGACTGGGCGCGAAGCTGATCCGGGTGATGTCGCAGAGCCTGCAGACGGCGGTGGAATATGACCCGGCGCATCGCGGGGTCCGGGCGGTGTTGCGGGTGCCCGCTTAGGCTTTGCGGCTGTTGGCGGTCCGTGGCCTTCGACTTCGCTCAGGCTGAACGGAGCGAGGGAGCAGGTCTTCTACAACAGCCGTTCAGCCCGAGCGAAGTCGAAAGCCACGCCCTGCCCTCTCCACGCATCACGCCCCTCCCGTTTACGGGAGAGGATGGGGAGGGAACGCCACAAGCAACCGTCTCTACGAGGCACCCGCCCTCCCCAAACCCCTCCCGCCTGCGGGAGGGGCTTAAGCCTTCGACCTCAAGGCTTGCGGAACTTGTACACGAACTGGTCCGTCCGCCCGCGAATGGCGGGATCGAACACATTCTTCGAATGATCGTCCGCCGGATTGCGCAGCACCTTGCTCTCGCCCACGAAGCGGAAACCGACCGACTGGACCTGCCGCTTTACCGCCTCGGGATCGATCCGGTGCGTCGTGTTGGTGTTGGCCAGTCCCCGGCCCACCGTATCGGCGTGGTCGATGATGACATAGGTGCCGCCCGACTTCAGCAGCTTGAACACCGCCTGGTCGAAGGCGCGCAGCGCGGGTTCGGCCGCATCCTTGTTGGCGACGTCATGATAATTCTGGACGGTCCAGAACAGGTCGACCGGCTTGTCGGAGGCGGGCAGATTGACCGCCTGCACCTGCGCGGTCGCATTGGGCAAGTTCCAGCCCTGGATCGTGCCCAGCGACTTTTCGGCATATTTCTGTCCGGCGGCGGGCCAATAGGCGTAGACATGGCCCTTGGGCCCGACGATGCCCGAGAAGATGCGCGTCCAATAACCCTTGCCCGGCAGGTAATCGATGACCGTGTCGCCGGGCTTCACGCCGGAAAAGGCGAGGACGGCGGCGGCCTGGCGCCGTTCGTCGTCCCCCGCCTGGTCGGCGCGCGCGGGGTCGGCCAGCGCGGCGGCGATAAAGGCCGGAACCTTGGCCGGAGTTGCAGGCTTTTGCTGCGCCACCGCGACGGAGCCCGCCGCCAGCATCAGTCCCAGTGCGATCGCCTTCATGCCTGCTCTCCTAAGTACCGATACCCAGTCCCCCCACCTTCGTTCGGCCCGAGCGAAGTCGAGGTCTAAGGGAATCCCTTGGCCTTCGACTTCGCTCAGGCTGAACGGAGCGAGGAATGTTACACGTCCAGAGTCGCCACGTTCAGCGCATTGTCCTGGATGAACTCGCGGCGCGGTTCGACCACTTCGCCCATCAACCGGCTGAACACCTCATCCGCCGCCGCGACATCGTCCGACGTCACGCGCAGCATCGAGCGGACGGCCGGGTCGAGCGTGGTTTCCCACAGCTGCTCGGCATTCATCTCGCCCAGACCCTTGTAGCGCTGGATCGCCAGCCCCTTGCGGCCCGAGGTCAGGATCGCCTCCAGCAGCTGGCTCGGCCGTGCGACGCGGGTCTCGCCGCGCGCCAGCGTCGTGGCGTTGCCGTCCTCATCGGTCGGCACGACGTCCGCCGACGGCTCGGTCGCGGCGTTGCGCAGCGGCACCAGCTTGGCGGCATGGGCGAAGCTCTCCGCCTGTTCGGCGGCCAGACTGTGCAGCTTGCGCGCCTCGGCCGAGGCGATGAAGCTGGCCTCGACGATGTGGTGGTCGGTCACGCCGCGCCACAGCCGCTCGAAATGGACGCCGCCATCTTCCGTAAGACGCGCCGACCAGTGCGCCTCGTGATCGCCCGATTCCAGCCGACGCGTGGTCTCGACCACCGTCGCCATCCGCTGCTCGCGGGTCAGCACGGGATCGAGCGCCCCGGCCAGCGCCAGCACCTCGATGATCGACGCGTCATAGCGGCGCGGTACGTAGCGCATCAGCGTCCGCATCCGCCGCGCATGGTCGACCAGCGTCTTCAGGTCGTTGCCCGAGCGCGCACCGCCCGCACCTTCCAGCACCATGGTCGAGACGCCCGCCTCGACCAGATATTCGTCGAGCGCGGTATCGTCCTTGAGGTACACCTCCGACCGCCCCTTGGTCGCCTTATAAAGCGGTGGCTGGGCGATATAGAGATGCCCGCGCTCGATCAGCTCGGGCATCTGGCGATAGAAGAAGGTCAGCAGCAGCGTGCGGATATGCGCGCCGTCGACGTCTGCGTCGGTCATGATGACGATCTTGTGGTAACGCAGCTTGTCCGCGTTGAAAT
>CAJYRW010000040.1:0-21800 GCA_913777475.1 uncultured Sphingomonas sp. | reverse complement strand
GCGACCGTCGCACCGGTTTCTCGCGACGGCGGCAATATGGAGCTTTCCTGGCCTATGTGCTCGCGGTGGCGGGTGCGGTGGTGGGCGCGGTGCTGCTTGTCGCATCGACCTTCAACCCGCCCGCCTTCGGCGCCCTGCGCATGACCCTGGGCAGCGTGACCGCGCCCATCTCCGGCGCGTTCGTCGCGATCGGCGATGCGGTCAGCGGCGTGCCGGATGCGATCGGCCATTATTTCTTCGTCCATTCCGAAAACGAGCGGCTGCGCGCTGAACTCGTGCAGTCGCGCAAGCTGCTGCTGACCGCGCGCACCATTTCCTATGACAATGTTCGCCTCCGCCGCCTGCTCGCCGTGCGCGACCGCACGCCCGACACGGTGGCGACCGCGCGGCTGGTCAGTTCGACCGGATCGAGCGGCCGTCGCTTCGCGCTGCTCAATGCGGGCCGCTGGCAGGGGGTGAGCCCCGGCATGGCGGTGCGGGGACCCGAGGGGCTGATCGGTCGCGTGACCGAGGCGGGGCCTGCCGCCGCCCGTGTCCTGCTGCTGACCGATCCCGAAAGCATCGTGCCCGTCCGCCGCACCCGCGACGGCCTGCCCGCCATTGCGGTCGGGCGCGGGGACGGCACGCTGGAGGTGCGGTCGGTCACCACCAATGTGCGACTGGCCAAGGGCGACCTGTTCGTCACCTCGGGTACGGGCGGGCTCTATGCCCCCAATATCCCGGTGGCGCGCATTCAGAGCGACGGCGGGGACGTGGCCACCGCGCGCCCGTTCATCCATCCCGACACGCTGGATTTCGCGATCGTTCAGCGTGCCTTCATGCCGATGCCGCCACCTGCGCCGGCACCCCGGCCGTGACCCTCGACACCAGCAACCCCTTCGACCCCGGACTGCCCCCCGCACGCGCCCGCGCGCTGCCTTGGCTGACCGTGATGGCCGGATCGCTCTGCGCCATCGTGCCGGTGGTGGCGATCGTGCCGTTGCAGCCGCCGATGGGGCTGCTGATGCTGCTCGCCTGGCGGCTGGTGGCGCGCTTTGCGCTCCGGCTCTGGGCGGCGGCGCCGCTGGGTCTGTTCGACGATCTACTGTCGGGCCAGCCTTTGGGCTCGGCGATGCTGCTCTGGTCGCTGACCTCGCTCGCCATCGACCTGTTCGAGCATCGGCTGGTGTTCCGCGACTTCTGGCAGGACTGGCTGATCGCCAGCGGGGCCATCGCCTTCTGCCTGATCGCCGGGCGCTTTTTGGCGGTGCCGGTGGGGGCGCAGGTCGACGTGCCGCTGGTCGTCCAGATCGCCATCACCATCCTGCTGTTCCCCTTGGCGACGCGGCTGGTCGCCTGGATCGATCGCAAACGCGGCCGGAATGAGGTAGGGGCCTGAGCATGGATCGCCCCGGCCGGATCATGACCGAGGCCGCGCAGGCCTATAGCTTTTCCAGGCGTGCCTTCGTGCTGGGCACGGCACAGGCGGGCGTCGGCCTGATGCTGGCCGGTCGCATGGCGTGGCTGTCGATCGCGCAGAACGAGAAGTATAATCTTCTCTCGGAAAGCAACCGGGTCAACACGACGATGATCCCGCCGCGTCGCGGCTGGCTGATCGACCGGCACGGCATTCCGATCGCCAACAACCGCACCGATTTCCGTGTCGACATCATCCCGGACCGGCTAGCCGACGAGGACAAGGACCGCGTCCTGAACCTGCTGCGCCAGATCCTGAAACTGGATGATGAGGCGATGGAGCGTATCCGCCTCGACCTCGACCGCGCCGCCGGATTCCAGCCGGTGCAGGTCGCCGAGCGGCTGGACTGGGAACGCTTTGCGGCGGTCAGCGTCCGCCTGCCCGAACTGCCCGGCGTCCAGCCGACGCGCGGCTTTGCTCGCTTCTATCCGGCGGGGCCTGCGGTCGCGCATCTGACCGGCTATGTCGGCACGCCGACCGCCGAACAGTTCAAGGCGACGCACGACCAGCTGCTGGTCACCCCCGGCTTCAAGCTGGGCAAGGACGGGCTGGAGAAGATGCTGGAGCCGTATTTGCGCGGCAAGCCCGGCGCCAAGCGGGTCGAAGTGACCGCGCGCGGCAAGGTGGTCGCCGAACTCGCCACCCGCCCCGACGTGCCGGGCAAGAATATCCGCCTGACCATCGATGCAGGGTTGCAGGAATATGCCGCCCGCCGCCTGGGCACCAATTCGGGCTCGGCCGTGGTCCTCGACTGCCGCACCGGCGAGACGCTGGCGATGGTGTCGATGCCCGCTTACGATCCCAACAGCTTTTCGGACGGGATCAGCCATCTGGAATGGTCGATGCTGTCGGAAAACGACCATGTTCCCTTGATGAACAAGGTCACCCAGGGGCTCTATCCACCGGGTTCGACGGTCAAGCCGATGAACGGCCTCGCGCTGCTGGAAGCGGGCGTGGGCGAGAACGACCGCGTGCTGTGCACCGGCGCGATGCGGGTCGGCACCGGCATCTTCCATTGCCACAAAAGGGGCGGGCACGGCGCGCTCAATCTGAAGGGCGCGATCGAGCAGAGCTGCGACATCTATTTCTACGAGATGATCCGGCGCATGGGCTATGACCGGATTGCGCCGGTCGCGCGCATGGTCGGACTGGGCCAGAAATTCGACCTGCCGCTCAGCACGCAGCGTTACGGCACCGTGCCCGATCCGGCGTGGAAGCTGAAGAAATACAAGACGAAATGGACCGTCGCCGACGGCCTGAACGCCTCGATCGGCCAGGGCTATGTGCTGGCCAATCCGTTGCAGCTGGCGGTCATGGCGGCCCGCCTAGCGTCCGGGCGGCATCTGGAGCCGAGCCTGTTGTCGCATCAGGTGCATCTCGACGCCCCCGCCCTGCCCGTCGCCTCCGAACATCTGGCGATCGTGCGCGACGCGATGTTCGGCGTGGTCAACCAGGGCGGCACGGGCGGCGCGGCGCGGATGCTGGTCCCCGGCGTCAGCCTGGCCGCCAAGACCGGCACAGCGCAGGTCCGCCGGATTTCCATGGCGGAACGACGCAGCACCGGCGTGCTCAAGAACGGACAGCTACCGTTCAAGCTGCGCGATCACGCGCTGTTCGTCGGCTTCGCCCCCGCCGACAATCCGCGTTATGCGATTTCCGTCGTCCTCGAACATAACGGCCATACCGTGCGCAACCTCGACGCGCCGTTGATCGGGCGCGACATCATGACCTATCTGTTCGACCGCGACCGCGCGCTGGCCTCGCTGGCGCAGGACGAGCCGACCTGGGGCGGCGATATCGCGACGCGGATGAAGGCCGACGAAGCCGCGTACCGCGCAGCGCACTCGCCCAAGCCCGCCTCCGCCGCGACCAAGACCGATGCGGGCGCGGCGACCGATGCCCCCGCCGTATCGGCCGCCACCAACATGTCGGACGCGCAGGCCGAGGCCATGGCCACGCGCGAGGCCGATCCCAGCGACGAGCCGAGCGACCCCAATCGATGAGCGGCCCCCGCATCATTCCCGAACCCATCGCCCGGCTTCCCTGGCGCGTGATCCTGCTGGTGACCGCGATCGGCTGTTTCGGGCTGGTGGTCCTGTATTCCGCAGCCGGTGGCTCGCTGACCCCTTGGGCCAAGCCGCAAGGGGTGCGCTTCTTCGTGCTGCTCGCCGGATCGCTGGTCCTGTCGCGCCTGCCGCTCGACCTGTGGCGACGCATCGCCATGCCGGGGTATCTGATCCTGGTCGTCCTGCTGGTGCTGGTCGAACTGCTCGGCGCGGTGCGCGGGGGGAGCCAACGCTGGCTGGACGTCGGTTTCATCCGCCTGCAGCCCTCCGAACTGATGAAGTTGTTCATCGTGCTGGGCGCGGCGCGCTTCTACGAACTGATGCCGCCCGGCGAGACGCGGCGGTTTTCGGGCATATGGCCGGTCGCCGCGATGATCGCAGTGCCCGCCGCACTCGTGATGAAGCAGCCCGATCTCGGCACCGCGCTGATGATCTGCGCGGGCGGCGCGACCGTCATGTTCTTGGCGGGTGTACCCTTACGCCTGTTCATCGGCGGCGCGATGGCGCTGGCGGTCGCGGCCCCGCTGGCGGTCAATTTCGTCCTGCACGATTACCAGCGCAACCGCGTGCTGATCTTCCTCGATCCCGAGAGCGATCCGCTCGGCACCGGCTATCATATCAGCCAGTCCAAGATCGCGATCGGATCGGGAGGCATCTGGGGCAAGGGTTTCCTGAACGGTACGCAGAGCCACCTCGACTATCTGCCCGAGGGTCATACCGACTTCGTCTTCGCGACCATGGCCGAGGAATGGGGGCTGGTCGGCGGGTGCTTCCTGATCCTGGCCTTTCTGCTCGTCATCCGCTGGGGCCTGAACGTGGCGCAGGCCGCGCCGACACGCTTTGCCCGGCTGACCGCAGCGGGGCTGTCGACGACGATCTTCATCTACGTGATGGTCAACCTGATGATGGTGATGGGCCTCGCCCCGGTGGTCGGCATTCCCCTGCCGCTGGTCAGCTATGGCGGGTCGTCGCAGATGACGGTGCTGCTGTGCCTGGGCATATTGATGGCGATCGACCGGGAAAATCGCCGCTCAACCCGCTGGTGAGGAAAAATCGTCACGCCCGCGCAAAAAGCATTTGCAAAGCCGAAACAGCCTGCTAAAGGCGCGCCTCCCGATCGCAAGGCGGGCCGCTGGACGGCCTGACAAGCGTGACGATATGGACGCATAGCTCAGTTGGTAGAGCAGCTGACTCTTAATCAGCGGGTCCTTGGTTCGAGCCCAAGTGCGTCCACCAGTTTCTCCAACGGCCCTGCAGCGATGCGGGGCCGTTGTGCATTGTGGCCTCTCCGATGCGCCCGTGACCATGCGCGGTTCGCGCTTTGCCTCATATCTGTCATGTCTGCGTGGCAGGGCCGGAGGGCTCAAACCATGGACCCGTCATGCGCCTGCTGATCGTCGAGGACGATCCCGTTATCGCCGATCAGATCACCCGCGGCTTGGGCTCGGCCGACCGGCAATTGCGCCTGGCACGGACCGGGGCCGAGGCGCTGCTCGCGCTGCAACAGGAACATTGGGATGCCATTGTGCTGGACCGGATGCTCCCCGACCTGAACGGCCTGTCGGTCATCGACCAGATAAGGCGTGATGGTCATGCGACGCCGATCCTGATGCTGAGCGCGCTGGGATCGGTGAAGGACCGTATCGAGGGGCTGGCGATCGGTGCGGACGATTATCTCGCCAAGCCTTTCGACATGGATGAACTCGCCGCCCGTATCTCGGCGATCAGCCGGCGCGGCACGGTGACGAGCGACAATCCCCGGCTCGAGGTCGGCGGCCTGCAACTCGATCCCAGCGGGCATCAGGCCCGGTTCCGCGACCGGGCCGTCGCGCTCAACCGGCGGCAATATTCGCTGCTCGCGCACCTGATGCGGCATGCCGACCGGCTCGTCACCCGCTCGATGCTGCTGGAGGGGGTATGGGGCTATGCCTTCGCCCCCACCGCCAATATCGTGGAAAGCAATCTCAGCCGGTTGCGCACGGCGTTGATGGGCATCGACTGCGACCCGATCGAGACGCAACGCGGCGCGGGCTATATCCTGCGATCCGATCGATGCGTCTGACGATACGTCGCGGCCTGGGTCGGCTGCCCATCCAGGTCGGGCTGACCTTTACCGTGATGATGGCATTGGTTGGGGTGATCGGGTTCAGCGTGGCCGACACCTGGATCGCGCGCCGGGTCGATTCGTCGCTGCACGCCCATGCGGCGAAATATCTGGGGCTGGGCCATGGCCAGCCGGTGACCGATGCCATCGTCGCCGCGAAGATCGCCGACTGGCAGCAGCGCAAGGTGCTGAGCCAGCGGACCTATGTCCTGTTCGGCGCGGACGGCAGGCGGATCGCCGGGCGGCTGGACATCACCCCGCCGCCGCTCGGTTATTCCAACGTCCGCTTCCACGCGGGCGGGCGGGCGACGCAGAAGGGGCGCGCGCTGGCGACGCGCCTGCCCAGCGGCAGCCTGCTCGTGATCGTCCAGCATAGCGAGGCGGGCGAATCGCTTCACGAACTCCTGCCCTGGGTCGTGGTCGCGCTGTCGCTGACGGCGGCGGTGACGGGGGTCGCGGTGACCCTGGTGTTCGCACGGTTGATCGCGGTCCGTCTCGCCGCGACGCAGGAAACGGCGGACGCGATCGCGGGTGGCGACCTCAGCCGTCGCGTGCCGACGCAAGGGCTGGACGGCGTGTTCGCGGGACAGGCCGACAGCCTGAACCGGATGCTCGACCGCATGGACGATCTGGTCCGCACCCAGCGAATGTTCGCCAGCAACCTGGCGCACGATCTGCGCACCCCCCTCACCCGGCTGCGTGGCATCCTGCGCGGCGGGACGGGCGATCCGACCGTGCTGGAGCGGGCGGAGCGCGAATGCGCCGCGATCATCCGCATCTTCGACGCGCTGCTAAGGCTGGCCGAGATCGAGGGCGGACGGCATCCGGTGGCGCCTACCCCACTCGATCTGGGTGCGCTGATCGAGGATGTGGCGGAGACGATGGAGCCGGTGCTGGCCGATCATGGCGGCACCCTGACGCTCGACGCCGGGGCGCGGCCGATGGTGGCGGGCGATGCCGATCTGCTGGGGCAGATGCTGGTCAACCTGCTCGACAATGTGGTGACGCACACCCCGCCCGGAACCGCCGCGCGCCTGGCGCTGGCGTCGGACCAGGGGTTTGCGCGCATCACCGTGTCGGACGACGGCCCCGGTCTGGCCGAGCCCGACCGCGCCCGCGTGGTCCAGGCGTTCGAGCGGGCGGCACAGGCGGAAACGCGGGGCAGCGGCCTCGGGCTGGCGATCGTCCATGCGATCGTCCGCTTCCATGGCGGCACGCTGCGGCTGGACGACGCCCGGCCGGGCCTTGCCGTCCAGATCGCGCTGCCGCTTAGGCCACCCGGCGCCTGCGACGATTCCGCCGCCGGTTGAGCCACATCGTCAGATACATCAAGAAGCCCGAGCCCGCAAAGAACAGCAGCGCGACACCGCCGCCGATGTTCAGCGCGATGCCGACCGGCCCCAGTGTCTCGCCCGAATGGATATGCTTGAACCAGCGATTCCAGCTTTTCATCGTACTGGTCGGCGCAGGGTTGGCCGCCGTAGCCACGCTCGGCGCCGGGCTGTCGAGCAGGTCGGTCGCCTGCGTCGCCAGTCCGGTCGCGGCGAGCAGCAACAGGAGGAGCGCGAACCAGGGGGCGAGCATATGGTGCCAACGGCGCATCGGGCGAATATCCATGATCGGTGAAGCGTGGGCCGCCCTGACACCCGCAATGTGACAGTGCGGCGATGATTGCATTCTAAGTTTGCAATGTTGGCCAGCTTTGGCGGCGAACGCGATCCATTGTCACGGATCGGTCACGGACCAGACCTAGCGCGCCGCTCGACACGGTCGTGCCCCGACGGGAAGGGGCCGCCGACCAGTGGGGGGAACCATGATGTCGATCCGAAACAGGATGCCGATCGCGCTCGCGCTCGGCCTATGGGCGAGTGCGGCCCTAGCCAAGCATGACGGTCGCCCGGTGGCCGAACTGCTCGACCCCGCCGCCTTTGCGCCCGAGCGGATCGTCGCACCGCCGCCCGCTCCGGGCTCGGACGTGGCGAAGCAGGAACTGGCCTATCTGCGCGCGCTGCATCGGGCCGCGCCAGCAGAGCGCATCGCGCGCGCCGATGCCGATGGGCATGACAAGGGCCCCCATGCCTTCAACGCGGTGACGGGCCGCGACCTGACCGCCCTACCCGCCACCGCCGCACTGCTGGCGCGGGTCGATGCCGAGACGGACGCAGTGGTCGATCGCGCCAAGAATCATTTCCGCCGCATCCGACCCTATCGCACCGATCCCACCCTGCCCCATTGCGGCAAGGGTAAGGGTGTCGACGATAGCTATCCCAGCGGCCACTCGGCGTTCGCCTGGTCAACCGGCTGGACGCTGGCGCAGCTGATGCCCGATCGCGCCGCCGCCATTCTCGGCCGGGCGCGCGACTATGCCGAGGGGCGGCAGATCTGCGCCGTCCACTACCCCTCCGACGTGGAGGCGGGCCATGCGCTCGGACAGCTGATCGCCGACCACCTGCTCCACGATCCGCGTCTCGCCGATCAGGTCGCCGCCGCTCGTGCCGAACTCGCCCGCCGCTGAGCCCCATATTTTTTCTTCGAGGACCCGATGATGACCAAGCTTGCGTTCCGCGCCGCCCTGCTGGCCGCCACCTCACTCGCCCTGCCCACGCTGGCCCATGCCGATCCGGTGGGCGTCGCCGCGAACGATCCCACCAACGACCCGGCCACCCAGTCGACGACCGCCAACCAGGCGGGCCAGGCCAATGACAAGCAGGCGCTGACCACCTCCGACGTCATCGTCACCGGATCGCGCACCGCCGAGGCCGCGCCGCTCACCGCCTCGCTTACCACCACGCAGCCGCAATCGGCCGTCAGCCGCGACTATATCGAGAATATGGCCGCCACCGCCGATGTGAACGAGCTGATCGCGCTGACCCCCGGCGTATCGATCTCGGGCGCGGGCAACGGCTATGGCCTGTCGGAGACGAAGGCGACGATCCGGGGCTTCCAAGACGGCGAGTATAACGTCACCTACGACTCGATCCCCTTTGCCGACACCAACAACCCGACGCACCATTCGACGGCCTTCTTCCCGTCGAACACGATCGAGACGATCGTCGTCGATCGCGGCCCCGGCAATGCCAGCCAGCTGGGCCAAGCCAGCTATGGCGGCAACATCAACATGTATTCCCGCGCCGCGACCCCAGACTCGGAAGTGCGCGGCGAGGCGATCGTCGGCAACTGGAACACCTTTATCGGCCGTGCCCTGTTCCAGAGCGGCACGCTGGACAAGCTGGGCGGTGCGCGCGTCGTGCTGACCGGCCAGTACCTAACCTCCGATGGCGCGCTCAGCTATTCGCCGGTCGGCTCGAAGAACCTGTTCGGCAAGGCGGTGGTGCCAATCGGCAGCGCCAACACGCTGACCGTGATGAGCAGCTGGAACCGCAATTTCTATTACCAGTCGGACGTGCTGAAGGGCGCGACCTGCGGCAGCGCGGCGACCGATGCCTATAACGCCGCCAATCCCAAGGCGATCACGACCACCGCGCTGGGGGCCGATGGCCAGCCGCTGGGCCAGCTGACCGGACAGGGGTGCTCCGCCACCTCGCAGATCGGGCAATATGGGCTGAAATACGGCCTGGGCAACGATCCGACCCAGCATGACTATTGGCGGTACAATCGCACCGACAAGACGACCGACTTCTCGTATCTGCGGCTGCAGAGCGACCTGGGCGGCGGGCTGACGCTCGACAACCGCGCGTACATGTATGGCTATACCAACAACACGCTGTCCGGGAATGGCAGCTCGTCCTTCGGCGTGCCCAAGGGCGGCACGCTGCCGGTGTTCCAGGTCAAGTCGACCGGCGTCGTCACCGGCTTCACCGGCGCGGGAACCGCCACCTCGCCCTATACGGCCGTGACCAGCGCGACGGACGTTCTGGGCTATGACAAGCTCAACAAGTACCGCGTCTTCGGCTATATCGGCCAAGCGGATTACGACTTCGGCTTCGGTAAGCTGCGGCTGGGCGGCTGGTATGAATATGCCGTCACCGATCGCCACAATTTTGACCTCGACCGCACTACCGGCCTGCCCAGCTATAACGAGAAGTTTGCGAGCGGCACGGCGGCGACCAGCGCGCTGCCACCGATTTCCCAGGCGAACATCAACTTCGCCCAGCATTCGACCTGGCACCAGTATCAGCTGTTCGGCGAGATGGAAATCCGCCCGGTCGATGGCGTGTCGATCACGCCGGGCGTCAAATATGTCCACTTCACGCGCGGCGTAGATGCGGCCCTGCAACAGAAAACCCGAACGCCGCTCGATCTCAGTGCGACCTGGACCAAGACCTTGCCCTTCCTGACTGCCAACTGGCAGGTGAAGGGCAACTGGTCCTTCTACGGCCAATATGCGCAGGGCATGTACGTGCCCGACCTGTCGAGCTTCTACTCCGCCTCGGGCCAGCTCGTCACCGCGCTCGACCAGCTCAAACCGCAGACGACGACCAACTATCAGATCGGCACCGTCTGGCACGGGCACAGCGTCTCGCTGGACGTCGATGGCTATATCATCAACGTCGACAACAAGATCGGCACCTGCACCACGACAGGCTGCGACCAGTCGCTGCTCGTGAACCAGGGCCAGGTCCGCTACAAGGGTGTCGAGGGGCAGTTGAGCGTCATGCCGATCCGCGGCCTGACCCTGTTCGGCAATGCCAGCTACAATCAGGCGCGCAGCGTCCAGACCGATGCCCAGATCGGCAAGGCACCATTCAGCACGGCGGCGGCGGGCTTCATCTTCCGCCGGGACGGCTTTCGCGTCTCGTTCGACCAGAAATATACCGGGCCGCAATATGCCAATGATTACAATGGCAGCCCCGGTTTCCGCCTGTACCGCATCCGCCCCTACAGCATCGGTCAGTTCGCGATCAGCCAACAGGTCGAGGGCGGCCTGAAACTGGGCGTGACGGTCAACAACGTCTTCAACAGCCGCGCGGTGACTCAGATCGCGACCAGCAGCACGGGCGCACCGACCACGACGATCAACGGCACGAAATACCAGTCCGGCTATGGCCAGCTGGACCAGTTCAACTTCCTGCCGCCGCGCTCCTTCCTGCTGACGGCGGGTATTTCCTTCCGCTGACGGGAGACAAAGAAGGCCGAAAGGTTGACAGATTTGAGGAAAACTCTATGGAAAGCGCTTCGGTGCGCTTGGGACGGGGCCGCTAGATAGCGGTTCTGCGTGATGTCTCCGGTGCGTTCACCAGTTTCTCCAACGGCCCCGCAGCGATGCGGGGCCGTTGTGCATTGGGCCTGTACGGCCCTCCCAATGGGATGAAGGATTGATGGCAGGATATAAGGTTCCCGGTTTCGCCGATCGTGCATCGGCCTCGCGCGACGCCAAGGCCGCCGCATTGGAAAAACTGCGCAACAAGGCCGCGCCCGACCCGGCGGTCGTCGCCGCCCGCGCCGCCGCGCGCGAAGCGAAGGAAGCCGCCGAGGCCGAGCGTCGTGCCGCCCATAAGGCCGCGATCGAGCAGGAAAAGGCCGCCCGTGAGGAAGCCCGCGCCAAGGCCCAGGCCGAGGCGGAAGCCGCCGCCGAGGCAGCGGCCGCTGCTGCGCGCCCGCCGGTGGTCCCCACCGCCGCCGAGCTGAAGGCCGCGCGCGACGCCCGCTACGCTGCTCGCAAGGCGCGCCAGGGCAAATGACCCCGCGCGAGCTGCTGGGCATCGCCGAGGTGCCCGGCGGCGAGCCCCTGCGGCTGTTCCGCCGGGGCAAGGACTTCATGATCGTGCTCGACCGCAACGAGCTGATGAGCACGCGGATGAGCGGCTCGGAAGTGGCGCTGGGCACGATGACCTGCGACCGGCTGGGCGGGCGCAGCGCGCCGCATCTGCTGATCGGCGGCTATGGCATGGGCTTTACCTTGCGCGCGGTGCTGGCCCGGCTGGGCCGCGATGCGCGGGTGACCGTGGCCGAGCTGGTCCCCGGCATCATCGAATGGGCGCGCGGCCCCATGGTCGAGCTGACCGCCGGGTGCCTGGACGATCCGCGCGTGACGCTGGCGATGGGCGATGTCGGCAACGCCATCTATGCGGGCCGCGGGACCTATGACGCCATCCTGCTCGATGTCGACAACGGCCCAGACGGGCTGACCCGCCCGGCCAATGACGGGCTTTATTCCAACCGGGGGCTGGACGAGGCGCGCGTCGCATTGCGGCCCGGCGGCGTGCTGGCCATCTGGTCGGCCGCGCCCGATCCGGTCTTCACCCGGCGGTTGTCGCGTGCGGGCTTCCTGGTCGACGAAGTGAAGGTCCGCGCCCGCGAGAACGGCAAGGGCGCGACCCACACAATCTGGTTCGCGACGCCGCGGTAACACGCAACTCCTCCCCTTACAGGGGAGGTGGCAGGGCGTCAGCCCTGACGGAGGGGGCCTTCCTCATAGGACATGCCCTTGCGGCACCCCCCTCCACCATGCTGCGCATGGTCCCCCTCCCCTTACAGGGGAGGAATATCCTCGCGCTTGGCCCCATCCAGCTCCTTGCGAAGCCGCTCCTGCTCCACCGCATCGCGCTGCTTCTCGGCCTTGGTCCGTCCAAACCGCGCCCGATTCTCCGCCGCCTGCTGCTCGGCGGCCTTGCGAGCCAGGCCTTTGCGCGCCTGGCGGAAGTTGACGACCTCCCCCATCAGCGCCGCCGCAGCCGCCGGAACAGCCCCTTGCGGCGGCTGAACGCCTCGAACATTTCGTCCGGCCCTTCCGGGTCCAGCACCTCATTGTCTGCCAGCCATTCCTCGACGCTCGACAGGTCGGGCACCTCATAGGGGCGCAGGCTCCGCCCTTCCCCGCCGCGCAGCACCTCGACGGCGGCGATCAGCGAGCCGGTGCGTGCGACGGTGGCGGTGACGGTCGCAGGCGGCACGCCCAGATGCTCGGCGAGCAGATCGTCGCGGATCGCCGCGATCCGCTGTCCGGTCTCACTTCCCGGCTCGACTGCGATGGCGAGATCGCATTCGGTGTCCAATCGCATCGAACGGTTATTGAGATTGGAGGAGCCCAGGCGGAACACCCGGTCGTCGGCGATCAGGATCTTTGCATGGCAATAGATCGCCTCGCCCCCCGCCGTGAAGGGATGATAGAGCCGCAGCCGCCCGTGCCGATCGCGCCGCCGCAATGCCCCGAACAACCGCGCGCGCGCCGTGTCCATCGCGATCGGCTCCAGCCAGCCTTGCGCGGTCAACGGATTGATGATGACGAATTCGGGCCCATCCTCTTCGTCCAGCCGCCGGGCGATCGCCTCGGCCACGCGGCGCGAGGCGAAATACTGGCTCTCGATATAAACGTATCGTTCGGCCCGCGCGATCTGGGCGAGGAACAGCGCCTCATTCTCGTGCACCGGGGCCTGATCGTCCATCTCAGGCATGGTGCGCGCGATGGCGACCGGCTGGTCGGTGAAGTCAGGCTCCAGCCCCTCGGGCCAGCAGCTGGCGCCCGGCACGGCGGGCCCCATCACTTTGCCGCCCGCCGCATGCCAGCGCTCACGGAACAGCTCGCCCAGCGCATGGGTGACAGGTCCCTCCACCGCGCTGATCGCGTCGTGCCAGGGCTTGTAAGGCTGGCCGCCGGGACGCGTACGGCCAGGATCGTCGTCGCGGTGCTCGCGCGTGTCCCAGCGCTCACTCGTCATGTCGATGCCGCCGCAAAAGGCAAGCTGGTCGTCGATGATGACGATCTTCTGGTGATGCGACGCGGCAATCGGGTGGTGGCCGTCCAGTTTGGTGTGGATGCGATCGTGCGCCATCCACTTCAGGACGGTGAAGAAGGTTTTTCCCCGGAACAGCGACTTGATCGCGCCGGTATCCCAGCGGAGCAGGAATATCTCCAGGTCGGGCTGGCGCTGGACCAGCGAATAGATGAAGTCGCCGACCGTCTCGCCCGGAGCTTCGTCATGGTCGAGGACGATGCGTGCGTCGAAGTCCCAGCCGATCAGCAGGATCTGGCGCCGCGCGTTCAGCATCGCCCGCCGGGCCATGCGGAAATATTTCTCCGCATCGATGATGACCGCCATGCGATCGGCCTGCTCGATCCGCCAGCATTCCTGTCCGACCTTCAACGACGATCTCCCCATTTCCGCGCGCGTCATGCCCCGGCGATCCCGCGCTGGCAAATGGCGAAACGGGGGCCGGTGCGTAAACGTCGCGACCGTCCAAACACAGATGGCGTTCAGAAGATGCGATAGCGGACGGGTCGGATCGACAGGGACTGGCCGGGCGTCGCCTCGGTCGAGACGGGCAGGTCGAAGGTCAGCGGCTCGGGCACCCCGGCGAGCTCGGCGGTGATCCGGCGGGAACGGCCGATGGGGCGGCTGGCCAGCACCATGATCGACAGCGCATCCGCGGCGTCGGGTTCGGCCAGTTCGACGTCGTGCGGGCGGATATGGATTTCGCCCCCACCCTGCCCTCGCGCCTCGTCGGCGACGGTGGCGAGCTGCGCGCCGATCACTGCTGCACCGGCTTGGCGGGTGACGGGCAGCCGGTTCGTCTCTCCGATGAACGAGGAGACGAAGGCAGTGGCGGGCGCGCCCTGCACTTCGGCGGGCGTCCCCACCTGCTCGATCACGCCGCCGCGCATCACGACGATGCGGTCGGCGATCTCCAACGCCTCTTCCTGGTCGTGCGTGACGAAGATCGAGGTAAGGCCCGTCTCGTCATGGATGCGCCGCAGCCAGCCGCGCAGGTCCTTGCGCACCTGGGCGTCGAGCGCCCCGAACGGCTCGTCGAGCAGCAGCAGGCGCGGCTCGATGGCCAGCGCGCGGGCGAGCGCGACGCGCTGGCGCTGGCCACCCGACAGCTGGGCCGGGTAGCGGTCGCCCAATTGCGGCAGCTGGATCAGTTCCAGCAGCTCGGCGACCTTGGCCGCGATCACCGCCTTGGCTGGCCGGTCGCGCCGCTTGCGCACGGTCAGGCCGAAGGCGATGTTCTGGGCCACCGTCATATGGCGGAACAGCGCATAATTCTGGAAGACGAAGCCGATTTGGCGCTCGGCCGCGGGCGTGCCGGTCATGTCCTGCCCATCGAACAGGACATGCCCCTCATCCGCGAAGTCCAGCCCCGCGATGGTCCGCAACAACGTCGTCTTGCCCGAACCCGAGGGGCCGAGCAGCGCCAGGAACTCGCCGGGCTTCGTCTCCAGCGTCACGCGGTCCAGCGCGGTGAAGCCCCCGAAACGGCGGGAAATATTCTCGACAACGATGCTCAATGCGCGGCTCCCGCCCGGTGGATGCCGAAACGCCATTCCAGCACGGTCTTCACTCCCAAGGTCACCAGCGCGAGCGAGGCGAGCAGAGACGCCACCGCGAACGCGCCGACAAAGTCATATTCATTGTACAGGATCTCGACATGCAACGGCATGGTGTTGGTCAGCCCCCGGATATGCCCGGACACCACCGACACCGCGCCGAACTCGCCCATCGCGCGGGCATTGCAGAGCAGCACGCCATAGAGCAGCCCCCAGCGGATATTGGGCAGCGTGACATGCCAGAAGGTCTGCCACCCGTTCGCACCCAGCGACCGCGCCGCTTCCTCGTCATCACGGCCCTGTTCGGCCATGAGCGGGATCAGCTCCCGCGCAACGAAAGGAAAGGTCACGAAGACGGTCGCCAGTACGATGCCCGGGACCGCGAAGATGATCCGCACGCCATGCGCGGTCAGCCATGGCCCCAGCCACCCCTGCGCCCCGAAGAGCAGTACGAAAATCAACCCCGACACCACCGGTGACACCGAGAAAGGCAAATCGATCAAGGAGATAAGAAGGCTTTTTCCGCGAAAGTCGAACTTGGCGATGGCCCAGGACGCCGCAATGCCGAACACGGCATTGACGGGCACGGCAATGGCCGCGACCAACAGGGTCAGGCGGATCGCCGCCAGCGCATCCGGGTCGACCAGCGCGTCGACAAAGACCTGCCATCCCTTGGCCAGACCACCGGCAAACACCATGACAAGTGGCAGAAAAAGAAACAGCGCGAGAAACACGAAGCCCAAGCCGATCAAGGCCCGACGTGCCCAGGGGGTTTCGATGGTGGTGGGATTGGTGCCGCTCATCGCGTCCCCCGCTTGGCGCGCCACGCCTGGAGCAGGTTGACCACCAGCAGCATCGCGAAGGACAGGACCAGCATCACGCAGGCGATGGCCGTCGCGCCGTCATAATCAAACTGTTCCAACTGGGTGATGATCAACAGCGGCGCGATCTCGGAATGAAAGGGCTTGTTGCCCGCGATGAAGATGATCGAGCCATATTCGCCCACGCCACGCGCAAAGGCGAGCGCGAAGCCGGTCAGCAGCGCGGGCGTGATCGCGGGCAGGATGATGCGGGCGAAGGTCTGAAGACGCGACGCTCCCAAGGTCGCGGCGGCTTCCTCGACATCGCGGCCCAGGTCGGCCAGAACCGGCTGGACCGAGCGAACAATGAACGGCAAGCCTATGAAAACAAGCGCAATCGCGACACCCAGCGGCGTGTAGGCCACCTTGATGCCCAGCGGCGCGAGCAGCGACCCGACCCAGCCGTTATCCGAGTAGAGCGCCACCAGTGCGATACCCGCCACCGCCGTGGGCAGCGCGAACGGCAGGTCCACCGCCGCGTCGATCAGCTTCTTGCCGGGAAAGTCATATCGCACGAGAATCCAGGCGATCAGCAACCCGAACACGGCATTGACCGCCGCCGCCGCCAGCGCCGCGCCGAAGCTGAGGCGATAGGCAGCCAGCGCCCGGGGTGAAAGCCCGGCCGCGGCAAAGCCTTCCCACCCCATGCCCGCTGCACGGATGACCAGCGCGGACAGGGGCAGCAGGACGATCAGGCCGAGCCAGAACAGGGTCATCCCCATGGTCAGGCCGAAACCGGGCAGCGCCGAGCGGCGCTTCGATCCGAACACCGCGATCAGCGCCGCGTGCCGCCGGCATAGATGGCGTCGAACACCCCGCCATCGGCAAAGAAACGCTTCTGCGCCGCGCCCCAGCCGCCGAAGTCCTTGATCGTCACCATATCGACCTTGGGAAAGGTTGCGGCATATTTGGCGAGCACCGCCTGGTCGCGCGGACGGTAGAAGTTACGCGCAGCGATTTCCTGCCCTTCCGGCGTGTAGAGGAATTTCAGATACTCGGTCGCGGCCTGTTCGGTGCCATGCGCCTTGGCATTGGCGTCGACTACCGCGACCGGCGGCTCGGCCAGGATCGAGATGGAGGGCACGACGATGTCGAACTTGCCCGCGCCCAGCTCCTTTTCGGACAGCAAGGCCTCATTCTCCCAAGCGATCAGCACATCGCCCAGGCCACGCTCGACAAAGGTCGTGGTCGCCCCGCGCGCGCCGGAGTCCAGCACCGGCACATGGGCATAGAGGTCGGCGACATATTTCTGCGCCGCCGCGTCCGATCCGCCCGCCTTCTTGCCGTAAGCCCAGGCCGCCAGGAAATTCCACCGCGCGCCGCCGCTCGTCTTGGGGCTGGGCGTGATGACCTGCACACCCGGCTTCACCAGATCGGCCCAGTCGCGAATGCCCTTGGGATTGCCCTTGCGGACCAGGAACACGATGGTCGAGGTGTATGGCGAGCTATTGTCAGGCAGACGGCTCTGCCAATTGGCGGGCAGCAGCTTGGCGCGCTCGGCAATGGCGTCGATGTCATAGGCCAGCGCCAGCGTCACCACATCGGCGGACAGCCCGTCGATCACCGATCGCGACTGCTTGCCCGATCCGCCATGGCTCATACGGAACGAGACGGTCTTGCCGGTCTTGGCCTGATAGTCCTTGGCGAAGGCGGCGTTGACGTCCTTGTAGAGTTCACGCGTCGGATCATAGCTGACATTCAGCAGCTCGACGGTGCCCTTGCCGTTCCCGCCGCCCGAACAACCGGACAGGCTCATCGTACCGATCATCAAGGCGGCCATCATGGCCGGAAATGGTGCTCGCATCTGGACCCGTCCCTTTCGTTTCGCCGCACACCCTATCTCGATCCCCCCGATAGGAAATGCCGGAAAGCTTGGGACGCACAAAGCCCTGCTTTTGCTCCCCCGATCCCGACAGATGCCCTGTTTGGCACGACCAACCCTTGTAACGGCACGGATGAGGGACGATCTTCCGCGCGCATCAATCGCTTACCATTGTGAAAGGACGCGCATGACCGCCCCCAATTTCGACGTGAAAACCGGCCTGTATATCGGCGGCGAATGGCTGGGTGCGGAAGGGCGCGAGACCCAGGCGGTGTTGAACCCCGCTACCGGCCAGGCTCTGGGCGATCTGCCGCTCGCCACCACCGCCGATATGGATCGCGCGCTGGAGGCCGCCGCGCGCGGCTTCGAGCAGTGGCGCAAGACCGCGCCGCAGGAGCGTGCCGCCGTGCTGCTTCGCACCGCCGCGCTGGTCCGCGAGCGTGCCGAAGACCTCGCCACCCTCGCCACGCTGGAGGAAGGCAAGCCGATCGTCGAGGCGCGGGGCGAGGTCGCCGCGACCGCCGCACTGCTGGAATTCCATGCGGGCGAGGCGGTCCGTATCTATGGCCGCGTGCTGCCGCGTCCGACCGGCACCCGCTCGCTGGTGCTGCACCAGCCGGTTGGCCCGGTCGCGGCCTTCTGCGCCTGGAACTTCCCCGTCATGAACCCGGTGCGCAAGATCTCGCCCGCCATCGCGGCGGGGTGCTCGGTCATCCTGAAGCCCAGCGAGGAAACCCCGGCCAGCGCCATCGCGATCCTGCGCTGCTTCCAGGATGCGGGCCTGCCGGGCGATGTCGCGCAGCTAATTTTCGGTGTGCCCGATGCGGTGTCGCGCCACCTGCTCGCCTCGCCAGTGACCCGCAAGCTCAGCTTCACCGGATCGGTGCCGGTCGGCAAGCATCTGCTCAAGCTCGCCGCCGATACGGTGATGAAGTCGACCATGGAGCTGGGCGGGCACGGCCCCGTGCTGGTGTTTGACGATTGCGATCTCGACAAGACGCTCGATACGCTCGTTACCCACAAGTTCCGCAATGCGGGTCAGGTCTGCGTGGCGCCTACCCGCTTCCATGTGCAGGAGGGCATCTATGAGCGCTTCGCCAAGGGCTTTGCCGAGCGCGCCGCCGCGCTGAAGATCGGTGACGGTCTGTCCAATGACACACAGATGGGCCCGATGGCGAATCCGCGCCGCCCCGAGGCGATCGGCGCCATGATCGAGGACGCGGTGAAGAACGGCGCGCGCAAGCTGACCGGCGGCGAAGCCCAGGGCGGTAACGGCTTCTTCTTCGCGCCCACCGTGCTCGCCGATGTGTCGCTCGACGCCAAGGCGATGAACGAGGAGCCGTTCGGCCCGATCGCGCTGATCCGCCCCTTTGCCACCACCGAGGACGCGATCGCCGAAGCCAACCGCCTGCCCTTCGGTCTGGGCGCCTATTGCTTCACCGAAAATGGCCGCCGCCAGAACCAACTGGGCGACGAGATCGAGGCGGGCATGATCGCGATCAACACCGTGCGCCTCAGCTGGGGCGACGCGCCGTTCGGCGGGGTCAAGGAAAGCGGCTATGGCTCGGAGGATGGCCCCGAGGGTATCGCCAACCATATGATCACCAAGGCGGTCCACATCGCCTGATACGAGATGAGGTCAGGCCCGCGCGCGATAGGCCGCGCGGGCCGCCTCCACCTGCGGCTGATGCCGGTCCGCCCAGCGGATCAGCCCGCGCATCGGCTCCAGAAACGAGCGCCCCAGATCGGTCAGCCGATATTCGACGCGCGGCGGCACCTCGGCATACACGGTCCGCGCGACGAAGCCGTCCTCCTCCAGCCGCCGGAGCGTGCGCGACAGCATCTGCTTCGACACATCGCCGATCCGCCGCAGCAGGACATTAAACCGCAACGTCCCCGGCTCCAGCGCGGCAAGGACCAGCAGGCTCCACTGGTCGCCGATCCGATCCAGCACCTCGCGGATCGGGCAACCGCCCTCACCGGCAAGCGTCATGGTCACATCGGCGTGACCTGGTCCTTTCAAAAGGACGTCTTGTGGGGCGGCGTGGCTCTGCATAATTCGACGGTCTACAAAGTGGACCATCGAAAGGAAAGACCATGAAGATCGCGCTGATCGGAGCTTCGGGTAATGCAGGCTCGCGTATCCTGAAGGAATTGTCGGATCGCGGCCATGCCGTGACCGCCATCGCGCGCCATCCCGATCGGATCGCCGCCCTGCCCGGCGCCACTCCCATTGCTGGCGACCTGGGCAACACCGCCGCGCTGGCCGAGACACTGCGCGGGCATGATGCGGTCGTCAGTTCGGTGCACTTCCTCGTCACCGACGCAAAGGGTCTGATCGACACGGTGCGGGCCTCGGGCGTGGCGCGCTATCTGGTCGTCGGCGGCGCGGGCAGCCTGGAGGTCGCCCCCGGCCAGCGGCTGATCGACCAGCCCGGCTTCCCGGAAGAGTATCGGGCCGAGGCAAGCGCGGGCGCCGACTTCCTCGCCCTGCTGCGGGGCGTCGAGGATCTGGAGTGGACCTATCTCTCGCCCTCCGCCGCGTTCATCCCCGGCGAGCGGACCGGCCGGTTCCGGCTCGGCACCGACCAGTTGATCGCGACCGAGAACGGCAGCAGCATCTCGTTCGAGGATTACGCCATCGCGCTGGCCGACGAGATCGAACAGCCGCGCCATATCCGCCAGCGTTTTACCGTCGGCTATTGAGCCGCTTTGCGGCCGGGATCGCCTTCATGATCCCGGCCGCAAGAAAAATGTCAAAACCCTCTTGGCAGGTCGGACATGCCCGGCTAATAGCCGCTCCACCAGACGGGGACCTCGCTTCCCCGCCATGCCGCAGACCGGCATCGGACGCATAGCTCAGTTGGTAGAGCAGCTGACTCTTAATCAGCGGGTCCTTGGTTCGAGCCCAAGTGCGTCCACCATATTTTCAAAGCCTATCCACTCCGCCTGATACGCTTTACCCCATCGCTAAATCAGCTAATTTTATAGCCGATAATCGACATTTACTTGGCATTATCGAATTACGCGTTACTTTTCACTCTGAAAATGGGAGAGAAGAATGACGCTTGAAGAGATAAAGGCCTGCCTGCAAGCTGCCGGGCAACATATTTCCTCAGAGTCAGAAATGGGAAATGGACTGGGCACGCAGATAAGGCTTACTTCGGGAGCCATCGTTAATAGCTACAACACTGGCAATTTTAATGTTCAGGGCAAAAATCAAGGCCCTGTCAAAGAGTGCCTGGGCGTCCCTCCACCTAAATCCACGCCTTCAGCAACCAACACTGTTTCTGCCAAGCCAGTACTCAGCAAAGTATTTGTAGTCTATGGACACGACAGCAGCGCGCGAACTGAATTGGAGGCAATGTTGCGCCGATGGAAACTGGAACCTCTAATTCTCGACCAGCTTCCTTCCGAAGGCCAAACAATAATCGAAAAATTGGAATCAACCACTGCAGGTGTAAATTTTGCGGTCGTTCTCGCAACGCCGGATGATGAAGGCTATCGGGTAGGCCATGAAGACGAGAAGGCATTCCGAGCTCGCCAAAATGTTGTCATGGAACTCGGCATGATGCTCACTCTACTAGGCCGCAAAAATGTCGCAATTTTAATGAAACAACAGGACAATATGGAACGCCCCTCTGATATACAGGGACTTTTGTATATTCCTTACAAAGACAACCTGCAAAAAGAAGCGGGATTATTGCTGGCAAAAGAAATGCAGGCTCAAGGTTATCCAATATCTCTAGCAAACGTCTAAAAGTAAAATGCCCTGCATCAGATAAGGTGCAGGGCATTGAAGTCCAGCTTGGATTAACTAGTTGCTAGCGCGCCCCTGCCCCGACGGCGGCACCGGCGGGGTTGACGACTTCGCATCGCTCACTGCCTCGTCATACCAACCGGCCAAGTCGGCCTTCATGCTCCGCAGCGCATCCGGGTTGAGGTAGGTCATGTGCCCCGCCGGATAATAGGTGAAGCGCAAATTCGCCTGCTGCGCCGGCTCTAGCATCATGTGGCCCAGGTCGTTCTCTGTCCCGAAGAATGGCGTGGCCATGTCGTAATAGCCGTTCATCGACAGCACTTTCAGATACGGGTTTGCCCGCATCGCGGCGGCGAGGTCGATCGCGGTGTTGGGATTGTTCTGCGACCCGTCGGGCGACTTGTGCTTCCAGTTCCAGGTCCAGCCCGCCGCATCGCGTGCCGACAGGCGGTAGGGAAGCTCGGTCTTATAGCCGAGCGTCGATTGCAGATAATCCTGGAAGG
>CAJYRW010000039.1:0-19324 GCA_913777475.1 uncultured Sphingomonas sp. | reverse complement strand
CGACCAGCGCCTTGATCGCGGCGACGCGGGCGGGCGGCACCGACAATTCGGTGACGCCCAGGCCCAGCAGGATCGGCACCGCCAGGCGATCGGCGGCGAGAGAGCCGCAGACGCCGACCGGGGTGTCATGCTTGGCCGCCCCGTCGCAGGTTGCGCCGATCAGCCGCAGCACTGCCGGGTGAAGGCCGTCAACCCCCGCCGCCACCGCCGCGTTACCGCGATCCATGGCGAGCGTATATTGGGTCAGGTCGTTGGTACCGATCGAGAAGAAGTCCGCCTTGGTGGCCAGGATATCGGCGGAAATGGCGGCGGCGGGCGTCTCGATCATGACGCCGATCTCGGCCTTGCCACCCTGCCGCTCGACGACGGCGCGCACCGCCTCCAGTTCGGAGAGGCTGGCGACCATCGGCGCCATGATCCGGCATGGCTGGCGCACCGACAGGATCGCACCTACCTGATCCTCCAGCAGTTGCGGATCGGCCAGCGACACGCGGATGCCGCGCAGGCCCAACGCCGGATTCTCCTCGACGGGCAGGTCCATGTACGGTGCGGGCTTGTCGCCGCCGACATCGAGCAGCCGGACGATCATCGGCCGATTGCCCAGCGCATCGGCGATCGCCTGGTAATCGCGGGCCTGTTCGTCGCGGGTCGGCGCGGTTTCCCGCTCCAGGAACAGGAATTCGGTGCGCAACAGGCCGCAGCCCTCCGCACCCTCGGCCACCGCCGCCTCAGCATCGGCGACCGAACCGAGATTGGCGAACATCTCGATCCGCGTGCCGTCCAGGGTCCGGCACGGGCCGGTGGCGGCACGGGCGGCTTCGGTCTCGGCCTTGCGACGGGCGATGGTGTGGCGCGCCTCGGCTTGCGTATCCGTATCGGGTTCGGGATCGATCAAGCCGCGATCGGCGTCCAGCACGATCACCCGGCCATCCTCCAGCGCGGCCAACGGCTCGCCGAACGCCACCGCCATGGGCAGGCCCATGCCCGCCGCCAGGATCGCGGCGTGCGAGGTCGGCCCGCCCTTGACCAGGGCGATGCCCGCCACGACGCCCGCGTCGAGCGCGGCGACCTGGCTGGGCAGTAGATCTTCGGCGACCAGGATGGCGCCGGTCGGCACGCTCGGCCCCTCGATGGGCAGGCCCGCCAGCGCGGCGAGCACATGGCGTTCCAGATCACGGAGATCGTCGGCGCGCTCGGCGATGCGGCGGTCGCCGCTGGAGATCAGAACCGCAACCTGCTCGGCGATGGCCTCCTGCCATGCGACGCCCGCGCTGAGGCCGCGATCAACGGCGGCCAGCACCGCGTCGCCCAGCGTCGGGTCGGCCAGCATCGCGGCGTGGGCCGCCATCACCCCGCCGCGCGCGCCACCGGCGGTCGCGGCCTGGGCCAGTCCTTCACGCACACGGGCGAGCGCATCGATCAGCTTCGTGCGTTCCGCCTCGACCGTATCCGCCACCGTCTCGACAGGGATGGCGGCGCGGGTCAGGCGGTGGATCGGCCCGACCGCAAGGCCCGGCGCGGCCGGAACGCCACCCAGGCCCGGCCCCTCACCCCGCGTCGGTTCGGGCACGTCGATCGGCGTGTCCTCGACCGTGGCGTCGTTGAGGAAGGCGATCACCTCGGCCATGGCGGCGGCGGCCTGCGCCCCGTTCGCCTCGATCCGCACGGTCGTACCATGGCCCAGGCCCAGTCCCAGCAGGCCGACCGCGCTCAGCGCGGAAGCGTGGCGGTCGCCATGATAGAGCGTGACCTTCGCCTCATGACGGCGCACCGCCTCGACCAGCCGCGCAGCGGGTCGGGCATGCAGGCCGTGCGAGAGCGCCACCACGGTTTCCTCGATCAGCGTCTCACCGGTCGCCGCCGTCTCGACCGTCTCGGCCGCCAGCGGCACGACGCGGAGCAGCGCATCACCGACCGCGACCAGCCCCTTGGCGATCGGCTCGACCGCATAGCGGGTGGCATCGGCGACGATGATCGGCGTCACGACCGCAGGCGCGTTCTGGACCAGATAGTCGAGGTCGAAGCGGATCAGCGGCTGGCCTGCCAGCACCTTGGCCCCGGCCTGCACCTGCGGCGTCAGGCCCTTGCCGCCCAGCGACACGGTGTCCACGCCGATATGGCAGATCAGTTCATAACCGTCGGTGCTGCGCAGCGTGACGGCATGCCCCGCCTCGTGCACGGTCAGCACGGTCGCATCGCACGGCGCACACAGCGCGTCGTTCACCGGATCGATAGCGAGCCCGTCGCCCAGCATCTTTTCGGCAAACACCGGGTCCGGCACGTCACCCAGCGGCGTCACCCAGCCGGCGAGCGGCGCAAAAACGGTCCAGTCACTCATCGCACGTCACTTTCGCCAAGCTGCATTCCTTCACGTCCCCCGGCATCAGCGCGGGGCGACCGTCACCCGGCCCAGCAGGCCGCTTTCGATATTACCCATGCCAGCCACGATCAACGCGATGGTCCGCTTGTTCGCGCCCGAGGGCAGCGTCGCGGTCATCGGGCCGGGCTTGGGATCGCGCTTATCGGCGACCATCTGGCCATCGACCCACAGGCTCGCCATGCCGCCGACCGAGGCGAAGCGGATTTCGCCGCCCCGTGCCGCGACGGACCGCTTCGGCGTCACGACGGTGCGATAGACGCGCCATCCCGCCCCCTCCGCCGGGGTCGGGGTGCCCGCCCGGACAAAGGCCCAGCCATTATTGTCACTGGTCGCGGGCGCGAGATCAGGCGACGGCTTGTCCACCATCAGCGGCGAGCGCCGCCAGTCGCGCACGTCCATGTCGCCCGCCATCACCGGCACCTGCGCACGCGGCGCCACGCCCAGCCGGTCGAGCTTGAGCGTCGCAGGCTTCAGGCCATTGGCGGTCGCGCGGATGGTGATCCGTCCGCGACCGGTATTGGGTCGCACGATCATCTGCGCCAAGCCGTTGAACAGCGAGCGCTGGTTGCCCTTTTCAGGCTCATGGCTGTTGGGATCGCCATTGCCGACGCCGATGATCGCGCCGCCCTCGATGGTGAAGCGGGTCATCAGGTTGGCGGTCGGGACGTGGCGCCCCTTGGCATCCACCGCATCGATGGTGATCGCCTGGGCGTCCTCGGAATCGCCCGCCATGACAGTCCGCGCCGGAGTCAGCCGCAGTGCGACCGGCACCCCGACCGTCTCATGCGCGGCGCGGGCGACTTCCTGGCCACCCCGATAGGCGATCGCCTCGATCCGGCCCGGCGCATACGGCACGGTCCATTCATTGCCCATCAGCCGGTCGACCGCGGCCTCGCCCACGGTCTTGCCGTTCAGGCGCAGGACGACGCGTTCGGCATTGGACAGGACCATGATCTTGACCGGCTTGCCCTCGCGCCCCGGCCAGCTCCAGTGCGGCGCGATGGCGACCACCGGCCGGTCATCGACCCAGGCGGCGCGGTGAATGTCGAAGGCGGTCTTGGGGAAACCGCACAAATCCATGATGCCGAAGAAGCTGGCGATTGTCGGCCATTCATAGGGCGTCGGTTCGCCATGATAGTCGAAGCCCGTCCAGACGAACCCTCCCGCCACGAACGGGCGATCGGCGATATTCTTCCACGCCGCCCGGTGCGTCGCGCCCCAGCTTGCCGCCTCGTCGTCATAGCTGGACGCAATATGGCGTGCCGGATCGCTCTGGAACGCACCGCGCGTCATGAAGGCGCTGGTGTCCTCGGAACTCGTCATCGGCTTGGTCGGGTTCAGCCGGTGATAGCGGTCGTAATCGCCCTGATAATAATTGAACCCGGTCACATCGACGACCTGCGCGACATTGACCGGATCGAAGAACGCCCCGTTCATCGCCGCCGTCACCGGGCGGCTGTCGTCCAGCGCGCGGACCCAATGTGCCATGCGCTTGACCATCTCGACGCCAGAGGGCGTGCCCTGCATCGGCTCTTCGTTGAAGACCGACCACAGGATGACGCTCGGGTGGTTGCGGTCGCGGCGCACCAGCCATTCCAGCTGCGCGCGATATTCGGGCGCCGGATTGAACTGCCGGTTCTCGTCCATGACGACCAGACCCAGCCGGTCGCACCAGTCGAGCAATTCCGGCGTCGGCGCATTGTGGCTGGACCGCACCGCGTTGCAGCCCATCGCCTTCAGCCGCTCGAGCCGCCAGCCGATCAGCGCATCCGGGATGGCGGTGCCGACGCCCGCATGATCCTGATGCAGGCAAACGCCCTTCAGCTTGACGGCCTTGTCGTTCAGGAAGAAGCCCTGGGTCGCGTCGAACCGGATGGTGCGGAAACCCACGGCTACGCGCCGCTCGTCCGCCACCTGCCCTTCGCGCAGCAGCCGGACCTGGACCGTGTAGAGCGTCGGCCGCTCGATCGACCAGAGCATGGGATCGGTGACGCGCAGATCGAGGGTGGCGCTTGCTTCGTCAAGCGACGGGACGCTCGCCGGCACCTGGCCTTGCGCGACGACCTTGCCCTGCGGATCGAGCAGCCGCGCCTCGACCGTGACCGCGCTGTCCGCGGGTGCGATACTGGTCAGCGTGGCGGTGACGGGGACGTGCCAGCCATCCTCCGCTTTGCGCGGATCGCAGTGCACGCCGTCGGTCGCGATCGACACGGGCGCGTAATCGGCCAGCCAGACGTGGCGGTAGAGGCCCGCGCCTTCATACCACCAGCCCTCCATCGCCTCGGCGTCAACGCGCACCGCGACGATATTGGGCTCGTCACCGAATCGCGCGAAGGGCGTCAGGTCGATACGGATCGCGTTATAGCCGGAGAAATTATGGGCCACGACGCTGCCATTGACCCAGATGGTCGCGAAGGTGGCGACGCCGCCGAACTCCAGCTCGATCCGCCGCCCCTGAAGCGCCGGGTCCAGCCGGAAGCTGCGCCGATACCAGCCGATGCCGCGCGGGCGGTAGCCTTGCGCGACATTGGCGGTCTTTACGAAGGGCTGGAACGAGGCCCAGTCGTGCGGCAGGTCGACGGCCTGCCAGTCGCTGTCGTCATAATCGACCGCCGCCGCGCCGCGCGCATTCCCGGCCTTGACCGAGATATAGGTCGCATTGTGGCTGTCGAGCGGGGCGGGTTCGATATCGCCCTCATGGAACAGCCAGCCGCGATCCATCAGCACGCGCGCAGCATCCTGCACCGGCAGGGCGGCGGGAAGCGCGTTCGTCGGAGCGGGCATGGGGAGTTCGCCCGCGCCATCCGCCGGGCTGCCCTTGGCGGCAAAGGCCCGGACAGGCGCGATGCCGCCCGCCAGCCCCACCACGGCACTGCCCAGTAGCAGGTCGCGGCGCGCGACCGTCATGCCGCGACCGGCTCCGCCGCCGCGATCCGCGTCTCGACCGGCTTAAGTGCGGCGTCGAGCACGACCCAATCGGCGCGCAGGCCGGGTGCCAGCGCCCCGCGCTCATGGGACAGACCCAGGAACGCCGCCGGGTTGGTCGAGGCCAGCACCGCCGCCTGATCGACGGTGATGCGCAGCTGCTCGACCGCATTGGCGACGGCGGCCCCCATGTCGAGGTCCGAGCCCGCGAGCGTGCCGTCGACGTTGACGCACTTGCCGCCCGAAACCGCGATGGGGCGGCCGTGCAGCACGAAGTCCTTCTCCACCGCGCCCACCGACGACATGGCGTCGGTGACCAGCATCAGCTTGTCGAACGGCCGCGCCTTCAGCGCCAGACGCAGCATCGGCGCCGAGACGTGGAAGCCGTCGATGATCAGCCCTGACCAGGGGCGCGGATCGTCGAGCGTTGCGCCCGCCAGACCCGGCACCCGCTGCTGCATCGCGGGCATCGCGTTATAGAGATGCGTGATGCCCGACAGGCCGACATCGAACGCCGCCATCGCCTGTTCATAGCTCGCTTCGCTATGACCGGCACTGACCAACACGCCCGCTGCGACCAGCCGCTTGATCGTGTCCAGCGGCACCCGCTCGGGCGCGATGGTCAGCATGACCTTGCCCTTGCGCGGGCGGGTCAGGACGGCGACCATGTCATCGTCCAGATCGCGGAAACGCACCGGATCGTGGATGCCCTTGCGCGCCGGATTCAGCACCGGCCCCTCGACATGGATGCCGACGATGCCGGGCACCTTCGCCTCGATCGCCTCGTCGATCGCGTCGAGCGCGCGGGCGATCTTGTCCGGCGTCTCGCTGACCAGGGTCGGCAGCATCGCGGTGGTGCCATAGACGGCATGCGCCGCCGCCATGGTCGCAATGCCGTCCACGTCCAGCCGGTCGTTGAACAGCACGCCGCCGCCGCCATTGACCTGCGTGTCGATATAGCCGGGCACGACCCAGCCGCCGTTCAGGTCGATCGCGTCAGTAGAGCCCTCCACCGCGCCGATCGACGCGATGCGGTCGCCGTCCACGACGATCTCCGCACCCGGCAAAACGCCGCCCGGGGTCGCGACATGGCCGTTGACGAAACGGAAGCGGGTCATAGCGTGCGGGTCACTTTCTGCAGATGCGGCGGCGAGTCAGGGTCCATGCCACGGGCGAGCGCCAGCGCCTCGACCATGCGGTAGAAGCTGGCGAGCATCGAAATCGGCTCGAGCGCGGGGTGGCCCGCGACCATCGGCAGGCTACCCGCCTGCCCCGCGACGAACGGCTTGGCGCCGCGCGCCTCGAACTGGTCGGCAACCGCCTTCACATCCTCGCCCGCCACGTCGGAGGTAGCGAAGCCCAGCACCGAATAGCCGGGCTCGACGATGCGCATCGGACCGTGGCGCACTTCGGCGGCGCTGAACGGCTCGGCCTGGATCGAGCAGGTTTCCTTGAGCTTCAGCGCGGCTTCCTGCGCCACGCCGTAACCGTAACCGCGACCCAGCACGAACATTTGGCTGACCTCACGAAGCCCCTCGACCGCCGAGGACCAGTCGAGGCCGAGCGCCTGTTCGACCTGGCCGGGCAGATCGTTAAGGGTGCCCTCCAGCGCCTCGTCTCCCGCCCAGACGGCGGCGAGCTGCGCCAACCCCGCCAGCGCGGTCAGGCAAGACTTGGTGGCGGCAACCGCCTTTTCGGGCCCCGCCGACAGCGGCAGGAAGGTGTCGGCACCGGTCGCCAGCGGCGACTCCTCGTCGTTCACGAGCGCCACGATATGTGCGCCGCCCGCGCGATAGGCTTCGACCGTCGCCAGCAGGTCCGGGCTGCGCCCCGACTGCGAGATGGCGATGACCAGGGCTCCTCGCACCTTCATCGGCGTCTCGAAGATCGACGCGACCGAGGGCGCCGCCGAGGACACCGGCACGCCGGTCTTCGTCTCCAGGATATATTTGCCATAGGTCGCGGCATGATCCGACGACCCACGGGCAATGGTGATGATCACCGGCGGCGGGGCGGCACGCAGCCGCTCGGCCAGCGCCCGGACGGTCGGCGCATTACGCGCGAGCAGCCGGGCGATCGCTTCCGGCGCCTCCCCCGCTTCCGCTCCCATCAGGGTGCCGGTTCCCGCTTTACCGGCGGTCATCACATCAGACATCAGTTAACTCCGCGACGAAATCATAGGCATCGCCGCGATAGAAGGACTGGGTATATTCCACCGCCCGTCCATCGCGTAGAAATCCGCGCCGTTCGATCAACAGGCCCGCGTGGCCCGGATCGACGTTCAGCATCCGCGCGTGCTCCGCCCCGAACGGCACCGCGCGCAGGCGCTGCAGCGCGCGCACCGGCCGGTTGCCCGCGCGTTCCAGCGCGGCATAGAGCGAACGGTCGACCGCCTCGATCGCGGGCAGCGCGAACCCGGCGATGGTCGAAATCTCAACCGCCATCGGCACTTCGTCGGCATAGCGCACGCGCTGGAAACGATAGACCGGCGCGCCCGGCGAAAGGCCCAGCGACAGCGCCTCTTCGGGCGTGACCGTGCCCGGTGCACGGCTGACCCACTGGCTGCTCGGCGTGCGGCCGCGTGCGATCATATCCTCGGAAAAGGACGACAGCTTGGAAAAGCTCTTCTCGACCCGCCCGGCGACGAAGGTGCCCGCACCGCGACGGCGGGTCAGCAAGCCCTCTTCGACCAGGCCACCGATCGCCTTGCGCACGGTGATGCGCGACACGTCATATTCGATCGCCAGATCGCGCTCGGCGGGGATCGCATCGTCTTCGGCCAGCACATTGTTGGTGATCGCATCGCGCAGCAACTGCTGAAGCTGGAGGTATAACGGCGCGGGATTGCCTTTCCGAAAGGAACCCACCTGCGCCGAGAATGTCATGGCCCCGCCATCCCCCTTTGCTCTGGCGTCGCTCATGCCACACCCCGCTTGATCCATAAGCCTAACCCAGCAAAACCAACGCGGCAATAGGTATTATATTTGGCATACATTGGGTTTTATTCCTCTCCGATTTCCCGCCGTATCGCGGCGATTTTTTTGACGCTCGTCCGCCGCCTTGATCCCGTCGCAAAGCCCATATCGCCGATGCGGGGATCACCCCACTCTTCGCGAATACTGGCCGAGGCATGGACCGCATCCACACCGGTTCGCGCGATCAGCGACGCGACATTGTCCGCCGAAACGCCCGACCCCGCGATGATCGACAGCCGCCCACGCGCCGCGCCAACCATCCGGGCAATGACCGGCGCGCCCTGCTCTGCGGTCAACGCTCCGCCCGAGGTCAGGATGTGGTCGTAACCCAGCCCCGCCACTGCCTCGACCGCCGCGACCGGATCGGCCACCAGATCGACCGCGCGGTGGAGCACGATCGCGACATCCTTCGCCACATCACGCCAGCGCGCGAGCAGGTCGAGATCGAGCTGACGGTCATCCGCCATCGCGCCGACCACGACGCCCGCGACGCCATGCGCGATCATCCGGCGGATTTCCTCCGTGGCCAGGGCGACATCCGCCGCGTCATAACGGAAATCGCCGTCGCGCGGTCGGACCATCGCATGGACCGGAATACCCGACGCCACAGCGTGGGCGACCAACGCCTCGGACGGCGTGAGCCCCCCCAGACCCAGCGCCCCGCACAGCTCGATGCGGTCCGCCCCGGCCGCCACGACCGCATCGACCCCGGCGGCATCGTCGACACAGATTTCCAGCAGCGGCAGCCTTGGCCGGGCCGGTGGTATCGCCATCCTCAACACCCCCTGATTATGTCCTGGGCCGCTCCCGAGCCCCGCCGCGAAGGGCTTCTCCAGTGCGGCATTTAAGCATCACGCATGCCAATATGCCAGCCCAATGGTCCCATGAACCAAAAGTCATATATTTCCAGTTTACGAACCAATGTCATTTTGGTTACAAGTTGGTAGCTGAATAATACGTATAAGAATCTTTCGCGGGAGGACTCCACCCTGTCTTCCCCATGCAAAACGACAGACAGGCGCGGGGTGGCGCGACACGATATTGGGGGGATTTCAGCATGTTGAGCTTTCGCGGCATGATCCTGACGGCGACCGCACTCGCCGGCATCCAGGGAACCGCCTTCGCCCAGACGGCCACGACGTCGACCGACGCGCCGTCCCAGACCGCTCCCGGCAGTGACCAGTCCGATGCCAGCGGCGACGTCGTCGTAACCGGCATTCGCGGCAGCCTGCGCAATGCCATCAACGTCAAGCGCGAGGCCAACGCCGTCGTCGATGTGATCACCGCCGAGGACGTGGGCAAGTTCCCCGACCGCAACGTTGCGGAATCGCTGTCGCACATCCCGGGCGTCAGCATCGACCGCCGCTTCGGCGAAGGCGAGAAGGTCGCGATCCTCGGCACCGACCCGGCGCTGAACCGCATGCTGCTCGACGGCCATGCGCTGGCCTCGGCCGACTGGGGCGGCAACGACAACGACCCATCCAGCCGTACCTTCAACTATTCGCTGCTCGCGCCCGAGCTGGTCGACCGGCTCGAAGTCTACAAGTCGCCGGAACCCCGCATCGAGGAAGGCAGCCTGGGCGGCACGGTCATCGTGCGCACCCGCCGCCCCCTCGACCTGAAGCCCAACTCGGTCTTCGCCTCGGGCGGCTATTCGTACAATGACCGTTCGGAAAAGGGCAATATCCGCGGGTCGGGCCTGTACAGCTGGCACAATGAAGCCGACAATTTCGGCTTCCTGGTCGCGGCGACGTATGACAAGCAGAAGCTGACCCGCGCGGGCGTCGAATTCTTCGGCTATCAGAGCGGCGCGGACTTCTTCCAGAAGAACGCCGACGGCTCTGTCCGTCGCGACGCGTCGGGCCAGGGCATCCTGCAGAACCCGAACGCCACCGTCACCGGCGGCACGAAGGAAGACCTGATCAACGCGGTCGCCCCCTTCGGCATCAACTATGCCTATTTCCAGCAGACCCGCGAGCGCGCCAGCGTGTCGGGCACGATCCAGTATCGCCCGGCCCCCAACCTGACGCTGACCCTGAACGGGCTGCATATCGACGGCAACTACAACAACTACAGCCAGTCGATGTACACCATCCCGGTCGCCTGGACCGGCAATGTGCTACAGACTGCCAATGTCAGCAACGGCGTGGTCAACTCGGCCAGCTTCGGCGCCGCGACCAACCAGTCGTCGCAGCTCGACACGCTGGTCCGCAAGTCCAAGCTGAAGACCGACAACCTCAACTTCTTCGCCGACTGGGAAGGCGATGACGGCTCGAAGGTCAGCTTCGCGGGCGGCTGGTCGCGTGCGACCGGCGGCCGCAACCCCGAATATCTGTTCAACGTGCAGACCAAGCTGCCGTTCAGCTATGCGTTCGGGCCGAAGTCGGCGACGGTCAACTATGTCGGCGATCCGACCAACCCCGCCAACTATTTCACCAACCCGAACAACAACCTCGCCACGATCGAGGGCCGCCCGGTCCTGATCAACGGACAGCAGTTGAACGGCGCGCAGATCGGCGGCCTGGACTATAGCGTCACCACCGACCGCGACATCTTCGGCGGCTATGACGCGACCATCCCGGTCGAGTTCGGCCCCTTCACCCAGATCCTGCTGGGCAGCCGCGTGACCGATCACGTCAACCGGCTCAATGCGCGTGGCATCAACACCTACATGACCACGTCGATGACCGCGAACCAGTTCGGCGTGCCGACGCTGGCGACCCCGGGCGGCGTGTTCGACGGCACCGGCGGTTCGGGCAATGCGACCCAGTATCTGAACCTGCCCGACCAGGCGGTGATCGACATCCTGTCCAAGGCGATCAACAGCCCGCTGGTCAACAAGGTCGGCGCCTCGACCCGCGTGCGCGAAACCGTCATGGCCTCGTATATCCAGGCGAATTTCGACCAGGGTGGCCTGCGCGGCAACATCGGTGGTCGTCTGGTCTATACCCGCGACGAGTCCAGCTACGCCGTGACGCAGAGCAACCTCGTCAATCCGGTGCCGGTGCCCACCACCACCACCACGGATTACCTGAAGTTCCTGCCCAGCGTGAACATCGCCTATTCGATCAGCCCGAAGGTGCTGGTGCGCGGTGCGGTGGCGCGGGTGATCTCGCGTCCGCGTTACGAGGATCTGGCGGCGTCGCTTTCGCTCAACAACGTTACCCGCGACGGCGGCGGCGGCAACCCGAACCTGAAGCCGTATGAATCGACCAACTACGAACTGACCGCGGAATGGTATCCGCGCGCCGGCTCGCTGGTCGCGGTCGAGCTGTTCCGTCGTGACATCTCGAACTACATCATCAACACCCGCACCAACGCCGTGTATTTCAACACGCTGGCGGGCGCGCTGACCACCTACAACGTCAACCAGCCGATCAACGGCGGCAAGGCGAAGGTGAATGGCGCGCTGATTTCGGGTCAGACCGAAATCTGGGGTGGCTTCGGCATTCAGGCGAACTATTCGTACCAGGACAGCTCGACCTCGTCGGTCGACACGACCGGCGCGGCGCTGAACCTGCCATATCTGTCGCGTCACACCGTCAACGTGATCCCCTATTTCGAAAGCGGGATCTTCCAGGCGCGCCTGAGCTACAACTACCGCTCCAGCTATTTCCGCACGATCGGCCGCCTCGGCTCGCGTGAAATGGTGGCGCCGTACAGCCAGCTCGACTTCTCGGCAGGCGTGAACCTGACCAAGGAGATCACGCTGTCGGTCAACGCGCAGAACCTGCTCGACGAGACCTATTACCAGTATAACGCGACGCCCGACCGTCCGACCGCCTTCTACAAGAACGGCCGGACCTATGCGGCCTCGGTCGCGGTGCGTTTCTAAGCCATCCTCCCTCCGGGCTCCCTCTCCCATCGCGGATGAGGGACCGGATACCTTTCGACCCGTCGATCCTTTGGGATCGGCGGGTTTTTCTTTGGGTGGCACAGACTCTGACTTTAACGAGTCATTAAACTGCTTTGTCTCTGTCACCGATTTGCGACGCGCGCGTAACAGATGACAGGCATGACACGCATAACGCCAAGCGTGGGGTTATGCCGATGCCGATCACCAGCATTCCGATCGATGGTTCGTTGCACGAAGACGCCGCCATCCTCGACTTCATCCCCCGCGCGCCCGTCACACCCGAGCCGGAGGGCAACGAACGGCGTCGCTATCGCACCATCTGGATCTCCGACGTCCATCTCGGCACGCGCGGCTGCAATGCCGAGATGCTGATCGACTTCCTGGATCATGTCGACAGCGAGACCATGTATCTGGTCGGCGACATGATCGACGGCTGGCGGCTGAAGAAGAAATTCTACTGGCCCGCCGCGCACAATGACGTGGTGTGGCGCCTGCTGAAGCGCGCCAAGCGCGGCACCCGTGTCGTCTACATCCCCGGCAATCACGACGAAATCTTCCGCCAGTTCACCGGCATGGATTTCGGCGGCATCGCCATCTGTCGCAAGGCGATCCACGAGACAGCGGACGGCCGCCGCCTGCTAATCCTGCACGGCGACGAGTTCGATGCGATCACGCTGGCGCATCGCTGGCTCGCCCATGTCGGCGACTTCGCCTATACCGCGCTGATGGAAGTGAACCGCTGGGTGAACATCGTTCGGCGGTGGATGAAGCGCCCTTACTGGTCGCTGTCCAAGCACGCCAAGGCCAAGGTCAAGAACGCGGTCGCCTTCATCTCGCATTTCGAGGAAGTCGTTGCCCATGCGGCGGGTGCGCGCGGCGTCGACGGCGTGGTGTGCGGCCATATCCACACCGCGGAAATTCGCGAGATCGGCGGCGTTACCTATTATAATGACGGCGACTGGGTGGAGGGCTGCACCGCGCTCGTCGAACATTTCGACGGCACGATGGAAATCCTGCACTGGGGCGACGAGATGGAAGCGCGGCGTCAGCGTCCGGTCGCGGCCGTGGCCGCCCCAGCGACCATCGCTGCCTGAGGCACGAAGGGGGCCAAGACGGATGCGGATCGCGATTGTTACCGACGCCTGGTCACCCCAGGTCAATGGCGTGGTCCGCACCCTGCAATCGGTCTCGGCCGAGCTGCGCGCGATGGGGCATGAACTGACCATCATCTCGCCCGATCTCTACGCCTCGGTCCCCTGCCCCACCTATCCCGAAATCCGCCTGGCGCTGCCCCGTCCGGGCCTGGTCGGGCGCACGCTGGCAGAGTTCCGGGCAGAGGCGGTGCATATCGCGACCGAGGGGCCGCTGGGTCTGCTAGCGCGGCGCTGGTGCCTGTCACAGGGGCTGCCCTTCACCACCGCCTACCACACCCAGTTCCCGGAATATGTCGCGGCGCGGATCAGGGCGGTGAACCCGGAATTCGTCTGGCGTTACGTCCGCTGGTTCCACGCCCCCTCCACCGCGATCCTGGCTTCGACGCCCAGCGTGGCACAAGCACTCGCCGCGCATGGCCTGCCGCAGAGCCGTCATTGGGGACGCGGCGTCGATACCACGCTGTTCCGCGCCGACGGCCCGCGCGATGCGTTCGTCCGCAGCCTGCCCGGCCCCGTACAGCTTTATGCGGGCCGCGTGGCGGTGGAGAAGAACATCGCCGCCTTCCTCGCCACCGACGTCACCGGATCGAAGGTCGTGGTCGGCGACGGCCCAGCCCGCGCCGCGCTGGCAGCGGAGTATCCGCATGTCCATTTTCTGGGCGCGAAGTTCGGTGAGGACCTGGCCGCCATCTACCGCGCGGCGGATGTCTTCGTCTTCCCCAGCCGCACCGATACTTTCGGGCTGGTCATGATCGAGGCACTGGCCTGCGGCACCCCGGTCGCCGCGCTGCCAGTGCAGGGTCCGCTCGATGTGTTGAATCCGCAGGTCGGGGTCATGGACGAAGCGCTGGACCGTGCGATCGCGGGCGCGCTGACTCTCGATCGCGAGACGTGTGCGCATTTCGGGCAGGGCTTTACCTGGCGGGCGAGTGCGGAACAGTTCCTGGCGGCACTGGCGCCGATCGACCAGGGGATGCGCGCGGCCGCGTAAATTCTCCCCGATACCTGAGGGGCAGGGCGAAGCGCCGACGGGGGGGGCTTCAGTGGCTGTCCTTTGCCGCACGCCCCCTCCACCATGCTGCGCATGGTCCCCCTCCCCGTACCGGGGAGGATTGGTTTGCCGCCATCAACCCGTAAAACCCGTTTAACGGGTTGAACCACCCTTACCCCGCATGGCATTCATGAGCTTCGCGCGAATCGCCCTGGCGGTTCGCTGATCCTTCGGCCGTGCCGCTTGCCGCCATGGTCGCTCCAACCGCTGCACCCGAAAGGTCCCCGATTGGACGTCGTCACGCTCAGCCTGTTTCTCATGTTCGCCGTCGTGTTGAGCGGGGTCCTGTCCCGCCTGCTGCCCTCCGCCCTGCCCCGGCCGCTGGTCCAGATCGCGCTGGGCGCGGTGATCGGCGGGATCGCGCAGGTACGGGTCGAGCTGAACCCCGAGATATTCTTCCTGCTGTTCGTGCCACCGCTGCTGTTCCTCGACGGCTGGCGCATTCCCAAGGACGAGCTGTTCCGCGACGCGGGCGCGGTGCTGGGACTGGCGCTGGGCCTCGTCTTTCTGACGGTGCTCGGCATGGGACTGTTCATCCACTGGATGATCCCGGCCATCCCCTATGCGGTGGCCTTTGCGCTGGCGGCCGTCGTCTCGCCGACCGACCCGATCGCGGTGTCCGCCATCGCGCAAAAGGCCCCCATCCCGAAGCGGATGATGCACATTCTGGAGGGGGAGTCGCTGCTCAACGACGCCTCCGGCCTGGTGTGCCTGCGCTTCGCGGTCGCCGCCGCGCTGACTGGCACCTTCTCGCTGGCCGATGCGGGGCTGACCTTTTTGTGGATGGCGATCTCCGGCGTCGGGCTGGGTGTCGGCATCGCCTGGGGCACGGTGACCGCCAAAAACCGCTTCTCGCGCCATTTCGGCGACGACAGCGGATCGAACATCCTGGTCAGCCTGCTGATCCCCTTTGCGGCCTATCTGGTCGCCGAGCATGTCGAGAGTTCGGGCGTGCTTGCCTCGGCGGCGGCGGGGATCGCCATGTCCTTCACCAATGTCTCGTCGGGGGTGCGCGCCGCCATCCGCATCCGGCGGCAGGCGGTGTGGGACATGCTGCAATTCACGTTGAACGGCATCATCTTCGTGCTGCTGGGCGAGCAGTTGCCGCAGGTGTTCGCGGGCGCGCGCGCCACGGTGATGCTGACCGGGCATGACAGTCTCTGGTGGCTGGGCCTCTATGTCCTGGCGATCGTCGCCGGGCTGGCCGCGTTGCGCTTCGCCTGGACCTGGGTCGCGCTGCGCTTCACGCTGTTCCGCCAGCGGCACCTGCCCAATCCGACCAGCCCGCCGCGCCGGATCATTACCGCCATGTCGGTGGCGGGCGCGCGCGGCGCAATCACGCTGGCGGGTGCGCTCACCCTTCCGCTGACGCTGACCAACGGCACGCCCTTTCCGGCGCGCGATCTGGTCATCTTCCTGGCCTGCGGCGTCATTCTGTCCTCGCTGGTCATAGCCAGCCTGACCCTGCCGCTGCTGCTGCGCGGCCTCGCCCTGCCCGTTCAGGACGGCATGAGCGAACTGGACCATACCCGCGTCGCCGCCGCCAAGGCCGCCATCGCCGAGTTGGAGCGGCTCCAGCACGAGATGGCCGAGGGTCGCGACGATGCCGACCAGTATGTCGAGATCGCCTCCCGCCTGATGGACGGTTACCGCAGCCGGATCGACACGCTGGAGGGCGATGTCGATCCCGATGCCAAGCGACTGGAGGATGTCGAAAGGCGGATGCGGCTGGCCGCGATCCGGGCCGAGCGGCGGGTCGTGTTCGACCTGCTCAACGCGCGCGCCATCGGGTCGGAGACCGCACAGCGGCTGGGGCGCGAGCTCGATCTGGTCGATACCCGTCTGTCGGCGCAAAGCTGACGGCCTTCGATCTTTCGCCTTGCGTCGGGCGGCGAATTATCGTGTCTCGTCAAAGGGGTTTGCATCGATAAGGGGATAAGATGCGCGGGGAAGAAATGCTGGGGGAACAGGCGAAGGCCTGTCTGAACTGCGGCACGGCGCTGGTCGGCCATTACTGTCACGCCTGTGGCCAGTCGTCGCACATCCACCGCACCTTGGGCGCGTGGTGGCATGATTTCAGCCACGGCGTCCTGCATATCGAGGGGCAGGTGTGGCGGACGATGGCGATGCTGGTCGCCAAGCCCGGTGAACTGACCCGGCGCTATATCGCGGGCGAGCGACGGCGCTTCCTGTCCCCGCTGGCGCTCTATCTGTTCAGTGTCTTCCTGCTGTACGTCGCCTATTCGGCCCTGGGGGGCTTCGCGACCTTCCATGCGCCCGGCACGCAGGAGGCCGCGACCGAACTGCGCGCCGAGGTCGCCAAGGTCGACCAGCGGATCGCGGTGATCGACCGCGATCGCGCCGCGGCCGTCGCCGCCAAACGTGACACCACGCTGCTCGACAAACAGCGGGCGGAACTGGTCGACCAGAAGCAAAGCATGGACTTCACCGCCAGAGCCATGACGCTGGGCGCTGGAAACCAAACCAGTTCCAGTCATGAAGAGCACCGGGAGCAGGTCATCACCGGCTGGAAATCGCTGGATGCCAAGATCGTCCATGCCATTCGCGATCCCGAATTCCTCCTCTTCAAGATGGAGGCGAACGGTTACAAATTCTCCTGGGCGCTGATCCTGTTGTCGATGCCGTTCATGCGCCTGTTCTTCCTGTGGAAGCGCGGGCTGGCGATGTTCGACCATGCGGTGTTCGTCACCTATTCGCTCAGCTTCGTCAGCCTGCTGATGGTCGCGATGATCCTGTGGACGAAGCTCGCGCATCTGCCCGGCGTAGGGCTGTTGATGCTCGCCTTTCCCGTGCATCTCTTCCTCCAGATTCGCGGGGCCTATCGCCTGGGTCCGGTATCGGGTCTGCTGATGACGGTGGTCGTCTCGGTCATGGCGGCGATCGTTTTGCTGATCTGGATCATCGGCCTGCTGGGGCTGGGCATGGCGCATTGACCCGCCAATCCATTGCAGACGCAATGGGATAAGCGATCGCACCAGAAAAGAGGTGGACGCCCCCCCTTCACCTCGCCATGATACCAAAACATACCATGAGAATACCGGCGCACGACAAGCCGGTGATGACGGGGGTGACGGATGGCGAGAAAGAGCCTGGCGCGATCGGGGACCTGCCCCGCTGTCGTCGCGCGTCCGCGCCATGCGCCCTTCTCTGGTCCAAGCCATCGTCCTGCATCCTGCACGCGGTCGACCCGACCCGGCGCAGCGATGCCGCTTTCGGGGAAATCGCTGTGAAACATCGTCTCGGTCTGATCCTGGCCGCGCTCGCCCTGCCCTTCCCCGCCCTGGCCGCCCCGAAGACGGTGGCGTCGCTCGATCGCTGGCAGGTGAGGATCGATCCGAAGGACGCCGCCGCCGCCAGCGCGCATCCCCAGGCGGCGAACTGGCTGGCCGCGACCGTGCCTGGCAGCGTGCAGCAGGACCTGATCGCCGCCAACATCGTGCCCGATCCCTATAAAGGTGCGAACGAGGCCCCGATCCAATGGGCGGGCCTGACCGGGTGGCAGTATCGCACCAATTTGGACGTGACGCCGGAGATGCTGCGCCGCGATCACCTGGACTTGGTGTTCGACGGGCTCGACACCTTCGCGACCGTCACGGTCAACGGGCAGCGCCTGTTGTCGGCGGACAATGCGCACCGTCGCTGGCGCGCGGATGCCAAGCCGCTGTTGAAGGCGGGCGCGAACGAGATCGTCGTCACCTTCGCCTCGCCGATCAAGACGCTCCAGCCGATGGTGCTGGCCGAGAAGCATCCGCTACCCAGCGAATATGACTCGCCCTATGGTGACGAGCCCAAGGGCGTTCAGACCTCGCCCTATATCCGCAAGCCGAAATACCAATATGGTTGGGACTGGGCACCGCGCATCGTCGATATCGGCATCTGGCGCCCCGCCCGTCTGGAAGCTTGGGACGCCGCGCGCATCGACAATCTGCGCATCGAGCAGGAAGCGTTGACCGATGCCGAAGCGCGCATCCTCGCTCGTGCCTCGGTCGTCGCGGACCGTGCGCAGACGGGGCGGATGGACGTGACCGTCATCGGCCCCGATGGCAAGCGCATCCGGGTGCGTCGGGACGTCGCGCTCCAGCCGGGCGAGAATGACGTGGTCGTGCCGGTCTCGATCACCAAGCCGCAACGCTGGCACCCGGTCGGCTTCGGCGCGCATCCGCTCTACACCGTGACCGCCGCGCTCGCCGGGGCCGATGCGGTCGAGAAGCGCACCGGTCTGCGCACGGTCGAGCTGGTCCGTGAAGGAGGCAGCTTCGGTCTGAAGATCAACGGCAACGTCATCTTCGCCAAGGGCACCAACGTCATCCCCTTCGACGCCTTCCCCGCCCGCGTCGCCGCCGCCACCGAGCGCCAGATGCTGGAAAAAGCGGTCGCGGCGAACATGAACATCGTCCGCATCTGGGGCGGCGGTTACTATCCCGAGGACCGTTTCTACGACGCCGCCGACGAGCTGGGCCTGATGGTCTGGCAGGACTTCATGTTCGGCGGCGCGGTCACGCCCCCCGACGCCAAGTTCCGCGAAAATGTCCGGGTCGAGGCCGAGGAGCAGGTCGCGCGCCTGCAATCGCACCCCTCGCTGGTCATCTGGGCGGGCAATAACGAAGTGCTGTCGGGCTGGGAAAACTGGTCGGATCGCAAGGCGTTCAAGAAGGCGGTCGGCCCCGACGAGCAGGAGCGGATCGGCACCGGCATGGCGGTGCTGTTCGATCGCGTGCTGCGCGAGGCGGTCACCAAGAACTCGCCCGGCATCCCCTATTGGCCGGGCTCGCCCTCGACCGATTATGAGGGGCCGACCGATACCGACAAGGATGGCGACCGCCATTTCTGGGACGTCTGGTCGGGCTCTAAGCCGGTCGAGCGCTACACCGACAGCTGCCCGCGCTTCATGTCGGAATATGGCTTTCAGGCCTTTCCCGACCTGTCCACCATCGCGACCTTCGCCGATCCGGCCGACTTCCG
>CAJYRW010000038.1:0-153286 GCA_913777475.1 uncultured Sphingomonas sp. | reverse complement strand
CGAGCGCCGGATCGCAGCGTCAACCTGGGGTCGTGGCAGTTCGCCCGCTGGCGCCAGTTCATCGGCAGCTATGAACTGCCCGCCCTCGTCGATCCCGTCTTCGTCGTCCATGTCGGTGGCAAGCCCGACACCCGGCTCTGGGAAGCGGACCAGTGGAGCCACTCGCGCTCCATTCCGGGATGTGCCACGATCGTACCCGCCGGATGCAGCACCGGCTGGCGGATCGACGGGGAACTGGACGTCGTCACCGTCTCGGTCCCGATGGCCCAGTTGCAGGACCAGCGCGCGGTCGAGCGGTTTCGCGAGATGCGCTTTGCCTTTGCCGATCCGCTGGGTATCGCGCTGACGCGGCAGATCCTCAGCGAACTCTATGCCGCGCAGACGGTCGAGCGGACCGCCTATATCGGCACGCTGCTCGATGCGCTGAAGATGCACACGCTGCGCAGTTCGCCGCCGAGCAGCGAGGGAGCGTTCCCTAGCGCCGACTTCTCCGCCTATCGCATCCACCAGATCATGAACGACATTCTCGGGCGGCCCGAGGAGGATCACAGCTTGGAGGCCCTGGCCGCGCAGGCCGGGCTGACGCCCTCGCATTTTTGTCGCGTGTTCAAACGGGCGACGGGCGTGACGCCGCACCAATATGTGATGAAGGCCCGGCTTGATCGCGCCCGCGACCTGCTGGGCCAGTCCGATCTTTCCATCGCGCAGGTGGCGGAGATGACCGGCTTCACCAGCCAGAGCCACTTCACCCGCGCTTTTCGCCAATATGCCGGGGACACGCCCAGCGGCTGGCGCCACACACTTCAGTAGATCGAGGTCATATATGCAGACCATTGCCGCCGTCGCCCGCGAACCCAAGGGGGATTTCACCCTGGAGACGGTCGAGATTGAGGCCCCTCGTGCGGGTGAAGTGCGAGTCAAGATTGCGGGGGTCGGCCTCTGTCACACCGACCTGATCTTTCGCGACCAGTTCGTGCCCTATCCGCTGCCCGCCGTGCTCGGCCATGAGGGCGCCGGGGTGATCGAGGCGCTTGGACCGGGGGTCGAGGGTCTCGCGGTCGGCGATTCCGTGGTGCTTGGTTTTTCCAGTTGCGGACACTGTGCGCAGTGCGGCGAGCATCTGCCCAGTTACTGCCGGGAGTTCCCGCCACTCAATTATGCGGGAATGCGGCTGGAGGACGGGTCCAAGGCCTATTCCAAGGACGGCGAGGCGATCTCGTCGCACTTTTTCGGGCAATCGAGCTTCGCGGCCGATGCCATCGTCCGCGCGCGCAATGTGGTCAAGGTCAATGATCCGGCTGCACCGCTGGCGATCCTGGGACCGCTTGGCTGCGGGTTCCAGACCGGGGCGGGGGGCGTGATGCGCTCGATGGCGTGCCATGCGGGATCGTCGATCGTGATCGTCGGCGGCGGGCCGGTCGGGCTGGCGGCGGTGATGGGGGCGAAGATCCGGGGCTGCGCGACGATCATCCTGGTCGAGCCGGTCGAGAAACGGCGTGATCTCGGCCGTGAACTGGGCGCGACCCACGTGATCGACCCGATGGCGGGCGACGTCACCTCCGCCATCCGCACAATCGTGGCCGACGGCGTGGACTATGCCTTCGACACCAGCGGCCGTGTCGAGATGATGGAGGCGGTGCTGGCCGCGCTGACCCCGCGCGGGATGCTCGGGCTGGTCGGCGTGCCGGGCAATGCGGACGCGGCGCTGAGCATCAACATCGCGGGTATGATCACCTATGGCCAGCGCGTCGTCGGCATCATGGAGGGGGATAGCGATCCGCAGAGCTTCATCCCCGAACTGATCGCCGCGCATCGCGACGGGCAATTTCCCTTCGACAAGCTGGTCCGGACCTTCCCGCTGACCGAGATCAACGCCGCGATCGAGGCGCAGAAGCGCGGCGATTGCGTCAAGGTGGTGCTGATTCCGTGAGCGCGGAGCATTATGACGTGCTGATCGTCGGTGGCGGTCATGCGGGCGCACAGGCGGCGGTGGCGCTCCGGCAGGAGAAATTCACGGGGTCCGTCGCGATCTTGGGGGCCGAGCCGCACCCACCCTATGAGCGCCCGCCCTTGTCCAAGGAATATCTGGCGGGCATCAAATCCTTCGAGCGCATCCTCATTCGACCCGAGACGTTCTGGGCCGAGCGCGGTGTCTCGCTTCTGCTCGGTGAGACGGTCGTGACGGTCGACCCTGTCGCCAAGTCAGTGCTGACCGAGGCCGGTCGGACTATCGGCTATGGCGAGTTGATCTGGGCGACCGGGGGCGAGCCCCGTCGCCTGACCTGTGCCGGGCATGATCTGGCGGGTATCCACACCGTCCGCACCCGTGCCGATGTCGACCGGCTGCTCGGCGAATGGGATGCGGTTGAACGAATCGTCGTGATCGGCGGCGGTTATATCGGGCTGGAGGCCTCGGCCGCGCTATCGAAGTTCGGTAAGAGCGTGACGTTGGTCGAGGCGCAGGATCGGGTGCTGGCGCGCGTGGCGGGCGAGCCGCTGTCCCGCTTTTACGAGGCAGAGCACCGGGCGCATGGCGTCACGCTGATGCTGGGCGTCGGCGTATCCTGCATTGAGGGCGTGGACCGGGTGACCGGTGTTAGGCTTGAGAGCGGCGCATTGCTGCCCGCCGACATGGTCATTGTCGGGATCGGCATCGTCCCCGCGGTCGAACCGCTGGTGCAGGCGGGGGCGGAAGCGGGCAATGGCGTGATCGTCGACGCCTGTTGCCGGACCAGTTTGCCGCATATCCACGCCATCGGCGATTGCGCCGCGCATTCCAACCGCTATGCCGATGGCGCGGTGATCCGGCTGGAATCGGTCCAGAACGCCAATGACCAGGCGGTGACGGCGGCGCGCGATATCGTCGGACGCTCGGTCGATTATGACGCGGTGCCCTGGTTCTGGTCCAATCAATATGATTTGAAGCTCCAGACCATTGGTCTGTCGGCTGGCTTTGACGCGGCGGTACTGCGTGGCGATCCGGCGGCGCGCAGCTTTTCGGTCGTCTATCTGCGGCAGGGGCGCGTGATCGCGATTGATGCGGTCAACGCGGTCAAGGATTATGTCCAGGGCCGCGCGCTGGTGCAGGCGGGGGCGACGATCGCACCGGAGCTGCTGGCCGATACCGCACGGCCGCTGAAGGAGCTCCTTTTATCCTGAGGCGGCATAGCGGTCGCGCAGCAGCCGCTTGAACAGCTTGCCGGTCGGTTCGCGGGGCAGTTCGTCCAGAAACGCGAACCGGCGCGGTGTTTTCACCCCGCCCAGTTCCCGCCGGGCAAAGCCCTGGAGTTCTTCCGCCAGCGTCTCGTCGCCTGTGACCCCGACGGCGGGCTGGACGATCGCCATCACCGTCTCACCCATTTCCTCGCACGGTATCCCGATCACTGCCGCATCGGCGACCTTGGGATGGGTGACCAGCAGGTTTTCGATCTCCTGCGGATAGATGTTCACCCCGCCCGAGATGATCATGAAGCTCTTGCGGTCCGACAGGTACAGATAACCGTCCTCGTCGACCCGCCCGATATCGCCCAGCGTCGCCCAGCCCTGCGCATTATGCGCCTCGGCGGTCTTGGCGGGATCGTTGAGATAGGCGAATTGGGGGCCGTCGCTGAAATAGACATTGCCCGTCTCGCCCGCCGGCAGTTCGTCGCCCTGCTCGTTCAGGATGTGCAGCGTGCCCAGCACGGCGCGACCGACTGATCCCGGCCGTTGCAGCCATTCCTCGCTGCTCAGCGCGGTGATGCCGCAGCATTCGGTGCCCGAATAATATTCGTGCACGATAGGGCCCAGCCAGTCGATCATAGCCCGTTTGACAGGCACCGGGCAGGGGGCGGCGGCATGAATGACCGCGCGCAGCGAGGACAGGTCATGCCCCAGTCGCTCGGCATCGGGGAGTTTCAGCATCCGCACGAAATGCGTCGGTACGAAGGTGGCGTGGGTGACGTGGTGGCGCGCGACGAGCGCCAGGGCCGTCTCCGGCTCGAACCGCTCCATGACGACCACCGTCCCGCCCAGCTGCTGCGCCGCCATCGCCCAGCGCAGGGGGGCGGCGTGATAGAGCGGCGAACTGGACAGATAGATCATGTCCGGCCCCATGCCGTACAGCGCCTGCCCCATCCGCATCAATGGCGTCGGCGCATCGATCGGCCCCGCTGGAAGCGGCGGCATCACCCCCTTCGGCCGCCCGGTGGTGCCAGACGAATACAGCAGATCGGTGCCAGCGCTTTCGTCAGCAATCGGCGTTTCGGGATAGCCCCCGGCGGCCAGGCTCCAGTCGGCAAACCGGGCGTCCGATCCGGTCCAGCGATAGGTCAGGAGCGTCGGGATTTCCTCCACCGCCTCGCGCGCCAGATCGGTATAGGCGGGCGAGACGACCAGCAGCTTGGCCCCCGAGTCGCGCAGGATATAGGCCATGTCGCGCGCGCTGAGTTTGCAGGAGATCGCGGTCTGGTACAGCCCCGACCGCTGCGCCGCCCAGCCCAGGATGAAGGCTTCGGCCGCGTTGGCGAAGACGGTGGCGACGACATCGCCGCGCTTCAGCCCCAGCGCGCGGAGCAGATGCGCGCTCCGGTTCGAGGCGGCGTCGAGTTCGGCAAAGCTGATCGATTCGCCGGTCCCGCCCATGATAATGGCGGGCTTGTCGGGATGGCGTGCGGCATGGTTCGCCGGATGCATCGGGCCTCTCCTTTTATCTTATGTCCGTTGCGAACCACGGTCGCTGGCCACCCGGCAACGGGGACGCAAGAAATGTAAAAAAGCACGGCGATGCCGGGCAAAGCCTGCGGCGGCATTGTCGGCTATCCATGGGGCAACAGGCATCCCGGCGAACGGGAGCATGGGAGAGGCCCTTTGGTTCTGACCGACGACCAGATCGCGATCCGCGACGCCGTGCGCGACTTCGCACAGGAGCGCATTCGTCCCCACGCGGCGGCGTTCGAGGCCGCGGAGGGCTATCCACCGGAGCTGTTCCGTGAGCTGGGCGAAATGGGCTTGATGGGTATGACCGCGCCCGCCGATCTGGGCGGGGCAGGCGCCGATTATGCCTCCTATGCGCTGGCCTTGATCGAGCTCGCGGCGGCGGATGGCGCCCTGTCAACCATCGTGTCGATCCAGAATTCGATCATGGTGAATGGTCTGATCGCTTTCGGATCAACGGCGCAGCGCGAACGCTGGCTGCCGGGCCTGGTCAGCGGCGCGGCGATCGGGGCCTTTGCGTTGACCGAGGCCGATGCAGGCTCGGACGCCGCAGCCATCCGCACGCGGGCACAGCGGACGGAGGATGGCTGGCGGATCGACGGGGCCAAGCAGTTCATCACCTCGGGCAAGATCGCCTCCGTCGCGATGGTGATCGCCGTCAGCGACCCGGCGGCGGGGCGCAAGGGCATGTCGGCCTTCCTCGTGCCCACGGACACGCCCGGCTATGGCGTCGACAAGGTCGAGCACAAGCTGGGGCAGGGGGCGTCCGACACATGCGGCCTGCGCTTCGAGGATTGTCGCGTCGATGCGGATGCCCTGTTCGGCGAGGAGGGGCGCGGTTACGCGATGGCGCTGGCCAATCTGGAGTCAGGCCGGATCGGCATCGCGGCCCAGTCGGTCGGCATGGCGCAGGGCGCGCTGGACATCGCCATCGCCTATGCCCGCGACCGCCGGAGCTTCGGCAAGCCGATCATCGAGCATCAGGCGGTCGGCTTCCGATTGGCCGACCTCGCTACCAAGCTGGAGGCCGCGCGCCAGATGGTGCTGCATGCCGCCGCCTTGAAGGATGCCGGGCTCCCCGCCCTTCAGGCCGCCTCCATGGCCAAGCTGTTCGCGTCGGAGACTGCCGAGGCGGTGGTGTCGGGCGCGATCCAGACGCTGGGCGGCTATGGCTATCTGGAGGAATTCGGGCTCGCCAAAATCTATCGCGATGTCCGGGTCTGCCAGATTTACGAGGGCACGTCCGATATCCAGCGGATGGTGATCGCCCGTGGCCTGGGAGACCATCATGGTTGATCCGATCGTCATTCTGGGTAGCGCCCGGACGCCGATGGGCGGTTTCCAGGGTGCCTTCGCAAGCCTGAGCGCGGTCGATCTGGGTGCGGTCGCGGTCGCTGCGGCGGTCGAGCGGGCTGGCATTGTCGGTGAACGGATCGAGCGCATCTATATGGGCTGCGTCCTCCCCGCCGGCCTCGGCCAGGCCCCTGCCAGACAGACGGCGCACAAGGCGGGGCTGCCGCAATCGGTCGAGGCGACCACGGTCAACAAGATGTGCGGATCGGGAATGCAGGCGGTCATCATGGCCGCCGAGGCGCTTGCCGCCGGATCGGCGCGGGTGATCGTTGCGGGCGGTATGGAGAGCATGACCGGCGCGCCCTTCCTGCTCCCCAAGCATCGCGGTGGCGCGCGGATCGGGCATGACCGGGTGATCGACTCGATGATGATGGACGGGCTGGAGGACGCCTATGATCGTGGCAAGCCCATGGGAGCCTTTGCCGAGGACTCCGCGCAAACCTATGGCCTGACCCGCGAAGCCCAGGACGCCTATGCGCTGGAAAGCCTGGCGAGGGCGCAGGCGGCGATCGAGCAGGGCGCGTTCGTCGCGGAGATCGCCGCCGTCCCGGTTACGGGGCGGAGCGGCACCACCCTGGTCGACCGCGACGAACAGCCGGGCAAGGCGCGCCCCGACAAGATACCGGACTTGCGCCCCGCCTTTGCGGCGGATGGCACCATCACGGCGGCCAGTTCCGCGTCGATCTCGGACGGAGCCGCCGCGCTGGTTCTGGCACCGCTCGGCGTCGCGGAGCAGGAAGGATTGATCCCGCAGGCGCGGATCGTTGCCACCGCCGCGCACGCGCACGCACCGGCCCTATTCACCACCGCGCCGGTCTTCGCGATCCGCAAGGTGCTGGAGCGGGCGGGCTGGAGCGTCGCTGACGTCGATCTTTTCGAGGTCAACGAAGCCTTCGCCGCCGTCGCGATGATCGCGATGCACGATCTGGGCATCCCCCGCGACCGGATGAACGTGAACGGCGGCGCGACCGCACTCGGCCATCCGATCGGGGCGAGCGGCGCGCGGATCGTCGTCACGCTGATCGCCGCGCTCCGGGCGCGGGGGCTGCGGCGCGGCGTGGCGGCTTTGTGCATCGGCGGCGGCGAGGCGACGGCCATCGCCATCGAACTCATCTGACATCGAAAGGGACAGGATCATGGATATCCAGGGCGTAGCCGCCATCGTCACGGGAGGCGCATCGGGGCTGGGCGGCGGCACGGCCGAACGGCTGGCGCGGGCAGGGGCGAAGGTTACGATCTTCGACCTGAACGCCGAGCTGGGCAGTGCGCTAGCCCAGCAGATCGGCGGGCACTTCGTCAGGGTCGACGTGACCGACGAAGCCGCCGTCGCTGCTGCCATTCAGGAGGCCGAAGGGCTGCATGGCAAGGCGCGCATTCTGGTCAATTGTGCCGGCATCGGCCCGCCCGCCAAGGTTATCGACCGAGAGGGGCAGCCGCTGCCGCTTGCGGCCTTCTCGAAGATCGTGACGATCAACCTGATCGGCAGTTTCAACGTCCTGTCGAAATTCGCCGCTGCGCTCCACGCCGCCGACCCGCTGGGCGAGGAGCGGGGCGTCGTCATCAATACTGCCTCGGTCGCGGCCTATGACGGGCAGATCGGGCAGGCGGCCTATTCGGCGTCGAAGGGGGGCGTGGTCGGCATGACCCTGCCGATCGCGCGCGAGCTGGCGCGTTACGGCATCCGCGTCATGACGATTGCGCCGGGGATATTCATGACCCCGTTGCTCGCCACCCTGCCGCAGGAGGCACAGGATTCGCTGGGTGCGCAGGTGCCGTTTCCGTCGCGGCTCGGCCAGCCGGACGAGTTCGCGCAACTGGTCGAGGCGATCGTGACCAACCCGATGCTGAACGGCGAGACGATCCGCATCGATGGCGCGATCCGGATGGCACCACGATGAGCCTGACCGGTCCCGCGCCGTCCGAACGCGCCGAGGCAATCGGCGCGGCGGTGGCGGCGTTCGTACGCGAGGTGGTCGTACCTTATGAGCGCGACCCCCGCCGCGACGCGCATGGGCCCTCCGACGATCTTGTCATCGAGATGCGGGCCAAGGCGCGGGCGGCGGGCGTCCTTACTCCGCATATCCTGGCGGATGGCGAGCATCTGACCCAGCGCGAAACCGCCTATGTCCTGCGCCAGTCGGGCCTGTCGCCGCTGGGGCCGCTGGCAGTCAACACCGCCGCCCCGGACGAGGGCAATATGTATCTGCTCGGCAAGGTCGGTAGCGCGGAGCAGAAGCTACGCTTTCTCGATCCGCTCGTGCGGGGTGAAGCGCGGTCGGCCTTCTTCATGACCGAACCGGCGGACGAGGGTGGGGCGGGGTCCGACCCTTCGATGATGAAGACCCGCGCGGTTCTCGACGGCAATCACTGGGTCGTGAACGGGCGCAAGGCGTTCATTACGGGCGCACAGGGGGCGCAAGTCGGCATCGTCATGGCGAAGTCCGATGACGGGGCCTGCATGTTCCTGGTCGATCTGCCCGACCCGGCGATCACGGTCGAGCGCGTGCTGGATACGATCGACAATTCGATGCCTGGTGGCCATGCGGTCGTGCGGATCGACAATCTTCGCATCCCCGCCGACCAGATGCTGGGCCAGAGTGGCGAGGGCTTCAAATACGCTCAGATCCGCCTCGCGCCTGCCCGCCTGTCGCACTGCATGCGCTGGCTGGGGGCATGCCTGCGCGCGAACGAGATCGCCACCGACTATGCCTGTCGCCGCGAGGCGTTCGGCAAGCCGATCATCGACCATGAGGGCGTCGGCTTCATGCTGGCGGAGAACCGGATCGACCTGAAGCAGGCCGAATTGATGATCGACTGGTGCGCGGGCGTGCTCGACGCGGGCGAGAGCGGCGGCGCCGAAAGCTCGATGACCAAGGTTGCGGTGTCGGAGGCGCTGATGCGCGTCGCCGACCGCTGCGTCCAGGTGATGGGCGGCACCGGCGTCACCGGCGACACCATCGTCGAACAGGTGTTCCGCGAGGTGCGGGCCTTCCGCATCTATGACGGCCCGACCGAGGTCCACAAATGGAGCCTCGCCAAGACAATCAAGCGGGATTGGAGAGCCGCACAGTGACCCATCGCTATATCACCGTGGCGAACGAAGGCCGTCTGACGATCGTGACGATCAACCGGCCGGAGGCGCACAATGCCCTGAACGCCGCCGCGCATGAGGAACTGGCGGCGGCCTTCGACGCCTTTGCCGCCGATCCCGACCAGTGGGTGGCGATCATCACCGGCGCGGGGGAAAAGGCATTTTGTGCGGGCCATGACCTGAAGCAGCAGGCATCGGGCGGCGGCATGGCGACCCCGCCCAGCGGCTTTGGCGGGCTGACCGCGCGGTTCGACCTTGCCAAGCCGGTGATCGCTGCGGTGAACGGCGTCGCGATGGGGGGCGGTTTCGAGATCGTCCTGGCCTGCGACATCGTGGTCGCCAGCGCGCATGCCGCTTTTGCGCTGCCGGAGCCGAGGGTCGGGCTGGCGGCGCTGGCGGGCGGGTTGCAACGCCTGCCCCGTACCATCGGGCTGAAGCCGGCGATGGGCATGATGCTGACCGGGCGGCGGGTGAGCGCCGAGGAAGGGCAAAGGCTGGGCTTCGTCAACGAGGTGGCGGAGGACGACGTCCTCGCCTCCGCCCGGCGCTGGGCCGACGAGATACTGGCGTGCAGTCCCATGTCGATCCGCGCGACCAAGGAAGCGGTGCTGCGCGGGCTGGACACGCCCACCGATCGGTTCCTGTGCGAGCAATGGGATTATCCGGCGATCGCGACGATGATGGCTTCGCAGGACGCCATCGAGGGACCAGCGGCCTTTGCCGAGAAGCGGTCGCCACAATGGAAGGGCTGCTGACCATGGCCAGTGCCCTCGATCAGGTCGCCAATGCCGGGACGACGCCCGTCCGTGAGGTGCATCGCTTTGACGAAGCGGCGCTGGCGGCATGGATGGCCGAAGCCATACCCGGTTTCGATGGTCCGTTGACCGTCGAACAGTTCAAGGGCGGCCAGTCCAATCCAACCTATCGCCTGTCTACGCCAAGCGCCCGCTATGTCCTGCGCCGCAAGCCGCCCGGGCCGCTGGCGAAAGGCGCGCATGACGTACTTCGCGAGGCGCGTATCCTGACCGCGTTGGCCGATACCCCGGTGCCGGTGGCGCGGGTGCACGGCGTGTGTGCGGATGAAGGGGTGATCGGCACGCCCTTCTTCGTGATGGAGATGGTCGAAGGCCGCATCTTCTGGGACGCCAGCTTCGCCGAGATCGACCGGGTCGAGCGCCCCTCCTATTTCGATGCAATGAACGCGACGATCGCGGCGCTGCACCGGATCGATCCGGTGGCGGTGGAACTGGGCGATTATGGGCGACCGGGCAATTACTTCTCGCGGCAGATCGCGCGGTGGACCGGCCAGTATCTGGAAGACGCCGATGCCGGACCCAATGCTGATATGGACGCGCTGGTCGCCTGGTTGCCCGAGCATATTCCGGCGGGTGAAGAGAGCCGAATCGTGCACGGCGATTTCCGCTGCGACAATTTGATCTTTCATCCCAGCGAGCCGCGTATCCTGGCGGTGCTGGACTGGGAACTGTCGACGTTGGGCCATCCACTGGCGGATTTCGCCTATCATGCGATGATGTACCGGATGCCGCCGGATATCGTTGCGGGGCTGGGCGGGGCGGATGTCGCGGCGTTGGGGCTGCCCAGCGAGGCCGATTATGTCGCGGCCTATTGCGCGCGAACCGGACGCGACGGAATCGCCGATTATGAATTCTACATCGCGTTCAACTTCTTCCGCATCGCCGCGATATTCCACGGGATCAAGGGGCGGGTGATCCGGGGTAACGCCTCGTCCGCCCATGCCCGCGAGCGTGCGGCGAGCTTTCCCCGACTGGCGCGACTGGCCCGCGAAGCGATGGAGGCGTGCCGATGAGCGATGCCCTGGTCCGCAAGAAGGGCGGGGCCGCCTGGCTGACGCTCAACCGGCCCGAGGCGGGCAATGCGGTAAATCCGGCCATGGCGCGCCATCTGGCCGACGTTGCCCGCGACGTGGCAGACGACCCGGCGATACGGTGCGTCGTGCTGACCGGAGCGGGACGCCTGTTCTGCGTCGGCGGTGATGTTGCCGCGATGGCGGGGGCCGGGCAAGAAGCGGGGCCTTTCCTCCACGACTTGGCCGATACGCTCCACGGTGCGATCCTCACGCTGACGGGCATGGCCAAGCCCCTGGTCGTGCTGGTCAACGGCCCGGCGGCGGGCGCGGGGCTGAGCCTGGGGATCATGGGCGACGTCGTGCTGGCCGCGCGATCGGCCCATTTCACCGCCGCTTACACGGGGGTCGGCCTCAGCCCCGATGGCGGGATGAGTTGGCTGCTACCCCGGCTTGTCGGGCTTCGCCGGGCGCAGGCGATCATTCTCACCAATCAGCGGATCGGGGCGGAAGAGGCCGAGCGGATCGGCATGGTCACGCGCATGGTCGAGGACGCCGAACTGATGCAGGAGGCCGAAGCGGTGGTGGCGCGCCTGATCGCCTCGCCGACCGCCGCGCTGGGTGCTGCCCGTAGCCTGCTGATCGATGGCGCAACCGCGACCCTGCCCGATCATCTGAACCGCGAGGCTCAGACGATCGCCCGCGCCGGGGGGAATGCCGAAGCGCGCGAGGGGATCGCCGCCTTCGTCGAACGCCGCAAACCCGATTTCCTATCTGCTTCTTGGGGAGCCTGACATGGCCGATGCCTATATCGTTGATGCCGTTCGCACCGCCGGGGGGCGCCGCAACGGGCGCTTGTCCGGCGTTCACCCGGCCGACCTCGCCGCCTATGTCCTGAACGCGCTGGTCGACCGTAACGACCTGGACCCGGCAGCGATCGACGACGTCATCATGGGCTGCGTAACGCAGGCGGGCGAGCAGGCATTCGCCTTTGCACGCAACGCTGTCCTTGCTTCCAAACTGCCTGACAGCGTGCCCGCCGTCACCATCGACCGGCAATGCGGATCGTCGCAACAGGCGGTTCAGTTCGCCGCCCAAGCGATCATGTCCGGTACGCAGGACGTGGTGATTGCGGCGGGCACCGAGAGCATGAGCCGGGTGCCGATGTTTTCCAACCTCAGCTTCCATCAGCGCGAGGGGATCGGCATCGGCCCGGTCAGCCCCAGCATCGCCGAGCGGTTCGGCGTGAAGGAGTTCAGCCAGTTCGCCGGGGCCGAGATGCTGGCACGCAAACATGGCTTCGACCGCGAGACGCTCGACCGTTTCGCGCTGGAAAGTCACCGCCGCGCCGCCGCGGCGACCGACGCAGGAGCATTCGCGAACGAGATCGTGCCGGTGCTGGTCGATGGCGAGCCGCATGTCCGCGACGAGGGCATCCGCTACGACGCAACGCTGGAGAGCATCGGCTCGGTCAAGCTGTTGCAGGAGGGCGGCATGATCTCGGCCGCCAATGCCAGCCAGATCTGCGACGGAGCGAGCGGGGTGCTGGTGGTCAGCGAGCGGGCGCTGAAGGCGCACGGCCTGAACCCGATCGCGCGGATCGTCGACATGACGGTGACGGCGGGCGATCCCATCATCATGCTGGAGGAGCCGCTGTTCGCCACCGACAAGGCGCTGAAGAAGAGCGGCTTGTCGATCGGCGATATCGACCTGTACGAGGTGAACGAGGCATTCGCACCCGTTCCGCTCGCTTGGCTCAAGCATGTCGGTGGCGATCCCGTCCGACTGAACGTGAATGGCGGGGCGATCGCACTCGGCCATCCGTTGGGCGCAAGCGGCACCAAGCTGATGGCGACCCTGGTCCATGCCCTGCGCGCACGGGGCAAGCGCTATGGCCTTCAGACCATGTGCGAGGGCGGCGGTATCGCCAACGTCACCATCATCGAGGCGCTGTGATGGCCCTGGCTACGCGCGTAACCCGGCTGCTCGGGATCGAACATCCCATCGTGCAGGGCGGCATGATGTGGGTCGGCCGGGCTGAGTTGGCTTCGGCCGTGTCCAATGCGGGCGGGCTAGGCATGCTGACCGCGCTGACCCAGCCGACGCCCGATGATTTGCGCCGCGAGATCGACCGCTGCCGGACCATGACTGACAAGCCGTTCGGAGTGAACCTGACCATCCTGCCGTCGGTCACGCCACCGCCCTATGCCGAATATCGCCGCGCGATCATCGACAGCGGGGTGCGGATCGTCGAGACGGCGGGGCATCGCCCGCAGGAGCATGTCGAAGACTTCAAGGCGCACGGCATCACGGTGATCCACAAATGCACCGCTGTCCGCCACGCCCTGTCGGCCGAGCGCATGGGCGTGGACATTATCTCGATCGACGGGTTTGAATGTGCCGGTCATCCGGGCGAGGATGATATTCCAGGTCTGATTCTGATCCCCGCCGCCGCCGACAAAGTGAAAATCCCGATGCTGGCGAGCGGCGGTTTCGCCGATGGCCGGGGGCTGGTCGCGGCGCTCGCGCTTGGTGCGGAGGGGATCAACATGGGCACCCGCTTCTGCGCGACGGTCGAAGCGCCGATCCATGACGCGGTCAAACAGCTGATCGTCGCGAACGATGAACGCGCGACAAACCTGATCTTTCGTCGCTTTCACAATACGGGACGGGTGGCAAAGACCAGCGTGTCGGACCAGGTCGTCGAAATCTCCACCCGCCCTGACGCCGTGTTCGAGGACATACGGCCGCTGGTGTCCGGTGCCAAGGGGCGGACCGCGCTGGAAACCGGCGATCTCGGCGCCGGACTGGTCTGGGCCGGGCAGGTCCAGGGCCTGATCCATGACGTGCCGACATGTCGCCAACTGATCGAGCGGATCGTCGGCGATGCGCAAAATCTGATCACAGAGCGGTTGTCGGGTTTGATCACGGCGGGAGCGGCGTAATGGCAACGATCGAGGTCATTACCCGTGACGGCGACCGTATCGAGGTCGAGGGCGCTGCCGATGTCAGCGTCATGGAAGCGATCCGTGATGCCGGTGTGGATGAACTGCTGGCGATGTGCGGCGGATGCTGCTCCTGCGCAACCTGCCACGTCTATGTCGAGGCGGGGGGAGAAGACCTGCCGCCGCCCGGTCCCGACGAAGACGATCTGCTCGACAGTAGCAGCTATCGCACCGACCGATCCCGCCTCGCCTGCCAGCTCGCAGTTCGCAATATCAGTACCAATTGTCGGATACGTATCGCGCCGGAGGATTGAGGGTGGGCGCGATCGCATTCGACGCGTTCCTGGCCCGGCTGCGCGGGCTTCGTGTTTTCCCTCAATTTCGTCTGCCAAAATCCACACGCGCCAGATTGAGCTGCCTGGTCCGACCGTGACGCTGCGCGACAGTCGCTATTGGCGACGGAAGAAAATGACGGTCGCCGGCGTGCGGTCAACGCTGGCGTTACCCACCGGTTCGGTGAGCTTTCCGGACGCGCGGGTATCACCTTGCGCCTCGGCTCGTCGACGGAAGCCGTGCGCATTGTGTACAGCGAATGATCCCCGGGTATGAGCCTTGATCAACGCGCGAAACTATCGATTGATGTGCTGCTGCTGCAACTGCGTCACCTCGCCGCAAAGCAACATGGCGCACGTCGTCCGCTGCCGAAGATGCGGCATCCTGTAGTCCTTTTATCGAGAGGCCCGGCGCGCGTCGCCGGCCCGGTCGGCGTCAGCGCGCGATGATGGTGGAGTCGATGTCCGCGATCGTCCGGACGCCGGTCAGCGCCATCGCCACCCGCATCTCGCGATCGAACAGGTCGAGCAGGTTGGCGACCCCCGCCTGGCCATCGGCGGCCAGCGCATAGATGAAGGCACGGCCCAACATGGCCGCGTCTGCGCCCAGCGCCAGCATCCGCACGACGTCGAGCCCCGATCGCACGCCAGAGTCCGCGAGAATCGTCAGCTGCCCCTTCACCGCATCGGCGATGGCGGGCAGGGCGCGCGCCGAGGAGAGCACGCCGTCGAGCTGTCGCCCGCCATGGTTCGACACGACGATACCCTGGGCACCGAAACGCACCGCCTCGCGCGCGTCCTCGATATCGAGGATGCCCTTGATGACGATCGATCCCTTCCAGACATCGCGGATCCATTGCAGGTCGCGCCAGCCGATCCCCGGATCGAAGTTCGCGCCCAGCCAGCCGATATAGTCCTCAAGCCCCGTGGCCGCGCCGCGATAGGCCGAGATATTGCCCAGATCATGCGGCCGCCCATGGATGCCGACATCCCAGGCCCAGCGCGGATGGGTGACCGCCTGCAGCATGCGCCGCCATGCGGCCCCCGGTCCCGACATGCCCGAATGCGCATCGCGGTAGCGCGCGCCGGGGACGGGCATGTCGACGGTGAAGACCAAAGTCTCGACACCGGCGGCCTGCGCCCGCTCCAGCGCGTCACGCATGAAGCCGCGATCCTTCAGCACATAGAGCTGGAACCAGATCGGCGCGGGTGACTGGCGCTGCACTTCGTCGATCGCGCAGACCGATACGGTGGACAGGGTGAAGGGCACCTGCTTGCTTGCGGCGGCGCGGGCCGCCTGCACTTCGCCGCGCCGTGCGTACATGCCGGTGAGGCCGACGGGGGCGAGGACGACCGGCATGCCGACCGACCGGCCGAACAGCGTCGTGCCCAGGTCGATATCGGCGACGTCGCGCAATACCCGCTGGCGCAGCGCGATGTCGGACAGGTCCGACACATTGTGGCGCAGCGTATGTTCGGCATAGGCGCCGCCGTCGATATAGTGGAACAGGAACGGCGGCAGGCGCCGCCGTGCGGCTTCGCGATAGTCGGTGGGGGCGGAGATGATCATCGGGTCGTTCCCAATCTATAACGAGAGTTCGGCGCTGCGCGCGGCAGTGGCGCGTTCGGTGCGGGCCAGGTCGTCCTCGACCTGCCGGACCGTGGTGCGCACGAATTCGAGATGGACATCGGCCGCGTCGCGTGCGCCGTCCGCGTCGCCCGCCACGATCCGCTCCATGATCGCGCGGTGCTGCGCCGACAGCGCCTCGAACGTGCGCGGCACGGCGTAGATCTTTTCGCGGCTCTGCGAGATGCTGGTGTGCAACAGCCCGAACAGGCTGGACATGACATGCGTCAGCACCGCGTTGCGGGAGGCATGCGCAATGGCGAGGTGGAAGGCGGCGTCGGCATGCGCCTCCGCCGCGACGTCGCCCGCGCCGTGCAGCTTCTCCATCGCATCGAAGCGGCGGCGGATACGGTCCTTGTCCACCGCATCGGCGCGCCGGGCGGCATGATAGGCGGCGGTGCCGTCCAGGGACTCCCGCACCTCGAAAATGTCATGGCCATAGCCCGGATTGGCCTCGACCAGCGGGGCCAGCGGTTCGGCGATCATCTGCTCGGTCCATTGCGCCGAGGGCTCGGCCAGGATCGCCCCGGCGCGCGGGCGGATGATGATCCGTCCCTGCGCCGCCAGCCGGTTCATCGCCTCGCGCAGGATGTTGCGCGATACCCCCAGCGTCTCGGCCAGCGATCGTTCGGAGGGCAGGCGCGCGCCGGGTAACAATTTACGCTGGGCGATCAGCGCCTCGATCGCGGTTTCCGCGCGGTGGGATACGCTGGCTGGGCCGCTCATGGGATCATCCATGGTATGAGATAGGCCTGGACCGTGGTGATGATACCGACCAGCGCGCAGAGCGGCAGGCTGTGGCGCACGGTGAAGCGGAACAGGTCGGACTCCTTGCCGACCAACCCGACCGCAGCGCAGGCGATGGCGATCGACTGCGGCGAGATCATCTTGCCGGTGACGCCGCCGGTGGTGTTGACCGCGACCAGCAGCACGTCGCTGACCCCGATCTGGTGCGCGGTATTGGCCTGCAACGCCGCGAACAGCGCGTTCGCCGAGGTATCCGACCCGGTCAGGAACACGCCCAGCCAGCCGAGGAACGGCGAGAAGAAGGTGAAGGCCGACCCGGTATGCGCCAGTGCCAGCGCGAGCGTCGCCGACAGCCCCGAATAATTGGCGAGGAACGCGAAGGCGAGGACCATGCCGATCGAATAGATCGGGATCAGCAGGCTTTTCAACGTGTCGACAAAGGTTCGCGCCGCATCCGCCGGCTTCATCCGCAGGAACGCGATGGTGACGATCGCCGCCAGCATGATCGCGGTGCCGGTCGCCGACAGCCAGTCGAACTTGTACACCGCTTCATAGGGCGTGACCTGCGGGACGATCGGCGGCACCTTGGCGACCAGCTTGTCGAGGAACGGCACGTGCAGCTTCAGCACGAGGTTTGCGAGCGGCCCGTCGGCGGCGAACAGCGCCTTGACCGGGGCGATGCTCCACAGCGTGACGAACACGGTCAGGATCAGGAAGGGCGACCAGGCCCAGGCGATCTGTGCGGGCGAATGGCGGACGGTCTGCGCCGTGACCGGCGCGACCGGCACCGCGCCGTCGGCGGCGACCTCCGCCGCGTCGAAGCGGAAGATGCGCTTGGGCTGCCAGAAGCGCAGGAAGATGGGCAGCGTGATCAGGGTCGCGAGCGCGGCGGTGATGTCGGGCAGCTCCGGTCCGATGAACTGCGCGGTCAGAAACTGGACGATGGCGAACGACCCACCGGCGACCAGAATGGCGGGCCAGGTCTCGCGCACGCCGCGCGGGCCGTCCATGATCAGGATCAGCCAGAAAGGCACGAGGACCGACAGCAGCGGCAACTGCCGCCCCGCCATCTGCCCGATCAGGAACGGGTCGATGCCGGTCACCTGTCCGGCGACGACGATCGGAATGCCCATCGCCCCGAACGCCACGGGGGCGGTGTTGGCGATCAGGCACAGCCCCGCCGCATAGAGCGGCCGAAAGCCGAGGCCGACAAGCAAGGCGGAGGTGATCGCGACCGGCGCGCCGAACCCCGCCGCGCCTTCCAGAAAGGCACCGAACGCAAAGCCGACTAGCAGCAGTTGCAGACGCTGATCCTCGGTGACGTTCAGGATCGATTGCCGGATGATGTCGAACGCGCCGGTGGCGACCGCGATACGGTAGAGAAACACTGCGCCCAGGATGATCCAGGCGATCGGCCAAAGCCCGTAGAAGAAGCCGAATACGCCGGCCGCCAGAGCACTGTGCACCGGCATGCCGTACAGCGCGATGGCGACAGCCAGCGTCAGCGCCACGGTGATCGTCCCCGCGACATAGCCTTTCAGGCGAAAAACGGTCAGCGCCAGAAAGAAGAAGATGATCGGCACGGCTGCGACCAGGCTGGAGAGCCAGATATTGCCCAACGGATCGTAATTCTGCGCCCAGACTTGCACGACACCTCTCCCGGCATTCTGGTAGTACCAGATATGGGTTATTTAGATTAAAATCTGCCTGTCGGGACCATCCGTCAACGAATTATCAGAGGGTTTTGCGCTTTCTGGTACTGCCAGAATTCTTGTGCGGCGTGCGGGGTTTGGATTCACGATGACAGGCGAAAATAAAAGGGCTGCGAAAAACCGATGCTGCGGACGCGCGATAGTGAGGAAATGGGCGGGCTGCGGCTGGCGACTCGAGCCGCCTGTCAATGTGTCCAGGGCTGATCCGGGTCACATGCTGTCAGGCTTCGTCGTGAGCTTATCGGAGCGCGATCTCAAGCCCATTTTCCGGAGGCTTGGTCACTCAAAAGCCATCCGGTTGCTCGACTGCCGGAAGGGCTCGGACCCGTATGGCTGTCCCTATCTAGGCCGTGCGCAAGCGTAATCGGCCACGGCGTCTCACGGCTGACAAGCGCGCTGGGGCAGTGAAAGGCGCAAGATCGTACCCGATGCGGGAAGGGTTTCGATACGGACCTGCGCTTCCATCTGCTTGGCCAGGCTTCGCACGAGCTTCAGGCCAAGGCTGTCCGAACGATGGAGATCGAAGCCTGGCGGCAGGCCTGCGCCGTCGTCGATCACGCACAATTCGATGGCGTCGTTTTCGCGTGTGAGCGTGACGGCAATCTCGCCGAAGTCCCGATCGGCAAAGCCATGCTCCATCGCATTGGCAATACCCTCGGCCATGATCAGCGCGAGCGGGATCGCCAGATCGGGGGATAGGCGAATCCCGGGAGCAGCCTCGATCCGATGCAGGACTCCCGGCTTGGTGTCGGCGGCAAACAGGTCGGCCATCAAATCCCGGAGGAAGATGTCCAGAGGCACCTGCTCGCCCGTCGTCGAGTAAAGCTGCCGCTGAATACGACCGATAAGCTGCAGCTTCGTGGACGCATCCGCCAGAACCATGCGGGCGATCGGATCGATGACCTGCCGCTGCTGCAGAGATAGCATGGCGCCGACCATCTGGATGTTATTGGACACCCGGTGCTGCAACTCACTGAAAAGCAGCTCGGTCCGTTCGGCCAATTGCCGCTGCTCGTCCGCCAGGCGGGACGAGCGCTGATTGGCCCGCTGCATGGCATCGACGAGGCCGATGTCGACCGCAACGACGCCAGCGTAAAAGCCCAAGGCGACGAACGTGCGCGAATCCAACCCGAATGTGTGGGTCGGAGGGATGAAAAAATACCAGGCGAGAAGACCGCAGAGGACAGCCGAGAATGTCCCCGGTCCACGTCCGAACAAGAAGGACGAGATGATGACCGCCGGAAAGAATGTCAGGTACGGAAATCCCGGCGGGAAGGCGGGATCGAGCTCCCACCGAATCCACCATGCGATGGCCGAGAGCAGCAGCGCCGCCAGATAGGCCAAGGGCCTGCGGTCGCGAAGCAGCGGCAACCGCCCAAAGACCCGATGCGTCGCTCCCATGTTCGGTCCCAGGCCCCCGTGTGAAGCGCCCCCCTGCGCGATTCTGCGCAGCTTTGCAAACGCAGGTTAAGGCTCCACCGGTGTATACATTTTCGCCGTTCACCCGGACAGTCGTTCAAAAGGGGGAGGCGATGAAGGGGCTTCATCCCAAGGCCCTGTCCAATTGTCTTGAGACATTGCCGTCGCGATCCCGCTCCGCCCAGAGGAACAGCACCTCGCCGCCGCTGACCTCCTGTAGTCGCGCGCCGATATTCTTCTTCTCGCGGCTGTCGGCATTGTCCGTGCGGTCGGCGCCCTTGTATTCGATGATGAGCTTGCGGCCATCCGTCAGTTCCGCGACGAAATCGGGGTAGAACAGGTCGGTGGACGTCGGCAGCGCATAGGACCAGGCCGTGCGATCGACGTTGCGTACCCAGTATTTGACCGCCGGGTGTTCGTCGATGTGTACCGCCGCCTGCCATTCCTCGCCGCCGTGCTTCAGGTCGCCGACCTGGGCGAACAGATGCTTTTGGAACCTGTACCCCGGCTTGTAGGGCGTGCGCGGGTCATAGCCCGCCTTGCTGAAGCGGAACCCGTTGTCACCCAGCGCCAGCACCGGGGCGATATCGCCGAGCAGGAGCTGTACGCCGCGCGCGCCAGCGTCCCGGCGCAGCTGGCCGACCCGTGCCACGATCGCGCGGCGCAGGGCATATTTGCCTCGAACGAGCTGGGCGAGCGGGATGCGTGCGGCGACGCCCTCCACCACGCGGCGGCAATATTCTAGGAAGATCGGCTGGGCGACGTCGCGCTGGCGGGTGGTGCGGTCGAGCCAGCGCGACAGCGCCGCCACGTCCCAGTCGGTCGCGTCGTCCAGCGCCAGTTCGGCGGCGGCGTCGATACGGGCATAGACGACCTGATCGCCTTCGACGTCCATCTCGAACGTGTCGGGCCGGTCGGTCAGCGTAAAGCCCGGCAGGCTGGTGTCGACGTGCCGCAGATCCCAGCCGCCGACATCCACCAACGTGTCGGGGAACACGATCTCAAGCTGTCCGTCGCGCTCGATGGCCAGGCGGGGGAGTGTCAATACCTCGCCCTGCTCGGCTGGTGACAGCGAGGCCGTACGCTGCACGATGAACGCTTCGATCGCCGTCTCTGGCGACGCGCCGGGCGCACGGACCGCCGCAGCGACCTCGCGCAGCACCGTGTCGGGCGCGGTCGTGTCGAACGTGATCGCCACCCCGCCCGCGCCATCGTCGGCGATGCGCGTCGCCGAAACCATTTCCGGCGTCCAGCCGCTCTGGTCGGGGCGTTCCTGCACGTGCAGCACCGGCAGCTCGGGCCGGGTGAACAGCGGCTGGTCCTCGCGCCAGTCGAACGTCTCGGGCTGCTCGACGATCGCCTCCAGCGCGGTTCGCTCGTCAAAGCCCATTTCGGTCAGCCGATCCTTCAGGCCCTCGGCGGCCTCGAAGAAATTGCGTTCGGAGACATGGGCATAGGCGCGGTTCAGCTCTTCGGACGAGCGCCGGGTCGCAAAGGGCATACGCAGCACGCGGCCCAGCAGCTGCTCGACGGCTCCGCCGCTGCGAATGCTGGCGAGTGAGCAGAAGACATAGGCAAAGGAACAGTCCCAGCCTTCCTTCAGGGCATCGACGGTAATGACGTGCTCGATGATGCAGGCGGGATCGAACAGGTCGATGCCGTCCAGCTCGCGCTGGTTGCCCGTGGCCACCGCAATCCGCTCTTCGGGGATTTTGCAATCCTCGATCAGATGGCGCTTGACGACGTCGACCGTCGCCTCGGCACCCTCGCGCGCGGGCTGGGCCTGATAGAGCGCGATCGGGCGGATGCCGCCGCCGTCTCGCGCCGCGATTCCATGCAGCCAGGCGCGGTTGTCGACGGCGTGGGTGATCGCCGCCTGCCAGCTGCCATGCTGCGACAGGTGGATCGGCAGCTTGATCATGTCCGCCGCCTTCAGCTCGGCGGCGGTGGCGGAGACGATGACGTTGGAGCGCACCGGCGTCGCGGTAAATTCCACCACGGCGGCGGGTGCCAGGCGGCCGAACGTCTCACCCGACAGGGTGGAGGTGAAGTTGTGCGCCTCGTCCACGATCACCAGCGGGCGGTGCAGCTTCAGCAGGTTGGCGAAGCTGGCGATCGGCTTGCCCCGGCACGGGCCGTCGGCATGCCGGGCCAGATCGGCCGCGCCGGACACGGCGGGGGGCAGGGCGGCGAAGTGCGGCTCCAGCTCTTCATCGTCGCGATAGACGTTGCGATCGGCGACATTGTTGACGCGGAAGGACTGGACGGTCGCGACGATCACCGTCGCGGCATCCGCCATGTCCTGCGGGCGAAGTTGCCGCCGCTCGTCGATGCCGTACACCCGGACCGCGCCGCCGAACTGCGCCTCCAGCGCCTGGCGATAGGGGTGCCCGATCTTCTTCAGCGCGCCCAGCGTCTGGTCGGCGATCGCACTCGACGAGACCAGCCACAGCACCACCGGATAGCGACGCGCCAGATAGGTATCGCGGGCGATGCCGATGGCGTGCGCGGCGAGCAGCGTCTTGCCGCCGCCGGTCGGCAGGCGCAGGCAGCAATAGGGCACATCGGGCAGTCCGTTCAGCGGACGATAGGTTGCGCCATAGGCCCCCGGCTCGCCGACTGCGCAGGCGGCGGCATAGGCGGTTGCATGGTCGCGGATCGCCGCCTGGTCGAGGAAGGTGCGCAGCGCGTCGAGCGCCCGGCGCTGATAGTCCTTCAGTTCCATCAGCGCGCCTTCACGTCATAGGGGGTCTGCTTGAAGACGACCTGGGCTTCGGCCAGCCGCGCCGCGCCCAGTTTCGACCATTCGCCATAGACGGTCATCGGCCCGTCCCAGCCGCTTTCCGCCCGCAGCCGTTCGAGCAGTGCGGCGGTCAGGACGTTGCCGCCGCTGACGGACCGGTCGCCGAGGATGCCGTTGTAGAGCAGGGCATAAGCCATGCCGTCATGCACCCCCAGCATGGGCGTGTCGGCCGCGCCGGTAAAGGGGGTGCCCGTCTCGCTGAACCAGATATGCGCGGCGAGCGTCGCGAAGCGGATGCCGTCGGCGATATGCCCGTCCGCCTCGAACACCGGCGCGCCCAGCCGATAATAGCGATAGCCACCGCCGCCGGTCCAGCCGACCGCTTCGGACACACCGCCCTGTTCGCCCTCGATCACTTTGTCGAGGCGCGGCTTACAGTGCGTTTCGGCATGGTCGCCCATCTCGATCCCGATCCAGCGCCGGCCCATCTTGTGCGCCACCGCCGCCGTGGTGCCCGAGCCGAGGAAGCTGTCGAGCACGAGGTCGCCGGGGTTGGAAGCTAAGACGAGAATGCGCTCCATAAGCTTTTCCGGCTTTGGCGTCCCGAATACGGGGGCTTCATTCAAGAGATCGCGCACTTCCGCTTTTGCCTGGGCATTCTGTCCAGCTTCTTCATGAAACCACATCGACGCAGGAACAACTCCTTGTTTGACTTCCGACAGATAGCGCTTGATCCGGGGTATGGAAGAGCCATCACGCCCCCACCACACTCGTCCTTCAGAGTTCAGTCTGTCGAAATTTTCTTTCGATACACGCCAGTAAGTCCCGGCAGGTGGGCTAAAGGCCTTGCCCGAGGGAGAGAGGATTTCGTAAGTTCCGGCGCTGTAGAAGTTGCGAGCTTGAACGGCGTTGGTCGTCCATGGGCCGCGTATGTCTGCATCAGGATTCGTGTAGCTCGCATTGAGCTCTTCCGATCGAGGTAGTAGGTTGATTTGCCATTCGGTTGCATTCTTGGCGTAGACCATAATGTGGTCATGCATTTCAGAAAGGTGCCTTGCTGAATTCTTTACAGTGTAAATCTTCTGCCAGACGACGTTTGACACAAAATTCCGTCGTCCAAACACCTCATCCATCACGACCTTGAGGTAATGCCCCTCATTGTCGTCGATCGACACCCAGATGCTACCATCCTCCGCCAGCAACTCGCGCAGCAGCACGAGGCGCGGATAGATCATCGCCAGCCATTGGCTGTGTTCCAGATTGTCGTCGTAATGCTCGAACGCCGACCGCGTATTATAGGGCGGATCGATATAGATGCACTTCACCGCGCCCTTGTAATAGGGCAGCAGCGCCTTGAGCGCGTCGAGATTGTCGCCCTGGATGAGCATGTTGGCGGCGTCCGCATCGCCGCCGTTCAACATGGGCACCGCTTCCAGCAACCGATACGGCACCGCCGCCGCCGCGCGCACATCCTCTCCGCGCGTCATCCAATCCAGTATCGGCACCTTGACCCCTGCATTCTAACGATATGCTGCCCGTCCTAGCGTCCGCCCGTGCAGAAGGGCAATGCGGAGGCTCCAGAATAGTGGGGCTTGGGGGCCGGGTCGCGCCGACCGAAGCGGGGGGCGTGCGTTGCGCCAAGCGCCTGAAAACGCTTGCCCCCCGGCAACGGACAATCGGCGAGGGTCAGGGCTGGGCGGGCTTGGGCGCCTGCACACCGGCTGCCTTGCGCATCGCGTCGATTTCGGCGGCGGTCTTGAAATCCAGCAGCTCGATCTGGAACACCAAGTCGGAATTGGCGGGGATCGGTCCCGATGCCTCGGCTCCATAGCCCAGTGCGGCCGGGACGCAGAGGCGGATGATGCCGCCGCGACCGATCATCTGCACACCTTGCGAAAAGGCGGGAATGACGCCGTTCAGCGGCATTGGCGACTGCATCGACTGATCGAACACGGCCCCCGTCGCGTTCAGATAGCCGATATAGTTGACCAGCACCGTATCGTCGGCGGCGGGCTTGGCCCCGTCTGCGGCGCGCAGCACCGTATAGCCGAGGCCCGTGGGCGTGCGCGCGGCGCAGACGCGCTTGGCCGGGGGCAGGACCGGATTGAGCGGCAGGGGGATGATCGCGTTATCGGCACTCACCGGCTTCGGGGCGGGAGCCTTCTGGGCGGCGGCGGGCCATGCCGCGAGCACGGGCAGGGTGAGCATGGCGAAAAGGCGGCGGAGGGGAAGCGGACGGTTCATGCCCCGCGCCCTAGTCGGGCGATGATGGCCGATCAAGGACCGGCCACGCGCCCGTCGCTATCCTCTCGCCTTGCGAAGGATCGGCACCAGGGCCGTGTCCAGCGCGGAGAGGAAGCGTGACCGGTCCTCCTTGGCGAAGGGCGGCGGGCCGCCGATCCGGTCGCCGCCGGCACGCAGGTCGCTCATGATCGCCCGGACCGCGACCGCATTGCCGATCGAGCTGGTGGTGAAGGGTTTGCCGTTCGGCGCGATCACCGCCGCACCGGCCTTCAGGCACCGGTCGGCCAGCAGGATGTCGGCCGTGACGACGACGCTGGCGGCATGGGCGTGCTCGACGATCCAGTCGTCGGCCGCATCGAAACCCGCCCCGACGACGATGCGTGTGACGAGCGAATGCTGGGGAATGCGAAAATGGGTGTTGCTGACCATCGTCACCGGCACCTCCAGGCGGAAGGCCACGCGATAGATTTCTTCCTTCACCGGGCAGGCGTCGGCATCCACGAGAATCTGGGGTTGCTGCTCCACGCCCGGGGCCATGCCATGATCGGCCCCGGCGCGGCAATGTCCCGTGGTCAGGTCGGGGGCTGGCTTTACGGCGTGGTTGGGGCCGTGTCCTGCACCACCGCCTCGAAAATCTGCGACCGGTCGGGGCCCTCCGCGATGTGGAGCAGCGCCCAGTCATTGTCGTGCCGCGCGACGATCACCCGGATGCGGTCGTTGAACAGACCATCGGGCAGACCGACCGGCGCGACCTTGCCCGAATTGAAAATCAGGCTGCCCATCGCCTTTCCGCAGGCCGGGCCGATGCAGGAATAGACGGTGGTCCATCCGGCCTTGCGCAAAAGGTCCGTATAATAGCGTTCGATCTGCAGGGGCGCCGTGGCGGGTCGGACCCGGTAATCGATATGCGTGACCCGGCCTTCCAGCGTCTGCCGGTTGGTCGAGCCCTCCGCATTGGCGATCGGACCGGTCGGCATGACGATCGTGTCGAGCGAGGGCGCGCGATAGCCGTCGATCACGGCACCGGGATAGCGCGGCAACAGCGGATGATCCTGGCCGTCGCTATCCTGCGCCAGCAAGGGCGGGGAGGCGACAAGGGCGGCGATGGTCAGCGACAGGCGGAAAATCCCGTTCATGGCATTCGGTCCCTTGGTCCGGGGATGCGCGTCGCATCCGTTCCGGCCCCAGACCTTACATCGTCCGGCCCGTCCGGCAATCGGGCATCGTCCGCTACAGGCTTAATCCAAATTAACCGTGTCTGGTGCCGAAAGCTTAACCTCGCGCCGTCAGTGGAGCGGCCCTCGCCGGGGGGCGCAGATAGACTGAAGGAACGGCCTCCGTGCAAAATCTTCGCATCTCGAAAAAACTGCTGGCGTGCTTTTCCCTCTTGCTGATCGCGCTCATGGGACTGGCGGCGCTCACCGTCGTCCGCCTGGGTGAAATGCGCGACGTCGCGGTCAATCTGGGCGGCGAGCAGCGCGCCCAGCTCGAGGCGATCGCTGTCATCAACGCCAGCACGGCGACCTATCGCGCCACGGTCGGCCAGCATCTGTTGTCCGTCACGCCGGAGGACCGGGCGGTGGCGCAGCGGCGGATCGACGAGCTTCGCGACCAGATCGCGGAGCGGACGCGCTGGCTTCGGCCCCGTCTGGCGAATGACGAGACGCGCAATGCGCTCGATACGTTCGTACGCGACTGGAACGAATATCGGAGCCATGCCGAGGAAACCTCGCGCGCGGCGACGGCCGGGTCGCCCCAGGCCATTGCGCTTTTCCGGGTCGCGCGACCCTATTTCGTCACGGTGAACAAGGCCGCCGATACGCTGCGCGTGAAACAGTCGCAGGCGATCGACGCGCTGGTGGCCGAGGCGAAGGACAATTATCAGACCAGCCAATGGATCGTGATCGGCACCGTGATCGGCGTCGCCGTGCTGACCATGACCATGTTGATGCTGCTGGTTCGCCTGATCGCACGGCCGGTCGGCGCGATGAGCGGCCTGCTGGGCAAGCTGGCGGCGGGCGAGCGATCCGTCGCGATCCCCGCGAACGACGCGCGAGACGAAGTCGGCGACATGATGCGCGCCGCCGCCGCGCTGCGCGATCAGCTGGCGCAGGCCGATCGGCAGAAGGACGAACAGGCGGCGCTGATCGTTTCGACGATCGGGACGGGGATGCAGGCCCTGGCTGCCGGGGACCTGACCGCCCGGATCGATGTCGCGCTGGACGGACCCTTTGCGTCTCTGGCGAGCGACTTCAACCACGCCATGACCCAGGTGGAGCAGGCGATGGTCGCGGTGCGCGGCGTCTCCGAAGGGCTCCGCGCCGCCTCGGGCGAAATCCGCTCGGCGTCGGAGGACCTGTCGCAGCGGACCGAGCAGCAGGCCGCCAGCCTGGAGGAAACCGCCGCCTCGATGCACCAGATCACCGATATGGTGGGACGCTCCGCCTCCGACGCGAAACGCGCCGACGCGGTCGCGGCGGACGCCAGCAGCGCGGCGCAGAGCGGCGGGCAGGTCGTGCGTGAAGCGGTGGCCGCGATGAGCGGGATCGAGCGGTCCAGCCACGAAATCTCGGAAATCATCAGCGTCATCGACGGCATCGCGTTCCAGACCAACCTGCTGGCCCTGAATGCGGGCGTAGAGGCCGCACGGGCCGGCGACGCAGGCAAGGGCTTTGCCGTGGTGGCCAGCGAGGTCCGGGCGCTGGCGCAGCGATCGGCGGATGCGGCCAAGGATGTGAAGTCGCGGATCGTCGCCAGCAACGAGCAGATCGAAAGCGGCGTCGAACTCGTGGCCGAGACCGGACGATCGCTGGAGCAGATCATCGGTCGGGTCGAGGAGATCAAGGCGCTGATCGGCAGCCTCGCCCACTCCGCCGAACAGCAGGCGGGCGGCTTGGGGCAGGTGAATGTCGCGGTGGATGAAATGGACGATGTGACCCAGCGCAATGCCGCCATGGTCGAGGAAACCACGGCGGCGGCCCGCGAGCTGACGGACAAGGCCAACGAACTGGCGACCCATGTCGCCCGGTTCCAGATCCGGGCCGCCAGCCCCGTCGCGATGCCGGTGGCTCGACCGGTGTCGCCAGCGCCTGCGCCAGCCCCGTCGCCGTCCAAGCCCGCGATCCGGCTGGTGTCGCAGGGCAACGCCGCGCTGGCCGACGACGAGTGGCGGGAATTCTGACCCACGCCGGGGATCGTCCCCGGCCGATCGTCAGGCGAGGTGGCGTCTCAGCCTGACGATCGTCGGGTCACCCTCCACGGGATGCGGCTCGAACCCCATGTCGGTTTCGACCAGGATAGCGGACCGGTTGTCGCGGTCCTCGATCGCCTCGATCGCCCGGTATCCCTTGCGCCGGGCATGCTCGACAAGATGATCGAGCAAGGTCCAGCCGATGCCCTGCTGTTTCCTGTCGCGCTGGATCGCAATCGCCGCCTCGGCCGTGGTGGCGTTGTCGTCGCCCGCCAGCATGGCCGCCGCGACGATCGATCCGTCATCGGCAAAGGCAACCAGACTTTCGTTCGTTTCGTCATTGGCGTGGATCATGCTCGACAAGCGCGCATGACTGACCTCACGCACCCCGGTCAGGAAACGGAAGCGCAGATCCTCGGGCGACACCCGCGCGAAAAAGGCGGCGAGGGCGGGTTCATCCTTGTCGCAAGCCGGGCGGACGTGCAGCCGCACGCCCTGGCGGGTGACCAGCAGTTCGGTGTCGGTGGTCGTCATCATGTCCTCCTGGGATGAGAGGATCATGCGGCGTCTGGCCGCGCATGACATTGACCATGGTCAATATGGCCGCCCGCCACGGGCTGCGGATGCCCTTCTGGATGCCGGGCCTGCTCCCCGACATCACGGTTCCAGCCCCAGGGCGGCGCGGTCGGCGGTGGCGGCGGCGAGTTCGGCGCGGGCGGCGGCGATGCGGGCCTGTGCGTCGATCAGCCGGACGCGGGCGTCGTTCGCCGTTTCCTCGCGCTGGTTGACCAGGAAGAAGTCGCTCGACCCCAGCTCGAAGCGTCGCCGCTCGGCGGCGGCCAGGCGTTCGGCGAGCTGGCGTTCCTGTTCGGCGATGCTCGCCAGCTTTTCGCTCGCGCCGACGCCGATCGAGATGCCCTCCACCTCGACCGCGATCTGGTCGCGTAGGAAGCGGCTGCGGGCGGCCAGTGCGTCCATCTCGGCCTGCGCCTCGACGATCTTGCCCTTGGCGGCGCGGTTCTGGAGCGGCAGGGAAAAGCGAAAGCCGATCGCGGCTTCGAGCGGCGTGCGAGAAGAACCGCCCAGGCCGACCGGGCCGACGTCCTTCGCCATTTCGCCGCGCAGGTCGAGCCGGGGACGCAGGTCGTTCTGCGCCAGCGCCAGCCGTGCCGATCCCTGATCGATCCGGGCGAGCAGCATCTGAAGATCGGGCCGCCGCCGCTCGAAATCCTGGCGCGCGATCGCCGCCACGCCGGACAAGGCGGTGGCGTCGGCGGGCAGGCGCTCCGGCCCGACCAGCACCGGGTCCCCGGCCGCGTCGCGGTAATAAAGGGACAGGGCATTGGCGGCGGCCTGGAAGTCGCCCTCGGCCCGGACCACGAGCGCCCGGCGGCGAACGAGGTTCTGATCGTTTTCGGCCAGCAGAATGTCGGGCCGCGCGCCCAGCTCCACTTGCCGGGCGAGGCCGCCGCGCCGACGTTCGGACAGCTGGAGCAGGTCGCGATAGGCGCGCAGGCGCAGGCCCGCCGCGACCCAATTCTGATAGGCGTCGATGGCACGCCGCTGCACGCCGATGGCGACGGCTTCCCGCTCGAACCGGGCGATGTCGATATCCCCCGATGCCAGCGTCCGCCGCGTCCGCCTCTCGTCCACCAGCCGGTCGCGCAGCAGCGAATAGAGCGCGCCGACCTTCACCTCGCCCAGGCGGTTGGTATAGCTTTTGTCCTCATAGACCGGGAAATTGCCCCGGCTGACGCGGTAGTCGCCATAGAGATAGCCGCCATTGTCGCTGAGCGGCCGGGTGACGCCCGCCGAGGCCACGGTGCCGTCATAATAGCCCAGCGTGCGTGACCGCCCCTCCGCCTCGAACACCGTGTCGAAGGCGCCGCTGGCGGTGAGGGCGCGCCCCTCGGCGCTGCGGATCTTGGCCAGCGCCTCGACGATCTGCGGCGCGGCGCGGGCGGAGGTGCGCAGTACCTCGTCCAGCGTCAGCGGGGCGGGTGTGGCGGCGGCCGGGGCGGGGACGGAGTTGGCCTCGATACGCTGGGCGAGGGCGGAACCTGCGAACAGGGGCAGGGCGACCAGCATGGGGCCGAGCATCAGCGACCGGATCATTTCGGTTTCCCCGCCTTGGCCGCGATCTTCTTGTCGTCGTCCTTGTCGGCATTCTTGTCGGTCGCGGTCTGGCCGAATTCCAGCGGGAAGTCGTTGAGCTGGCGCCAGAGTTCATAGCCGACGGTGACCGTCTGCCCCTGGACCCAGCCCTGCACCTTGCCGCCCAGCCGGACGAAGCGGCGCTCCGGCCAAGCCGGTTTGCCGGGCATGGGCTCGACCAGGATGCGGAACAGCCCCTGTGCATTGGCATTGGGATCGATGGTCCGGACGCGACCGTCGAAAAAGCCATAGGCGACGGAGGGCCAGCCGCTGAACTGGATGGCGGGCCACCCCTCGAACTCCAGGCGTACGGGGCCGCCCGGACGGAGCAGCGGCACGTCGCGGCCGTCGATCATCAGCTCGACCGCGCGTTCGACCTGTTCGGGGGCCACGACCGCCAGCGCGGTGCCTGCCGACACCAGCGCACCGCCAGCGGCGGCGTTCAGATTCTGGATGCGGCCATCGCGCGGCGCCCGGACGAGCTGCGCCGACTGTCGGTTGAGCTGGACCTCGATCCGGTTCAGCTTTGCGCGGGATTCCGCCAGCTTGGCACCGGAGTCCGCGACCTTGATCTGCGCCTGCTCGTAATCGCGCCGCGAGGCCAGCCCTTCGGAATAGAGCTGGCGGGTGCGGTTGACGTCGAGCTGGGCGACCGCCTGCGACTGGCGGACCGAGGCGATCTCGGCCTCCACCTGCGCGCGCTCGGCGGCGAGGCGGGAGAGCAGGTTGGGGTCGAGGTCGATGATCCGCGCGATCGGGTCACCGCGCCGAACATGCTGGCCATCATGGACGTACCAGCGTTCGACCCGCCCGGGGACCAGGGCGGTCACGTCCTGCGCCCGGTCCTGCGGATCGAGCGAGACGACCTGACCGCGCCCCTGGGCAGTCTGCAGCCAGGGCACGAAGAACAGGATGAAGATGGCCGCGGCGATCCCCACGGTCACGATCCACGCGATGGCGACGGTGACCCTAGGCGGGCGCAGCGAAGCGAGGGTGCGGAAATGCGCGAGATGTTCAGGCGGATGCGACATCGGCGCCCTCCTGCTGGCAAGCGGTCCGAAGATCGGCGAGCCGGGTGAAGCGGCGCTGCTCGGTCATGCCGAGATGAAGATAGCCATCGAGTTCCAAATCCTCTGGGCGCCCGGTGCAGAGCAGCACGGTCGTGCCATGCGCCTTGAGCAGCCGAAGCGCGGCCACCAGCCGTTCGGGCGGCAGCAAGTCGTAAAGCTGCCCCAGCAGCAACAGCTTGGGCCGGACGAGGAGCGCATTGGCGAGTTTCAGTGCCATGGTCTCGCCGACGCTGAGCGGATAGCCGGTCGAGCCGAGGAGTGTGTCCAGCCCCTGCGGCAGGCTGGCCAGGCGGCGTTCCAGCCCGACGGTGGCGAGCGCCTGCATTGCATCCTGCACCAGCTCCCCCGAGGCGAGGCGCAGATATTCGCGGATCGTCACCTCGACGATCGTCGACCGGTCGAGCACCGTCACGTCCGAGCGCAGGTGATACATGTCGAACGAACCCAGATCGCCGCCGCCGATCTGGATCAGCCCGCGATCGGGCAGGCAGTGGCGTTTCAGCAGCATCGCCAGGCGACGCTCCGCCCCCGGCTCGGCGACGGTGACCAGTTGATCGCCCGCCGCAAGCGCCAGATTGTAGCGGGCATCGTCGAACACGACATCGGTCATCTTCACCGCCCCGTCACGCGGGCCATTGTCGCCGCGCACATTGGGTTCCTGCGGAATGGCGAAGAGCAGCGACAACTCTTCCGAACTCGCCGCCAAGTCGTAGAAGGTGTCGAGATACCAGCCGAGCTGTGAGATACCGTAAAAGACGCCCGACAGGATCAGCTCGGCCGCGACCAGCTGGCCCAGCGACAACTGCCCTTTCAGGATCAGCATGCCGCCGAGCAGCAGCAGCCCCGCGCTGGCAAAGGCATAGATCAGCAGGAATGCGACGGTCTGGGCGAATTGATAGCGGAAATAGCGGCGATGGGTGCCGACATAGCTGGCGGTCACCGCCTCCGACCGGTCCATCGCGAAGTCGAGATGGCGCAGCGACTTGTAGAAGCCGTTCGACCCGCCGACGCTTTCCAGCCAGCGCGCGGCATTGTGCTTGGCATGGCTCAGCGCCACCGCCCCGCTGATCGCGCCGCGTCGCCACAGCATCCAGACCAGCAGAACCGCCGCGACCAGGACGGTGTTGAAGGCCAGGAAGACGGGGTGGTAGAAGCTGGTGATCGTCAGCCCGATGACCGCCTGCAGCACGATGGTGAAGGCGCCGATGACCAGGCTGGGCACCGACTTCTGGACCACGACCAGATCGAAATAGCGGTTGAACAGGTCGCCGCGATTGCCGTCGGCGAAGAAGGGGTCCTGGGCATGGACCGCGCGCAGGGTGACTTCGGCGACCACGCGCGAAAAGAGCCGCCGCTCGAACGCCGCCATGATCCATACCCGCAGCGCGCTGAGCCCGGCGACCATCAGCAAGAGCAGCAGCAACACGCCCGACAGCGCCCATAAGGGCGCGGGCATGGCGGTGTTCGCGACGCTGTTGATCAGCAGCTGCACCGAGATCGGCGTCGCCAGGGCGAGCAGGCTGATCGCCACGGTATAGACAAGTCCCAACCGCACATAGGCGGCATCGGGGCCGATAATCTGCGATAGCCAGCCTATCGCGTCCCGAAATCCCAATCGCTGTGAAGCCACGTCCGTCCCCCTTCGTCTTTCGAGCGAGCCGATAATGGCCAATTTTTGCTGGATCTTTGCTGGACCCTTAAGAAAGGTACGCTTCGGTCTGATCCATGTGGTGTCGATGCAATGACATATGATGGGCGAGACCAATCGGATTTCTGACTGATCGCCGACCACGTCCAGACCTGCGCCCGGCGGTTGCTGGAGGCATAGCCGAGACGGGTCCGCTACGCCTCGAACGCCTGATGCCGCGCCATGCCGTGGTTTGTCTGTCGCGCTAGGGGGGCGCCCTGACGGTGGCATTGGATAGCAAGCCGACGGCATGGCGGCGGGCGGGCGAGGTGTTTCTCGTCTTTCTGAAGCTGGGACTGACCGCGTTCGGCGGGCCCATCGCGCATCTGGGCTATTTCCGCCAGGAACTGGTCACCCGCCGCCGCTGGATCGGCGAGCAGGCCTATGGCGAGATCGTCGCCCTGTGCCAGTTCCTGCCCGGCCCGGCCTCCAGCCAGACCGGTTTCCTTCTGGGGCTGTGGCGGGCGGGGCCGCTGGGGGCACTGGCAGCCTGGCTGGGCTTCACCCTGCCATCCGCGCTCATCATGCTGGCGGTCGCCTATGGTTCGGCGCGGCTGCATGGCGAGCTTGCCAAGGCTGCGATCCATGGCCTGAAGCGGGTGGCGATCGTCGTCGTCGCCCAGGCGGTCTGGGGCATGGCGCAGGCGCTGACGCCAAATTGGCGGCGACGGGGCATCGCCCTGGCAGCCGGGCTGGTACTGGCACTGGTCGGCGGTGCGGTGGGACAGATTGCCGCGATCCTGATCGGCGCGGCCGGGGGACTGGTGCTGTGCCGCGCACTTCCGACTTCGTCCACTACAGGGCTGGCCATGGCTGTTTCGCGGCGAGTGGGGGTGATCAGCCTGACCCTGTTTGTGGTGCTGCTGGTCGGCCTCCCCATGCTGGCGGAAGGTATGGGTTCCGAGATTTTCGCCATCTTCTACCGGGCAGGGGCGCTGGTGTTCGGCGGAGGGCATGTCGTCCTGCCGCTGTTGCGTGCCGATCTGGTGCCGACGGGCCTCATGACCGATGACCAGTTCCTGGGCGGCTATGGCGCCGCGCAGGCCTTGCCCGGACCGCTATTCGCGATCGCCGCTGGCCCCGATCGTTTTGGTGGTGATGCTGGTGGCGGTTTCATGGGCGCACGCCGTCACGGCATAGCGGATGATGTCCACGTCACCGGGATGCGCAGATAGGATACGCCGTTCGCCTCGGCCCGATGGAAGCGACCAGCGCGGATATTGACCTGGATCGCGGGCAGCAGCAGCTTCGGGACCGACAGCCCGGCATCGCGCCGCTCGCGCATGGCGACGAAGTCGTCCTCGCTGACCCCGTCATGGACATGGACGCTGGCGCGCCTCTGCTCACCGACCGTCGTTTCCCAGCGATAATCGTCGCGGCCGGGCGCTTTGTAATCATGGCACAGGAACAGCCGCGTCTCGTCGGGGAGCGCCAGCAATCGACGGATCGAGCGATAGAGGGTTCGCGCATCGCCGCCCGGAAAGTCTGCGCGCGCCGTGCCATAGTCGGGCATGAACAGCGTGTCGCCGACGAACGCGGCGTCGCCGATCCGGTACGCGATGTCCGCTGGCGTATGGCCGGGCACGTGCAGCACCTCTACGGCCAGGTCGCCAATCGCAAAGCGGTCGCCATCCTCGAACAACCGGTCGAAGTCCGAGCCGTCGGTCTTCAGATCCTTCATCGCGAACATCGGGCGGAAGATCTTCTGTACGTCGCGTATCGCCGCGCCGATCCCAATCCACGCGCCCGTGGCGGCCTTGATGAAGGGAGCTGCCGACAGATGATCGGCATGGGCATGCGTTTCCAGCACCATCGCGATCCGCCAGTCCTGTTCGCGTGCGAAGGCCAGGATTCGCTCGGCCGACCGGGTATCGGCGGCACCGCTCGGCATGTCGAAATCCAGCACCGGATCGATCACGGCGGCGGCGCGCGTGACAGGATCGCCGACCAGATAACTGATCGTGTTGGTCGGTTCATCGAAAAACGCCTCGATCACCGGTTGGGTCATGATGTCCTCCATTCGCCCTTGCCAATATATTAGAAGGTGCTACATAAGCAATATCTAATGGAGTGGCGATGGTGCTCAAACCGCCGATGGACTTGGCGACGTTCGAGAAGAAGGCGGTCGGCGTGGCCGACACGCTGAAGGCCCTCGGCAACGCCCGCCGGCTGATGCTGCTGTGCAAGCTGGTCGAACATGGCGAGGTGACGGTGGGCGATCTCGCCCGCGATGTCGGCCTGTCGCAATCCGCCTGTTCGCAGCATCTCGCGAAGATGCGCGACGAGGGCCTCGTCACCTATCGGCGTGAGAGCCAGACGCTCTGGTACGCCATCGCCGACCCGCGCGTCGAAACGCTGCTCGCCACCCTGTACCAACTCTATTGCAAGGACTGACGTGATGACCCTTGTCACCCTGTCTCCCGCCGAAGCCCGCGCCGCCATCACCGCGGGCGCGCGGCTGATCGATATTCGTGGCGCCGACGAACACGCGCGCGAGTGGATTGCCAGCGCCGTGAACCTGCCGCTGGACCGGATCGGTGAGCTGGCGGGCGACAGCAGGCCGATCATCTTTCACTGCAAGTCGGGAATGCGTACCGCAGCCAATGCGGACCAGCTTCGCGCGGCGGCGGGCGCCGCCCCGGCCTATATCCTGGGCGGCGGGATCGAGGCGTGGCGCGGCGCGGGCCATCCGACCCTCACCGATCGGTCGCAGCCGATCGAAATCATGCGTCAGGTGCAGATCACGGCGGGCGCACTGGTCCTGATCGGCGTGCTGCTTGGCCTGTTCGTCGCACCCGGCTTTTTCGGTCTGTCGGCATTCGTCGGCGCAGGGCTGATATTCGCGGGCGCGAGTGGCTGGTGTGGCATGGCCAACCTGCTGCGCCTGATGCCCTGGAACCGGCGCGCGGCCGCGTAAGCGGGTCATGAGTAGCCTCACCATCCTTGCCGCACTTGCCTCGGGCGGGGTGATCGGCCTGATCCTGGGCCTTGTCGGCGGGGGCGGATCGATTCTGGCCGTTCCGCTGCTGGTCTACGTCGTCGGCGTCGGGTCACCCCATGCCGCGATCGGCACGGCGGCGGTGGCGGTCACGGTCAATGCGGTCGCCAGCCTGATCGGTCATGCACGGGCGGGCCGGGTCAAGTGGCGCTGTGCGGGTGTGTTCGCGACGTCGGGCATGATCGGGGCGGCGCTGGGTGCGGAACTGGGCAAGGCGTTTGACGGCAAGCGCCTGCTGGTGCTGTTCGGGTTGTTGATGATCGGAGTGGGCTTTTCGATGCTGCGACCGCGACGGACGGCGGAGGCGCCGGATGTCCGGCTGACGCGGGGGAGTGCCGCGACGCTGCTACCGCGTCTGATACCGATCGGGCTGGGCGTAGGGCTTGCCGCCGGGTTCTTCGGGATCGGCGGCGGATTCCTGATCGTTCCGGGGCTGGTCCTGGCGACCGCCATGCCGCTGCCCTTCGCCATCGGTACCTCGCTGGTGGTGGTCAGCGCGCTGGGGCTGACCACCGCGGCGTCCTATGCCGCATCGGGGCTGGTCGACTGGACACTCACCGCATGGCTGGTGGCGGGCGGTGTCGGTGGCACGATCGGCGGCATTGCGTTGGGCAAACGGCTCGGCGGGCGCAAGGGCGTGCTGGAGCGAGGTTTTGCCGCGGTGGTGATCGGTGTCGGCCTTTATGTGAGTGCCTCCTCCCTCTGAACAAAAGTGCTTGCTCGACGGCGTGACACCAGCAGCGTAACCAACGCCAGGGCAGCCATCGCCGCCCCCGCCAGCGAAACGGCGGGCAGGCCTAGCCCGGCTGAAATCACGCCGCCGCCCAGCGCCGCGCCGATGGCATTGCCCAGGTTGAACGCTCCGATGTTCATCGCGGAGGCCAGATTCGGCGCGTCCGACGCGGCGTCCATCACCCGCATCTGCAGTGGCGGCACGATCGCGAAGCTGGCAATGCCCCAGATCAGGATCGCGATGGCGGCGGTCACCGGCCATTGCATCAAGATCGTGAAGCCCAGCAGGGTGAGGGCCATGATCGCCAGCATGGTCATCAGCGTCCGATCGACCGACCGGTCCGCCAGTTGACCACCCAGACCATTGCCGATCGTCGCGCCGATCCCGAACAGCATCAGCATCGCCGTGATATAGCCCGTGGAGCCATGGGTCACGTCACGCAGGATCGGCACGATATAGGTGAAGACCGTGAAAACTCCGCCAAAGCCGATCGTCGTCAGGGCGAGCGCCATCATCACGGGCCCCCGCGTGAGGACACGCAGTTCCCCGCGTATGTCGCCATCCCCTGTCGAGGGTAGCGAGGGGAGGGCGAGGCGTAGCGACAGCATGGCGACCGCCCCTACACCCGCGATCCCGGCAAAGGCGCTGCGCCAGCCGATTGCCTCGCTCACCCAGGTCGCCAATGGCACGCCGCCGATCGTGGCAACGGTCAGCCCGGTAAACATCGCGGCCACGGCGCCCGCACGCTTGTCCGGCGGCACCAGGTTGGCGGCTACCACAGACCCGACACCGAAGAACGCGCCGTGATTGAACGAGGTGATGACGCGCGCCGCCATCAGCATCCAGTACCCGCCAGCCAGCGCCGAGAGCGCGTTGCCGAGGGTGAAGATGCCCATCAGCGCGATCAGCAACGTCCGGCGGTTAAAGCGCCCGGTGGTCAGCGTCATCGACGGCGCACCGATCAGCACACCCATCGCATAGGCGCTGATGAGCAATCCGGCGGATGGTATCGATATGTGCAGGTCACCGGCGATCACCGGTAACATCCCCATCGGCGCGAACTCGGTCACGCCGATGCCGAAAGCGCCGACCGCCAGTGCGATCAGCCCAGAGTGGAATTTCATGATTTGGGTTCCTCAAACCATCGGCGGCGCGAGGCGGGCAAAACCCTCCTGCTGCCGATAGGGCGTGTGCGGATAGGGCGGCAGCACGTCGCTCGCCGCATCGAGCATCGCCACCTGCTCGGGCGTCAGCGTCCAGCCGACCGCGCCCAGATTGTCGCGGAGTTGCGCTTCGTCGCGCGCCCCGATGATGACCGACGCCACGGTCGGCCGCCGCAGCAGCCAGTTGATGGCGACCTGGGGTACGGTCTTGCCGGTCTCGGCCGCCAACGCCTCCAGCGCATCGACGACCCGGTAGAGTTGCTCGTCCTCGACCGGCGGCGCGAACTGCGCGGTGTCGTGGAGGCGACTGCCCGCGGGGATCGGCCGTCCCCGTCCGATCTTGCCGGTCAGCCGTCCCCAGCCGAGCGGACTCCACACCAGCGCCCCGACGCCCTGATCCGCCGCCAGCGGCATCAGGTCCCATTCGTAAGCGCGGCCGATTAGCGAGTAATAGACCTGATGTGCGACCAGCCGCGGCCAGCCATGACGGTCGGCCAGGCTTTGCGCCTTCATGATCTGCCAGCCGGGATAGTTGGACACACCCGCATAGCGGACCTTGCCCTCGGCGATCAGCCGGTCGAGCGTCCCCATCACCTCCTCGGTCGGGGTTGACGCGTCAAAGGCGTGAAGCTGGAGCAGGTCGATCCGGTCGGTACCGAGCCGCCGGAGAGCCGCCTCGACCGCACCGATCAGCCGCGCCCGCGACGCACCCCAGTCCTGCGGGCCATCGCCCATGGGCAGGCCGGTTTTGGTCGAGATCAGGACGGCATCGCGCCGCCCCTTGATCGCCGCGCCCAACACCTCTTCCGATGCGCCGTCCGAATAGATGTCGGCAGTGTCGAACAGCGTGGCACCGGCGTCGAGGCAGATGTCGACCAGCCGCCGTGCCTCGGTAACGTCGCTGGTGCCCCAGGCGCTGAACAGCGGCCCCTTACCGCCGAACGTGGCGGCTCCGAACGACAGGGCCGGAACGCGCAGGCCAGACGATCCCAATTGCCGATATTCCATCACAGATCCTTTGCGAATGTCATGGTCTGGCGCATAAATGGACGGTCGGGCCGGGCGGCGGAATGCCCTGCCGGAGCAAAGGATTTGTGCGTTGGATGCAAAGCTTGCCGGACAAGAGGATCGCGCCCGGTCACTCGCCCTGTTCGCGAGCGTCGTGGAGGCGGGCAGCTTTTCCGCCGCCGGACGCACGCTGGGGCTGACGCCATCGGCAGTGGCGCGGGCGGTCGACCGGATCGAGGCGCGGCTGGGCGTGCGATTGTTGTTGCGGTCGACCCGCGCGCTGACGCTGACCGCCGAGGGGCAGGCCTATCTGCTCGCTGCGCGGCGTATCATCGCCGACCTCGACGATGCCGAGCAGCAGATCGCCGACCAAGGCGCGCCGCGCGGGCGGCTGAGGATCAATGCGGCGCTGTCACACGGACGGCTGTGTATCGTGCCGCTGCTCGGCGATTTCGCGCGGGCCTACCCGCATATCCTGATCGACATGGCGTTGACCGACACGCTGGTCGATGTCGCGGGCGGACAGGCCGATGTCGCCATCCGCTTCGGTCCGCTCGCCGATAGCGGCCTCACCGCCCGCAAGCTGGGCGAGTCCGGCCGGGTGATCGTAGCCTCGCCCGACTATCTGGCGCGGGCGGGCACGCCGCAGGTGCCGGAGGAGCTGCACGCCCATAATTGCCTCAGCTTCAACTTCCGCCGGGCCGAGCCGATCTGGCCGTTTCGCCGCGATGGCCGGGACTTTGCGCTGAGCATCGAGGGTGGGATCGTCGCCAATAATGGCGAGACGCTGGGGCAGCTTGCGGTGGCCGGGGTCGGCGTCACCCGCGTCGGCCGCTTCAGCGTCGCGACCGACATCGCCGAAGGACGGCTGGTGCCGCTGCTCGAGGACTATAATCCGGGCGATGTCGAGCTGATCCATGCCGTCTTTGTCGGCGGCTCGACAACGCCCGCGCGGGTGCGTGTGTTCGTCGACTTCCTGGTCGAAAGGCTTGCGGGCCGAACGCCGTAATGCGGCCCAGGTCAGGGATCGAGAGGGTCGGCGGGGTCGATGAACAGCCCGGTTCGGCGGGGCAGAATCTCGACCTCATTGGGCGAGCGTTGCGCCTTGATTTCGGCGGGTTGGTAGCCGATCTCGCGCTGGTTGCGCTCGGCGAAGGCGGGCCCGGCGATATAGCTGGCCTGCCCGACATTGGTGACGACCAGCGCCGGTTTCGATGGTGCGTTCATGGCCGCGAGAAGGCGGGCCGCGTTGCGCACATTTGTGGTCGTGTGCCGGGCATAGGGATCGACCACCAATGCCTCAGCGGGCACGCCGTAGCGTTCGATCAGCGCGCGTCGCATCTCGATCGCCTCGAAGAAGCGCGTGCCGCGCGGGTGGACGGCCGAGCCGCTCAGGATGATGAACGGGGCCAGCCCCGCATGATAGCGGGCGGCGGCCATATGGACGTTGAGCTTGCCCGCCGCGCTGAGCGGGGTGGTCAGATCGTCGGGACCGATGCCGGGCACGATGATCGCGCTGTACCTGTAGCGCGACCACGCGATCGTTCGGGCGTGACGGAAGGCGGCGGCGTTCTCCTGGGCCGCCAGCGGGCCGAAGTGAACGGCCTCCAGCCGATCGGCCGAGTCCAGCAGGGTGAGGGCCAGTGCGATGCCCGGATCATGGGCCGAGCCCGCTTCCGCCCGCAGCGCGTCGGCGGAAGCGAGGGCGGTGGCGACCAGAGCCGTCAGGGCCGGACCGGTGACGCCCGGCCCGTCGATCATCGGATAGGCGGGGGCCACCCCCTGGGCATAGACGGCGATGACCTTGTTCAGCCCGGCCAGTTCGCGCCGGATCGCGGCCCCGTCGCCCTGCGTCGCCAGCCGCGCGATATCCGCATCCGACCAGCGCGCGGCTTCGATCCGGCAGCTGGTATCGCCCTTGCACCGGGCATCACGCCCGGCCCGCTCGGCCAGCAGCGCTCGGGCAGCCGGGGTCGCCATCATGGCCGTAACGGTGGGGAAAAGCTGACGCTGCAATGTGGCCAGCACCCGGTCGTCGGCGGTCGCGGTGGCCGATGGCACGGTGCCGGCCATGCCGGACGCCGGGCTGGCGAGGAGGAACGGCATGAGGAGGGCGATACGCTTCATGGTCATTCGATCTCCCGGGGTATCAGCGTGTCGCGCGGCAGGGGCCGGTCACGGCATCGCACCGCCACCCGCCAGCAAAGGGCGCGAGATGATAGTCGGTCCCATGAACATTGGGCGTCGTCAAATAGTCCGTGGAAACGATCTGCGCGCCAGAGGCCAGCGCCGCTTCGCGCCGGGCGGGATCGTTGCGCCGGGCATCGGCGGTGTCGATATCGGCGCGCGTGCGCACCAGATAGCCCTTGGCGACGGCGGCGCGGATATCGGCCTGGCGGGTGAGGGCATTGTCGAAGAGCACGAAGGCGGTGTGCGCCATGCCCGGCTTGCCCTGCACAAAGGCCATGCGCCCCTCCAGCGAGCGATGCCCGTCGAGATAGGGGGCGAAGGCGGCGAAGTTCATTCCCGGCACCAGGAACAGGAACAGGAACTTGCCGCGCGCCTGCGCCAGGGTGGGCCAGCGCTTGGCCAGCACGGTGGCTTCCAGCGTCGGCATTGCCCCACGCACGTCGTCGGGCGTCACCACCCGGTCGCGCCCGATGATCTCGGCGATCGAGCGGTCGACCTCGGCAAAGGCGTCGGCGTCGAAAGGCGCGACGCTGCGCTCGCCCGCGCCGCTGAGCTTGGGTTCGAGCAGCACGAAGACCGGGCTGTGCCCCGGCGTCGCATCCGACCATTGGCGCAGCAGCGTCAGGCAGGAGCGGAACGTCGGGCACTGGCTGCGAAAGTCGAGATCGGCGACGTGGAAGACCTTCAGCCCCGGCTCGCGCAATGCATCGCGATAGATCGGTTTCGGGTCCTTCTCGCCACGTGCGGCGAGGGCGCGATAGGGTGCTGGGTCGGCATATAGGCCGCCCTTGGGATCGGGTTGCAGGTCGAGCTCGACGCTGCGCACGCCGCTCGCCAGCTGGGCCTCCAGCGGCATCTGGATATAGCCGAAAGCGTCCATCGGATCGGCGAGGCCGCCGGGATGCTCGTCGGCCAGCGCGGCGCGCTGCTCGGGCGAGAGATTGGCGGGGGGCTGCGCGAATTGGGCCCGAATGCGCGGTGCCATCATTGCCATCACACGCGGATCGGCGGGCAGCGCGTAGCTGTTGTGCGTGCCGACGACCTGGATCTGGTTCAGCTTTAAAGTCTCGTCGGCCGGGCGCGGGCCGGACTGGGCCAGGGCTCCCGCCGCCAGTGCCATGGCACCGACGGCGAGGATCAGGCGTCCGGTCACCACGAGCGGCTCACGACCAGGCGGAAGTTGCGACCGAAGACGGGGCGGCCATAGATGGCGGTGGCGTTGCCCTGACCGGTCAGCGAGTCGGTGCGGGTATTGCCCTCGGTCAGGCCGTGCGCGTTGGTCAGATTGTCACCGACCACCTGCACCAGCCACGGCCCGTTCGTCACCATCACGCCCGCGCCGAAGCTGCCAAAGGCGGGCAGGGCGGTCTGGTTGAAGAAGTCGGTGTAGCGCTGGCTGGTATATTCGTAGCTGCCGTAGAGCGAGGCGTGGGTCGTGCCGATGTCGAAATCGACGGTCGGACGCACGTGGCCATAAAGCTTGGGCTCGCGAATGATCTGCTTGCCGTTCACCGCGCTGGGGTCCGCGCCGACATTGTTGACCAGGTTCTTGTACTGCGGATCGCCGACCGTGACCGACCCGGCGAGGGAGAAGGTGCGGCCGAAGGCCAGACGGCCATCCGCCTCGATCCCCTTGGTCACGGCCGTGCCGATAAAGGTCACCGGCTGGTCGTTGCGGCCGGTCACCGGGTTATAGGCGGTGAAGCTGGCGTTGAGCGGATCGAACTTGGTGTAGAAGCCGGTCAGGTACAGATACGAACCGCCCGACACCGCCTTCAGACCGACCTCATATTGCCGCGCCTTGGATGCGATGGCGACCGGCACGGTGCTCAGCACCGTGGTCGAGCTGGTCGGGATTTCCAGCTGAGAGATGCGGGCATAGGCGCCGAAATGACGCGTCAGGTCGTAATTGACGCCCGCGGTCCAGTTGGTCGCCTGCGGCGTATAGCGGTTGCGGATCGCCGAACCGGTAAAGGCGCGGGTGTTGTTATCGGCCAGCGTCGTCGGGTCGCCCAGATTGGCGCTCGTGGTCAGCGCCGCATATCCCGCATAGCCATACCATTCATGACGGATGCCCGCATCGACGCGCAGCCGGTCGGTCACGTCCCAGGTATCGTTGGCATAGATGGCGGCCATCCGTGCATCGACATTGCCGCGATTGAGCGTGGTCGTGTCGCGCAGGACACCGTTCTGCGTCACGCTGCCGACGATCGTGCCGTTCGCGTTATAGGCGAAGAGGTCCAGCGTCCGGGGCTTGCCGCGCACCTCGATCAGATAATCCTGATAGGCCTGGAGGACGCTCTGGCCCCAGAGCGAACCGTACAGGCCCGCCTTCACGTCGTGGCGGCCGATGGGCGTGTCGAACTGGCGCGTGACGCTCAAGTCGGCCTGGCCCGAATAGAAGTTGGATTCGACCGCACGATACTGGCCCGACATGACCAGTCCCGACGCCCCGTACGGATCGTAGGTGGTCGCGCCATTCGTGCCCGCAATGGCATAGCCCATCCTCGTGACCGACGGTCCGAAGGCGGTACGCGCGGCGTTCAGATAGCTCGCGGCGAAAGTGTTGCCGTCGGCCGGATTGGTCGTCGAGTAAAAGGCGTCGAAGCTGTTCTTGCCGATGGTCGCGCCCGACTTCAGCGAGACGGTCCAGTCGTCGAACTCCGCCTGATAGGTGAAGGCGAGGTTGCCGAAGCGGATATAGCGGCCATTGGCGAGATCGCGGTGCAGCGTGGTCAGCCCACCGCCCGCATTCTGGAAGGTGATCGCCACGTTGCGCAGCGCGGGCGAGTTCATCGTGCCCGTGAAATAGTCGATATAGGGGTTGAGCGAGACCGACGGGTTGCGTGGGTCGTTCGTCGGGATCGGCAGGTAGAAGACATTGTGGTCGTCGACGAACTGCGCGCTCAGCTTGAAGAAGCCATTGGAGAAGTCGTGCTTGATGTTCGCGCGAATCTGCCCGCCGCGATCATTGGGGAAGCCGTTGTCGCGATAGCCGTCATGATAACGGACGAAGCCGCCGACCGCATAATAGGTGTTCTCGCCCAGCGGCCCGGCCTGATAGGTGTCAAAGCGATAGAGGCCGGTATCGCCCAGCGTCAGCTGCGCACGGCCGCGCGTGGTGGCGGTGCCGGTGACAGTGATGTTGTTGACGATGGCGGCGGCGTCGCTGGCGTAGATGGGTGCCGGGCCGCCGCGCACCACTTCCATCCGCTCGGTCATCAGGTCGTAGCGGTTCATGCCTTCGCCGGCATTGAAGAAGAAGCCGTCGATTTCCTGATAGAGCGGCAGGCCGTCCTGCTGGAAATACAAATAGCCGCGATCGGTCGGAATGCCGCGCACGCGGGTGATGTTCTGAACCTCGCCGCCGGTCGCCTCGACCTGGATGCCCGGGACGTTGCCCAAGAGGTCGGCGGTGTTGAGCGGCGCGATCTTCTGGATGTCGGTCTGCGACAGGCTGTTGACCGCATAGGCGACGTCGAAACGACGCTCGGCACGGGCCGAGCCGGTCACGACGATATCGCCGCTTTGCTCGGCGGGCGTCTCGCCGGTTTCGGCCGTGGTCGCGGCCGTCGCCTGGGTCGTCTGTTGTGCCTGGACCGGCGTGGCGGCCAGAGCGCTGAGCGCGACAAGGCCTGCGGTGGTCAGAAGATGCTGCTTGGTCATGGAAAGCCCCCGGATGAGATGGCGGGCCTTTCGCTGCGCTTTGTGACGAATTTTATTATTTATGCAAAAATAAATAAAAGCGTCGCGAATGATGGATAGGCGTGGGCGGGTGAGGACAAATTTCCAACTTGACCGGGCGCAGCAGCGCGTCGTGCATTCGCTATGGGTCAAGGGCGCGGCGTCGCGCCTAGACCTGGCACGCAACCTGGGGTTCAGCCCGGCGGCGATGACCGCGATGGCGCGCGACCTGATGGCCATGGGGCTGGTCGAGGAGGCGGAGAGCCTGCGCTCGCCCGCGCGCGGTCGCCCCTCGGTGCCGCTGCAGATCGCGCGCGACGCGGGCTACGCGATCGGTGCAGCACCCCATCACGGCGCGGTCGACGTGACGCTGGTCGACTTTCACGGCTCGCCGATCGCCTCAGTGCGGGAGGCATTCGAGGATACCGGTCCCGAGGTCTTCGCCCGGCAGGTCCGGCGGATCGTGCACGAGCTGGTCGAGCGTCATCACCTGCTCGGGCGGCGGCTGATCGGGTGCGGCGTCGGCGTGCCGGGGCCCAAGGCGGTGACCGATCGCCGCCATTGGCTGACCGTGCCCAATCTGCCGACCTGGCGGGACATCGATTTGCAGGCGGTGATCGGCGATGCGCTGGCGCTGCCGGTGTGGATCGAGAACGACGCCAATGCCGCCGCCCTGGCCGACTTCTATCTGGCCGGGGTCGCGCAGCGGTGCCGCTCGGCACTGGTCATCCTGTTCGGCCATGGCATTGGGGCGGGCGTGATCGAGAATGGGCGGCTCGCCAAGGGGCAGAACGGCAATGTCGGCGAGATCGGCCTGCTATTTCCCAGCGACCGTCCCCGTCCCAGCACCGTCGATCTGCTGCGATGCCTGCGCGCGGCCGGGCATGAGGTGCGCTCGGCGGACGACGTCGCCCCGCTGATCGCCGCTGATAACGAAACGGTGGCGAGCTGGACCCGGCGCGCGGCGGCTCAGCTTGATCCGGTCATCAGTAACGCGCTGGCTTGGTTCGATCCGGGCGAGATCATCCTCTCCGGCCCCTTGCCCCAGCCGATCCGCGAGCAACTCGCGCTGCTGCTGTCGGACCGGCCCTGGTATGACGAACTGGGCCGCCCGGCGATCCGGGCGTCGGCAATCGGGGAGAAGGCGACGGTGCTGGGCGCCGCGCTCCTCCCCATCCTGGCGAGCGCGGGTATTGCGGAGAGCTTCTCGGTCGCCGTCGATTAAGCGCCGCGCTGGATGCGGGTGACGACCTGCCGATCGGCCCCCAGCGCGTCGGCGATCAGCGCGATGCCCCGGTCCAGGTCGTGGCCCAGGCCACAGACGAAGATGTCGATCGCCGCATAGCCGGTCTCCGGCCAGGAATGAATCGTCATATGCGATTCCGCCAGCATCGCGACGCCGGTAATCCCTTGGCCCTCGCCAAAGGGGTGGAGGTGCAGCCCGATCAGCGTCGCGCCGATCGTGCGGACGGCGGCGCGCAGCGTGTTCTCGATCAGCGCCATGTCGTCCAGGCCCCGACAGCCATAAAGGTCGGCGATCAGGTGCGTCCCCGCCTGGTTCATGCCCGGCCACCCCGGATCGATGCGAGTGCCTGCTCGGCCGCTTCCGCGCCGTGGTGATGGGCTTCCTCGAAGATCGAGAAGCCGCTGAGGTCGGAATGGGCGAAGAACAAGGGCGGCTGTGGTGCGGCGGCTTGGCGACGTGCCTCGCCCCAGATGAAGCCGGGCTCGGGCCGGATCATGGCATGGCCCCAGCGCCAAACATCGATCCGCCGGATCGCGCCGTCCAAATCGGGATTGGTCGCCAGCAGGTCGTCCCGCACGATGTCCTGCCACACGGCGAGCGGCCGTTCGAGCATCAGCCTGCGAGCGGACGCGGGCGTCATGCGCGACAAGGGCATGTACCAGGTCAGCACGGTTGCGCCGGGGGCCGTCGCCAGCGACTGATGCGTCGCCACGACATAGCCGAGCGAGTCGCTGGTCGCCGACACATTGTCCCAGGCCAGGTCGAAACCCGGACCTTCCGGGGGGCGATCGACGGTCACATTGGCGACGATCCACGGCGCATAGCGAAAGCCGGACGCATCCACGTCCTTCACCAGCCGGGCCGTGACGAAGCGCGGCGTCGCCAGGATCGCGGCGCGGGCGTGCAGCCGGGTTGTGCGGCCGCTGGCCACGTCATGGCTGTCGACCACCACCCCGTCACCTTGAGGCTCCACCCGCCAGACGATCCGCCCTGTGTCGATCGACCCGCGCACGCGCGCCGCCATGGCGCGGGCCAGATGCGCATTCCCCTCTGGCCAGGTCAGCACCAGGTCGCCATCGACATTGGCGGCGGCCCCGCGTCGGCTGGCGAAATAATGAATGCCCGCCCAGGCCGAGACCTGATCGGGCTCGGTGCCGTAATCGTCGCGACAGGCATAGCGGACATGATCGCGCAACACGCGCGAGCGCCATCCCTGCCGGTCCAGCCACTGGGTCATGCTGATCCGGTCGAGCGCCTGCAGGTCGGCGGCGGTCGAACTCAGGGCCATGGGTATGGCGAAGGCGGGCCTGCCATCGTCGCGACGGTCGCGAAACACCTTCATCGCGGCGAAAAAGGCGGCGATGTCGCCGCGGTCCTCGGGGCTGAGGGCGGTGCCGGGCACCAGCCCCTCGTGCCAGCGGCCCAGCCGCAGCAGCCGTTCCTCGGGCGCGGAGACCACTTGATAGGGGTCGAAGACCGGCTTGCCATCCTGCCAGCCGGTGATGATGCCCAGCCGCTCCAGCAGCGCGATGACGCGCGTCGCTTCCGGGTTGGGAATGGGCAGGTAATGCGCGCCCAGCGGATAGGCGGAGACGCGATTGCGCCCGCCACGCGCATTGCCACCGGTTTCGTCCTCCAGTTCGAGCAGGCGGAACGCGACGCCCGCGTCGGCCAGCGTCCAGGCCGCCGACAGCCCCGCGATGCCGCCGCCGATGATCGCGATATCGGTATGCTGCTCGCTGGAGGGTTCGGGAAAGCCGCCGTCGCGCAGTCGGTGGCCGCGCGCCAGATCGGCCCCGCCCAGCTCCCCGGCCATGGCCGGATGCGTGCACCCGTCGAGCAACCCGGCGACGGCCGCCCCGGCGATCAGCGTGCGGCGGGTCAGCCTCATCCCTCGACCTTCGCCCATTCTTCCTCGAACCGGCGGACCAGCACCTGATTGTCCAGCCGGTTCACGCTGACCGGCCGCCGCGCCATGTCGCGCGGAAAGGCGAAGGCCAGCCGCTCGGTCGTCGGATCGAGGAAGCGCAGGCCCGTGGGCAGCGGCCCCGCCGCCGGAAGCGCGCCCAAGCCAGCCAGCACGAAACCCCATTCGCCAAAGCTCGGCACATAGACATGATAGCCGCGCGTCGTGAAGCCGGCCGCCTCCATGGTCGTCGCCACCGTCCAGAAGGCCTGGGGCGCGACGAGGGGGGAGGTGCTCTGCACGCTCACCACCGCACCGGGGCTCAGCGCGCGCGCCAGCTCACGATAGAGGCTGACGGTGTAGAGCTTGCCCAGCGAGAAATTGGTCGGATCGGGAAAATCGACGATCGCCGCATCGAAACGCCGCCGATTGTCGCGCAGCCAGCGAAAGGCGTCGGCATTGACGACATGCACCTTGGGCGAGGAAAAGGCATGGGCGTTGAGCGCCGACAGCATGGCGCTGTTGCGGAACAGCGCGGTCATGGCGGGGTCCAGGTCGACCAGCGTCACCGACCGGACGCCGGGATATTTCAGGATCTCGCGCACCGCCAGCCCATCGCCGCCGCCCAGCACCAGCACGTCACGCAAGGCCGCCACCCGGCTCAGCGCGGGATGGACCAGCGCCTCGTGATAGCGATATTCGTCGCGGGACGAGAATTGCAGGTTTCCGCTCAGGAACAGGCGCAGATCATCGCGCCGCTTGGTGATGACGATCCGTTGATAGGGGGTGGAGGCGGCATAGACGATGGGATCGCCATAGGCGGCGATCTCGGCTGTCCGCTGCAACCGTTCCGACCAGAGGAAACCGGCCAGCAGACCGAACGCGACGGCGATGGCCACCGCCAACTCACCGCGAAGCCGTCGCCCCGGTAGCCGCAGGATCAGCGCGATGGCGACCGCGACGTTGAACAGCCCGAACAGGAAGCCCGTCCGGATTAGCCCCAGTTTCGGCACCAGCAGCAGCGGGAACAGCAACGAGGCCGCCAGGGCGCCGATATAGTCGAAGGTCAGCACGCGCGAGACGAGATCGCCGAACTCCAGCCGGTCCTTCAGGATGCGCATCAGCAGCGGGATTTCCAGGCCCACCAACGTGCCGATCGCCAGCACGATGCCGTAAAGCGGCAGGCGGAAATCGGCCACCCGGTCGAACAGCAGGAACAGGAGCGCCGCCGAGGAGCCGCCGATCACCGCGACCAATATCTCGACCCGGACGAACACCGCCAGCTCGTCGCGCCGGACATAGCGCGAGCACCACGATCCGATGCCCATCGCGAACAGATAGGTGCCGATGACGGTCGAGAATTGCGTGACGCTGTCGCCCAGCAGATAGCTGGCCAGCGTTCCTGCCAGCAGTTCATAGACCAGGCCGCAGGTCGCAACGACGAAGGCGGACAGCAACAGGGCCGCGCCCGCGCGCGGTGGCGGCACGGTTTGGGACATGGGATCAGCCGTGGATCGCGGCGCCGATGATGATCGCGATGGCGATGGCGATCGCCCCGCTGAAGATCGCGACCGCCTGGTTCCCGCGACAGATTTCGCCCCACAGATCGGCGGGCGTCAGCCGGTCCCAGATCCAGAAACCGACGGCGAAGATCAGCACTCCCAGCCCGGCATAGAACAGGGTCGCGAGCAGCACGGTGGTGGACAGCATTCCTTGCTCCGTCATTTGTGGGTGGGTCCATGCGCGCCGCGAACGCCGCCCGCCGCCCGTGCGCCGCCGCCGGGATGGCTGTCGGCGAAGGGCGAGTAGCTGCGCATCACGGCCAGCGCGAAGAGGGCGACGACGCCCAGGCAGAACAGGGCATAGAGGATCGTGCTCAGCCGCATCAATCGTCTCCCTTGACCGGCGCGATCCGCCGCTGCTCGAACGCGAAGTGAAGGATTGCCAGCAGGCCCGGCCACAGCGACAGGGCGATCAGCGCCAGGATCATCGGTCCCGCGAAGCTGCCGCCCGACGTCACGCGGATCGCGACCGGGACCGTCTGCCACGCCACAGGCGGCGATTGCGCGCCGGTCCAGCCATGGACCGCTGCCTCGACCACCAGGTCATAGGTGCCGCCGGGAATGCTGGCGTAACTGGTATTCGGCGAACGGTCGCCTTCGCTCCAGCTGCCGTCGGAATCGGTGCCGCTATAGCGCTCGGCCAAGGCATAGGTGTCGAAACTGCGCTGGGTGCGCCGATCCACCAGCGCATAATCCAGGTCCACCCAGCTGTTGGACAATGTGTCCGCGCGGGCGTCGACCGTGATCCGGTTATACGCGGCGGGCAGGGACAGGGTGGCGACCACACGTTCGACCGGCGGAGCGTCCTGCGTCAACTCCATCGTCTCGCTCAGGAGCGTCCGGCTCGGTTGGCCCAGGGCTATCAGCACCGCGACCAGCGCCATCACAGCGGCGGCGAAGACGAACGCCGCCTCGCGCAATGGGCGCAGATGGGGCGAGGGCTCGTGCGGTGACGGTGTGACCCCCGAGGGTCTTGGCCGAGGTTCCAGGCCGAACGCCTGTTCCGCCTCGCCGACGCCCAGCAGGGTCAGTAGCGTCCAGCTCCGCTCTTGCCTATTCTCCTCGCAGGTCAGCATCGCGCCGGGGCGAACATAGTCCGTCACATGGACCTGCTCGCCCACACTGACGCGCCAATAGAATTCGCCGACGACGAAGGTCACCGACGCCTTGTACCCGGACCCGAAGCGGCGATAACGCGCACCGTCCAGTTCGTACCCGTCGAACACCGTGTCCGGGGTGCGATCGATCAACACCCCCAGGCTGAAGCAGCGGCCGTCATCGACCAGGAAGCGATAACCGAGATACGGATTGAACAGCAGATATTCCTGCCAACCCTGATAGCCGTCGGTCCGCTCGAGATAGCCGATCACCTCCCATTGTTCGCCGCGCAGCATGCCCCGCGTGCCGAGCGCGATGGCGGGCTGGTGCATCGCCTGCTGCGCGGCGGTAATGACGCGCACATCGTCGGACGTCGCGTCGAGCGTGGTGCCGCAATGCTCGCAGACCAGCGACACGCTCAGCCCCGCCGCGCGCAACGCGATGGTGCCGCCGCATCGCGGGCAGGTGACGGCGCGAACCGTATCGGTCATCGCCGCATCCTCACGCCGCGTAACCCGGCATCGGCCAGCCGTCGAAGCGGCGCAGGCCGGTGGCGGCAATCTCGGCGAGCGTGACGTAGCGGCCGTTATACAGGCTGGTCCCGGTGCCATCGCGCTGGATCGTGGCGCAGCGGCCATCCGATGCGGACAGGTCGACGCTCAGCGCCTTGCTGCCGCTCGGGGTCGATGTCGGCAGTTCGCCCTCGCTGGCGACGCATTCGACATAGCGGACATCGACGACACTGTATTGTGTGCTGCCGATACGGGACTGCTCGCCGACCTCCGGCTCTTTGCCTTCCGCAACCTTGCGATAGGTGGCGCTCTGTTCGGCGTCGCCGCTTGCGGGGGCGAGCAGCATATAGCGGCCCGCCGCTTCGCCCAGCCACCAGAAGCGGCCATCATCGACGGCGGCATACCATTCGTTCCACGCCCCGTCCGTCCAGCGCCAGCGGACACGTCCGACCAACTCGAAACCATGGCCGTCGAACCGCCCTCGCGCGCCGAGTTGCAGCGGGCTGACGTCCTCTGGCACCGCCGCGACCTGACCGACGCGGCGCAGATCGTCGCCATCGCGCACCAGCAGGCTGCGGCAATAGTCGCAAACGCGCGAGGGCAACGACGAGCGGAACGCGACGGGCGCGCCGCATTGGGGGCAGGCAGTTTCGGTCATGGTCAGCCAATCTTGGCGAGCAACGCAGCCTTCTTGGCCTCAAACTCCTCCTGGCTCAGCGCGCCGGCGACATGCAGCTTGTGCAGCTTTTCGATCAGCGCGAACGGGTCTTCCACAGGCGCGGCGGCTGCGGATGTACCCAGGCCCGAAGCCATTGCCTGGCCCAGCGCGGCCCCGGCCGCCGCCCCCGCGCCGATCCCTGCCATGCCGCCGCCCTGGGCCGCAGCGGTGTCGATCGCGTCGGCGGTCTGGAAGCGGACATAGCGGTCGAGGTCGCCGACGACCCGCATCGCGCTCGCCTTGTCGAAATGCGCCTGCACTTCATCGGGCAGCGATACGCTTTCGACGAAGAAGCTCGCGACCTCCAGCCCCCATTGCGCAAAGGCGGGGGCGACGGCGTGGCGCAGCCGCTCCGATAGGGCCTGCTGGTCGCCTGCCAGATCGACAAAGGCGATCTCGGCGCGCCCGAGCTCGCTGGCGATGGCGGTGGTGATCGCGCCGCGCAGTTGCGGCTCGACATCACCGACGCGGACATGCTCCAGCGTACCCATCACCGTCGCCTTGAACCGGGGCACATCGGCGATGCGGAACGAATAGCTGCCAAAGGTCCTGACCCGGACCGGCCCATAATCCTTGTCGCGCACCGTGATCGGTTGCGCCGTGCCCCATTTCAGCCCGCCATGTTCGCGCATGGTGAAGAAATAGAGGTCGGCCTTGAACGGCGAGACAAAGCCCTTGTCCCAGTTCATCAGCGCGGTCAGCACCGGCAGGTTGCCGGTTTCCAGCGTGTGTCGCCCCGGCTGGAACGCGTCGGCGATCCGGCCTTCGTCGTAGAAAAAGGCGATCTGTCCGTCGCGCACGGTCAGCGATGCACCGTTCTGGATCGCATGGTCGCGCATGGGATAACGAAGGGCGAGATCGTCCGCTGCCTCGACCCAATCGATCACGTCGATGAACTGTTTGCTCAGAAAATCGAACAGACCCATGTGTATGCTACCCCCGTGGGCGGCACGCTAGCCGGTTGGGCGACGAAAGCAATATCCGCCTCGACCCGGATGGCCAGGCGGCAACGGTACTCGGCGCGGACCAAAGGTGGGGTGACCGGTGCGTTACTTGATTGATCGTGCTTGCAGTTCGTTGAGCGGTGGACGTGAACCGGCAGAGCGGCGCTGCGGACGGAGATGGCCAAATGTCGATTGATACGTAATTCGCCGCCGACGAACCCATCATTAATCATCGGTCATTATAGCTGCGCCTGATCTATTCTTCGATCGACGCGAGTAGCCCCGATCGAAAGCGGCATTAGGGGGCGGTATGACAGGTGTGAAAATGTGCTTCGGCGAAGCGTTGCGCTCGATCTGAGCCGTGACGGCGCCAACGCGGAAGGCCATGCCTTCGGACGCGCCGTGGCCTGAACGGCAGGGGTGGGGTCCGCCTATCTCCGCTCGTAATCGCCCCAGAGGAATGACGATGGCATCGCGTCGATCCATCACCTGTATCGTCGCCTTGACCTTGGCGGCCTGGTCCTGCCCTGCGATGGCGCAGACGCGTTCCGAAGACGAGCCGGAGGCAGGGCCGCTGGCCCTGGATCTGATCTACAAGGCCGATCTGATCGCGGTCGGGGCCAGCAAGCGTGTGCGGGGCGTGCGCTATCTCGACAATCTCGACGCCGTCGCCACGCTCGATCTGGACCGCGCGACCCATTGGAAGGGTGCGAGTGCCTATGTCGGCATTCTCAGCAATGCCGGTGGGCGACCCAACGCCATCGCGAGCACCTTGCAAGGCGTCAACAATATCGAGGTCAACAGTCCCGACCTGCTTCTCTATCAGGCTTGGGTGCAGCAGCGTTTCGCGGGCGATCGTGCTTCCCTCCTGATCGGCAAATATGATCTGAACAGCGAATTCTATTACAATGCCGCTGCGTCCCAGTTGATCGCCCCCGCCTTTGGCATCGGGTCGGAACTGGCGGCGACCGGGCCCAATGGTCCATCGATCTTTCCGCAAACCGATTTGGCGATGCGGCTCCGGCTGGACGGCAAGCATCATTATGCCCAGGCGGCCATCGTCCGCGCGCCGCGCGGCACGACCGACCAGGGCGGGCGGCGCTCGGCGCTGTTCATTGCCGAACTCGGGGTGAAGGGGCGAACCGCGATCGGCGTCGGCGGATGGACCTATAGCCATCGCCAGCCGCGCACCGTGCCACCGGGCGTAATCGTCACGGCCGATACCGCCGCCTCGCACGGCGTCTATGCGCTGGTCGAACGTGATCTGGTGGGGCGGGCGGACCGGCCGGGGCACTGGATCGGGTTCATGCGCGTGGGCTTTTCCGATGGCCTGACGACGCCGTTCGGCGATGGCCTGCAACTGGGCGTGGCGGGGCATGCCATCCTGTCCGGGCGGCCCGAGTCCCATATCTCCTTCGGCTTTGCGACCGCTGGCATCAGCACCGCCTATCGCCAGTCCAATCCGCCCGATGAAGCGCCGCTGGTGAAGTCGGAGACCATGGTGGAGCTGACCTATAGCGACCGGGTGGCGCCCTTCCTGACGCTTCAGCCCGATGTCCAGTATGTCCATCGCCCATCGGGGCTGCGCGATGCCCCGGGGGTGGTCGTCGTCGGGCTGCGTGCGATTGTGGACTGGAAAGTGCTGTAACCCCGCCGCCGGTTCTTGCATCGAAACGGCGGCGGCATAGGGTGACCGCCTATGCCGCGCATCCGCACCGTCCTGTTCATCTGCAGCCAGAACAAGCTGCGCAGTCCGACCGCCGAGCAGGTCTTCGCACGCCGCGAGGACCTGGAGGTGGACTCGGCCGGGACCAATCATGACGCGGAGAACCCGGTCACGGCCGAGACGATCGCCTGGGCCGATATGATGTTCGTCATGGAAAAGGCGCACCGGACCAAGCTCCAGCGGCGCTTTCGCGCGACGCTGGGCGGTAAACGGGTGATCTGCCTCGACATCCCGGACGATTTCGCCTTCATGCAGCCCGAGTTGATCGCCCTGCTGGAGTCAAAGGTGGGACGGCATCTGCCCGAATCACCGGGGGCGGGGCGCTGATCCGCCGGATCGTCCTGTCCGCGATGCTCGCGCTGGTAAGCGGCTGTTCCGGCCCCGCGCCGCCCGAACCCTCGACCCTGATCGTCTGGGCCTGGGAGCGGCCGGAGGACCTGCGCTTCCTGAAGCCGCCGGTCGAGGTGGCGGTGCAGAGCGGTTTTGTCGAACTGGTCGGCGATCAGGTCGTGGCGCGCGGCCGTCGCCATCCGCTGCTGGTCGAGCGTTCGCCCGGCATCGCGCTGGTCCATATCCAGATCGACGAGCGCGTGCCGCTCCGCTGGACGCCAGCCCTTCGACAACGGACGAGCGCGGCGGTGCTTCATTATGCCACGCGCATCCCCGCGCCGATGGTCCAGATCGATTTCGAGGTGCGCTCCTCGCAGCGCCAAGTGTTGCTCGATCTTCTGGGCGATGTCCGGCGCGGTCTGCCCCCGAATGTCCGTCTGTCGATGACCGCGCTGGCGTCGTGGTGCGATACCGAGGACTGGCTGGACGCGGCACCGGTCGATGAGATCGTGCCCATGGGCTTTCGCATGGGGCAGGGGGACCGGACCATGCGGGACCGACTGGCGAAGGGCGGGGATTTCCGTCATCCTCGCTGTCGGACGGCTCTGGGAATCGCGACCGACACGCCCGTCCGGCGAGCACCGCCGGGGCGGCGCGTCTATCTGTTCGATCCCCGCAGTTGGACGCCAGCGGATTTCACGGCCGTGCGCAGGGAGGTCGAGGGATGGCATTGAAGGGGTGGTGGTCGGCAGGGGGCGTGGCGCTGGTCCTGGTGCTGTCGGGGCCGCAGGTCATCGCCTCCGGTGGGCCGCCACCGACACCGCATTATGTCCTGTCCTCTCCGCAGGACGCGACGGAGCGTGCGGCGCTCGCCGAAGGACGGATCGGTATCGTGAAGGCCGATGCGAGCGAGGCGTTGCTCTATCTCGACTGGCGGGCGCTCAACGGCTTGCGTGTTGGCAAGGCGGCGGCCGATGCATTGGCCAGCTCCTGTTGCGGGCAGCCGCCCAGCCGGACGATGGAAGACTGGATCACCGCGCGGCGGCAGGTGCCGGGCGCGCGGGCCGATATCTATTATGTCCCGACCGAGCGGCAGGGGCCCGACTATACGACGATCCCGACCTGTTTCGACGACGCCTTCCTGACGGCGACCGCGACGCTCAACGACCGGGTGAAGCGCTATGGCGCGGGGTCGGCGGATGTCCGGGCTTGGCTGGCCGGGCAGGACGGCGTGTTCCAGGCATGCAGCACGCCGGGAGTGACGCTTCCCGCGCTTGCCCCCGCCGCGCCGTCCTGGCTGCGCGCCGACCGGGCGTATCAGCTGGCGGCGATCGCGCTGTATGATGGTCGATGGGACGAAGCGGCGAAACGCTTTGCGGCGATCGCGCGCGATCCTGCGTCGCCGTGGCAGAAGACGGGGCTTTATCTGGAAGCGCGGACTACGTTGCGCGGCGCGCTGGCCGCGCGGCGGGCCGACGCGTTCGCCGCCGCCCATGCCGCGATCGACCGGCTGACCGCTGCCCCGGCCGGAACCTATGGCCGGGGCGAGGTCGGGCGGATGCGCCAGATCCTCGAATATCACGAGCGCCCGGCGGCGCTTCTCACGCGGCTCGATCGTGAACTGGGCGAGCGCGACGCTGGGCCGGACGTGGCGGTCGCCTTTCGCGATTACATGACGCTCAGCGACAAGGCCGCGACTAAGCCGGAAGCGGCGGACTGGATACGCACGCTGCGCCCTAAGGACCGTGAGGCGGCGTTGGCCCATGCCCAGGAACGCTGGCGGGCCACGGGCAAGTCCATCTGGCTGGTCGCGGCGCTGGAGCTGGCCGAGCCCAGAGAATCGTCGGCGCTGGTCGATGCCGCCGGGCAAGTCGCGGCCACCGATCCCGCATGGCTGACGGTGCAGTATCATGCGATCCGGTTGACCATGGTGTCGACCGATCCGGCACGATTGCGCGAGCGGGTGGACCGGGTGCTGGCGCGGGACGACCTGACCATCTCGGACCGGAATATCTTCACGGCCCTGCGCACCCAGCTGGCGACCTCGCTGGCCGATTTCGCCAGGGTCGCGCTCCGCTCGCCCTATTGCGAGGCGGGCAGCGCGACCTGTATCGACAGCATCTGGCCGGCGGGTGACGGACTGGTCGGGCGAAGGACGGGGCGGTTCGTCGGTTTCGGGGCGGAGGCGCGGGCGATCATCGACCGGCTGCCGCTGGCGGAGCGTATGACGCTGGCCGGGGACGAGGCCATCCCGCGTGAACTGCGCCTCGACCTCGCGCTGACCAGCTATGGCCGCGCGGTGCAGTTGCAGGACAATGCCGCCATCGATCGATTGGCGTCGATGCTGGAGACGCTGCTGCCGCAACTGGCGACCGACTGGCGGCGGATCGCGCATACGCCCGCGGGAAGCCCCAAGCGCTTTGCCGAGGTCTTCGTCATGGCCAAGATTCCCAGTCTTCGTGTCGATCTCGCCGATTACGCCCGGCCGGAAGGGACGGAGCCGCAGTTCAGCGGTTATTGGGAGGACTGGCTGCTCCTGCCGCCGGGACGCGCGACACGGGCCGGGCGCGTTCCGCCGCCGGGAGCCTATCTGCCCGACGCCTATGGTTATGGCGGCGAGCCGGGTGACGCGGAGCAGGAGGCAGCGGATCTGACCTGCCTGACCCGGTGCGGGCCGGGGCATGCTCCGCTGCATCTGCCCGGCTTCGCGGTGGCGGGACTCGGCCGGGCGCAGGCCGAGCGGCGCTATTTCCTCTATGGCTCGTCAAAGGCCCCGCCGCCTTATGCCCGGTCGCTCTGGGACGAGATGCTCGCCTATGTCCGCTCCCATCCGGCCGAGCCACGCGGGGCCGAGGCGCTCTACCGCCTGATCCGGGTCGCGCGTTGGGGCGGGAACCACGATCATCTAGGCAAGCGGGCGTTTCGCCTGCTGCACGATCGCTATCCCCGCTCCGTCTGGGCGCGCCGGTCGCCCTATTACTACGACTAAGCGCGCCGCTTGCTGATCAGGCGAAGATCTCGGTCAGGCGGTCGACGTCGGGCCCGTCCTTCCAATGGCGCAGTTCGATGAAGATCGCCGCGAAGACCAGCGTTGCCCAGCTTATGATGGCCGCCGAGATGATCCATTGCAGCAGTTGGAGCAGGATGGACGGCGACTGGACCGCCGCGGCTTCGACATGGCCGCTAAAGGCGCCGAGCGTACCGCTCGCAGCCATGCTGCCGATGCCGAGCGCCAATGAGATCAGGAAATAGATCACGATGGCGAGCAGGCCGATGCCGAAGACGCGCCAGCGCGCGCCCTTGGTCAGCGCACGGCTGCGGCCGAACGCGCCGAATATCCCCGTACGTTCGGCCACGATGGCGATCGTGCTGACCGACCACATGACGGCCAGCATGATACCGGGCACCACGAGGAAGATAGTGCCGAGCCACACCCCGATCAGGAACAGGATCTCGACCGCCAGCAACGGCAGAGCGCGCGTCACCCCGAGTCGCAGCACCTCGGCGACCTTTGCGTTCCGCCCCTGATCGTGGGCGATGGCGACGTGGATCAGCGCTCCATAGGCGACCAGCCAGAGCAAGGCGGCGATGATGCCGTACAGGCCGATGCCCACGTACATCCCCTGATTCGCCTGAGCCGCTCGCCAGGCAGGCCCTATGATCAGGTCTGTAATGAGTTGCGGCACGGCAATCAGGGCGAAAGTCAGGCCCAGCGTGGCGACCGGGTTGGCCTTGATAACGTTGAAGCTGCGTGAAAAAACATTGCCGACGGACAGGCCGTGCGGTGTTTCGGACGTGATGGCCTGACTTGCCATATGCTCTCCCCCCTCAGGTGCTTAGCCATGGTGGCAAGGCCCGTCCGCCCTGTCCACCCATCCCGTTGCTCGGCACTCCGACAATATACGATTGCACCTGTCGGCGTTCCGTTTACAGTCGGCGCGGGGCACCGCGACGTCGCTTGGGAGGGCATCATCGCCGGATTGGAACAGAAGGCGGCTGCGGCCGATCGTGTCGCTGCGGCCCATGCCGCGTTGCGCGCCGATCCGTCGATCCAGTTCACGCTTCCCCCGTCCCCCAAGCCGCCCGAGCCCCCGGAGTGGTTGAAGGCGCTGGGGCGCTTCCTGTCCGATCTGTTCCGGCCGATCGGTCGCTTCCTGCGCTGGCTGACCAGCCTGATGCCCGATGCCCCTTATGCCCGCATCCTGCTTTGGGGGCTGATCGCGGTCATCGCCCTCGCGCTGATCTGGATGATCGTGGAGCGGTTGCGCTCCGGCGAGTGGCGCTTGCCGAAGCGGCGGCGGACGCCCGAGGTCGCTGCCATGGCCGACGACGATCACTGGACGCCTGACGCGGCTCCCGCCCGTGCCTGGCTGGCGGCGGCCGATCGCCTGGCCGCCGAGGGACGTTTTGCCGAGGCGATCCATTATCTGCTCTTCCATTCGATCGACGATATCGCCCGCCGCCGCCCCGCCCTGCGGCGACCATCGCTGACCAGTCGCGAATTGGCGTCGGCGAGCCTGTTGCCCGGCGCGGTCCGTCCGCTCTTTGCCAGCATCGCCGCGTTGGTCGAGCGCAGCCTGTTCGGCGGACGGCCGGTCGGGGCGGACGATTGGGCGGTCGCCCGCGCCGCCTATACCGATCTGGCCCTGCCGCAACGGTGGCGCGCATGAGCGAGATCGCGATGGGCAAAGGCCGCGGGGCCGTAGATCGTCTCTTCTCGCCGCTGACGATCGTGCTGATGCTGGTCATAGGCATTATCGGCTTTGCGGGGTCGTTGCTGCTCGGGGCCTATGCGCCCGACCTGCGATCGGGGCAGAATGGCGGCACCCACGCGCTGTCGAATGCCGCGACCGGTTTTTCCGGCATCGTGGAACTGGCGCGCGCGACGGGGCGCAACCCGCGCATCGTGCGGACGGAGGACGAGTGGGACACCGACGACCTGGTCGTGGCGACGCCCGACCACGGCATGGTCGATGTCAGCAAGTTGATGGCTGGGCGGCAAGGGCGCGCGACGTTGCTCGTTCTGCCCAAATGGTCGGTGAAGGGCGATGAGGATCACAAGGGCTGGGTGACCCAATCCGGCCTGTTGCCGGCGTTCGATCCGGCCCGCATCCTGGCCCCCGCGACCGAGATCGCGGTCACCCGCCATGCCAGCGGCGGCCGACCGCTGCACGCCGTCGTCTGGGCGCCGCCCGCGCTGAACGTCGCGGCGCCGCGCGCCCTGCAGGTGATGACGTCGAAGGCGCTGACCCCGATCGTCACCGATGACGAGGGCGGGATCGTGCTGGGCCAGGTCAATGGGACCAGCACCTATATTCTGGCCGATCCCGATATTCTCAACAATCACGGCATCCGTCGTCTGGACCGCGCCCGGGCGGCGCTGGCGGTGTTCGATTTCGTGCGCGACAATGCGTCCAAGGGGATCGCGTTCGACGTGACGTTGAACGGTCTGGGGCGGGGGCGCAGCCCGCTCAAGCTCGCCTTCGAGCCGCCCTTCCTGGCGATGACGCTGGCCATCGTCGTCGCGCTGGCGCTCGTCGGGTGGCAGGCCATGGTCCGTTTCGGACCGGAGCGTCCGCCCGAACGCGCCATCGCCTTCGGCAAGGCGGCGCTGATCGACAACAGCGCGCGGATCGTGCGCAAGGCGGGGCGGGAAGGCGGGCTGGGCCCGCGCTACGCCGCCCTGATCCGCGAACGGGCGCGGACCATCTTCGGCGTACCGGGCCGCCTGACCGATGCGGAGGCGGATCGCTATCTCGACCGCTTGCAGGGGCAGGGGACCTTCACCGCGCTGGTCGCGGAGGCGTCGCATGCCCAGCATCCCGCCGACATGCTCGCCAGCGCCCAGGCGCTGCACCAATGGCAACAGGAGAAGACACGGTGACGGTTGAAGAGGTCCAGGCGCTGGGGCAGGCGATCCGCGCCGAGATCGGCAAGGCGGTGGTCGGCCACGACACCACGGTCGACCTGTTGCTGGTCGCGCTGTTCGCGGGCGGCCATGTCCTGCTGGAGGGGCCGCCGGGCACCGCCAAGACGCTGCTGGCGCACAGCTTTGCCCAGACGCTGGGCCTGGATTTCGGTCGTATCCAATTCACGCCCGACCTGATGCCCGGCGATATCATCGGCGCGAACCTGTTCAACTTCCAGACCTCCACCTTCACCCTGACGCGCGGGCCGATCTTCACCGAGCTGCTGCTTGCCGACGAGATCAACCGCACCTCGCCCAAGACGCAGGCCGCACTGCTGGAGGCGATGCAGGAGCGTACCGTCACCATCGACGGCGAGAGCCTGGCGCTGAGCAGCCGGTTCACCGTCGTCGCGACCCAGAACCCGATCGAGCAGCAGGGCGTCTATCCGCTGCCCGAGGCGCAGCTCGACCGTTTCCTGTTCAAGCAGATCGTGCCCTATCCGACCGCCGAGGAGGAGCGCCGGATCGTCGCCGGACACGGTGCACGGCCTTCGGCCATGTCGCCGGTCGACTGGGGTGTCGAGACCAAGGCGGATGCCGCGACGATCGAGGCGGCGGTGGCGACGGTCGCCCAAGTCCGGCTGGTCGATGAGGTGATCGATTATATCGTGGCGCTGATCCGCGGCACGCGCGGAGTCGCCGATCTGGAAAGCGGTGCCTCGCCGCGTGCGGGTGCGATGCTGGCAGGGGCGGCCAGGGCGCGGGCGGCGCTGGATGGGCGCGATTTCGTGATCCCGGACGATGTGAAGACGTTGGCGCCCGCGCTGTTGCGCCACCGCCTGATCCTGTCGCCCGCTGCCGAGATCGGCGGCCGTGCGATCGAGGATGTCGTCGCCCAGATCATCGAGACAATCGAGGCGCCGCGTTGATCTATCCGACCCGCATGGCGGTGCTGTCGGCGGCGATCGGAGCTCCGGTCGCGCTGCTGGTCGCGATGCTGTTTCCGGCCACCTGGTATGCGGGTCTGGGCTGGCCGATCGGCGTGGTACTGCTCGTGCTGGCCGATGCGATGCTGGGCCGGGCACGGGCGCAGGCCGTCATGGAACTGCCGAGCTCCGCCGCCGTAGGGGTGCCGCTGGCGGTGCCCGTCGCGCTTGCGGTCGAGGGACGACCTGTGAGGGGGCCCATGCAGTTGGCGGTTGCGGGCGATCCGCTGGTCACCTGGGCCGACGAAGGGCGGCTCGATATCGCGGTCGAGGGCGGGAGGGGTGTGGGCCTGTTGTCGCTGACCCCGCATCGCCGGGGCACTGCGCATTTCCCGACATTGTGGCTGCGCTGGAGCGGGCCGCTGGGCCTGACATGGCGGCAAAAGCGGATCGAGGAGGAGCGCAGCCTGCCGATCCTGCCCGATGTGGAGGCGGTACGCCGCCACGGCGCGCAAGTGTTTCAGCGTCATGCGGTACAGGGCCTGCTCGCCCAGAGTGATCGCGGCGACGGGACCGATTTCGACGCGCTGGTCGAGTTTCGGTCGGGCATGGACCGGCGTGCGATCGACTGGAAGCAATCGGCCCGTCACCTGAAGCTCTTCGCCAAGGAGTATCGAACCGAGCGCAACAGCCAGATCGTGTTTGCGATCGATGCAGGGCGGCAGATGTCCGATCCGGTCGACGGCATCCCGCGCGTGGACCGGGCGGTGTCGGCGGCCTTGCTGACTGGTTGGCTGGCGCTCAAGCTCGGGGACCGGGTGGCGCTCCATGCCTTCGACTCCCGGCCGCGCGTCGCCAGCGGGTTCATCGGCGGGTCGGCGGCCTTCCCGGAGCTGCAGCATCTGGCCGCGGCGATCGACTATAGCGGGGACGAGACCAACTATACCTTTGCGCTGACCACGCTCGCCGCCCGGCTGACGCGGCGATCGATGATCGTTCTGTTCACCGAATTTACCGATCCCACCTCCGCCGATTTCCTGGTGCGGGCGGTGGCGCGCCTGTTGAAGACGCATCTGGTGCTGGTCGTGGTGCTGCGCGATGACGAGCTCGAAGGCTTTGTGGAGGCCGCGCCCGTCACCCCTGCCGATGTGACCCGCGCGGTAACGGCGGGGGCGCTGCTGCGCGATCGTCGGCTGGTGTTGCTGCGCCTGCGCCATCTGGGCGTGCACGTCATCGAAAGCCCGCATGACGAGGTCGCCGAGCGGCTGGTCGAGGGCTATGTGGACCTCAAGCGTCGGAGCCTGTTGTGAGCGCCTTCGTCGAAGCCGCCCCGCCGCTGGTCAATGCCAGCCGCTTTCGCGCCGCCCACGAAGACGAGTGGGCGCGATTGGATGCGCTGCTCCAGCGGATCGAAAAGCGGTCGGTGCGTGTGCTGTCGGAGGATGATCTGCTCGCGCTGCCCGTCCTGTACCGGGTGACCCTATCTTCGCTGTCGGTCGCGCGCGAAACGTCGTTGGACCGGGCGCTGATCGCCTATCTGGAACAGCTCTGCGCACGGGCCTATTTCCAGCTTTATGGTGTGTCGGACTCGGTCTGGCGCGACCTGGCGGGCTTTTTTACGCGGGGCTGGCCCGGTGCCGTCGCGTCCCTGTGGCGCGAGACCTTGGTCATGCTCTTCCTGACCGTGGCGAGCACACTGGCCGCCTATTGGCTGGTCCGCGCCGATCCAAGCTGGTTCTACGGCGTCATTCCCGAAGCCCTGGCGGGCGGGCGCGATCCCAGCGCCTCGGCCGAAGCCCTGCGCGCGACGATCTATCAGAACAAGGAAAGCGGACTGGGCATCTTTGCCAGCTTCCTGTTCGGCCATAATGCGCAGATCGCGATCTTCGCCTTTGCACTGGGTTTCGCCTTTGTCGTGCCGACCGCGCTGCTGATCGTCTATAACGGGCTGACGCTGGGCGCGATGATCGCGGTGTTCGCCGACAAGGGGCTAGGGCCGAACTTCCTCGCCTGGCTGGCCATTCACGGCACGACCGAGATGTTCGCGATCATGATCTCGGGGGCGGCGGGGATGCGGATCGGGACGGCTATCGCCTTTCCGGGCCGACGGAGCCGGATGGCGGCGCTGGTTTCGGCCGGGCGAACCTCGGCCATCGCGGTGGCGGGCGTCGTCCTGATGCTGGGCGTCGCGGCGATCCTGGAGGGGATCGGGCGACAGGTGGTGACGAGCGACGGCCTGCGTCTGGGCATCGGCATGGCGGTGCTGGCGATGTGGCTGATCTATTATTACGGGATCGGGAGGCGACATGCGCTTCATTCGCCGCACTAAGAAGGCACCGCATACGCTCAAGCGCAGCTTCGTCACACCGGAGGGCGTCGACCTTCAGCTCGAACTGGGTGGTGCGGGAACGCGGGCTGCGGCCTTCCTGATCGATCTGGTGTTGATGATCGTCGTGCTGATCGCGGCGACCCTCTCGCTGTTTCTCTTCAGCCAGGCGACACGCGCGGACGTCGCGGCCGTCTTATGGCTGATCGGGGCCTTCTGTCTGCGCAATGGCTGGTTCGTGCTCTTCGAGATGAGCGGGCGCGGCGCGACGCCGGGCAAGCGGCTGATGGGTCTGCGCGTGATCGCGCGTGACGGCGCCCGGCTGACCGCCGGTGCGGTTCTGGCGCGTAACGCCATGCGCGAGATCGAGATATTTCTGCCCCTGTCATTCCTGGGCGAGCAGGCGGCGTCGGGCACGGCGGATGCCTTTCTGGCCATCTTCGCCCTGTGCTGGAGCGGCATCTTCCTGTTCTTTCCGCTGTTCAACCGCGACCGGTTGCGGGTCGGCGATCTGGTCGCGGGCACCTGGGTCGTGCAGACCGTCCGGCACAGCCTGGCCCCGGATCTGGTGGCCGATACGCACCGCCCGCGCCGCACATTTTCCGACGCGGCACTGGCGCTCTACGGCGTGTATGAATTGCAGACGCTGGAGGATGTCATCCGCACCGGTGACGCAGAGGCACGGGGGGCGGTCGCCGCGACGATCCGGCGCAAGGCGGGGCTGGCCGATGATGGCGATGCCGATGGCTTTCTCGCCGATTATTACGCCGCGCTGTGCGCCCGGCTGGAGGGCGGTCTTCTCGTGGGGCGTCGCCAGGCCGACAAATACAGCGCGGCCGGGCAGTAAGACGCGTCAGGCTGCGGCGCGCTCCTCGTCGATGATGGCGCGGGCGACGACGGCGCATTGCCCACATTTGGGCGGGCGACCGAGCGCCTGATACATTTGGCAGGGGGTGACCGATCCGGCCCGCGCCGCGTCGCGGACCTGGGATTCCCGGATGGCATTGCATACGCAGACGACCAAGGCGCTCTCCATCTGAAGCACCGTCTTATTAGCGCTAATGAGAGTGGATCGCAAGGATGTTGCGATGCGTTTGCAAATATTATCGCCTGTTTCCATTGGCCGCCAGCCGCCACAGCCGCTCCAGCGGGCCTTGACCGAACCGGTCGAGCCACGGCTTTGACCATAGCAGCATCAACGCCCATACCGGCGGGATCAGCCAATAGAGGCTCACCCGATCCCATCGTGCGAACTGACCCAGGCCATGGCCGTAGAAGATCAGCGACATCAGCACGCTGGTCCCCAGATAATTGCTGAAGGCCATGCGCCCCGCCGCCGCGATCCGCGTCGTCCACCACGTGCCGGGGCGCAGCAACAGCAGGATCAGCGCGGCATTACCCATGGTGCCGATCAGTCGAAACGGCGTGTCGAGCAGCAACTCACCGAGCGCCACCATGCGCACGTCGAACCCGCTCCACCAGATCGCGGTGGCGGTGGCGGCATAGGCGGGGAGCGACAGCCCCAAGCCCCACAAGGCCCAGCGCCGATAGCGTTCGCGCGACCACTGGCCAGTTAGCAAACCGGATTTCAGCGCCGCCATGCCCAGCAGCATGGCGCTGAGCGTATCGGGGCCGATCTGGATCAGGTCGAGCAGCGGGTCGCCGTTATGGGCGATCCGAAAGGCGGTCGAGGTGGTCCACGGCCCCCGCATCGCCATGATCTCGGGCATCAGCCGCGCCGCGCCGGGGGTGCCGAACGCATCCTGATAGAGATTCCAGAGCGTCAGCCGTTGCGGCGTGTCGCGCGCCGCCGCCTCGAAAAGCCCGAGGCATTCGAGCCCCGCCATCGTCATCGACAGGCCCGCCATGGCGATAGCGGTCAGCACCAAAGCCCGAACGCCCAGCCCGGCAAAGGCAAGAGCGATCACACCGACCAGCGCGTAGTGCGCCAATATGTCGCCGCTCCAGATGAAGGTCAGGTGCGCCATGCCGAACAGGAACAGCACCGCCATGCGCCGCAGATGCAGTGCCGCGCCGTTCCGGCCTGCAGCGTCGGCGCGCGTCAGGATCAGCAAGGTCGACGCGCCGAACAGCATCGAGAACAGGCCGCGCATCCGCCCGTTTACGAATATCTCGGTCAGGAACCATGCGATCAAATCGCCCCCGCATGCACCGCCCCAGGCCAGCGGATTGGAATAGGCCGGACCGGGCAACGCAAAGCCGGGCAGATTGGCCAGCAGGATCGCCATCACCGCCACCCCACGCAGTGAGTCCAGCGTCAGCAGCCGCTCACGGGGCGAGGTCTCGACGGGTGTCGGAATAGGGTCGGGACCGTCGGCCAAGGGAAAGCTCCGTTCAGGCCGGTGGCCTTACCGCCTGGCGTGGGTGATGCAACCGCCATGGCGGCCAGCCAAAGGGCAGACCATGGGAGTTTTCCTCGCCCGAATACGCCGATCGATGCCTTTCGCGATGCGCAGCGGTCGGCGACGATCGGCAGTCCGGGGGGCGCTGGATGCGATGCTGGTGGGTGACCCTACGCCACTGCGCGGAGCCCCGGCCCGTCGCCGAGGCTCCGTCAGAGGGTTAGGCGAGGGCGGCGTCCGCGCCCATCAGGGCGGGGAAGAAGCCCTCATGGGCGCGGCGCAGATCGTCGAGCGACACGACGAAATCGCCGTCCTCGCGCTCGAAGATCAGGCGCGTGCCCGCCGTGCGGCCGATCCGTTCGACCTCGACGCCCGCCTGATGCGCGTTCGCCAGGAAGTCCATCAAGGCGGTGTCCTCGACCGTGGCGATGTACAGGCCTTGGTCCTCGGCGAAGAGCTGGCGGCAGGCCTCGCCCTGTTCCGGGAACTGGATCAGCGCACCGATATTGCCTGCAAGCGCCATCTCGGCAACCGTCACCGCGATGCCGCCGTCCGAGACGTCGTGCACGGCGGTCAGGTGACCGGCGGTGATCGCCTCGCGGACCAGATCGCCGGTACGACGTTCCGCATCCAGGTCGATCGACGGGGGCGGCCCCGCCTCGCGGCCTTCGATCCCGTGCACTTCGCGCAGCCACAGCGACTGGCCGATTTCGCCCTTGGGCGTGCCGATCAGGACGATGACGTCGCCGGTGCCCTTGAAGGCGACCGTCGCCGATTTGGACCAGTCGGCCATCAGGCCGACGCCGCCGATCGCCGGGGTCGGCAGGATCGCCGATCCGCCGCCGGTCGCCTTCGACTCGTTGTAGAGCGAGACGTTGCCCGACACGATCGGATAGTCGAGCGCGCGGCACGCCTGGCTCATGCCTTCCAAGCAACCGACGATCTGGCCCATGATCTCGGGCCGCTGCGGGTTGGCGAAGTTCAGGCAGTTGGTGATGGCGAGCGGCTTGGCGCCGACCGCCGTGATGTTGCGCCATGTTTCGACCACGGCCTGCATGCCGCCCGTCACCGGATCGGCATAGCAATAGCGCGGGGTGCAGTCGGTGCTCATCGCGAGCCCCTTTTGCGTGCCATGGACGCGGACCACGGCGGCATCGCCACCGGGGCGCTGCACCGTATCGCCGCCGACCATATGGTCATACTGTTCCCAGATCCACCGACGCGAAGCGATGTCCGGCGAGCCCATCAGCTTCAACAGATCAGCGGCGGGGTCCTGGCAACCGGGCGAGCTGATCGCGGCCGGAACCTCGGTCGGCACATGCGGACGGTCATAGAGCGGCGCGTCGTCGGCCAGCGGCGCGAGCGGGATGTCGCACACCACCTCGCCCTTGTGGCGCAGGACCATGCGGCCGGTCTCGGTGACATGGCCGATGACCGCGAAGTCCAGCTCCCACTTGCGGAAGATCGCCTCGGCGAAATCCTCACGGCCGGGCTTCAGCACCATGAGCATCCGCTCCTGGCTCTCCGACAGCATCATCTCATAGGCCGTCATGCCCTCTTCGCGCTGGGGCACGTCGTCCATGATCAGCTCGATGCCGACGCCGCCCTTGGACGCCATCTCCACCGACGACGAGGTCAGGCCCGCCGCGCCCATGTCCTGGATCGCGACGATCGCGTCCGATGCCATGAGTTCCAGGCACGCCTCGATCAGCAGCTTTTCGGTGAAGGGATCGCCGACCTGCACGGTCGGCCGCTTCGCCTCCGCATCCTCGCCGAAATCGGCCGAGGCCATGGTCGCGCCGTGGATGCCATCACGGCCGGTCTTGGAGCCGACATAGACGATCGGATTGCCGACGCCGCTGGCGGCCGAATAGAAGATCTTGTCCTGATCGGCGACGCCGACGGTCATCGCGTTGACCAGGATGTTGCCGTCATAGGCCGGGTGGAAGTTCACCTCGCCGCCCACGGTCGGCACGCCGACACAGTTGCCGTAACCGCCGATACCGTGAACCACGCCCGAGATCAGGTGGCGCATCTTGGGGTGATCGGGGCGCCCAAAGCGCAGCGCGTTCAGGTTCGCGACCGGCCGCGCGCCCATGGTGAACACGTCGCGCAGGATGCCGCCGACACCCGTCGCCGCACCCTGATAGGGCTCGATGTAGGAGGGATGGTTGTGGCTCTCCATCTTGAAGATGGCGGCCTGGCCGTCGCCGATATCGATGACGCCCGCATTCTCGCCGGGGCCGCAAATGACCTGAGGCCCTTCGGTGGGCAGCTTCTTCAGGTGGATGCGGCTCGACTTGTAGCTGCAATGCTCCGACCACATCACCGAGAAGATGCCGAGCTCCACGAGATTGGGCTCGCGGCCGAGCGCGGTCAGGACGCGCTGATATTCTTCTTCGGACAGGCCGTGGTCGGCGACGATCTGGGGCGTGATCTCGGTCATGGCCCGCGCCTTTAACGTGGTGTCGCGGGTTCGTCACTATCGCTGTTGGGGAAGATGAGCCATGATCGGCACGGAACGGCTGGCGAGGGGCACGCGATGATCCTGACAGTGATGATGGCATGGGCGCTCGGCGGGAGCGATCTGCCGCCGGTATCCGAGCGGGCTATGCTGGCGGAAGTGCAGCATATCTATCGCGGTGCCGGACATCGCCTTTGGCCGGTTTTTGATCGCGTGCCGCTCGACCTCCTTTTGATCGGATCGGAACGCGAGACTCTCTTTTGCCATGCTGCGGTTGAGGGCTTTGCCCCCGCCGGGCGCGATCCGCTGACGAAGTGTTCCATGCAGACTCGCGCTCGCCAATTGCCCGTCGATCTCGCAGCCGCCTCCGCCTTTTTCCCGGGCGGGGAGACGATCGCCATCGGCGATCCAAAGACCTTGGAGATGAGCCCAGCCTATTGGAAGGCCACGGTTCTTCATGAAGCCTTCCATCTCCATCAATCGCGGATACCGGGTTATCCGCAAGCCGTAGCGGCATTGGGCCTGGCCAGTAACTCGACCGATGGTAGCTGGATGCTGAATTATCCTTTCCCCTATGCCGATGCCCAGGTGGGAGCGGCCTTTTTGAAGATGGGGGACGCCGGACTGGCCTTTCTGAAGGCGAAGTCGGGGCAAGAACGCCGTGCGGCGACCAAGGCTTATGTCGCGGCGCGAGAGGCGGCGTTGTCGCAGGTGAGCGCCAAAGATCGGCGCTATTACGAGTTTCAAGTCGGGCAGGAGGGCGTGGCACGCTGGACCGAACTTACCTTGGCGCAGCAGGGCGATGCTGCGATGCGTGATGACGCCCTGGACCGCTGGACGGGATTGGCGACCAGCCTTCGGGCCATTCGCGAGCAGGGCTTTGGTCTATGGAAACGTGGTGCGCTTTATGTTTATGGCGCGGTCGAGGCGGAAATGCTGGAGCGGGCTGGGCCGCATTGGCGGGTAGAGTATCGCCGTCACCCTTTTGGCCTCGGTGACCAACTTAAGCGGCTGAACTAACCGAGCCGCATCGCCACGCCGATGGCTAGTCCCATGATGACCAGAGCGCCCGCGATCCAGCCCGCGCCGGTGCGGATCGCCGCCTCGACCCCTGTCGTCGAGATGGCGGGATTTTCGCCTTCCAGCTTGCGCGTCGTTGCGCGGATCAGGCGAGGCAGGTCGTCGCCCAGCCGGTCCAGTTCCAGTGCGAGCGCTGCTGCGCGCTTCGTCCAGCGTTCAGGTGCCAGTCGCGCCTCGACGATCCGCGCGCTGGCCCGGCGCAGCGCGGTGGACAGGTCGAAGTCGGGTTGGATGCCGCTTAACACGCCGTCGATGGTGATGAGCGCCTTGAACAGCAGCAGCATGTCGGGCTGCAGGACGATGCGTTCCTCGCGCAATATGGGGAAGATATCGCCGAGCATGGCCGCCATCCGGATCGGCCCGCCGCCATGCCGCGCGACCAACCGGTCGGCCACCGCCTGAAAGCGTTCGGGCGCGATATCATCGGTTTGCGACCAGTTCTTCAGCGTTTCCGCAAGGAGGCTCGGGTCGCTGTTCGCGATCGACTGGGTGAAGGCAATCACTTCCTCGCGCCGTCGCGGGGACACATGGCCGATCAGCCCCAGGTCTAGCATCGCGATCCGGTTGCCCGGCAGACAGAGCAGGTTGCCCGGATGCGGATCGCCATGGAACCGTCCGTTGATCAGCGTCATGTCGAGCACGATGTCCGCCCCGGCGGAGGCGATGGCGGCGGGATCGATGCCCGCCTCGCGCAGCGTGGCCGCGTCGCGCGGCGGCACCCCTGCGACGAAATCCATGACCAGCAAGGTTTCGGAACTATAGGCCCATTGGATCACCGGGACCACGACACGGCGGTCACCGGCGAAATCCTCACGCAGCCGGTCGGCGTTGCGCCCTTCGTTAGTAAAGTCGAGTTCTTCAAGGATGTCTCGGCCCAGCTCGCGGATCATTCGGACCGCGCCGTAGCGACGCGCCTCGGCATTGGTCGCCTCGACCATCGAGGCCAGCTGGGTGAGCAGGCGGAGATCCGCTTCCATGACTGCGCGAATGCCGGGACGGCGGATCTTCAACACCAAGTCTGTTCCGTCGGGCAGCGCGGCGCGGTGGACCTGCGCCATAGAGGCGGCGGCGAGCGGCTCAGGGTCGAAGCGGGCGAACGCCGTCTCGGGCGATTCGCCCAGCGCCGCCTCGACCTGTTCGCGAAGCTGGTCGAAGGGCAGGCGCGGCGCCGAACTGTGCAGCCGTTCCAGCTCGGCAATCCATTCGGGCGGCAGCAGGTCGGCGCGCGTCGCCAGGATTTGGCCCAGCTTTACCCAAACCGGGCCAAGCGCCTCCATCGCCTGCCGGGTACGAGCAGGCAGGTCGAAGGGTATCGCATCGGGATCGCGCCGCGCGGCATCGAGCCCGAGCCGGGCGAGCAGGACATCCAGGCCGAAGCGCGAGGTGGTCGCAATCACCTCGGCCAGCCGGGCGCGGTCCCGCGCCGCCACCCGGATCGCGCCCAGCATCATCGGCTCAGGCGTAGGGCGGCTGGGTGAAGCCCGCCGGGCTGAGCGTGAAGATTTCGCAGCCCTCTTCGGTGATGCCGATCGAATGCTCGAACTGCGCCGACAGCGACCGGTCGCGCGTCACCGCCGTCCAGCCATCGTCGAGCAGCTTCACATCGGGTCGGCCGATATTGATCATCGGTTCGATGGTGAAGATCATGCCGGGCTTCAGTTCGGGACCGGTGCCGGGGCGACCGGCATGGACGACTTCGGGGGCGTCATGGAACAACAGGCCCAGGCCATGGCCGCAGAAGTCGCGGACCACGCCGTAGCGGTGCTTTTCGGCATGCTGCTGAATGGCGTGGGCGACATCACCCATATGGTTGCCGGGCTTGGCCTGCTCGATACCGAGCATCAGGCATTCATAGGTCACCTCGACCAGCTTTCGCGCCTTTAGCGGCACGTCGCCGATCAGGTACATGCGGCTGGTATCGCCGTGCCAGCCATCGACGATCGGGGTCACGTCGACATTGACGATATCGCCCGCCTTCAGCGTCTTTTCCGACGGAATACCGTGGCACACGACATGGTTGATCGAAATGCAGGTCGAATGCGCATAGCCGCGATAGCCCAGCGTCGCCGGAACCCCGCCGCGCTCGACGATGAACTGATGGATCAGACGGTTGATCTCGGCGGTGGAGACGCCCGGCACCATGTGCGGCACCAGCATGTCCAGTGTTTCGGCGGCCAGACGGCCCGCCTTGTGCATGCCGTCGAACGCCTCGCGGCCCCAGAGCTTGATCGCGCCGGTCCGCCCCTGGGGCGCGTCGGCGGAAACGGTCACATAATCGGTCATTCGCGCGATATAGCGTGGCGTCACCGGTTTTGCGAGGCTATGTCCGGGCCATGACATCCGCTTCCGCCCCCGAGCGTATCTGGACCGCCGCACTGGTCATTATCGGCGATGAAATCCTTTCGGGCCGCACCCAGGACAAGAATGTCGCCCAGGTCGCCGCATGGCTGAACGTACAGGGTATCCGGCTGGCCGAGGTGCGCGTCGTCGCCGACCGGACCGAGGCGATCGTCGAGGCGGTCAACACGCTGCGCGCCCGCAACGATTATCTGTTCACCACGGGCGGCATCGGGCCGACGCATGACGACATCACGGTCGATGCGATCGCCGAGGCGCTGGGCGTGTCCGTCATCGAACATGCCGAGGCGCGGGCGATCCTGGACCGCTATTATGTCGATCGCGGCGGCGTCACGCCCGCCCGCGCGCGGATGGCACGGACGCCGGAGGGCGCCTCGTTGATCGCCAATCGCGTCTCGGGCGCCCCGGGCATCCGGGTCGGCAATATCTTCATCATGGCGGGCGTCCCGCACATCACCGCCGGGATGCTCGATGCGCTGACCGGCACGCTGGAGGGCGGGCGGCCCGTGGTGTCGGGCACCATCGGCTGCTGGGTCGGCGAGAGCGAGGTCGCGGACTTGCTGCGCACGGCGGAAAAGACGCATGCCGGGGTGGCGATCGGCAGCTATCCCTTTTTCCGCGAGGGGCGGACGGGTGCCAATTTCGTCGTGCGCAGCCCCGATCCCGATCAGGTCGAGACCTGCCTGAACGACCTGACCGCCGCGCTGGAGGCGCAGGGGCATGACGTCGTGTCGGGGGGAATCTGACGCCGATGGCGGCACCGGTTTTGGTCACGGGCGTGGCTGGCTTTATCGGCCACGCCACGGCCCATCGGCTGCTCGCGCGCGGCGAAACGGTCGTCGGCGTCGACATCCTCAACGATTATTACGACCCGGCCCTGAAACAGGCGCGATTGGCGAGTCTGGATGGCAAGGCGGGCTTTGCATTTCACCGGATGGACGTGGCCGATGCCGGAGCCATCGCGGCGTTGATGCGCGATTACGGTATCACGCGCGTGGTCCATCTGGCCGCGCAGGCGGGCGTGCGACACAGCATCGACCATCCGTTCGATTATGAGCGGTCGAACCTGGCCGGGCATCTCGCCATCCTGGAGGCCTGTCGCCACCAGCCGGAGTTCGCCCACCTCGTCTACGCCTCGTCCAGCTCGGTCTACGGCGACAAGCCGATGGGCGGCGCAGGCTTCAGCGAGGATGAGCCGTCTGTGTCGCCGGTTTCTCTCTATGCCGCGACCAAGCGCGCGTGCGAGTTGATGAGCCAGTCCTATGCGACACTCTACGGCTTTCCGCAGACGGGGCTGCGCTTCTTCACCGTCTATGGGCCCTGGGGTCGGCCGGACATGGCCTATTTCTCGTTCACCCGAAAGATAGTCGCCGGCGAGCCGATTGAGGTGTTCGGCGAGGGCCGGATGGCGCGGGACTTTACCTATATCGACGACATCGTCGACGGGATCGTCGGTGCGCTGGACCAACCGCCGCAGGGTGGCGATCACCGCCTGATGAATATCGGGAACAGCACGCCCGTCGGGCTGATGACGATGATCGAGACGCTGGAGCGGACGATCGGGCGCGCGGCGGTGAAGATCATGAAGCCGATGCAGCCCGGCGACGTGACCGCGACCTATGCCGATGTGGCGAAGCTGAACGCGCTGACCGGCTATGACCCCCAGACCGATCTGGCCGAGGGGCTGGAGCACTTCGTCCGCTGGTACAAGGGCTATTACGGCGTGTGATCGCCCCCGTCGTCACGCCGCCTGCGCGTGGGCAGGCGCGTACCACAGCATCGGGTCGTTCATCGACTGAACGCTGATCCAGCTATACGGCACCTTCGACCAGTTGGTCACATAGGGCGAACGGCCGTCCAGCACGACATCCTCAACCTCGGTCCGCGCGACCAGCACCGTGTGCAGGCCCGCGTCGCGCGAATAGACGACGGCGAAGGCCAGTCGATCCGGCGGAAAGCCCGCAGCGATCAACTCGGCCCGTTTTTCGATGGCCAGATCCTCGCAATCGCCGACCGCGTTCCTGCCGTCGCCACTCCGCCGCCAGAGTTCGCCAACGCCATAGATTTCGGCATCGGTGCGCTGGCGAACCCGGCTGTTCACATGGTGGTTCACCTGTTTGAGCATGGCCCTCAGCTCCGCCTCCGGCAGGGCCGTGGACGAGGGGGTTGCCATGGGCGTGTCCGGCACCGAAGGGGGCGGTGCGGGCGTTTCGGGCAGGGTAAACGAACAGAGCTGCGTCGAGACCGCCGCCAGCATGCTGGCGATCGCACCGGGCGCACAAGGGGCGGGCCGAACCCACAGGCTCGCGTTCGACAGTCGTTCGGTGGAGCGCTCTGGGAACAACGCAAGTTCTTCGACACGTCGCTCTGGCCGCACAACCGCCTGTACGAGATCGGGCGGGGTAAAGCTCTGCCACGCGGTGGCGGCGCTCGGCGAAGAAGGGGCGGCCGCCGGACAGCCGTCCGCCATCGAATATGCGCTATCGTGGAAGACCGCCAGTCGCGTGTTCAGCCTTGGGCCTAGGCCCAATCGCGGGTCGATCGGCGGAGGCGGACACGGCGTGGGCGTCAGTGAAGCAGGTCCTAAGATCGGCAGCACCGACGTCATATCGGACGAGGGGGAAGGGTAACGTGAGGCGTTACCGCCCGCCCGCTCGCTCAAGCCCGCCGTCACCAGGCCGGCGCTGGCCACCACTGGCCGGGTGGGCGAGCAAAAGCCAGGCTCGGTTCCGCTTTCGCACATCTCGACAAATCCACGGGGCGCGGCGGTCGCCTGGCCCGGCTGGATGAAGCCGCCGGGCAGATCCTTGGCCTGCGCCTCGCTCGCGCACAACGTCGCCACCGCCAGGGTCAGCAGGGCGGATTGCGTCGTCGTTCGGGCAGATAATGAAACCATGCCGATCTCCTCGAAATCGAGAGAGACCGTGGCGGATCAGCCATTGCGTGCAGGTTCAGGGGAAAGGTTTAACCGTCATTTACCATTTTCGCCGGTAACGCAGCGAGCCGTCGACAGAGCGGATACGGATCGGACGGCTCAATCCTTGGGTTTACCCGAGCAGGTCGACGAGGATCGCCGCGATGGGCGTCCAGCACAGAATGGCCAGGCCAAGGATGGTTGCGACCTTTGCGGGGCTGATCTCGCGGATGCCGTCGAGCAGGTCGATGTCGCTGACCCGGCGATCAATCCTGTCGACGCCCATGGACCGGGATGGCCCGGAAAAGACCGGCCGCGTCGCGGAAACAGTCGCCGCGCGGTGCTGAATGTCGGGCATTGCGATAACCTTGTGCGTGGGGCCGTCGCTTATAGAACGGACACGCTTTCCGGCCTTTTAAGATATCATGACAAAATCTGCATGTCGCTCCGCCTGCGGCCGAGCGCAGCGCCGTCCCGCCTCAATAGGTATTATGGTGAACGACGACGCCAAAGGTCATGAACAGAATGCGTATGTCGCGCCACAGCGACCAGTTGGACGCATATTCCAGATCGGACTGGAGCCGCTTCGTCAGGTCCTCGCGCAGCACGGTCGAGCCGCGTAGGCCTCGCACCTGCGCCAGGCCCGTGATGCCGGGCTTCAGGACGTGGCGATGCCAGTAGCTCTCATCGACGTCCCAGAACAGCCGGTCCCCCGCCAGCGAGCCCAGGGCATGCGGGCGCGGACCGACCAGACTCATCGAGCCGCCGAGAACGTTAAAGAGCTGCGGCAACTCGTCGATGCTCGTCTTGCGGATCAGGCGACCGACGCGGGTGACGCGCTTGTCCTGCCGCTGGGTCGAGCGCGCGCCCTGCGAGTCGGCCTGGGCGACATGCATCGAGCGAAACTTGATGATGTCGAAATAGGCGTTATTGCGCCCGATCCGCCGCTGCCGGAAAAAGACGGGGCCGGGACTGTCGAGCTTGATCGCCACGCTGACCAGAACGAGGATCGGTGCCAGCGCGACGATGATCGGAACGCACAGAGCCAGGTCGAAAGTGCGCTTCAATAGGCGCTGCTGCACGTCGAGCGGACCGGCCGCCACCTTGACCGTATCGTACTGGCCCAATTTGCCCAACCCGATCGCACCGAACCGGCCCAGCGTGTCGACCACGATCTCGCCCTGGGCGTGACCGCCCTTCAACATCATCGCCCAGTTCTGGTAACGCTCGGCGGTCGAGAGCACGACCACCCGGTCGATGCCGTGCAGGAGCGCGGCGAACCGGTTGAACATGGCGGGGTCGCGCAGGTCGGGCACCAGGTTGATCGCGGCGGCGTCGATCATTTGGGCACCGGGCACCGGAACTGCCTCCACGCCGTCGACGATCACCAGTTCCCGCCAGATCTGGGTCGGCCAGATCCGCGCGATGACGGATCGGAAGGTCAGGCGACCGGCGACGATCAGGGCGACGGTCAACGCCATCACGCAGGCCAGGGCCAGTCGCGATATCTGCTGCTCCACCCGGAAGAAATAGGAGATCAGGAACAGGATCGCGAAGGTGAAGATCACCGCGCGCACCGCAGCGGACAGGCTGCCCGCCCGGGCACGCAAGGCATGTCCGCCATAGGCCCTCGTGCCCATCGCCATGCCAATATAGATCGGCATCGCGATCGCCATGACCGAGAACCAGCTGCCGACCAGCGTCTTCAACGGCTCGATGATCGCAAAGGCGAGCATGAAGGCGATCAGGTCGACGCCCATCAGCAGGAAGGTGAGACGCAGTCGAAGGGCGAAGGGCGTCAGACCCCGTCCGCGTTCCGCGTCACGATCCGCCATGCCGCCGCCTGCGACCCGCAAGACGGCGCGCTCCACCACATGTTCAATCCCTTCGGACAACCAAAGGCTCCAATATTTCCATGCGATCTAGCGTTGGACGCATTCGAAGTACGGCTCTTCGTCCCCCGCAGGAGCATCCGACGTTGGGGCTATTACAAAAGCCACACCCCGACAACGCACGAAAAAAGAGGGGCCGGGACAGCGGCCGGGTCGCAGCGTCATCTGTGCGCCAGTGCGGCTTCGTTCCAGGGTCAGGACCTTCAGCGTGTCGGGGTGGGGTGAATTAATGGCATTATTGGAGCATCTTAGGCGTCACCGCCAAAATGCTGATAGCGGCATTGATTATCGAGATAGCCAAATTGGCGCGGATTAACGGGATATTAAGCGGCCGCGTGGCATCATGATTTCGTCCCCATCATGGTTGGATCGTCTCGATATGACACAGCTCGTACATCAGGCCGCGCTTACTCGTCCCGACCGCCGGACTCATGTCCGCACTGATGTCGGGCAGCGGGCCGTGCTGCGGCGGGACGGGCAGGCGCCGTCGCCGGTCACCATCGTCAACGTGGCGCGCGAAGGTTGTGCGTTGGGCGTCGAGGCGGAGCTCGAACCGCGCCAGCTGGTCGAAATCGACATGGCCGGGCTGGGGGCGGTCAGCGGCCGGATCATCTGGCGGTCCGCCAGCGCCTATGGATGTCGTTTCGACGAGGCATTGCCGGCGGGGGCGATCACGCAACTGCTTCTGGCCGAGGATGACGGGGCTGTCGGTGCGAATATCATGCCGGGACCGCTATCGCGGGCAAAGATCAGCCCCGGACTTACGCTGGCTGTTCTGACTGGGATGGTGATTTGCACCTGGGCTGGTCTCGCCGAGGTTGTCCTGCAATTCGCCTGAGCGCGCGTCGTTAATCGTTAGCGCTGGCTGAAATGATAGCGGCTCGCATATACGACGCTGCGCAGGCATTCCTGCTCGCTTCGGCCCAGCGTCGGGGAGACGTCCATCCGCACCGCATTGTTGAGCTGTGGAACGAGGGCGAACTGCCAGGATTGAACGCGGCAAACCTGCGCCATCCCTGCGGTAAGCGCGGGCACGGTCCGCGCTTTCGCCGCCGCCGCGATCTCCAGCTTGCGCACGTCGGCAGAGCGCGTGTCCCGGGCAGGCTCCGTCATCTCGGCATCGGGCACGGGTAGCGGGCGGCGGTTCGACTGGGCGAAACCCATGGTCGCGGTCGTCACAAATAGCAGTGCCGATATCGGCCGATAGATGGATCGCCAGGTCATGGCGTCCCTTATAGCGGCGGTCCGGGCAGGCCGATTGCGCCGACATGGCGCCGACTGTCCACGAATGGGACGATGCTGCGCCTGCGTTGTTGCTGCTGCCACGGGGCTACAGTATCCCTTGCCGCGTCAGGGGGAATTTTCATGCGGTTTGCCAGGTTCTTCTTGTTGCTCATCGGCTGCACGATGCCTGCCACGGCCCAGACGGTGGCGGGCAGCGGGTCGGCGCCAGCGCGACAGGTCGATGCGGGTCCCGCCGCCGAATCTTCGGGCGACTACAGGCTGGGTACGGCCGATAAGGTGCGGGTGATCGTTTATAACGAACCCACCTTGTCGGGGGAGTTCACGGTCAGCGACAATGGCACGCTGTCGCTGCCGCTGATCGGCGATGTGCCCGCCAATGGCCGTTCGCCGCGTGAGGTGGCTTCGGACATTCAGGCCAAGCTTGCCGACGGCTATCTGCGCGAACCGCGGGTCAGCCTGGATGTGCTGACCTATCGCCCCTTCTACATTCTGGGCGAGGTCACCAAGCCGGGTGAATATGCCTATTCCAACGGTCTGACCGCGTTGAACGCGGTCGCCCGTGCGCAAGGGTTCACGTACCGCGCCAACAAGCGGAAAGTGTATTTGAAGCGCGCCGGGGAGTCCGCCGAGAAGGAAGTCAATATCGATGGCCTGGAAATCAGGCCCGGTGACACGTTGCGTATCGGTGAACGGTATTTCTGACCGGTCGGGGACCGGCAGTTCTAGAAATTACAGGCCTAACGGCAAAACAGGGGGAATTATGACGGCAACGAGGTTGGCCGCCTGGGCGGCGCTTGGGTTCATGGTTGCGGGCGAAGCGCAGGCGCAGCAGACGCCGCCGACCGCGGTCGTGCAGGCCGATCCGGCAGCCGTCACCGCGCTGGCCGATGCGATCCAGCAGGCGCTGGCCGCACTGCCCGCCAACGCGTCGAAGGCGGACATCGAAGCCGCAATCGCCTTTCAGGTATCGCAGTCGGGTCAGCCGAACGCGGTCGTCCTTGCCGCCCTGAACCAGGTCGCCAGCCAGTCGCCCAAGTTCGCCGGCTCCGTGAAGGGCTATGCCCAGAAGGTCGCGCGCGGCGAGGGTGAGGCGGGCACCGGCGCGCTGGCCCAGCGCCAGTCGCTGTCCACCCAGTCGCTGGGTGCCGGTCCTTCGGGCGGCGGCGGCGGCACGTCGGATTATTCGCGTCGGCCGTAAGGCAGACCTCTCCCATCCTATCGGAGGGCTGTCATGCCTTGGACCTCCAAATTTCTTCCCTGCGTCGCCGGTCTGGGCGTCGTAGCGTTTTCGCCCGCCTCTGCTCAGGTGGCGCCGCCGCCGCCGGTCATGATTGGCACGCCCGCTTTCCAGTCGGCGATCCCGTTCGACTATCGTCGGGGTCGTAACGAGAGCGTGCTCGATCGCCAGCGTCCGCTGTTCCAGCCGCTCGGCATTCCCGCTGGGGGCTTTACGCTCTACCCGGCGCTGTCGGTGACGACGGGATACGACAATAACGTCTATCAGGCCCAGACCAACAAGACGGCGGACGGTCTGGTCACGGTCAATCCGTCCGTGAACCTCCTGTCGAACTGGTCGCGGCACAGCCTGGCGATCGATGGTGCGGGCACGATCACGCGCTATCTCAAGCAGTCGCCGCGTGACGAGAATGGCTGGACGACCGGGGCGCAGGGACGCCTGGACGTCGGCGGCGACGATTCGGTGACGCTGGGTGCGCGCACCAGCAAGATCTACGAATCCCAATTCTCCGGTTCGGCGATCCAGAATGTGCGCAGTTCGGTTCCGATTCAGATGTCGGTCGCCCGTGCGGTGGCGGATTTCCGCTTCACCCGGCTGCGTACCGTCCTGTCGGGCGATTATACCGACTTCGCCTATCGGACGGTCACCGCTAGCGACGGCACGCCGTTCAGCCAGAGCAGCCGTAATCGCGGCATTGCGCGCGCGATCGGCCATGCCGAATATGGCCTGACCCCGGACACGGGCGTCTTCGGCGAACTGGTCTATACCAATACCAGCTACCGCAACGAACTGTTCCCAGGCATTCCCAACCGTTCGTCCAATCAGGTTCAGGCGCTGGCGGGTTTGTCGACCGATCTCAGCGAGCTTCTGCGCGGCAGCATCGGCGTCGGTTACATCAACCGCAAATATGAGGCCGCCCGGTATCGCACGGTCGCGGGCCTGTCGTTCAACGGGAAGATCGAGTATTTCCCGTCGCAGCTGACCACCGTCACCTTGTCGGGGCGGCGCGAGGTGGACGATGCCAGCCTGATCGGCACCAGCGGCTTCTTCGCGACCAACGCGGCGTTGCGTATCGATCACGAGTTGCTGCGCAACCTGCTGGTCAATATCGGCGCGGATCTGGAGTTCGACGATTATCGCGACTTTTCGGGACGTGCCACGTCGTTCCGTACGTCGGCGGGCGGACAATATCTGGTCAACCACCAGCTGTCGATCAACGGCCAGCTCTTCTACGGCCGACGCACCACCAACAGCCCCCTGGCGGGGCCGGAACTGTCCCAGGCCAAGGCGCTGATAGGCATCTCCTACCACCCCTGAGCCCCGTAGCATTCGAGGACATTTTATGGACGTAACGGCCCATACCGGCCTGCCTTCCCCGACCGGGGGAGAGCCCGAGACTCTTTCGTCCATGTACCGCCAGGTGCTGGAAATCCTGCGACTGCGCTGGCGCACGCTGGCGGCGACCTTCGTCACCATCGCGGTGCTGGGCACCGCCTATACGATGATGCTGACCCCGCGCTATCAGGCGACGGCGCGGGTAAAGATCGATCCGTCGAAGAGCGCGGCGCTGGGCCAGATCACCGATGCGGCCAGCTCGATCCCCGATCAGTCGGTGGTCGAGACCGAAGTCAGCGTCATGCGCTCGCACGATATCGCCGCCGCCGTGGTCGCGCGCGAGCATCTGCTGAACGATCCCGAATTCACCAAGGGGATGCCGCCGCTCGGGGCCCGCGCGACGCCTGCACAGATCGCCGACCGTACCGAGGCCGTGGCGCAGGCCGTGCTCGGCCGCATGTCGGCATCGCGGGAAAAGGCGACCTATATCGTCGAGGTCGGCTTCACCTCGACCAACCCGGAGAAGGCCGCGCGGATCGCCAATGCCTTTGCCGAAACCTATATCGACGCCAGCCTGACGCGGCGTAACGGCACCGCCAGCCGCCAGGCCGAGTTCCTTCAGAAGCGCCTGAGCAGCCTGAGCGCCCAGGCGACGGCGGCCGACGAGAGGCTGGCGTCCTATCGGGCGGCCAGCGGTGTGGTACAGACCGGCGGTGGCAGCACGAGCGTCATCGACCAGCAGATCGCCCCGCTCGCCGGGCAGCTCGCCACGGCCCAGTCGGACGCCGCCGCCGCCGCCTCCAAGGTCGCTGCGGCCCGGGCGCAGATCCGCACCGGCGGTATCGACGCGGTATCGGCCGTGCTCGACTCCGAGGTCATCAAGAACCTGCGCAGCCAGCGTGCGCAGCTGCTGTCCGAACAGGGCGAGGTGTCGACACGCTACGGCCCCAAGCACCCCGAGACGCAGCGTATCGCGCAGCAGATCCGCACCATCGACCAGCAGATCCTGGACGAGGCGAACCGCGTGATCGGCGGCCTGGAAAGCGAAGCTCGCGCCGCCTCGGCGCGTGCCGCCAGCCTGCAGGCCAATCTGAACGTCCTTCGCGGCCGTCAGGCCCAGACGACGCGCGCCTCGGCGATGGCCGAAACCTATGAGCGCCAGGCGGATTCGAGCAAGCAGGCCTATGACCGGCTGGCGCAACAGGCGCAGACCAGCGATCAGGCAGCCAGCAGTTCGCTGTCGCAGGCGCAGGTGATCGAGAACGCGACCCCGCCCAGCAGCCCCAGCAAGCCGAACAAGCGCATGCTGCTGGCCGCCACTTTCGTGGGTGCGCTGCTCGCCGGGCTGGGTGTGGTCTGCCTTCAGGAGTTGACGTCGCGCGGGCTCCGCTCGATCGCCGATGTGCGGCGGCTGGGCCTGGACGTGCTGGCGACCGTGCCGCGTCTGGGGCGTGGTCACGCGGCCCCGGCCGACGAGGTGATCGCCAAGCCGATGAGCTCGTTCGCTGAAGCCTATCGCGTCACGCGCCGTTCGCTGGCGTCGGCGTCGAGCGGGCGACCGATGGTGGTCGCCATCACTTCGACCCTGCCCAACGAAGGCAAGACGACCAGCGCACTCTCGCTGGCGCGGATCATGGCGATGGCGGGCGAAAAGACCCTGTTGATCGACACCGATCTCCGTCGCGCGGGCTTGCGCGAGGCGACCGGAATCACACCCGAACGCGGGTTGGTCGAGCTGCTGCACGGCGACATCACGCTGGCCGAGGCGGTGGTCGCGGATCAGGTCGAGGGTCTCGACCTCCTGCCGGTCGCGCAGGCCAATTACAGCCCCGAGGACCTGTTCAGCGGCGACGCGATGGCCGATCTGCTGACCCAGGTGCGTGGGTCCTATGACCGGATCGTGCTGGACTGCGCGCCGCTGCTCGGGGTCGCGGATGCTCGCACGGTGGCGATGCTGTCCGACGCGGTGCTGATGGTGATCAAGTGGAATGCCACGCCGCGCAATGCGATTGCGACCGGGCTGAACTGGCTGGCCCGCGACAAGGCGCCCGTCACGGGGGCGTTGCTGACCATGGTCGACCGCTCGGTCGAAGCGTACGGCGCGCTCTATTATTCCAAGAAATATGCCGAATATTATCGCGCCGAATAACGATCAAAGTCCCGTGTTACGGGCGCACACCGCGTCGGCTGGCCCAGCCGACGCGGCGACGCGTATCCTGTGCCTGTCCGCACTTGCCGCGGCGCTGGTATGGGCGGTGTCGGTCGGCGTCGCGGAATGGCGTGTGCAGCGCTTGGTCGCCGACCGCATGGCGCAGGCGAGCGGCCAGACCGTTTTTCCGGCGGCCGATCTGCTCGGGCAGACCAAGCCGCTGCCGCCGCGCGGGGCCTTGTCGCGCGGGCTGATGAAGGCGACGGCGGCGTTCGGTTCGACCGGGGCGCTGCGCCAGTCGCTGATCGTGGCGGCCCGACGGGACATCGAACAGGCGCTTCGGGCAAGGCCGATATGGCCCGCCGCGCTCGTCGGCCAAGTCTTTCTCGACTATGTGGATGGCGGCGTGGCCAGCCCTGCTGCCCACCGCTCGCTGGCCACCAGCTATCGCGCCGCGCCATTTCTGCCCGAAGAGGGGGAATGGCGTGTCCGGTTCGGACTGGCCGCCTGGCCGTGGTTGACCGCCGAGGTGCGCCGGCAGGTTTTGGTCGAGGGCGTGTGGCAGGCCGAGCTGTCGCCGACCCGCTTCGAGGCCATGACCCAGGCGTTTCGTGAGACGCCGGCGGCTGCGGCCTTCCGTGCCCGGTTGCTCCGCCAAGGCGACCACATGCCGCCGTCCATATCCTCGACCGCCCGGTCCGCGTCCTTCGCGGGCTAGGCGCGGCACCATCAGAGAGATGATCCGGTGAACGATATGTCGCCCCCTGCGCCGCGCCCTGAGCGACCCGGTGCCTCGCGGCCGAGGGTGTCGGTCGTGATGGCATGCTATAATGTCGCGCGGCACCTGCCCGTGTCGATCGCCAGCCTGTTCGACCAGACGCTGGCGGACTGGGAGTTGCTGGCGGTCGACGACGGCTCGGCCGACGACACGCTGGCGGTGCTTCACCGTTACGCGCAGACCGATCCGCGTATCCGCGTCCTGGCGATGGAACGCAATTCCGGGCCGAGTGCGGCGCGCAACCGCGCCTTGGACGAAGCGCGGGGCGAGTGGGTGACGATCCTCGACGCCGACGATCGCTTCCTGCCGGAGCGGCTGGCGCAAATGGTCGTGGCCGTCGAGGCCGGGTCGCTCGACATGGTGTGCGACGATCTGCTGTTCTACGATGAGGCCGCGGACTGCATCACCGGCCATGCCCTGACGCTGGCGTCGCCGCAGGAACCGCTCGATCTCGAACGTTTCGTGATGAGCGAGCGGCCGCATTCGCCGTTCAACTATGGCTTTCTCAAGCCGCTGTTCGCCCGTTCCTTCCTGGAGGCGCATGGCATCCGCTATTCGGAGGATATCCGACTGGCGGAGGACTTCATGCTGGTCGCCGAACTGCTGCTACGTGGCGCGCGGGCGGCGCTGCTGAACGAAGCGATGTATGTCTATACCACCCAGACCGGGGCGAGCAGCGGCCAGCAGTCGAGCGGTACGCGCACGAATTTCCGGCCGGAGATCCGCATCGACCTGGCCGACACGCTGATCGCGCGATATCGCGAGACGGCGGATACGGCGCAGATGGCGATCCTGCATCGCTATCGCCGATGGCAGGTGATGTATGCCCATGCCCATAGGATGGGCCGATATCGGCACGAACGCGATCATGGGCCGATGCTTCGTCTCGCTTTGAAGCATCCGCGCGCGGCATGGCATTACATGTCGTGCACCCGGTGGGGACGTCTGCTACGGCCGCGCGCATGATCGGCGCGGGCTCGCCCGCGCATCCGGTGGCCCTTGGCCCTGTTTCGAGAGACGCTTCGACCGCGATGAACCGCCATGATTGACGCCTTGGACGACGAACGGTCGATCTTCGACCCGGTGAATACCCATCTGCGCGCGCGGGTAGCCTCGGGCGTGTCGGTGACCGCCGCGCTGCAGGGCCTGCGCGTCGTGTTGCAGATGGGCTCGGTCGTGGTGTTGTCGCGGTTGCTGCTGCCCTCCGATTTCGGCGTCGTCGCGATGACCAGTCCCGTGCTGGGCTTCATGATGATCTTCCAGGATTTGGGGCTCAGCCAGGCCGCCGTCCAGCGCCGCATTCTGACCCAGCGCCAGGCGAGCACCCTCTATTGGCTGAATGTCGTGTTCGCGGCGGTGACCTGTATCGCGGCGCTGGCGATCAGCCCGGTCGTCGGCTGGTTCTATGGCGATCCGCGCGTGTTCCATCTGCTCGCGGCCTATGCGCCGCTGTTCTTCCTGTCGGGCTGCTATGCGCAGCACAGCGCGCTTCTGACCCGGCAGATGCGGTTCAGCCAGCTGGCGATCGTCGAGGGCGCGGCGGGGACGATCGGCTTCGTCGCCTCGCTGGTCGCGGCCTGGTTCCTGCGCAGCTATTGGGCGGTGTTCGTGCTGTCGCTGACCACGACGCTCGCGACGGGGGCGGGCATGATGCTCGCGACGCGCTGGTTGCCGTCGCGGCCGCGGCGCGACCCGGACGGGCGTGACATGCTGCATTTCGGTGCCGGGGTGACGGGCGCCAATATCTTCAACTTCCTGTCGCGCAACCTGGACAATATCCTAATCGGCAAGGTCTGGGGCAGCGTCGCGCTGGGCCTGTACGACCGCGCCTATAAGCTGCTGCTGTTTCCGCTCCGCCAGGTCAACAACCCGATCCAGCGGGTGATGGAGCCCGCGCTGGCAGGGCTGGTCGACGAGCCGCGCCGCTATCGCCACGCCTATATGCGCGTGGTGCGGATGATGGCGCTGTTCACTACGCCCGCGATTCTGGGCACGATGGTATGTGCCGACTGGTTCGTTAATCTCGTGCTGGGATCGCGCTGGGCCGAGGTCGTGCCGATTTTTCGCGCGCTGGCCCTGGCTGGTTTGCTGGAGATTTTTGGAAGCACGCTGGGCTGGCTGATGATTACCCAGCGGCGCTCGTCGGACCTGGCGACCTGGGCTTTGGTCAATACGACGGTGTGCATCATCTCTTTCGTGGCGGGGCTACCCTGGGGTCCGCTGGGTGTCGCGATCGCCTATTCGACGAGCGAGGTGCTGATCCGCACGCCTGCGGCGTGCTGGTTTGTCGGGCGGAAAGGGCCGGTGTCGCGATCCGACCTGTTCTGGCTTATTGCGCCCTTTGCCATGGCACTGGCGGCGGCGGCCGGGATGTTGCTGGTGTTTCGCGGGTTTTGGTCTGGGCCGACCTTGGTCGCGCTCGGGATCGGCTATGGCTTGGTCTATGCCACGACCTGGGCGATCCTGGCGCTGTTCGGGGACGTCCGCGCGGCGCTGTTCGAGGTTGTCGGCTTTGCGCGGCAGCTGATCGGGAGCGGCTTGACGCGGTTGCGCAAGCGAACGGCCTGAGCGCCGCGCTTTACATGTAGCGCGAGGTGCGGCTGCCGATCAGCCCGGCGACACGCCCCACGGCATGTGCCAGGTCCAGGCTCGCCCGCGCGGTACGCTTGGAGTTCAGCGATACCATGCCGAGCCCCAGCTTTGCGACGCTCGACACCAGCCCGCGCGCGGCACCGGTGACTTCGCGCGGGGTGCCGTCATGCAGGCGGCGCAGCTGCCCCATATAGGTGCCGGTGGTGTAGGCACGACTGAGCAAGGCCTGGTTGGTCAACCGGTCGGCAGGCGTCGGTTCGAGTACCAGTGCCTCGTCGCACCAGAGCAGCGTGCCGCCCGCCCGCTGGGTCCGGCGGAACAGGTCATAATCCTCGCCGCCCGATCCGTTGAACCGAACGTCGAATAGCGGAAAGCCGAGCAGCCCCTCGACCCGGCGCGAGATGGCGAGGTTCTGTGTGGTCTGGAGGCGATCGATCGGGCCGGTCGGATGGGTTTCCCGCCCGGCAAAATGGCTGACCTGGGCCAGCACGGGCGCGTCATCGGGCACCATGCCGTCAACCGGTCCGCCGACCAGATCGCCTTGGAACCGCTCGCCGCAGTCGATCAGTGCCTTGAGCCAGCCGGGCGTGACCATGCCGTCATCATCGAGCATGACCAACCAATCCCAGTCGGGCACCTGCTCGCCCGCCGCACGGATGATGGCGTTGCGCACATGCGATAGCCCGCGCTCAGGCACCGGCACATAATGGGTCGGCATGTCCTGCCGCCCCAGCACGATCTCGCGCGTCCGGTCCGAGCATTCATTGTCGGCGACCACGATCCGCAGGACGGCCGGTTCCGAGCGGACTTCCTCGATCAGGCTGTCGAGCAGCCGGGTGAGCAACGCCTGACGGTTGAACGTCGGAATCCCGATAACGATCGACTTCATGCCTGGTCTTCTGCCCCCTGAGCACGGACCGACCCGAAGCGGCTCGACGCCCTGTGCTGCCCAGCCGGTAGTGCCGCCATGGTCTTCATCACGCAATGCGCGAGTCACGACCTAAGCCTGCCCGTGACGCCGGGAGTGTATCGCAGCGGGACCGAAACGGCGCAAATGTCGGTGCCGGTTGGCAAGCGTGGCCGGTGAATATGGCCATCCTGTATCGCAATGGGGCGACCGGCTGTGGAGCATGGACTTGGACGACGGACGCTGCAGGATTTTCGGCCAAGGGTGTTGTGACGAACGGTCCGTGAGTATGTTCGATATTTCAAATATTTGGTCGGCTATCATCTTCCAAAATGAAGTGAGAATGAAGTGAATGTTGATATTGTGAGGCAGCGTACCTCGTTATGATGACAATGGTTTCATCAAAACATTAACTAGTATGTCGCGCACCCGATGATTAGGCGCCCGCTGGAGGTAAGGGGGCGCTATGATCTGGCTTGTTTGCACGACTGACAGTCGTGATGGCCTAAGTGAGCATTATCGGCGACTGGTGTCGTCTTTGCAGGTCGTTGCGGGGCAGGTCGATTTGACCTTGTTCACCCTGTTTCAGCAACCCGGTGAGGAGGCGATGTCTGCTATTGCCGCGATGCCCGGTTTTGTTCGGCCGGTGATGAGCGATACCCGCCTTTCGCTGTCCCAGGCGCGAAACCGTATCCTGCGTGCCATCGCGGCGGAGGAGGGCTTCGCCGAGGATTCGCTGATCCTGTTCCCGGACGATGATTGCTGGTTTACCGATGCCTATCTGCCCATCGTCGGGCAGATGTTCGCACAGGACCCGCAATTGCAATATTGGTTCTGCCGCTACGGATCGTCGCCCGCCGCCGACCCCGCGCTGTTCGGCGCGACGCGGCCGGCGCGCGCGAGCGACGTCGTGCGGCGCAGTTCGTCGATTACGCTGGTCATCCGTGGTTCGCGAATGGCCCGAATCGGTCTGTTCGACGAGGGGCTGGGTGTCGGCAGTGCGCTGAATGGCGGCGAGGATACCGATTTCGCGGTCCGTCTCTATCGCTCGGGGGGCAAGGGGCTGGCCTGCCGTTATGCGCTGATCGGGCATCGGGACTGGAACCCCGCCAACCGGGCACGCTATTTCGCGGGATCGGCGACCGTCCTCGCGCGCAATGCCTGGGCGAGCCCGGGGCTGGCAGGCGAGTATCTGCGCAAGATGATCTCGGGCCTGTCGCTGGTCGCGAGGGGCAAGCTGTCGCTGAGTGACTTCGCACTCGGACTTCGCGCTCTCCGGTGGCCGGGTATGCGGCCCGGTCCGCTGTCTCCCTCTCTGTCGCTGAAAGGCTGATCGCGATGCTGGGCGATACCATCATCATCAATTTTCATGGGATCGGCGAGCCGGGGCGACCGGTGCCCGACGACGAAAAACCCTATTGGATCAGCGAGGCTCTTTACGAGTCCATCCTCGACCGCATCGCCGAAGCTCGCGATCGGCGTCGCTATCGGATCACGTTCGACGACGGGAATATGTCGGACGTGGACATCGGCCTGCCCGCGCTGCGCCGGCGCGGGTTGACGGCCACCTTCTTCGTGCTGGCCGGTATGTTGGAGGAGCGCGGGTTCCTAGACGCCGCGTCCGTTCGTACACTGGCGCGCGAGGGGATGGGCGTCGGCACGCACGGTCTGCACCATCCGGCCTGGCCCGATTGCGACGACGCCCGCCTGAATGCGGAACTGGACGACAGTTGTGCGATCCTGAGCGACCTGATCGCCGCGCCAGTTGCCGAGGCCGCCATCCCCTTTGGCCGGTATGACCGGCGGGTAATTCAGGCGCTGCGGCGACGGCCGTTCCGGCATGTCTACACCAGCGATTGCGGCCTGGCCCGCTCCCGCGCCTGGTTGCAGCCGCGCACGTCGATCCGCTGCGACATGGACGAGGCGACGGTTGCCGCTGTCGTCGCGGGACAGCGTTCCCTGCCGAAGCAGTTGCTGGATACCGTGCGCGTGGCGGTCAAACGCCGCCGCTGACCTCTTATCGGCCGAGTGGCGCGTCAGTTGCGCCGCCCGTGCCGGATGTCGACCAGCCCCAGGTGCAGCGCGCGCTTCATGACGGACGGCGACGGATACCGCGTGACCGCCGCGGCGAGATGACGCCACGCCTGGGCATGGCGGCCAGTTACGCGGACATGCTGCTCCGCCCGCTTCAGCTCGTGCATCGCGGCAATCCAGCGGTGCGGCGCGGCGGCGGGCAGGCCTGCGACGATCCGCGCGAACACCATCTCATGCCCGCGCAACAGCTTCTCGGCATCCCGCGACAGCTTGTTGTTCGCGTCGAAAGTGTAATGGAGCAGCAATTCCTGCACCACGCGCAGCGGTCCGATCCCGGCGAGCTTCAACCACAATTCCCAATCCTCGCAATTGGGCAGGTCCTCGGAAAAGCCGCCGACCGAGCGAAAGGCGTCAGTGCGGACGAGTCCGGTCGAGGTCGATGCGAGGGTGTTCTCGATCTCCAGCAGGCGGCGCGTCACCACCGGAGGGGGCATCAACCGCCGCTCGGCCCGGCCCGCATAACGGTACAGGATGCCGCAAAAGATGCCGGGACATTCGGGATGGGCGGCGGCGAGCTCCATCTGCCGTTCGAGCTTGGTCGGCTCCCATTCGTCATCGGAGTCGAGAAAGGCGAGATAGTCGCCCGTCGCCACCGCCGCACCGCTGTTGCGCGCGACCGCCGCGCCGCCGCTGATCGGACGGCGGACCAGGACGAGCGTGTCGATCGTCTCGCAGAGCTGCTCGACCACGGCGGCGGTCTCGTCGGTCGAGCCGTCGTCGACGACGACGATCTGCTCCGCCGGACGCGTCTGGGCCAGGCAAGTTTCGATCGCGCGGCGGATCAGCACGGGCCGGTTGCGAACCGGGATGATGATCGAGACGGTGGGGGAGGTGGCCATATGCCTGTTCGCCTTCTTCGTCAGGCCGTAGGGCCGGATTGTGGCGCCTGTCGCCACGCGGCGGCGGCGTCGCGTAGCGCCCGGCGGAAATCCCGGACCGACATGGAGCGCATCGCGGTCAGGGCCGCGCCGACCGCCACTTTGCGCAGCGCGGCCTTGCGGCCGCCGGGTACGCTGCGCGCATGGCGGACGATGGTGACCAGCGCGCCGCGATAATAACGCGCGCGCATGGCGGTGTTGCGGTCCCGGTGGCCGATCGCGGCGGCATCGAGCATTTGGGAAACCTTGGCGGCGCTGAATGCGCGGATCGCGAAGTCGGTGTCCTCCGCCGATCCCAAAGGGGCACCGACGCCCAGCTCGGGATCGAATCCGCCGATCGCGTTCAGCACCCGGCCGCGTACCACGATGGTGTTCGACGAAGCCTCGCGCAGCACGTCCTGCAGCACGGGCTGACGCTCCCGTGCGGGGTCGATCGCAACCGGTGAGCTGCCGTAGCGACAGAACCAGAAGTCGAGTGTCGGCTGGGCCTGAAAGCGGTAGACGATATGCTCCAGTGCGCCGTCGGGATACCAGGCATCGTCGTCGGGAAAGGCAACCACCGCATCCGGTTCGACCGTCACCGACTCGATCAGCCGGTTGCGCGCGACCGACAAAGGCAGGTGGCCGGTCACTTCGCTGACCTCGACCCAGGGGGGCAGGTCGATCGAGCCGTCCTCGGCGCATTGCCGCAGCAGCAGCAGGCGGACGGCCGCGCCGGTCGCGGTGCGAAAGCGCGCGACGGAGGCGACCATGCGCTGGAGCAGTTCGGTCCGGTCCCCCCGCCCGTCGGTGGTGGAGATGAGCAGGATCGGCGGATAGTCCCCCGTGCGCTGATCGGTGGATGGATGGTCGAGCGAAGAGGTCATGTCGGCCCCGTGCTATAGTCGCGCCGATGCGCCAGGATGCAGGCGACCGCGATGATCGTGGTCGCAGCGTAATTGGGGGCGAGGTAGACCGACTCGGTAAAGTTCTCGAGCACGATGTTCAGCACCAGCAGCAGCGCGGCCTCGGCATTACCGTTCGACGGGCGCAGGATCATGCCGGTGAACGAGCGGACCAGCAGGTAGAGCATGACCACGACGACCAGCGTCAGGCCGACGAACCCGGTGCTCAGGAGCACCTCGATAAAGCCGTTATGCGCCTCGGCGATTTCCCACATGCCCAGCCGCGCGAGGAGGCCGTTCTCACCGATATAATCCTGCCAGAAGGACAGATACCCATAGCCGAGCAGCGGGCGCTGGAGCCCGGCATTCCAGGTCAGCTCCCAAATCTCGGTGCGTCCGGTCAGGGTCGCGTCGCGACCGACCGATCCGCTCATCTCGGCCAGCAGGGTCGGGCCGACAAAGGCGACGAAGCCCGCCAGCAACGACGCCATCACGACCAGCAAAAGGCGAAGACCGGCATTGGGCGTCTGGGCCAGTACCGTGCGGTTCGCCACAAGCAGCATGGCGGGGATCAGGAATGCGATCATGCTGGTCGCAGACTGGCTGAGCACCAGCATGACCAATCCGGCGAGAATGCACGCGACATAGGGCGAACGGACCCAGGAACCGGGGCCGATCCTAACGGTCAGAACCAGGATGACCATGCAGCTGGACAGCGCATTGCCGAAGGGGTTCTTGTCACTCAGAATACCGCGCAACGCCCCCTTGTAGACGTCGCCATAACCGCCCGCGATCGTCGCCAGATGCGGAAACGCCGCCGAGAATAGTGCGCTCAGCACGATGAAACACACCGCCATCGACCGCAGCCGCGCCAGTCCCAGCGCCGTCGGGCTTTCCAGAAAGACGGTCGTGGCGATCAGGCTGGCGAGCAGCAGCTGCGTTGCGCCGCGAATGCTGTCCCAGGGATAGGCCGACCATGCGACCGAGACGAACATCAACGCGACGATCGCATAGGCCGCGGCATTTTCGCGGATCAGGGCCCGAAAATCCGCTCCGCGATGGAGCGTGAGGACGATATAACCGCCCAGAGTCATCAGCATGGCATAGCGGGCGAGCGAGAAATAGCGCGCGCCCGCCGACTGCGCGGCGTCCAGCTGATATTGGCCGCCTGTATAGAGCCAGAGGAATGCACCCAGCTGCAGCAAAAACGCGACGCATAGCAGGCCGCGAAAACGCCACTCGCGCGGGCTGAGCGACGGGCTGCCTCGCATCGCGGCGAAGGGGGCGGGCGGCGTCGTGGCCGAGGGGATCAGCGCAGGGCTGGTCATGCGCGGCCTACCTTGCGGGGGTCAGGTCGGCGATCAGCCATGTTGCAGCGACGGTTCGGGCACGTCGTCAACGACCGGCTTGGGGGCGTCGACCGAACGGAAGCGGCCATAATGGCCGACCTCGATGTCCCGACGGACGATCTGTGCCGGATTACCCGCCACGATACAGCGGGGCGGCACGTCCTTGGTCACCACGGCGCCGGCCGCGACGATCGACTCGTCACCGATGCGGATGCCGGGCATGATGATGCTCTTGGCCCCGATGAAGCAGTGGCGGCCGATCACAGTGTCGACATACATGCCGCGCGTCATGTCATGGGTCAGGATGGCCGCGCCGAACGCGACATAGGTCCGTTCGCCTATATGCATGCCGCGCGGATAGGTGCGATCGAACTTGGCGGTCATCGACATGCGCACCGTGGGGTGCAGCGACATGCCCCAGACGCGGTTATAGTAATAGATCCGGGCGCGGATCAGCGCGCGTTGCAGCCACAGGAACTTGTTCAGACTGGCCATAGACTGTCTAGTCGGCACGCGGACACGGAATTCTGCCCGAACGATGCCTTCCCCCTTGCTGCACTGCCATAACGATCCGGGGTGCGAGCGAAAAGCAACGATCCCGCACCCGACAGGGCCAATATGGGTCAGGTGGCCGTCATATTGGGCTTGCGCCACAGTTTGCGGAGCTGCGCGGCCAAGGTCCCGTCGTCGACCGGCATCTTGCGCACGAACAAACAGGGGCCGGTGCCGTGGATGCCATCCAGACGGAAATTCGGATCGGCGAACAGTGCCAGATGCGTCTCGTTCAGCACTTCGGGACTGGCGCTGCGGCGGCTCCAGTCAGCCCAGGTCAGCGCACAGCCGATCGGCCGCTGGGTCAGTCCCGAGCTGAGCAGTGTCTGGAAGAACATCTCGTCCGGGCATCGTGCCGACCGAAATAGCGCCAGGCTGGGGTGACCGCTGTCGACGAAATCGAGAATGGCGCGGCCCGCATCGGCCGAGATCACCCACCAGCTACCGCCGGTATGAAGCGTCAGCCCTTTCAATCGTCGGTGAACGGCGCGGTCGGGCAGCAGGCGAAGCACGCGATTAAGCGTGCGGATCGCGCGGGCCTTGCCGCTGCCGCCCCGCTCGCCACCCTCGACGAAATGCTTGGAAATGCGGCTCCAGGGCTTCTTCAATTCGGCCGAGGGGAAGGGGGCCGTGTCGATGTGCTCCTGCCCGCTCGCCTGCAGATAGGCGAGCAGCGTCTCGGGCGAGGATAGAGGATAGTCCGCCCCGCTCAGCAGCGCGAGATGGGTGAGGCCTGGCTCGTCGCGGAGCGCACGGCGCATCAGGTTGAGCGTCGCCTGGACTTGCGACCATCCGCCCCAGTGCACGTCGACCCGATCGTCGACGAACGTCGCGAGCGAGCCGATCGCGGTCTCGAACGGCGTCCGGGGAGCCTTGCGATCGATGTGAACCCACGTGCGCGCGACTGACGACTGGAGCGCCTCGACCAGGCGCAGGAGCTGTGCGGGGTTCGCATGGGCCTGGATGAGGTAACCGATCACATGCCAATCCTTGCTTGAGCGGTCGCGTACACGCGCGCTGAACATCTGCACGAAGGACCGGGACGACTAAGTCCTAGAGCCCCTCTGTGGCCATGCAAGAGCCCATCGGGCGTGGACTGACCCGCCGTGGAACGGTCGGATCGCAGTGAGCTTGGCCAAAAATATGGGCGAACAGAGCGTTAACCTTCGCGCGAAAGCGTCCGGTGAGGGGGGCAGGGCAAAACGATTGCACACAATCGAAATGGAAAAGCCCCATCATGCGTCGGATGCTGCCTACGCTCCTGTCATGCGCCATGCTCAATGCCTGTGGAGGCGGATCGGCGACCACCGGCGGGCCATCCTCGGTCACGGTCGTCAGCGCTCCGGCGGAGGTCGTGCCGACCCCTACGCCCACCGCCACACCGACGCCGACCCCCGCGACGGCCGACACGACGACCTTCGCCCAGACCGAGGCGATTTCGGCGATCCCGGTCGGTGACGCTCTGCGCTGGGCTCCGCCGACGCTGACCAAGGAGAAGGTCGTCGACCTGCGCTTCGTCGCGCATCTCGAGGCGTCATATAAATTCCCCTATGACCAGGACCTGCGCATCCTGCTGCCGACCAACCGGGCGGTGGAGGAGCCGTTGCAGATCATCGGGGGGCGCAACATCGTGCTGATGGGCGGCGAAATCCATGTTCCCGCGGTCAAGCCCTATGCGGCAAGCACATCCTTCGCGACGGGGGACATGGTCGTCCTGCCGACGGGGTCGTTCGCGATGTATCAGGCGGTGACCGGCGGCAAGACGGGGGCCTCCTCGACGCCGTCGGGCACGGGCAGCTCGATCGCGGACGGGACGGTGACATGGCGCTATGTCGGCCTGCATCCGCGCGCTGCGCTGAAATTCTCGGGTCAGCCGAGCGGCAGCACGACCTTCATCGAAGGGGTGAAGATCGACCTCGCGCAATCCTATGGCTATGATGCGATCGAGATCGGCGGCTGGGATCAGGCGACGCCGGGGCCCGACTATACGATCCAGAATGTCCGCCTGCTGGGCGCGATGTCGACGACCAGCGGCCTGCACGCCGATCTGGTCCAATTCTATGGATCGTGCCGCAACCTGCGCATCGACAAATTGACCGGCACCTCGCAATATCAGGGGCTGTTCCTGTCGCCGCAGCATCTGCTGGGTAGCGTGGAGCTGCACCGTGTCGACCTGCGCTATATCGATCCGACGGCGCAGAGCGGCTATCTGCTCTGGCTGTTCGACGACCAGAACCAGAAGCGTCAGCCGGTCCTGCTCGACCAGGTCTATGTCGGCACCAGCAGCTGGTCCTATAAGGCTGGGATGGTGCAGGAACAGGTCGTCTGGCCCGCCAGCAACAAGATCCCGTGGAACAAGCTGGGCGGCGCGGTCCTGAAGGGCAATGTCCTCACTTGGCCGACCATCCCGGAAATCAGCGGATCGGCGCTGGTCGGACAGCCCCTGGTCGGGCAGTTCGTCCGCGAGGGCGCGGTGGGGCTGAACTATCGCTCGCCGGGGTATCGGGGGCTGTGACGCGTATCGACGGCCCGGCGCATCGCCCGCCCCCAGGGCAGGCCGACCAACACGGTCGTCAAACCGGCCATGGCTGGCACGTCGAGCGTGATGTCGACCATCGCACAGGCCAGGACTAGCGCCATGGCGACCATCATCGCGCGGAGTAACGGATCGGCGCGTTTCGCATCGCGGTGCCGATGGATGTCGAGGAGGATTGCAGCCATCGTCGCCATCGTCAGCGCAAGACAGGGCACGCCGCCTTCCAGCAGCAGCGACAGGACCTCGTCATGCGCGGAATGGACATACCATAGCAGCTGGGCCTGCTCGGCGGTGCGCAGGCTCATCAGATTGACCTCGTCGAAACTCAGCGGGCCATAGCCCCAGAGCCAGGATCGCGCGGCCAGCGCGGCATAATGGCGCCATATCTCGACGCGGGTGACGGCATCGGTCGAGGTCATCGTCATCCGATCCATAGTGACGTCGCCGATCGTCAGCGCGAGCATGATGAGGACGAACCCCACGACCGCAAGCAAGGCGAGCCCTTTCGGGCGAAGTAGTCGCCGCCGCAGCAACGGATCGCGCCCCGCGACGAAAGACAGCCCGATGACGAGCAGCAAAAGTGCGGTGCGCGAGCCGGTGATGAAGCAGGCGCCGGTGCCCATGGTCAGGCCGAGCATCGCGGCGATTCGCGCAACCACGCCGCTGTCGCGATCCTCGCCGCTTTCGCGCATCAGGGTCAGCCAGCGCCCAAGGCCCAGCAACGCGATGACCCCGAACAGGCAACCCGTGGCATTGGCGTTGAGCGAAGTGCCGGTGAAGCGGTCGACCAGAATGCCTTTGTCGACGCCCCACACATGGCCGGGGTCGATCCCACGCAGGATCAGCCCGACAGCGATCTGGATCAGTCCGATCAGCACGATCCAGCCGATGGCGATCCGCATCAATCCCCGCCGATAGCCGATCCAGGCCGATGCCAGCAGCAGGGCGAGAAGGCCGATCGCCCGAACCATGCCGGGTGCGACCAGATCCGACGCGATGGCGTGTCCCGGCAGCGCATGGAGCGCGACCCAGCCGATAGTGGCCAGCGCCAGGATCAGGACGGGTGCGGCTGCACGCCAGAAGGCAGCGGGCGGCGCGAGCAGGATCAGGACAGCCATCGCCACGGCCATTTGTCCCGCCGCCGCCAGCAGCGCAAGCAACGGTCCGTTCGCGCCGAACGCCAGTTGCTCGGCCGTCAACAGGCTCGCCAGCAGGATCGCGGCCGCCCTTGTCCGTGCCGATCCCCATTCCGTCCTGAACTGTCCTTCGCCCATCCGCTCCATCCCATGGACCTAGCGTGGTTTTCCAAGTCGTGCGACGGCCTTGCCGGGGCACGGATTCTCGAAACAGGGCAGGTCGGGACGCCAATCGACCGCGCCCCGTCCCGTATCAGCGCGCGGTCAGCGTCGCGATCTTCGGCTTGGCGGCGATGACCGGCGCGGCTGCCGCCTGCTGCGCTGCCGATCCGGGGTGCGTTCCATCGGCACTGTTCGAGGTCGACACCAGGGACCCGGCGGCATGCGCCTTGCGAGCGGCATAATAGGGTGTCCTGACAGTATAGCTGCCATCGCCATTGTTCACGACCGACACCGCCTGCGACGCGATCTCGATATTCGGGCTGCCGGGCTCGAACACCAGATACTCCCCCGGCCTGGGCGCGACCGTGGCATTCACCCGTATCCCGCCGCCGGAAATGTCGGTCCCCGCCGCCAGCGTGCCCGTCAGCGTTCCACCGCCGGAGGCGGCCAGCGGCGTCTGTTTCCATTTCGGCATGCCCGTGCCGTCCTCCGCCGCCTGATAGGCCGGACGCAGATCGACTGCGAGGGCCAGCGGGGCGGGGCGGGTCATGATCCAGTCGTTGACGGCCTGGAGCGGCGACTGACTGCCCAGCCCGTTGCCCGTCTGCGCCGACAGCGTGGTCCGGCCGTTGGTCGTGTCGACGGTGCGCGGCGTAATCGTCGACTGGATGATGGGCACGCCGGGAAAGGTCTTGGCCAAAAAGCTCCACCAGGCGGTGGCCCGCGCCTCCATGTCCGCGACCGCGGTGTCGGGCGGGGTGCCTTCGGGGTAGTACATCGACGAAAAGTCGTTGCGCAGCCCCTGGCTCCAGATGGCCGAGAAGGGCCAGACCTGCCGCCCGTTCAACACGGTGCGGATATGGGAGAGCAGGGCATAGCGCAGGCCGAAGCGGCCCTCGGCCAAATCCATGAAATCGGCCATCTGCGCGCCGTGATGCCCGAAATTGCCCACCCCGAAACGGCCGGTCGTCGCATCATCGTCCAGCCCCCGTGTGACGCCACCGACCATCCCGCGCGCGCTGGCAAGTTGGGGCAAGTCGTCCTGCTGGGTGATGCTGTCGCCGATCTCCAGCACCGAAGGCTGGCGGGTCCACGGAATGAGGACCGCGACGGGCGAATAGCCATTGGTCGTGTTCGCCGCGAGCCCGACATTCGCGATCGAGCCGCCCGCCGCATAGGACGGGTTCGCCGTCGCCAGATGCCGCCGCACTTCGCCCAGCTGGCCCATGCTGGTGAAACCGCGCGGACGCGCGGCGCCCATGGCGGTGCTGATCGAGGTCCGCAGGAATCCGCCGGGCCAGGGCGTCGGCACGGGATCGCTGATGACGAAGCCTCCATCGCCCATCACGACGCTGCCCGCCCCGCCAAAGGTCAGCGCGACGCGGGTGCCGGTGCCGTTCGCCCCGGTGAACGCGACGACATAATCCAGGACGTTGCTATTGCCCGGCCGCAGTTCACGCGCACTTCCGGCGGGGCGCGAATTGGGGTCCAGCCCGAAATTGGTGAAGACCACGCGCCAGCCCGCCGGTTGCGGCGTCAGATAGAGGTCCGACAGCTCGGTCAACCGGTTCGCGTCCGAAGCCTGCATCCGGTAGAGATCGGCCCCGGCGGTGCGGAAGGATGAGGTGCCGAATATCCAAGCCGGTCCGGTCGGCGTGCCCGCCGGTTGGCCATTGGCGATGGGGCCCGGATTGGTGGCGACGACTTGCGCCGCGACGGGCACGGTAAAGACGGCCGCCCATGCGGCGATGGTGATCCACAGCCGCCGCATCACGGCACCCGCGCGAGCGTGGCGACGCACTCGGTCGAGCCACTCGGTAGGACCACGTCGACGATCGCCTGACTGCCCAGGGTAACGGATGCCGCCCCCCCGGCTGTGTCGCTGCTCCCCCTGGTCAGCAGCGTCAGCATCGTCACCCCGTCCGGCCCGCGATAACGCAGTGCCAGCGTCCCGCCATTATAGGACCCGCATGTCTGACCAAAGATATAGGTGCCGCCATAGACCGTCTGCGCCGGTGCCGCGCTGTTGGCGACGGCGAGCGTCAGGTTTTCCTGCTTGGCGGCGACCGGTAGAGGCGCCGCCGGGCCGACTGGCACACAACTGCCATCAGACTGTCGCACGCATGGCGCGGAGCCGGGGGCATAGCCGCCGGGAAACTGCACCGAGCTGCCCGTGGTCTGGGCGGCTCCCGGCACGGCCCAGGGCAATATCATGGCGGTCACCACCGCCCATCGCGTCCTCCGAATCATTGCTATTCCCTCCCGAATTATGGCACCCTCATGTTCCACCTTCGTTCCTGTAGGACAGGGGTAATGGCGCTGTGCCGTGACGTGTGTGCATTTTGTTGGACGGCCACTGTGCGGAAGCCTTCCCTGAATGGCACAAACTGCTTGGGGCCCTGGTCTCGCCGTCCAATGCGCCGCCTTGTCGAGGATCGACCCGGTGGTAAGGAAATGGCCTGCCAGCGGGGGCGGACGGGGGAGAAGGGTCATCGGCAAGCAGCGCATCGTCATCTACGACATCGTGTCGCAGGCGCCGTACAGCGCCGTCTCGCTGGGGGATGCCAGTGTTGGCATCGGCGGCGCGGAAAATACCGTGATCCATATCGCGACCGGATTGGCGAAGGTCCATGACGTCACCGTCCTGCAAAGCGCGCGCCAGGCTGGCGAACGGGTCGAGGACGGCGGCGTCACCTGGGCGTCGACCGAGGATGCCGAAGGCCCGGTCGCCGCGGCGGACGTCATCATCCTGCAGCGCAAGTCGCAGCCGTTGGTCCGCCTCGCGCGGTGGAACCGTCGCGCGCGCTACATCGTGTGGATGCATGACTGGCAGCCGGTCGAGGATCGGTCGGTCCGTGGCGGACGCTGGAAACGCGGCCTCAAGGCCGAGGCACGCAGTCTCATCGCACGCGTGCTCGGCGTGCAGTGGATCGGCGTCTCGCGGGCGCATGTCGGCAATATCCGCGCCTTCCTGGCCGCCGATCGCCTGACCAGCAGCGCGCGAGAGGCGGGGCGTGTCGGCTTCATCTACAATCCCGTCGTCATCGGGACGGTGCCCGCCGAGACTGCTTACGACCGAAACCGCCTGGTCTTCTTCAGCGCGGCCTGGAAGGGGCTGGACCTGGTGTTGAAGGCGTTCGCCGCGGTCCGCTCGGCACTGCCCGACATGGAGCTGCGCGTGGCCAGCCCCGCCTATGACCTGGGCGAGGGCCAGCGTCAGGAGGGCGTCGTGATGCTCGGCCCACTGGCGCAGGACCGCGTCTTTGCCGAAGTCCAACAGGCGCTGTGCGTCTTCTATCCCGCCGATCGGGTGCCCGAGACTTTCGGACTGGTCTTTGCCGAAAGCCATGCCTTGGGCACGCCGGTGCTGGCGCATGACTTCGGCGCGGCGACTGAGTTGCTGGGGCCCGACGAGCGCATGGATGTGACCGACACCCAGGCGGTGGTCGAGCGAGTTCGCGCCTGGCGCGACGGTGCAAGGCCAAAGGTGAAGGCGCATGACGCCTGCGATCTCAACCGGGTCGTCGACCAGTGGCTGGCGCTGATCGCCGCTGGTCCGAAAGCGCCCCCGCCGGGGCAGTAGTTCCTTTGGCCGAGGGTCGGGCGCGACGTTTCGGGTGTAAATCCGCTATGCCGCGATGAATGCCCGCAGCCGGTCGACCAGCGCGGTGCGGTTGGCGCTCTGTTCCAGCTGAAAGGGCATCAGGTCGGGCGTGGTCAGCAGCGCCTCAAGCTCTTCGTCGCTATGCGCGATATGGATGCCGGGCCGGTCGCACAGCGCGGCGACGGTCGCCAGCTGATGCTCGTTGCGATGCTCGCCCAGGCTGGCGCGGCGCGGATAGAGAATGATCGGCTTGCCCGCGCGGCCCGCGCTCAGGATGCTGCCGATGCCCGCATGACCGACTATCACGCTCGCCTCCCGAACGAAACGATCGAAGGTCACCGGGTCGAGATGTTCGTGCCGATCCAGATGCGGACGCGCGTCGGTGTCGCCGCAGGTCTGGGCGACGATGCGAAGGCCGCGCCGCCCGGCGATGGCATCCAGCGCGCCGACGAAGCGGGGGAAGGGCAATTGGGTGCCGACCGTCGCGAAGATCACAGCACCGACCCCGCATAGCCTGCGCCCGAGCGCTCGGCGACGAACGGCCATTGCGACAGCCACAGATCGGCATGTGCCTTGGCCTTTTGCCCGGCCATGGACAGTTCCTCGGCATTGGCGATGCTGTCGACCCAGATCGTCTTCACGCCGAACCGCCGCCCGATGGCAAGCGCCAGGAAGCCGGGCAGGGCGCCGGTGCTGACGATCACCTGCGGGCGAACGCGCGCCATCACGCGCAGCAGGTCGAGGACACAGAACACCGCCGACATCGGGCTGTTGCGGTTGCAGTCGTGGATCACGCGAACGCCGGCGATCCCGGCGCGTTCGCCCAGGCCCTTCATCGTCGTGGCAAAGCTGATGTCATGGCCGACAAAGGCATCGCGCAGCAGCAGCATCTGCTCCCAATGACCGCCGCCCGATGCGACCGCCAATATCCTTTTGCGCGTGTCAGCCAATGTTCGTTCCCCCGTGAAGCCGAGGGCATATCCCGCCCGACCGGCACCCACAATCGTCCAGCATCGCGAGCGCGCATCGAAACGGTACAGCTTGGCGTGAGGAGAGAGAGAGAGAGCATGGCGCCCTTTCGTCGCCCGGACGGCTTGACAGTCACCATGGCGGCCCGTTAGAGCGCCCAAGTCCCGGTTTTCCGCCGGTTTGCGGGTGTAGCTCAATGGTAGAGCAGGAGCTTCCCAAGCTCACGACGAGGGTTCGATTCCCTTCACCCGCTCCATCAAAATCTCTGATATCGGAATGATTTGGCCGCTCGGGTCAGGTCGTTACCCGACGATGCTCTGCCCCATGGACAGGCGCTTGCCGTTGGTGACGATCACCCGGTCGCCAATCCGCGTCGCGGCGAACAGCTTGCGCGCGAAGCCGGTCGGTACGCCGACACAACCATGGGTGGCATTGCCATAGCGCACGTCGCTGGCGTGAATGGCCACGCCGTCATTGGTCAGGCGCAGCATATAGGGCATCGGTGCGTCGTACAGGTTCGACACATGGTCCGCATCCTTTTGCAGGATGGGAAAGACGCCCAGTGGGGTCGGCATATTGTCCGCGCCGTAAATGATCGCGGCGGTCCCGATTTCATAGCCGTCGCGGAAGATCGACACGACCTGCGCCGCCAGGTCGACGGTGATGACCACCGGGCCGTCGGGCGCGCCGCTTTCGTCCCAGACATAATCGCCGTGGCTCAGGGGTTTCTTCAGGTCGAGAATGCGGCGGACGACGAAGGGCGCAGGGGTAGGCGAGGGGCTAGGTGGGGCGACCGGCGTAGGTGGCGCGGCCGCGGCGATCGTGCGCGGCCGGGGGGCAGGGGCCTTGGTCGAAACAGGCGCTTGACGGCTTTCCCGCAGGGTCAGCCAGGCACCGCCACCCAGGGCCACAAGGAGGATTGATCCCGCAAGAAGCTGCAAAGCCCGCATTTCGCACCGTTCCTAGCCGACGGGACTGAACGAAGCGTTAGCGAACCTCGACCGTGACATGGCCGAGCGCCGCCATGCCCGCCAGCCTTTGGTGCATCTCGGCGCTGGTCGGCTGGACGCCGATCCCCTCGATCGACAGGACCACCGCATGAGCGGTCGGTCCGATCCGCCAGATATGGAAGTCGTGGATACGCGTGTCGCCCGGCCCCTCGACCCGCTCGCGCACCTCGGCGGCGAGCTTGGGGTCGGCGGCGTCGAGAAGGACGGTCGACGCCTGCTTCATCAGCCCGACCGACCAGTTGGCGATGACGACTGCGCCAAGCAGGCCCACCGCGGGATCGAGCCACACCCAGCCCAGATAGCGCCCCGCCACCAGCGCCAGGATCGCCATGACCGAGGTCAGCGCATCGGCAAGCACATGAATATACGCCGCGCGCATATTGGTGTCGCCGCCATGCGGGTCATGGCTGTGCCCGTGGTTATGATGGTGATGGTCGTTCGAATGGCCGTGCCCGTGTCCATGGCTATGACCGTGATCATGGCCGTGACCGTGACCCAGCATATAGGCGCTGACGAGGTTGATCAGCAGGCCGAGCACCGCGACGAAGATCGCATCGCGAAACGCCACCGGCTGCGGATCGCCGAGCCGCGTAATCGACTCGTACGCGATGCCCAGCGACACCAGGCCCAGCACCATCGCCGATCCGAACCCGGCCAACTCACCGACCTTGCCGGTGCCCCAGCTGTAGCGTGGATTGGCGACATGCTTTTTCGCATAGGAATAGGCGATAGCCGCGATGCCCAGCGCACCGACATGCGTCGCCATGTGGAACCCGTCGGCCAGGAGCGCCATCGAGCCGGTGAAATAGCCCGCGACGATCTCGGCCACCATCATGCCCGCCGACAACCACACCACGGCGCGCGTGCGCCGGGCATTCTCGTCATGGGCATGGCCCAGATAATCATGGCTATGGATCGTCACTCTAGTCGTCCTCGGCAGGCGTTCGACGGGATTTAGCGGAAATGGCGGCGGAGCAGCTTGGCGAGTTCGGCGGCAGCGGCGGTGCGCTCGTCGTCCGACAGGCCGGGGGCCGCGACATGGGCGTGAAGATGATCCTCAACCAACTCATCCATCAATCCGGCCACCGCGCCACGCACCGCCGCGACCAGGTGCAGCGTCTCGGCGCAATCGGCATCGGCGACCACCGATCGCTCGATGGCTGCGACCTGTCCCGCGATCCGCCGGACGCGGGCGATGATCTTTTCCTTGCTGGTCGTCACATGTGCCATAACGTATAGGGGTATAGGGTATATCGGCGATCCGATCAAGACGCGGCTTGCCGGACGGATGCCGCATCGGCCATCAGGGGCCTTGAGTAGAGCGAGTAGGGGCCGGACGGATGCGGAGGTGGATGGGTTGGGTCGTGGCGGCGGCCATGACGGGGGCGACGAGCCCCGCTCCGGCGGCGACGATCCTGTTCGTCGGTAACAGCTTCACCTTCGGCGCGAACTCGCCGGTCATGCGCTATCGCCCCGATCTGGTTCGCGACCTCAATCGCGAGGGGATCGGCGGCGTCCCTGCGCTGTTCAAGACTTTTGCCGAGGAGGCGGGGCAGGATTGGACGGTCAGCCTGGAAACGGCGGGCGGCCGCGACCTGGCCTATCATTACGAGCAGAAACGGCGCGAGGTCGAGGGTCGCTGGGATGTCGTCATCCTGCAGGGTTACAGCACCCTCGATCCGCAGCGGCCCGGCGATCCGGTGCGCCATGCCGAGGCGGCGGGCGCGCTGGCCGCGATGTTCCGTCAGGCCAATCCGCGCGTCCGGGTCGAACTCGTGTCGACCTGGAGCCGTGCCGACCTGACCTATCGCACCGCCAGCCCTTGGCGTGGCAAGCCGATCACGGCGATGGCGGACGATGTGGCGGCGGGCAACGCCTACGCACTGCGGCGATATCCCACGATCTCGGGGGCGATCCCGGTCGGCCGCGCGTGGAACCGCGCCTGGGCCGAGCGGATCGCCGATCCCAACCCCTATGACGGCATCGCCTTCGGTCAGATCGATCTGTGGACCTGGGATCAATATCACGCCAGCGCGGCCGGTTATTATCTGGAGGCGCTGGTGATCTTCGGCCGGGTCACCGGCTATGACGTGCGGCGGCTGGGCGAGCAGGAACGGGCGGGACGCGATCTGGGGCTGGAGCCCAGGACGATGGCGCGGCTTCAGGCGATCGCCCATGCCGAGGTGACCGGGGTCACGCCGTAACGATCGCGCCATTCTGCACGGTGACGGGCCAGGGCGTCAGCCGCTGGCCCCGGCACGGCCCGCCCAGGCACATGCCGTCCTTCACCTCGAAGATCGCGCCGTGCCACGAACAGGCGATCCGCTGTCCATCGGGAGTCAGATAGGCGTCGAGTTCCTGCGCCAGCGGAAGTCCCATATGCGGGCAGCGATCGACATAGCCATGCACCGCATCCCCTTGTCGGACGATGAAGCCGTGGAAACGCCCGGCCCGCATCTGCAACACGAAGTTGCGCGCCGCACCGTCCGCAATGGTGTCGAGCGGCCCCAGCGCGATCCCGGCAGGGGTGGCGGTCAGACGTTCGTCGCTCATCCGGCATCGCCCTGTGCTTGCGGTGCGGCCTCGGGCACCCGCTCGCGCAGGCGGTTGGCGGCGGCAATCAGCTCAGGGAAGGGCGTCAGGTCCACCGCGAACCGCTCGGCATTATAGACCTGCGGCAGGATGTGGCAGTCGGCGAGGGTCGGGCGGTCGCCATAGGCATAGCCCGCCCCATGCCGTGCGATCAACGTTTCCAGCGCGGCAAAGCCCTCGGCAACCCAGCGACCGATCCAGCGGCGGACTGCGGCCTCATCGGCGTGCAGTTCTTCGCGCAAATGGGTCAGGACGCGCAGATTGTTGATCGGATGAATATCGCAGGCGACGACTGCGGCCATGGCGCGAACCATCGCCCGCCCGGCGCTGTCCTCCGGGAGCAGCGGCGGATCGGGATAGCGTTCCTCGATCCATTCGAGGATCGCCGGGCTTTGGATCAACACGCCGTCCGATGTCTCCAGCGCCGGGACCAGGCCTTGCGGTTGCAGCGCGCGATAGGCTTCGGCGCGCTGCGCCCCGGTGCGAAGGTCATGGGCGATGCTGTCATAGGACAGCCCCTTCAACCCCAAAGCCAGGCGCACGCGATAGGCGGCACTCGACCGCCAATAGCCGTGGAGCGTCAGGCTCATGGCAGCCGGGCCTTGGGGAAATCCTTCCACACCGCATCATAGTCAAGCTGCGCATGGGTGAGGGCATGTTCGGTCGGGCGATAGGGCCAGCAGCTTTCGACCATGAAGGCCATGGTGCCTTCGATCCGATGGGGCTTGAGGTCGGCATTGCTGGCCCCCTGCCAGCTCGCGAGATCGGGGCCATGGCCCGCCATCAGATTATGGAGCGACAGGCCACCGGGGCGGAAGCCCTCCGCCTTGGCATCATAGGCGCCGGTGATGAGGCCCATCGCCTCCGACATGACGTTGCGGTGGAACCAGGGCGGGCGGAAGGTGTCCTCCGCCACCATCCAGCGCGGCGGGAAGAGCACGAGGTCGGCATTGGCCCGGCCCGGCACGTCGCTGGGCGAGGTCAGCAGGGTAAAGATCGACGGGTCGGGATGGTCGAAGCTGACCGTGTTGATCGTGTTGAAATGCGACAGATCATAGCGCCACGGCGTCAGATTGCCGTGCCACGCCACCACGTCGAGCGGGCTGTGGTCGAGCGTCATCGTCCATAGCGAGCCGAGGAATTTCTGGACGACCTGGGTCGGCTCGTCGCGATCCTCGAACCAGGCGACCGGCGTCTCGAAATCGCGTGGGTTGCCGAGGCCATTCGCCCCGATCGGACCCAGGTCGGGCAGACGGAACAGGCTGCCATGGTTTTCCGCGACATAGCCCGCCGCTTCGCCATCGGGCAGCTCGACGCGGAACCGTACGCCGCGCGGGACCAACGCGATCTGGCCCGGTGCGATGTCAATGCGGCCAAGCTCGGTCAGGATCGTTAGGCGGCCTGATTGCGGCAGGAAGACCAGTTCACCGTCCGCATCGACGAAGATCCGCTCCATGCTGCGGTTGCAGGCATAGACATGGACCGCGACGCCCTCCAGATCGGCCGGATCGCGGTTGGCGAGCATCGTCGTCATTCCGTCGATCCAGTCGGTGCCCGGCGGTGTCATCGGCGCCGGGTCCCAACGGAGACGGTTGGGGGGCAGGGGGCTGTCGCTGGTGCCGGGCGCGAAGCGGGCTGCGCCGTCGTACCGCTCATAGGGTGGATGCTCGGCGGTCGGACGCAGGCGGTAAAGCCAGGAGCGGTGGTTTTCATGGCGCGGCGCGGTGAAGGCCGTGCCGGAGAGTTGCTCGGCGTACAGGCCATAGGCCGGGCGTTGCGGCGAGTTGCGGCCGATGGGGAGGGCGCCGGGCACCGCCTCGGTCGCGACGTGGTTGCCGAAGCCGGGGATGTAGGATGTGGTCATCTCTTTTCCTCTCCACAACACGCCAGCGCGTCAGACGCGGCCGGGCTTGCTCGCGCATCTGCGTGCGCGCATCGGTGGATGCTTATGCATCCACCGTGATGACGCCGCGCCGGATCTGATCCAGCTCAATGCTTTCGAACAAGGCCTGGAAATTGCCGTTGCCGAAGCCTTCATTGCCCTTGCGCTGGATAATCTCGAAAAAGATCGGGCCGACCATATTCTCGGTGAAGATTTGCAGCAGGATGCCCTCTTCGCCGACATTGCCGTCGATCAGGATACGGTTCTTGCGCAGCCGCTCCAGGTCTTCGCCATGGTTCGGCACGCGCTTGTCGACCAGCTCGTAATAGGTTTCGATCGTGTCCTGCAGCCGGACGCCGCGCTGACGCAGCTTCTCGACGGTCTCGTAGATATTGTCGGTGGTCAGGGCCAGGTGCTGGATGCCTTCGCCATTATATTCGCGAATGAATTCCTCGATCTGGCTCTTCTCGTCCTGGCTCTCGTTCAGGGGGATGCGGATCGCCTTGTCGGGGGCGATCATCGCCTGGCTGAACAGGCCGGTCGCCTTGCCCTTGATGTCGAAATACTTCTGTTCCTCAAAGCCGAACAGCTTGGAGTAGAAGCCCGACCAGGTGCGCATCTCGCCGCGGCGGACATTGTGGGTCAGATGGTCGAGCAGATCGAGGCCGACATTGTTCTCCGCCTCCGCCTGCTGCCAGCTGTCGATCTCGGTCCAGTCGGCGAACATGTCGCTTCCTGCCTTCACCAGATAGAGATAACTGCCACCGATGCCGTCGATCGCCTTGGCATCCGGAGTCAGGCAGCCGCGCGTGGCGTCGACCGGGGTCGCGCCGCCCTGGATCGCATGGTCGAAGGCTTCGGCCGGATCGGCGACGTAGAAGCCCATGCCGCTGGCCGAGGGGCCATGGTCGGCGCGGAAGTCTGCTGCCTGGCCTTCGGCTTCTGCATTGAGCAGCAGGGTGATGCGGCCCTGCTTGTACCGGGTGATCGCCTTTTCCGGGTGACGATGGGTGGGTACGAAGCCCATCATGTCGAACTGGTGCGCCAGCGTCTCGGGCTCGGGCGTGGTAAATTCACAGAAAGCGAAGCCGTCCAGGCCCAGCGGATTGTTCGGGGTGGTTGCCATGACGTCCAACTCCTGATCCAGTATCTTCCGTAACTAGATCGCAGAACGGGGAATTGGTGTCAAATGTTACGATCTCGCGAATTGCGGCTGGACGGCTTTCTTCCCTATCGCCTGTCGATCACCTCGAACCTGGTCAGCGATCATATCGCCAGCGCCTATCAGCAGCTGTTCGGCCTCACGATCCCTGAGTGGCGGCTGATCGCGATCGTCGCGGAGGAGGAGGCCGTCGCCCAGTCGGCCGTGTGCGAGCGCAGCCGAATGGACAAGGTGACGGTTTCGCGTGCGGCCATTGCGATGGTCGGGCGCGGATTGCTCGCCCGCACCGCACATGACGGTGACCGGCGCTCGCACCTCCTCGTCCTGACCGAGGCAGGGCGGACACTCTATGCCGATGTCGCCCCCAAGGCGCTGGAGCTGGAGGCGCAGCTGTTCGCGGACTTCACGCCGGACGAGTTGGAGGCGTTCGTCGCCATGCTCCACCGCATCGACGCGGTGGCGCTGGCGCAGCGCGATCAGCCCAGGATGGAGCGGTAGAGCGCGAGATACCGATCGGCCATCCGGTCGACCGAGAAGCGTGTCGCGGCCGCCTGGCGGCAGGCGGCACGGTCGATTTCACCGATGCGCTCGACGGCGGCGATGGCTTGTTCGACGGTATCGACCAGAAATCCGGTCACGCCATCCTCGATCAGTTCGGGCATAGAACCTCGCCGGATCGCGATGACCGGCGTGCCGCAGGCCATCGCCTCGACGACCGACAGTCCGAACGGTTCATCGAAATTGATGAGATGGAGCAGCGCCTTGGCCGCTCCCAGCGTCGCAGTCCGCTCCGTCCCGCCAACAGGGCCGCGATAGACGATGCGGTCGTCATCGACATGGGGGCGAACGTCGCGCTCCCAATAGCCCTGATCCTGGACGATCCCGGCCATCACCAGACGGCGGCCGGTCGCCTGCGCGACCGCCACCGCTTCGGCGGCACCCTTGTCGGGATGGATGCGGCCGAAGAAGAGAAGATCCTCGCTACCCTCTGGATTGAAAGGAAAATCGCCGATCGGGATGCCGTGGTGAATGGTGTCAGCATAGCGCAGCCGCGGATGCCTGTCCGCGTCGGAAATGGCGACATAATGCACGCGCTCCTGATAGGGCTCGTACATCGGCATGATCCGTTCGGACGAGAAGCCGTGGATCGTGGTCACCATCGGCGTCTCGACCAGTCCCGAAAAGGCGTGTGCCGGGAAATCGGCCTGGTTGTGGATCAGGTCGAACTCGCTCGCCCGCGTGAAGACCTCGGCGAGGTGGCGCATTTCCCACACCTTCGCATCGACCGAGGGGTCTTCGGAATAGGGGGCGGGGACGGGACCCGCCAGCGTGGCGGCGGTGACGCTGTCCTGCGTCGCGAACAAGGTCACGTCCACGCCGCGCGCGACCAGCGCCTCGGTCAACAGGCTGGTCACCAATTCCCAAGGGCCATAGGCGCGCGGCGGCGTGCGCCACGCGATCGGGGCAAGCATCGCGATCTTCATGCGGCGGTGTCGACTTTCAGGATCAGGCCCTCATCGGGGCGCAAAAGGGAAGGGGCCCGGTCAGGCAGCGTGGCCAGCGTCGACAGGATGGGACGACCGCTGAGAGCGACAGCCACGGGGGCATCGCTCAAATTCAGCGCGATGATGAAGCGTTCTCCATCCTGTTCCCGTTCATAGGCAAGGACCTGCCCTTCCGCCTCGATCAGCCGGATCGATCCGGTGGCGAGCGCAGGACTGGGCCGCCGGAGCGCGAGCAGGGCGCGGTGGAGCGATAGCATCGATCCCGGCATGTCCATCTCGGTGGCGACATTGCACTCTTGCCAGCCTTGCCCGAGCGGGAGCCAAGGCTCGCCGGTCGTAAAGCCGCCAGCCTCGCTGTCATCCCACGGCATCGGCGTGCGAACCGGGTCGCGCCCCAGGCCCAGGCCGGGCTCGCGCAATTCGCGCGGGTCGCGGACACGATCGGGTGGGATGTCGCCATTCTCCATCCCCAGCTCGTCGCCATAATAGAGGGTCGGCGTACCGCGCAGGGTCAGCAGTAGCATCGCCGCGACCCGCGCCTGTGCCGCACCGCGCTTGCTCGCACTGCGCGGGCGATCGTGATTGCCGAGCACCCAGTTCGGCCACCCGCCCGGCGGCAAGGCCGCCTCATATTCGGCGATCATGGTCGCCAGGTGCCGGGCATCCCAGGGAGCGTCGATCAGCTGGAAGTTGAAGGGCAGGTGGACGCCCTCTCCCTGCTCGCCATAATAGCGCATCAGCCGCGCGACCGGCAGATAGATTTCGCCGATTAGCACCCGCTCGTCCCTGTCCCGGCCAAAGGCGTCGGCGATGGCGCGCATGTCGGCGGCGATGTCGTGCACCTCCGGCTGGTCGGTCGAATGCAGCTGGAATACGCGGTTCATCTCACCGGTCGCCGGGTCCCAGTCCGGGTTGATCGGATTGTCGGGGAATTCGGCATGCTTGATGATGTGCCAGAGCACGTCGATGCGGAACCCGTCGACACCGCGCGCGAACCAGAAGCGCAGCACGTCGAGCATCGCCGCGCGGACGTCCGGGTTGCGCCAATTGAGGTCGGGCTGTTCCTTCAGAAAGGCGTGATAATAATATTGCCCGGTCGGTTCATCCCAGGTCCAGGCAGATCCGCCAAAATCACTGATCCAGTTGTTGGGCGGCCCGCCATCGGCGGCGGCGTCGCGCCAGATATACCAGTCGCGCTTGGGATTGGTGCGGCTCGACCGGCTTTCGACGAACCAGGGATGCTGGTCGGAGCTGTGATTGGGCACGAAGTCGAGCAGAAGCTTCAACCCCCGCGCATGGGCCGAGGCGAGCAACGAGTCGAAATCGGCCAGCGATCCGAACCGCCGATCGACGCCGCAATAATCGGCGACATCATAACCAAAGTCGGCCATAGGCGACGGAAATATCGGCGAAAGCCAGATGGCATCGACGCCCAGCTCGACCAGATAGTCGATTCGGCTTTCGATCCCGCGCAGGTCGCCGATGCCGTCGCCATCGCTGTCTTGGAACGACCAGGGATAGATTTGATAGAGGACGGCCGATTGCCACCAAGGCCGCCCGCTCATGCGAACAGAGCCTTGGGCAGGCGGGTCAGACGGCAGGCGAGATCGGCCTCGCCGCTCGCCACCAGATAATGGTCGCCCATCTCGATCATGCCCGTCGAGAAGACCACTGGCGTCGGCAGATACATCTGATGCGCGATGGAGGCGGTCAGGGCGGGATCGGCCTCCAGCACGGGATGGTCGTCGGCCAGATGCAGGATGTGGGTCGGCTCCTCTTTGTCGAACAGTGCCCAGAAGCTGCGATAGATGCCGACCGACTCGCGCCGCTCGACCCCGTGATATAAGGTCAGCCAGCCGCGCTCTGTCAGGATCGGCGGCGTACCACCCCCAACCTTCATCGCCGAGATGGAGGCCTTCCGGGCCCGGATGCCGGGTGCCTCCAGCGGTTTCCAATGCAGCGCGTCGGGCGAGGTCGCGAAGTTGATCGACGGTCCTCCGACAAAGGGGCTTTCATCGGGATAGGCAAAATATACCTCGCCCAGCGGCCGGGTCAGCGCCAGGAAACGGCCGTCCACCAACCCCTCGAAGAACAGCATATCCTTGTTCTGATGGTCGAGGATGATCCCGGCCAGGCGATAGTCGAGGCCGTTGTCGGAAATGTGCAGCGTCGTCGAGTGCCGCTCGGCCGAGACCGAGCAGGTGGTCATGTACCAGCGGTCGCCGATCCGGCTGATCCGCGCATCCTCGACCCCGTAATCTTGCCAGGTCGCGGCGGGCTCGATCGCCTTGTCATAATGGACCGCGACGATGCGCGCGCCATCGGCCGACAGCTCGACCGGGAGCAGCCATGACAGCGAAGTCAGCGCCAGTATCCGATGTGCGCTGCCGCGAAGGGCGAATTGGCGCGGGTCGGTCATGTCGACGCCGGACAGCGGGTAGCGGTCGAGCACATATCCGGCGGGCGTCCAGCGAATCGCCCGCACGTCCGCCCCGTCGACCGGCTCGCGTAATGCCTCGGCGACCCGGACCATCAACAGTAGATTGCCGTTCGCCAGCCGGGTCATCCCCGGATTGAACGCGCCCAAAATATAGGTCAGCTCGGATATGCCGCGGCGCAGCGGCGAGCGGGACAGGTCGACATCGTCGGGGCGAAAGATCAGCAGGTCATCGGACATGGCCCGCCAACGCCCGCTGTCATCACCCGTTCCCGATCACGCCGCCGTCGCCACCTTCAGGAACACCGACCAGCGATGCTCGAAAAACTGTTCGGGGGTCAGGCCGGAGAAGGGATCGGGTAGATCGAACTGCATCCGGCGGCTGGGCCCGTCGATCATGTCGGCGAGCAGATTGAACAGGGCCAGAGGCGTTTCGTCGGAGCGTAGCAGCCCCGCGTCCTGCGATGCACCGATACACGCGATGATCGGATTGGAGAGCACCTTGTCCCAGGTCGCGAAACGATGGCGAAGCTCCTCCGAGAAGACGGCCTCGGACGTCAGAAAGGCCATGAAGCGCACCGAATCCGGCTCGACGCAAAAGAAGAAGAACCGGCGGGCAGCGCTCTTCAGGCGTTCAAGAGGATTGCTGCCGGCGGCGTGGTCCAGCATCGCCTGGTTCAACCGGTCCAGGTCCCGGGTCACCACCGCATCCAGCAACGCCATTTTGCCTGCATAGCGGCGATAGATGGTGTGTTTGCTCACCCCGACCGACAGAGCGATCTCCTCCATCGACGTGCCTTCGATGCCCTGTGAACAGAACGCATCGCGCGCACCGGACAGGATGATGTCGTCGATATGCTGTGCCTGTTCGCGGGTCGGGCGACCAGCGGTCCGTTTCGTGATGGCCATGATCCCCCTTTGCGGCGTCCTCAGTCTCAGGTCAAATTTAATTGCACCTTGCCGTTGCTTTTTTGCACGTGCGAGGTACAGGGGGCTAGAATGACTCAAACGTCATCTGCTTCAGGGAGTTTCACGGCGTGTCCAAATTTTCCGTGCTCGGATCGTCGCTTGCGATGACATTGGCGCTGGCGGCCTGCGGACAGCAGCAACAGCAGCCCCCGGCGCCCCCGCCGCCGGTCGTGACCGCGATCACGGTGCAGGCGGGTGCCGTGCCCAACATCATCGAGCTGCCTGGCCGAATCGAGGCGATTCGCACCGCCGAAGTCCGGGCGCGGACCGATGGCATCGTCGAGGCACGTCTGTACAAGGAAGGCACCGATGTCGCCGAGGGGCAGCCGCTGTTCCGCATCGACCAGCGCGATTATCGTGCGCAGGTGCAGCAGGCGCAGGCCGCGCTCGCCCGCGCCGAGGCCGCGCGCGTCAACGCCGCATCGATCGTGCGCCGCTACCAGCCGCTGGTCGCCGAACGTGCGGTGAGCGCCCAGGAATTCGACGCGGCCCAGTCTACCCTGCGTCAGGCGGATGCCAGTGTCGCCGACGCCCGCGCCGCCCTGTCGCGCGCTCAGCTGCAGCTCAGCTATACCATCGTCCGCGCGCCGATCGCGGGCCGGGTCGGCCGCGCGCAGGTGACCGAAGGCGCGTTGGTCAGCGCGACCCAGGCGACGCCGCTGACCCAGGTCGACCAGCTGTCGCCCATCTACGCCGTCTTCACCCAGTCGAGCGCGGCGCTGAGCGAGCTGATCCAGCAGGCGCGTTCGGGCGGCGTCGCGCTGCCCGACCTGTCGAAAATCACCGTCCGCCTGACGCTGGAGGACGGGTCGGAATATGGCCCGACCGGCCAGCTCGACTTTGCTGGGCAGACGGTCGATCCGACGACGGGTAGCCAGCAGCTACGCGCGCGTTTCCCGAACCCCAATCGCATGTTGCTACCCGGCCAGTTCGTCCGTGCGCATGTGAATGCGGGCACGATCAAGAGCGGCATATCGGTGCCGCAGCGCGCCGTACAGCTGAGCAACCAGGCGGCGTCCGTCATGGTCGTCGACGGCAACGGCACCGTCCAGTCGCGCCCCGTCACGCTGGGCGGTCAGGTCGGCGGCAACTGGGTCATCCTCTCCGGCCTGAAGCCGGGCGAGAAGGTCGTGACCGAGGGTTGGCAGAAGGTGCAGCCGGGCCAGAAGGTCCAGCTTCAGGGGCAGCAGCCGCAGCCGCAGGGTGGCAAGGCCGCCCCGGCCGCCACTGCCCGCTGAACGCCGGAGTAGAGCATCATGAATCGCTTCTTCGTCTATCACCCGGTTTTTGCCTGGGTGATCGCGCTGTTCATCGCGCTGTTCGGCGTGATCGCGCTCCGCCTGTTGCCGATCGAGAGCTATCCCTCGGTCGCGCCCCCGGCGCTGAACCTGGCGATCAGCTATAACGGCGCCGATGCCGAGGTGATGGACCGGTCGGTGACCGCCGTCATCGAAAAGGAACTGAACGGCGTCGACAATTTCCTGTACATGGCGTCGACCAGCCGCTCGAACGGTACGGCGCAGATTACCGTCACCTTCAAGCCCGGCACCAATCTGGACGTCGCGCGCACGCAGATCCAGGACCGGCTGAGCCGCGCCGAACCGCGCCTGCCGCAGGAAGTCCGCGCGCTGGGCATCCAGGTGACCGAGGGCACGGCGGGCTTCCTGGAAGTCATCACGCTCAGCTCGAAGTCGGGCAAGACCAGCCCGGTCGAGATGGGTAACTTTGCCGAGAACAACATCCGCAACGAACTGCGCCGCATCGACGGTGTGGGCGATGTGCAGCTGTTCGGCTCGCCCTATGCGATGCGCATCTGGCTCGATCCGCAGAAGCTGGCGGGCTATAGCCTGTCGGCTTCCGAGGCGCTGGCCGCCGTTCAGGAGCAGAATAGCCAGACGGCGGGTGGCTCGATCGGGGCGCAGCCGCTGACCCGGACCGCTGAATTCACCGCGCAGATCATCACCCAGAACCGCTTCGCGACGCCGGAACAGTTCCGCCAGATCATCATCCGCGCCAACCCCGACGGCTCGGCGGTGCGGCTGGGTGACGTCGCGCGGGTCGAGCTGGGCAAGGACAATTACGGCTTTCGCCTGACGCTGAACGGCAAGGAGACGGTCGGTCTGGCCGTCCAGCTGGCGAGCGGCGCGAATGCGCTGGCGACGGCGGATGCGGTCTCGGCCAAGATGAAGCAGCTTCAGGGCAGCTTCCCCGCCGACGTCACTTGGAGCGTGCCGTTCACGACGACGCCGTTCATCACCGCCTCGGTGGAGAGCGTCATCCACACGCTGGTCGAGGCAATGATCCTCGTCTTCCTGGTGATGTTCCTCTTCCTGCAGAACTGGCGCGCCACGTTGATCCCCGCGATCGTCGTGCCGATCGCACTGGGCGGCGCGTGCATCGGGCTTCTCGCCTTCGGCTTCTCGATCAACACCCTGTCGCTCTTCGGCATGGTGGTGGCGATCGGCATCCTGGTCGACGACGCGATCGTCGTTGTCGAGAATGTCGAACGCATCATGTCGGAAGAGGGCCTGAGCCCTCGCCGCGCGACGGTGAAGGCGATGGGGCAGATCACCGGCGCGATCATCGGCATCACGCTGGTGCTGGTCGCGGTGTTCATCCCGATGGCGTTCTTCCCGGGCTCGACCGGCGGTATCTACCGCCAGTTCTCGGTGACGCTGGCCGTCTCGATCTTCTTCTCCGCGCTGCTCGCGCTGACGTTGACGCCCGCGCTCTGCGCGACGTTGCTGAAGCAGGAGGACGCGCATCTGGAGGATCGGCCGGAGCCCAAGCCGGGCGTTCGCGGCTGGCCGCAGCGCTTCTTCAACTGGTTCAACGACAAGTTCGGTCGTGGCACCGAGAAGTACACGGGCGGCGTGACGAAGATGATGTCGCGGCCCAAGCGCTGGCTGGCGGTGTTCGCGGTCGTCGTCGTCGTGACCGGCCTGGCCTTCACCCGCATCCCCGGCGGCTTCCTGCCGACCGAGGACCAGGGCTATATCTTCGTGTCCTATGACGCGGCCCCCGGCGCGACGCTGGAGCGGACGGGCGCGGCGATCACCAAGGTCGAGAATTTCCTCCACGCCCAGCCGCAGGTCGCCGACATCGTGTCGGTCGCGGGCTTCAACTTCTTCGGCCAGGGTCAGTCGGCGGGTATCTCGTTCGTCAACCTGAAGCCGTGGCATGATCGTCCGGGCACCGAGAACAACTCGACCACGCTGGTCGGCAAGACGATGGGCTTCGTCCAGTCGATCCCGGAGGCGACCATCTTCGCGCTCGACCCGCCGCCGATCCAGGCGCTGGGCAATGCGACCGGCTTCTCGATGAAGATCGAGGATCGATCGGGACTGGGCGCGGCGGCGCTGCAACAGGCGCAGGGTGCCATCCTGGCCAAGGCGTCGAAGAACCCGGTGCTGATGGGCGTTCGTCCCGAAGGCCTGGGACCGGCACCGCAGCTGTACGTGGATATCGACCGTATCCAGGCACGGGCGCTGGGTCTGCAGATCGCCGATGTGAACCAGACGCTGTCGATCGCCTTCGGCTCGGCCTATGCCAATGATTTCGTCCGTGATGGCAATGTGTTGCGCGTCTATCTTCAGGCCGATGCGCCGCAGCGCATGTCGCCCGAGGACGTGCTGGCCCTTCGCGTCCGCAACGCGCAGGGCAATATGGTGCCCTTCTCGGCCTTTACGAAGGTGCGCTGGCAGAACGGTCCGCAGCAGCTGGAGCGCTACAACGGCTATCCGTCGCTGACCGTCTCCGGCATGGCTGCGCCGGGCCAGTCGACCGGCACCGCGCTGAAGGAAATGGAGAAGATCGCGGGTGAGGTCCTGCCGCAGGGCATGGGCTATGAATGGACCGGCACTGCGTTCGAGGAACAGCAGGCGGGCGGCCAGATCGGCCTGTTGCTGGGTCTGTCGCTGGTGGTCGTGTTCCTGCTGCTCGCCGCGTTGTACGAAAGCTGGGCGATCCCGCTGGCGGTGTTGCTGGTGGTGCCGTTCGGCGTGCTGGGCGCGGTGCTGATGACCATCTTCCGGGGCTTCTCGGCGGACGTGTACTTCAATGTCGGGCTCATCACGATCATCGGTCTGGCGGCCAAGAACGCCATCCTGATCGTCGAGTTCGCCATCGAGGATCAGCAGGCAGGCCGCACGCCCTTCGAGGCGACGGTGGAGGCGGCGCGGCAGCGTCTGCGCCCGATCCTGATGACCAGCCTGGCCTTCATCCTGGGCATGGTGCCGCTGTTCGTCGCCAGTGGTGCGGGCGCGGCGAGCCGCCGGGCAGTCGGCACGGGTGTGATGGGCGGCATGATCGCGGCGACCGCGTTCGGCATCTTCTTCACGCCGGTTTTCTACATCGCCGCCAAGAAGTGGCTGGTGCGCGAGCATGATCATGAGGCGGCCGATGCCGAGGAGGAAGCGCGCGAGCGTGACGAGCGAACCGGCGAAGAGGAGGGCCCGGCCCATGCGTAAGGCATTTTCCCGTGCGGCCGCCACGCTGGCGCTGACCAGCGCGCTGGCAGGGTGCAACCTGGCGCCGCAATATCGCCAGCCGGTCGCGCCGGTCTCCGCCACCTATCCCGAGGCGGCGACCGGTACGCGGAGCGCGGCCGAAATCGGCTGGCGCGAATTCTTCGCCGATGAACAGCTGAAGGCCTATATCGCCGCCGCGCTCGCCAACAACCGCGACCTCGCCCAGGCGGTCGCGCGGGTGGAGCAGGCGCGCGCGCAGTATCGCATCCAGGATGCGCAGAGGCTGCCGGCTCTGGACGCCACGGCGGGGGCGTCGCGGACGCGTATTCCGCTCAACTCGCTGGGTTTTGGCAATGCCATTCCCGGCGCCGGCGATGCGGCGAACCCGACCTCGATCACCTACAACCAGTTCTCGCTCGGCGCGCGGGTGTCGAGCTTCGAGCTCGACTTCTGGGGTCGCGTCCGCAATCTGGCGGAGGCTCAGCGGCGGCAATATCTGGCGACGGTCGAGGCGGAGCGTGCCTTCCGCCTGTCGCTGGTGGGACAGGTGGCCGCGACCTATCTGCAGATTCGCGCCGCCGAGGAGCAGATCGCGCTGGCTGAACGCACCGTCGCCAGCCGCAAGGAGGGCCTCGGCATCGCCAAGCGGCGGATGGATGCGGGCGTGACGTCCAGCGTCGATTACGATCAGGCGGCGGCGCTGCTGACCCAGGCGGAGACGCAGCTGGCCGAGTTGCGGCGGATGGTCGCGCAGTCGCAGAACCTGTTGACTGTGCTGGTCGGCGGTCCGATCACCAGCCCGCTCCCGGCCGGACGGACGCTGAGCGACCAGAACCAGTTTGCGGCGATCGAACCTGGGCTCCCGTCCGCGCTGCTGGTCAACCGACCCGACGTTCTCCAGGCCGAGCAGCAGCTGCGCGCCGCCAACGCCAATATCGGCGCGGCGCGCGCGGCGTTCCTGCCGAGCATCTCGCTGACCGGCCTGGCGGGCTTCGTCTCGCCCGCGCTCAGCAGCCTGATCGACGGCAATTCCCGGCAATATCAGGTGCAGGGCGCGGCCCTGCTGCCGATCTTCGACTGGGGTCGTCGTAACGCGCAACTGAAGCTCAGCCGGGCGCAGGCCGACGAACTGACCGCCGCCTATCAGCGCGCGGTGCAGGGCGCCTTCCGCGAAGTGGCGGACGCGCTGGTCGCCCGGCGCCGCTATGCCGAACAGATCGAGGCGCAGTCGCGGGCAGTGGATGCGCAGCGGCGGCTCGCCCGCACCGCGCGGCTTCGCTATAGCAACGGCATTGCCATCTATCTCGAAGTGCTGGATGCCGAACGCAACCTGTTCTCGGCCGAGCAGCAATTGCTGACGCTGCGCAGTGCCGCGCTTCAGAATGACGTCACCCTCTATGTCGCGCTTGGCGGTGGCCTGCGCGAGGGCGGGCAGGCAACCACGGTTCCCGCGAGCGGCTAATCCCCCAGCCGACGCGGTCGAGCGAGGGGCGTGCGGGAACCTCCCCCCGTGCGCCCCTTTGCTTGTCCGGGCGATGCGCCTAACCGACATGACAATGGAACAGGAGCGTGGAATGACGGGCTGGACGATCGGGGTCATCGGCGGATCGGGTCTGTACGCGATCGATGCGCTGGAAGATGTCGAAACGCTGGTCCTCGACACGCCTTGGGGAGCGCCGTCCGACACGCTGGTGCGCGGACGGATCGGGGCGGTGCGCTTCGTCTTTCTGCCGCGCCACGGGCGGGGGCACCGCCTGTCGCCGACCGAAGTCAATGCGCGCGCCAATATCCACGCGCTGAAGCTGGCAGGTTGCACCGATGTGCTGGCGATCTCGGCGATCGGGTCGCTGCGCGAGGAACTGCCACCCGGTCATTTCGTCGCGGTCGACCAGTTCATCGACCGGACCGTTCACCGCGACACCAGCTTTTTCGGGGCCGGGCTGGTCGCCCATGTCTCTATGGCCGATCCGGTGTGTGCGCGCCTGTCGACCTTGGCCGCGCAGGCTGGCGAACGGGCAGGGGCCTCGATGGTGCATGGCGGCACCTATCTGGCGATGGAGGGGCCACAATTCTCGACCCGGGCCGAAAGCCATCTCTATCGCCAATGGGGTGCCGATGTGATCGGCATGACCGCGATGCCCGAGGCCAAGCTCGCTCGCGAGGCGGAGCTGCCCTATGCGCTGATCGGCATGGTCACCGACTATGACTGCTGGCGCGAGGACGAAGCGCATGTCGAGGTCGATGCCGTGCTGGCGCAATTGGTGTCCAATGCGGCGACCGCGCGGGCGCTGGTCGTGGAACTGGCCGCGCTGCTGCCGCAGGAGCGGACCGCCTCGCCGATCGATACGGTGCTCGACCAAGCGCTGATTACGCATATCTCGCATGTGGATCGGGCCAAGGCGGATAGCCTGGGCCCGATCGTGTCGCGTGTTCTGGCCGCGCGGAGCGGCTAGGCGGTCAATCCTCGACGATCTGGCTGTTCTTGCCGGTGTCGCGCATCTTCAGATAGACGATCAGCGAGATGCCGATCATCGCGGTGACGTACCAGTAGAAGCCCTGCTCGAAGCCCGACTTCTTGAACAGCAGCGCGACCGATTCGGCCGTACCGCCGAAGATCGTGTTGGCCAGCGCGTAGGGCAGGGCGACGCCGAGCGCACGGATATGCGCCGGAAACAGCTCGGCCTTCACCACGGCATTGATCGAGGTATAGCCGGTCACGATGATCAGCGCGGCCATCACCAGGACGCCCGCCAAGATCGGATCGCGCATCGTCTCCAGCGTGGAGAAGATCGGATAGGTGAACAGCACGCCCGCGATCCCGAACGCGACCATCAGCGGCTTGCGCCCGATCCGGTCGGACAGTCCGCCTGCCACCGGCTGCAGCAGCATGAAGATGAACAGGGTAACGGCGTTGATCTGGCTGGCGACCTCGCGGCTGAAGCCGCTGGTGTTGACCAGGAACTTCTGCATGTAGATCGAATAGGCATAGAAGGCGAGGGTGCCGCCCGCCGTCAGCAGCATGACCGTCAGCGTTTCCTTCGGATGCTTGGTGAACAGCTGGATCAGGCCCGATTTCGGCGCATTGTCCTTCTTGACATTCTCGAAGCTCTTGGTCTCGGCCAGGCCGCGACGGATATAGAACACCACGACCGCCAGCACTGCGCCCAGTGCGAAGGGAATGCGCCAGCCCCATTCGTCCAGCGCCGCCTCGGTCATCGTCGATTGGAGCACCAGCAGCACGCAGATGGCGAGCAGCTGGCCAGAGATCAGCGTGACATATTGGAAGGACGAGAAGAAACCACGCCGGTCCTTGCCCGCCATTTCCGATAGATAGGTCGCGCTGGCACCATATTCGCCACCGACCGACAAACCCTGCAACAGGCGCGCCAGCACCAGCAACGCGGGCGCGGCAAGGCCGATCGTCGCATAGCCGGGCGTCACCGCGATGATCAGCGAGCCCATGCACATCAGGGTGACCGACAGGGTGAGACCCGACTTGCGGCCCTTGCGATCGGCATAGATGCCCATCACCCAGGCGCCGATCGGCCGCATGACGAACCCGACCGCAAAGACCGCCGCCGCGCTCAGCAGCTGCGCGGTGCGGTTTTCGGACGGAAAGAACTGCGGCGCGAAATAAAGGGTAAAGGCGGAGTAGACATACCAGTCGAACCACTCGACCAGGTTACCGGTCGATCCACCGATGATGGATTTCAGGCGGTGCCGATCGGAATCGGCGGTGCTGTTCGACATGGTCTACTCCCCTTTTGTCGTTGGATTACAGGATATCAGAAGCGGAAGCTCAACCATCCTGCCCAGAAATCGGAGCTTTTCAGATTGGCCCGCTGCAACACGGTATCGGCCTTGAAATGCTCGTACCGGCCGACGAAGGACAGGCGCGGTGTGATAGTCCAGGTGGCCTGCAGGCGGGCGACCTCGGCCACCTTCTTGCCGCGCACATTCTGCGTCCCCGCCCAAGCCGCGCCGCTGGCGCGGTAGACCGCATCGAACTCGTCGGGCCGCCACGCAAAGCCATATTCGGCCGCGACACGCAGGTTGCGGACCGGCGTGAAGGTGACGTTCGGCGCGGCGTAGAGCATGTTGGTAGGCGTCAGGAACAGGCCATAGCTATAATAGATATTGTTGCCGAAGAGCCCGCTGGTCGTCTGCAACTCGCCGCTGCGCTGATAGGCACCGCCGCCCGAGCCATAGTCGACATGGAAGCCGACGCGCGGCGCATCGGGCTTCTTGCCCAGTCGATACGTCTGGGCGACGAACGCCTGCCAGGCCGAGATCGGACGGTCGCCGAAGGTGCCGCGCTGGTTGTTGACGGTCCAGTCGATGTTGACCGGCCCGGCATCGCCATACGCATGCAGACCTAGGAAGTAACGCTCCTCCAGCGCCGTCGTCGGCCCCCACACGGCCCGGCGGTTGCGCAAGCGCCAGACGAAGGGGTCGAGATACAGCTTCGATCCGCCGAACAGCTTGGGCGACAGGCGGAAGCCGAAGGTCGCGCCGGTGAAGCGGATATCGGGATTGGTCTTGTCGTCGCTGATGCCCTGCTGGCCATAGGTGACGTAGTTCAGGTCGAAGATATCGACCCGCGCATCCTTGCCACGGGCATAGGCACGAACGCCGTCCAGCACGAAATACAGCGTGTTGTTGTCGCGCCCAACGGTCAGCAGCTGCGGCCCGTCGAAAAACTCCTGACGGCCCGCGCGCACGCCGACGTCGATGCCGGACACCTTGCCCTTCACCTCGGCGAATAGCTGCTGCACGGCCAGCTGGTTGCGCAGATTACCGGCGGGCGTGCCCAGGTTGATGCCCTGCAGCTCGGCGCGGCCCAGTTCGCCGAAGACGCGGAAATGGTCGCCCAGATGCACATCGGCACCACCGACGATGCGCGCGATATCCTGGCGCTGCTGCTGGACTTCGCGCAGATTGGGGTTGGTGGTGATGTTCATCCGGGTCCGCAGCTCGCCCGAGAAGGTGACATAGGATTTGCCATCCTCGGTCAGCTTCACGCACTTCAGCGCATCGATGACGTCGTCGCGCTTGGCGGGGTCGCAATATTTCCGCCAGTCCTCCGCCCAACGCGACTGGTTATAGCCGCCCACGGTGTTGCCATCGCCCGAAGCACTGGCCGGGTAGGCGGTGGCGGCCGGGCTGGCGGGTTCCGCCGCCGCCTTGGGCGTCACGGTCTGGGCCGTCGCCGGAAGGGCCGCCATCGCGATTGCCGACACCGCTGCGGTGCCCGCCATCCAAATGAATTTCATGAGATTTCCCCCTCGATCACGCCGATCTATCATGTCACCGGCTGCCATAGCCTATCCTGGTAAACATATTGGCCCGACCGACAGGATCGATCGGGCCCGGACAGGATCAGGCGATGGCGGGCTGGGCCGCGGGGTGCTGCGGGGCGGCGTTCAGGGCGGCGTTGAGGGCGTCCTGGTCGAGGGCATTTTCCCAACGCGCGACCACGACCGTGGCGACCGCGTTGCCGATGAAGTTGGTCAGGCTGCGGCATTCCGACATGAAGCGGTCGACGCCGAGGATCAGGGCCATGCCCGCAACCGGCACGTCGGGCACGATCGACAGGGTGGCGGCCAGGGTGATGAAGCCCGCACCGGTCACGCCCGCCGCGCCTTTCGAGCTGAGCATCGCGACCAGCAGGAGCGCCAGCTGCTGCCACAGCGACAGGTCAACGCCGCATGCCTGGGCGATGAACAGCGCGGCCAGCGTCATGTAGATGTTGGTGCCGTCCAGGTTGAACGAATAGCCCGTCGGCACGACCAGGCCGACGACCGACTTCTCGCAGCCCGCCTTTTCCATCTTGACGAGAAGGTTGGGCAGGGCGGCCTCCGACGACGAGGTGCCGAGGACCAGCAGCAGTTCGGCCTTCAGATAACGGATCAGCTTCAGGACCGAGAAGCCGTTCAGGCGGGCGATGGTGCCCAGCACGACGACGACGAACAGGATCGAGGTGAGGTAGAAGGTCGCGACCAGCGCGCCCAGATTGACGAGGCTGCCGACGCCGTATTTACCGATGGTGAAGGCGATCGCGCCGAACGCGCCGATCGGGGCCGCGCGCATCAGGATGCCGACCATGCGGAAGACGACGACGCTAATCCGCTCCAGCGCGGTGAGCAGCGGGCGGACGGGCTCGCCGACCAGCGCCATCGAGATGCCGAACAGGATCGCGACCATCAGCACCTGCAGGATATTGCCCTGCGTGAACGCGCTGATCAGCGTGTCAGGAATGATGCCCAGCAGGAAGCCGGTGATCGTCGTCTCATGCGCCTTGGCGGTATATTCGGCGATCGACCCGACCTTCAGCGTGCTGGGGTCGATATTCATGCCCGCGCCCGGCTGGACGACATTGGCGACGATCAGGCCGACGATCAGCGCGAAGGTCGAGACGGTGATGAAGTAGAAGAACGCCTTGCCCGCGACGCGGCCGACCGAACCCAGTTCGCGCATCCCGGCGATACCGGTCACCACGGTCAGGAAGATGACCGGGGCGATGATCATCTTCACCAGCTTGATGAAGCCATCACCCAGTGGCTTGAGCGACTCGCCGAACGCAGGCCAGAAATGACCGATCACCGCGCCAAGCACGATCGCGACCACCACCTGAAAATAGAGGTGGGACCAGAGTCGGGCCCGCTTGGGCGCCTCTGCAACGGCATAATCCTGGGCAATCATGGCTTTCATCATCCTCCACAAAGGGGCTGGACGCGGTTTGGCCGCATTCCAAGTTGCGACGATTGTGCGGGATGCAACACGAATTGCAAAATGCGGCATGATCAGTTCTATCTATCTGATATAACAAGATAAAACCTAAAACGTCATTGGCCGTCGCGCGAAATTCCGCATGGCGTTGTATCCGGCGTTGCGATAATCCGCACATATGGCGTTCCTGTCCGCTCCAATGCGTCGCTACCTTCGGCGCTATGCGATGCCCCTGCTGGGGGTTTTGCTGCTGACCGCCGGCGCGTCGCTGCTTCTGAGGGTCTATGCCCATCGCCAGGCGCTGGCCGCGCTCCACGCCGATGCCAGCCGGATCGCACGGCAACAGGAACGCTTGTTGAACAGTGAGCTGCAGCGTTTCCGGCTGCTGCCCATCGTGCTCGTCGAATATCCCGATCTGGGCGAAGCCTTGCGCGAGGGCACGGCGCAGGCGAGGGATCGACTCAACGCCAAGCTGCGCGGGCTGGCCGAGCGGACGGGCGCGCCGGTCATCTATGCGATCGATCGCCGGGGTCGGACCATCGCCGCGTCCAATGCGGGCGAGCGGGACAGCTTCGTCGGCCGCGATTATAGCTTCCGCCCCTATTTCCGTCAGGCGATGCGCACCGGCACGTCCGAATATTTCGCGCTTGGTAATACCAGCCATCGCCCCGGCCTGTTCCTCGCCCGGCGCATCGGTACGGCCGCGGCGCCCGAGGGGGTCGTGGTCGTCAAGGTCGAGTTCCAGCGGCTGGTCCAGGCCTGGGCCAGTGACGCCGGGCAGAGCCTGCTGGTCGACGATCATGGCGTGGTGGTGGTCAGCACCGCCCCGCGCGCGAGTTTCACCGCGATCCGGCCCCTCTCGGCGGAGGCCCGCGCTGAGATCGCCGGCAGCCGCCAGTTCGGTGACACCATGCTGCGTCCCAGTCCCTATCGCATCGGCGGCAGCGAAGCGACCGACCGCGACGGCACCCGCTACATCCTCGGCATCACCCCGGCACCCTTGCCCCATTGGCGGTTGATCCACCTGCTCCCCTCCAAGCCCGCGCTGCGTGAGGCGGATAGTTGGGTGCGGTCGGCCACCGCGCTGGTGGCCGTGGCACTGTTCGGCCTGACGCTGCTTTTCATCTGGCGGCGGACCCGGGCGGAGCGCGCGGCGCTAGCCCGCGAGGCTCTGGAGGAGGAGGTCGCGCGCCGCACCGCCGAACTTCGTGCCACCAACGACCAGCTGACCGTCGAGATCGCCGAGCGAATCCGCGCCGACCAGCGTTTCCGTGCCGCCCGCGAGGAGCTCGCGCAGGCCAATCGGCTGGGCTCGCTCGGCTCGATCACCGCAGGCGTCGCGCATGAGATCAATCAGCCGGTCGCCGCCATCCGTACCCTGGCGGACAATGCCCGCACCTTCCTGTCGCGGACCCAGCCGGACAAGGCGGCGGGCAATCTGGCGACGATCGTCGAGCTGACCGAACGGATCGGAACGATCGTCCAGGAAATGCGGCGCTTCGCCCGGCGCGGCGCGCATGGCCTGGGCCCGGTGTCGCTGGACGAGGTGCTGGACGGCACGATGCTGCTGATCGGCGACCGGTTCCGCACCGCCGGGGTCGCGCTGGAGCGGCCGAGCGGCCAGCCCTTGCCGATGGTCGTGGCAGGCCGCGTCCGGCTGGAGCAGGTGCTGGTCAATCTGCTTCAGAATGCGCTCGACGCGGTGGCGGGCTGCGCGGCCCCACGCGTGCGGCTGGTCGTCTCGCAGGGGCCCGACGGCGTCGATCTGACCGTCGAGGACAATGGACCGGGGCTGGACCCGGCGATTGCCTCGGAAATCTTTACGCCTTTCGTGACCGGCAAGCCCGACGGGCTGGGCTTGGGACTGGGCATCGCAAGGGACATCATGACGGAGTTTGGCGGCATGCTGGAGGTCATTCCTTCGGAACTGGGCGGGGCGGGCTTTCGCATCAGGATGCGCCGGGCATGAGTGAGGCGTTGCGTGTCCTGCTGGTCGATGACGACACCGTGCTGCGCCAGGCGCTGGCCCAGTCCTTCGAGCTGGCCGGGATCGATGTCGAGGCGCATGGCGATCCGTTGTCTGCGCTGGAGGCGATCACCGCCGACTTTCCGGGCATGGTGGTGTCCGACATCCGTATGCCGGGGATCGACGGGATCGAGCTGGCCCGGCGCGTGGCGGCGATCGATACCGAGATACCCGTGATCCTGATGACCGGGCATGGTGACGTGCCGATGGCGGTCGCCGCGCTGAAGCAGGGCGTGTTCGATTTCGTCGCCAAGCCGTTCGCCGCCGACCATCTGATCGCCAGTGCCGAGCGCGCGTTGGAGATGCGGCGGCTGGTCCTCGACAATCGCCGCCTGCGCCGTGCGGCGGAGGAGGCACAAGGGGCTTATCCGCTGATCGGCGAGACACCGGTGATGATGCGCCTGCGCGACACCGTTCGCCAGGTCGCCCAGGCCGACGTCGACGTTTTGGTCGAGGGGGAGACGGGGACCGGCAAGGAGCTGGTTGCGCTGTTGCTTCACCGGTGGAGCGGACGACGGACCCGGCCTTTCGTCGCGGTCGACTGTGCCGCGCTGCCAGAGGCCATTGCCGAGGATGAGCTGTTCGGCCAGGCGCATGGCCGCCATCAGGGACGCATTGCGGCGGCGCATCGGGGCACGCTGTTCCTCGATGAGGTGGACAGCATGGGCGCCGCGCTGCAGGGGCGGATGCTGCGCGTGGTGGAGGAGCGCGAGGTGCGGGCGATCGGGTCGGAAGACCCGCAGGTGCTGGACCTGCGCATCGTCGCGGCGGCCAAGTCCGATCTGGCGCAGGCGGTGGTCGAAGGGCGGTTCCGTGCCGACCTGCTCTATCGCCTGGATGCGGTCCGGCTGCGTGTTCCTCCACTGCGAGAGCGGCGTGCCGACGTGCCCCTGCTGTTCGCCCATTTCCTGCGCGAAGCGGCGGAGCGGTTCGGGCGGCCGGTGCCGATGATCGACGGCGCGATCCAGGCGCGGCTGCTGTCGCATGACTGGCCCGGCAATGTCCGCGAGGTCCGCAACTATGCCAACCGCGTCGCGCTGGGCCTGTTCGGTGAGGCGCAGGAGGCGGGCGATCCCTTGCCGCTGCCCGAACGCGTCGAGCAGTTCGAGGGCGCGACGATCCGGTCGGTGCTGGAGGAGGTAGCGGGCGATGTCCGCGCCGCGCTCGCTATCCTCGGCATTCCGCGCAAGACCTTTTACGACAAGGTGGCCCGGCACGGCATCGACCTGAACGCCTATCGCCCGCATCGCGCCTGACGCCGGTCCATTCCCCTTGACGGCGCGGCGAGGGCGGGTGAGCATGACCGCCACGACGCCGACCATCGGCGCGGGGGTTAGGAGAATGCCATGGAGGAGGCCGCAGACCGTCTGGCGCGCGATCCGCGCTATGTCGCGCTGGTGCGCAGGCGAGGGCGCTTTACCACGATCCTGACGGTGATCATGCTGATCGTCTATTTCGGCTTCGTCCTGACCATCGCGTTCGACAAGGCGTTGCTGGCCCGCCCGGTCAGCGGTGGCGCGACCAGCTGGGGCATTCCGGTCGGGCTGGGCGTCATCGGCCTGGCGATCGTGCTGACCGGGCTTTACGTCTGGCGGGCCAATCGCGATTTCGATCCGGTGATCGACGCGCTTCGTGCGGAATATGGCGCATGAGGGTGCGGTGTCTGGCGCTCGGTGCGCCGCTTGCCCTGTTGCCCGTGTCGGCGGTGCAGGCTCATGCCATCGGCCCGGCGGTGCAGCAGGCGACGAACTGGACCGCGATCGGCATGTTCGCCGCCTTCGTCGCCCTGACGCTTGCCATCACCCGTTGGGCGGCGCGGCGGACGCGAACGGCGTCGGACTTCTATACGGCGGGCGGCGGTATCACCGGCTTTCAGAACGGCTTGGCCATCGCCGGGGATTTCATGTCGGCGGCGTCGTTCCTGGGCATCTCCGCGCAAATCTATGCCGATGGCTATGACGGGCTGATCTATTCGATCGGCTTCCTGGTCGGCTGGCCGATCCTGTTGTTCCTGATGGCCGAGCGGTTGCGCAATCTGGGGCGCTTCACCTTTGCCGATGTCGCCTCGTTCCGTTTTGCGCAGACGCCGGTGCGGATGGTCGCGGCCTGTTCGACGCTGCTGGTCGTCCTGTTCTACCTGATCGCGCAGATGGTGGGGGCGGGGCAGCTGATCCGGCTGCTCTTCGGCCTGCCCTATGGCTATGCGGTAATCATCGTCGGCGTGCTGATGACGATGTATGTCCTGTTCGGTGGGATGACCGCGACAACCTGGGTTCAGATCGTCAAGGCGATGATGCTGCTGGGGGCCGCCAGCTTCATGGCGATTGCCGTCCTGGCGCGTTTCGGTTTCAGCCCCGAGGCGCTGTTCGCCCGTGCGGTCGAGGTGAAGACCGCGCTCGCCGCCTTGGCAGGAGCCGGGCCGGACGAAGCCGTCGCCAAGGGGCGCGGGATCATGGGGCCGGGCGGGTTCATCAAGGACCCGGTGTCCGCCATCTCGATCGGGGCCGCGCTGATGTTCGGCACGGCGGGCCTGCCGCATATCCTGATGCGCTTCTTCACCGTGCCCAATGCCAAGGCGGCGCGCAGCTCGGTGCTGTGGGCGACGGGCTGGATCGGCTATTTCTACATCCTGACCTTCGTCATCGGGTTCGGGGCGATCGTCCTGGTGGCGACCGATCCTGGTTTCCTCGACGCCGACGGGGCACTTCGGGGCGGCAGCAACATGGCGGCGATCCATCTGGCGCAGGCGGTCGGCGGCAACCTGTTCCTGGGCTTCATCTCGGCGGTGGCCTTCGCGACCATCTTGGCGGTGGTGGCGGGGCTTACCCTGTCGGGCGCTTCCGCGGTCAGTCATGATTTGTACGCCACGGTCATCAAGAAGGGGAAAGCGGACTCCGCTTCCGAACTGAGGGTGTCGCGGATCACCGTGCTGGTGCTGGCCGTCGTCGCGATCCTGCTCGGCATCCTGTTCGAAAAGCAGAACGTCGCCTTCATGGTCAGCCTGGCCTTCGCGCTGGCGGCGTCGGCGAACTTCCCGGTGCTGTTCCTGTCGCTGCTCTGGTCGGGTTGTACGACGCGGGGCGTGGTCGCGGGCGGCTTGGTCGGGTTGCTGACCGCGCTGGTCCTGACCATCCTGTCGCCCGCCATCTGGGTGACGGTGCTGGGTCATGCCGCGCCGATCTTCCCATATGGGTCGCCGACCATCTTCTCGATGCCGCTGGCCTTTCTGACCATATGGCTGGTGTCGATTACCGACAGCAGCGGCCGTGCGGCGGTCGATAAGGCCGGCTATCCGGCGCAGCGCGTCCGGTCCGAAACCGGCATCGGCGCGGCCTCCGCCCACGACCATTAAGTGCTTGGCCCGCTGTCCCTAAACGGGGCAGCGGGTACAGGTGGCGCGGCAATTCACCCGAGCCGAAATAGTAAATGATCCGTTAACACGACGCCATGCAACGTCGCCTCATCCTGACCAACGAAGCCGCCCGCCACCCCTTCCGGCGCTCGCTCCCGCCCCCCGCGCCGATGCGCAGCCGCCGGGATGACGATCAGGACCTGCGCCTGTTCGTCCTCAGCTTCACCGCCTTCTTCGTCTGTATCTACAGCTTCCTGTTCTGACCGGTCGCGCCCGGCCGCTCAGGCGGGCCTGACGCAGCCGTCGTCGCAGGCCCGGTGCAGGCGAAGCGCCAGCCAGGCCGAGACCAGGCACATGCCCGCGACGAGGAACAGCATGTCCTCGGGCGTGACGCCCGCCGCGCTGATCCCCAGCACGGCGGCAGACCCGATGGTCATCGCAAAGCAATTCACGATGTTGTTGGCCGCCACGGTCCGCGCAGTCTGGTCCTTTTCAACCGTGGTGGTCAGAAAGGCATAGAGCGGCACGACGAACATGCCCCCAGTCGTCGCGATGGCGAGCAGCGTCGCCAGGATGCCGATCGCGCGCGGCTCCGCCAGAAACGCCTGCCAGCTATACAGGCCGCCATCGGGGGCCGGGGTCCAGTTGCGGCAGAGGATCGAGAACAGGACGACGAAGGCGCCCATCGCGATGACCGAGACCGGCGAATAGCGCGCCGAAATCTCACCCTTCAGCATCGTGTTGATGACCACCGATCCGATCGCCACACCGATCGAGAAGATAGCAATGGCCAGGCTGGCGACTTCCTTGTCGGCGGTCAGCACGTTCTTCACCAGCGGCGGGAAGACGATGATCAGGACCGACCCGATCGTCCAGAAGAAGCTGATCGCGACGATGGCCAGGAACAGCCGCCGGATATGCAGCGTCGCCGCAATCAGCCGCCAGGAGGCGGTGAAGGGATTGAAGTTCAGCTTGAGCGGCGGCCCCTCACGCGGGGCGGGCGGCACCTGCCGCGCGGTGAACCAGCCCAGCACTGCAACGACCAGAACGCCCCCGGCCGCGACCTCGATCGGCACCCAGCCTGCGACCACCGTTCCCAGCAGGATGGCGAGGTAGGTCCCCGCCTCGACCAGGCCGGTGCCGCCCAGGATATCGTCGGGCTGCAGATGCTGGGGCAGGATCGCGTACTTGATCGGCCCGAAAAAGGTCGAATGAACGCCCAGGGCCAGCACGGTGCCCAGCATCAGGCCCAGGCCCAGATTGATAAAGCCAGCCTTCGCGATCATCAGGCCGAGGGCACCGACGATCATGATGCCGATCTCGGCCGTCTTCACGATGCGGATGATCCGCGCCTTGTCGTGACTGTCCGCCAGCTGTCCCGATAGCGCCGACAGCAGGACGAAGGGCACGATCGACAGGCCGGTGGCCAGCGCGTTGAAGTTCGCCTCGGCATGAGCGTCGTTGAAGATCGCATAGGTGGCGAACAGCACCATCGACGTCTTGAACAGATTGTCGTTGAACGCGCCAAGGAACTGGGTGGTGAACAGCGGCAGGAACCGGCGCCGCTTGAGAAGCCCGAGGGCATTGAGCATAACGAAAAATGGCCCGATCGTGGCAACAGGATGACGCCAACATAACCATGCCGTGGCGCATCGCCAACCGGTTAAAGCGGTTTGTCATGGGCGAGGGAGCGGTTAGAAGGCGTCATGCTGACGCTGCCCAATCTGTTGACGCTTTCGCGAATCCTGGCCGTGCCGCTGCTCGCGGGGCTGTTGTGGCAGCCCGACTGGGCGCTGGGCTATGGCATCGCCTTTGTTCTCTACTGCCTGATGGGCATCACCGATTATTTCGATGGCTATCTGGCGCGGGCGCAGGGCGCGGTGTCGAAGCTGGGTGTCTTTCTCGATCCCATCGCCGACAAGATCATGGTCGCCTCGGTCATCCTGGTGCTGGTCGCGGTGCAGGTGCTGAGCGGGTGGAGTGTGATTGCCGGGCTCGTCATCCTGCTGCGCGAGATTGCCGTGTCGGGCCTGCGCGAGTTCCTGGCGCAGTTGCAGGTGTCGGTCCCCGTCTCGCGGCTCGCCAAGTGGAAGACGACGCTGCAGCTCGTCGCGCTGGGCGGGCTGATCCTGGGCGGAGCATTGCCGGGCTGGCCCTGGTTGCACGTCGCGGCGCTGGCGGCCTTGTGGGGCGCGGCCGTGCTGACCATCGTCACGGGCTGGGATTATCTGCGCGTCGGCCTCAAGCATATGGATAGCTGATGACGCTGACGATCCTGTATTTCGCCTGGGTCCGGGAACGGATCGGGCAGGCCGAGGAGTCGGTCACGCTTCCCTCCGATGTCACGACGGTGGCGCAGCTGATCCGCTGGCTGGCGGCTCGGGGCGGCGGCTATGCCGAGGCGATGGCCGAGCCGGAGCGGTTGCGCGCGGCGGTCGACCAGAATTTCGTCGGGCCGGAGGCGTCGATCGTCGGCGCGCGCGAGGTGGCGATCTTCCCACCGGTGACCGGCGGATGATCCGCATCCTGGTATCGCGCGATCCGATCGATCTGGCGGGCGAGACGGAGCGGGTCGAGACCGGCGATGTCGGCGCGGTGGCAAGCTTTTGCGGGCTGGTGCGCGCTGATGACGGCGTCGACCAGCTGGAGTTGGAACATTATCCCGGCGCGACCGAGGCGTCGCTCGACCGCATCGCCCGACTGGCGACCGAACGTTGGTCGCTTCAGGCGGCGACGATCGTCCACCGGGTCGGCCCGATGCGGCCGGGGGAGCGTATCGTCCTGGTCTTGACCGCCGCGCCGCATCGCCGCGATGCGCTCGACGCCTGTGCCTATCTGATCGACCGGTTGAAGACCGACGCCCCGTTCTGGAAGCGCGAGACGCGGGGTGAAGAGGCCCGCTGGGTCGAGGCGCGGGAGAGCGACACGGCGGCAGCCGAGCGCTGGAGCACCCAGGCACCATAAAAAAGGCGGAGCCGAAGCCCCGCCTTTCCCGATGCGATCCTATGGGATCGATCAGCCGATCTTGGGCACGTTGATGCCGTTGGTCAGGTGGACGACGCCATTGGTCGCGTCCACATCTGCCTTGTCGACATAGGCCTTTTGACCGTTGACGTCGGTCAGCATGATATTGCCGTTCGGGCCCAGCTGCGCGGTCAGCGGCTGGCCCGCCAGCGTGGTCAGCGTTGCGGTGCCGTTGCCCGCCGCGATCTGCGCCTTCAGCTGCTCGGCGGTCAGCTTGCCCGAGACGACATGGTATTTCAGGATCGTCGCCAGCACCGGCTTGTTCGCCGGCTTGCTCAGATTGTCGAGCGCGCCCGCAGGCATGCGGCTGAACGCCTCGTTGCTGGGCGCGAAGACGGTGAAGGGGCCGGGGCCGGCCAAGTCGGTCGCCAGACCTGCGGTCGTCACCAGCTTTGCAAGCGTGCTGCGATCCGGGGTCGCGGCGAGGATCTGGACGACATTGCCGGTCGCGGCGGGCGTCGCGGTCGCTGGAGCGACGGGCGCTGTGGCGGGGGCGGGCATCGTCTGGGCCGGAGCCGCCGGCGCCGTGGTGGTTTGGGCAACCGCCGCACCGGCGCTGGTCAGGGCGGTGGCGGTCGCGAGGATAGCAAGGGTCTTCAGCATGAAAGCATACTCCCGTTCTTCGGGCGGCGGAGCGAGGTCGCGTCGCGCCGCAGGTGGAAGGGCAGGCCAGCCGTTCGGCAACCGAAACGGCCGTCCTGCCGGGAGTAACGCACTTAATCGAGTTTTGGCACCAAGACACCATTGACGATGTGAATCACGCCGTTCGCCTGGGCCATATCGCCCGCCTCGACATAGCTCTTGTTGCCGCTGGCATCGGTCAGGGTGATGACCGACTGAGTCATGGTGACGGTCAGAGGCTCGCCCTGCACGGTCATAAGGGTCGCGGTGCCGTTGCCCGCCGCGATCCGCCGCTGGAGCTCCGCGACGCCGATCGTACCAGGCACCATGTGGAAACGGATCACACGCACCAGTGATTCGCGGTTGGCGGGTTGCAGCAACTGGTCGAGCACGCCGGGGGCCAGGCGACCAAAGGCTTCGTTCGAGGGTGCGAATACCGTGTAGGGCCCGGGGCTTGCCAGCGTGGTGGCGAGGCCCGCTGCGCGCACCGCCGCCACGAAGGACGACAGCGATCCGGTGGCCGCCGCATTGTCCAGGATGGTCCGGGTCGGGGCCATGGGCTGGTCAGTCGGCGCGGGCATCGGGGCCTCGACGGGCGCCGTGACCGAGGGCGTGGCAGGCGCCTCGCGCTGATCCCGCCCGCCCGCGCAGCCGCCAAGGCTGACCAGGGCGATGATCGGCAACAGGGCGATGGTGTACCGTGCGTTGAGGGTCATGGGCGAAATCTCCTTCGGATGGCTGGGGCGCTCAGGCCGCTTCGGCGAACACCTGGGCGAGCAGGCGGAAATCCTTTTCGCGCGGGCTGGCGCGTCGCCAGACCAGCGCGATCTTGCGCATCGCATTTTCCGCGTCGAGCGGCCGGGCGGTGATGTTGGTATTCTCCAATATCCCTGCCCGCAGCGCCATTTCGGGCAGCATCGTCATGCCCAGGCCGTTATCGACCATCTGGACGATGGTGTGCAGCGACGTGCCCAGCATCGTCGCCTCGGCCCGCAGCTCGGGCCGGTTGCAGGCGGCGAGCGCATGGTCCTTCAGGCAATGCCCGTCCTCCAGCAGCAGCAGCCGGTTCTCGTCGATATCGGCAGCCGGGATGGCGGTGGGCGGGGATTGCTCATCGTCGGTCGGGAACGCGACGAACAGCCGGTCGTCGAACAGCGGCTCGGCCGTCACCTCGCCACAGGCATAGGGTAGCGCCAGCAGCACGCAATCGGTGCGGCCATTGTGCAGACGCTCGCACGCCGGACCGCTCGGCTCCTCGCGCAGGAACAGTTTCAGGTCGGGATAGTCGCGGCGCAGGCGCGGCAGGATGCGGGGCAGCATGAAGGGCGCGATGGTCGGGATGACCGACATGCGCATTTCGCCCGACAAGGGGCGCCCGGCCGCGCGGGCCATGTCGCCCAGCTCGTCCGCCTCGCGCAGAACACGCCGCGCCTTGTCGGCGATCCGTTCGCCCAGCGGCGTGAAGCGCACCACGCGCCGCGTCCGCTCGACCAGCGTCACGCCGATCAGCGTCTCCAGCTCGCGCAGACCCGCCGACAGGGTCGACTGGGTGACGAAACACGCATCCGCCGCCCGGCCGAAATGGCCATGGTCCTGCAGCGCCACGAGATATTGCAGCTGTTTCAACGTCGGTAGGTAGGTCGCGGCCATTGATCGTCTCAGTCGATTGCGATCTGACAAATAGCTTGTTGGATTGATCGCGCCAGTCCCCATATCTGTCGCGGCAACGAATACAGGCGGTCCACCGCCGATCGTTCGAGAGGATGGCTGAAGCCGAATTTTTTGAAGAAATGGAGGCTATTGCCATGTTGACCGTTGGAGACAAGCTCCCCGCATTCACCGTGCCCGTCCAGCAGGGCACCAACGCGCTGCCCGCCGGCGAGACGATCAGCGACACCTCCTATGAGGGCAAGTGGAAGGTCCTGTTCTACTGGCCGAAGGATTTCACCTTCGTTTGCCCGACCGAGATCGTCGGCTATGCGCAGCTGAAGGACGATTTCGCCGATCGTGACGCCGTGCTGATCGGCGCGTCGACCGACACCGCGCACGTCCATCTGGCATGGCGCAAGTCGGACCCCGATCTGGCCGCCGCCGATTTCCCCTGGATCGCGGACAATGGCCGCGTCCTGGCCGACGCGCTGGGCATCGTCGACAAGAATGAGCATGTCGCCTACCGCGCGACCTTCATCATCGATCCCGACAATGTCATCCAGCACGTCACGATCAACGGCCTGAACGTCGGCCGTAACCCGCAGGAAACCCTGCGTGTGCTCGATGCGCTGCAGACCGACGAGCTGTGCCCGTGCAACTGGAACAAGGGCGACGACGTCCTCCAGCTCGCGGCCGAATAATCCTGTCGTCCGGGGACGAAGCTGTCCCCGGACCCGTTTTCCCGATGCCCCGGCGAGGGTTGCCGATCCCCATGCGATCGGCGGCCCGGACTGGGGCGTCGTTTATCTGGAGCCCTTCCATGTCGCTCAAGGAATTTGCCGGGCAGCTGCCCGACTTCGCCAAGGACATTCGCCTGAATGTCGGATCGCTGCTGAACGAAGCGCTGCTGAACGATCAGCGCAAATACGGCCTGCTGCTCGCCTGCGCCCACGGCACCGGCCACAAGCCGCTGGTCGATGCGGCCGAGGCGGAATGCGCGTCCAAGCTCTCGCCCGAGGCCGCCAATGCGGCGCGCGCGGCGGCGGCGGTGATGGCGATGAACAATGTCTATTACCGCTTCACGCATCTGGCCGGTAACCAGGAGTATCGGAACCTGCCCGCCAAGCTGCGCATGAACGTCATCGCGTCGCCGGGCATCGACAAGGTCGATTTCGAACTGTTCAGCCTGGCCGTCTCGGCGATCAATGGCTGCGGCATGTGCATCGACGCGCATGAGGCCGTGCTGAAGAAGGCGGGCGTCTCGGCCGAGATCATCCAGACCTCCGTCCGGATCGCGGCCGTGATGCAGGCGGTTGCGACCGTCCACGCGGCAACGGCGTAACACCGCTCCTCCCCGGCACGGGGAGGGGGACCGCCGCGAAGCGGTGGTGGAGGGGGCTTTCCGCCAGCTATGCTCCGTGTGGCAATCCCCCTCCGTCAGGCCTGCGGCCTGCCACCTCGCCGTGCCGGGGAGGATTTACCGGAAAATTGCCTGATACAGCCCCCACAGGCTGGTCAGCGTCAGGATCACACCGACCAGCGTCAGCAGCGTCCGCGCAGGCACCCGCTTGGCCAGCATCGCTCCGAACGGGGCCGCGCAGATGCCGCCGATCAGCAGGCCGACCGTGGCCATGGTGAACGCGCCCCAGCCCAGCTGGGTGATGAACGTCGCGGAGATCGTCGCGGTCAGGAAGAATTCGGCGGTGTTGACCGTCCCGATGGTGGTGCGCGGGGCCGCCCCCTGCGCCAGCAGGTTGGAGGTCACCACCGGACCCCAGCCGCCCCCGCCCGCCGCGTCCAGGAAGCCGCCGATAAAGCCCAGCGGCTCCACCACCTTGGGCTCGCGGGTATGCGGCTTGTGACGCCATGCGCGGATCAGCAGGTAGAGACCGATGGCGGTCAGATAGGCGAGGATGAAGGGCTTCACGACCGCCGCATCGATATTGGACAGGACATAGGCACCCAGCGCCCCGCCGATCACGCCCGGGATCATCAGGCGCAGGAACAGTCGCCAATTGACGTTGCGATGCACCGCATGACTGATCCCCGACACGGCCGTTGTGAAGGTCTCGACGCTGTGCACCCCCGCCGAGGCCGCTGCCGGCGGCACGCCCAGGCTGATGAGCAGGGTGTTGGAGATCACGCCGAACGCCATGCCCAGCGCGCCGTCGACGACCTGGGCGGCAAAGCCGACGCCCACAAAGGGTAGGATATGGATCAGCTCGCTACTCGTCGGGTCCATCATGTCTCCTTTAAGCCTTTCGGCCGGTCGGCCATGCCGTGTCGGGACCAACGCTGCAACAAAGATAGAGTTTGTCGCGCCGCATCGGCTGCTGCGACTATCTGGATTTCACGCCATACCGTGCCTAAATGCCGGTATCGCATCTGGGGACATGCTCATGCCGAGCCGATTGGCCGCCTATCTTGATTCGATCCGGGCTCGCGACCCGGCACCTCACTCACGTGCGGAGATCTTGCTGTATCCGGGCGTCTGGGCGTTGGCGGGCCACCGGGTCGCCCACCGCCTGTATAAGGCGCGGGCTTTTTTCCTGGCGCGGCTGGTCAACCATTTCACCCGCTTCGTGACCGCGATCGATATCCACCCCGGTGCGAAGATCGGCCGCAACTTCTTCATCGATCATGGCTTTGTCGTCATCGGCGAGACGGCGGAGATCGGTGATGACGTCACCATCTATCAATGCGTGACGCTGGGGGGGACCAGCCCGGACAATGGCGTTGCGGGCAAGCGTCACCCGACCTTGATGGACGGCGCGATCGTCGGGTCCGGCGCTCAGGTCTTGGGCCCCATCACCGTGGGACCCAGAGCGCGGGTGGGCGCGAATGCCGTCGTGACGCGGGATGTGCCTGCAGGCGCAGTGATGGTCGGCATCCCCGCTCGCCCGACCGTGGTCGAGGGCGGCGCCGCGCCCGAACCCCGCTTCGTCCCCTATGGCACGCCGTGTTCCGAGGTCTTCGATCCGCAGACGCAGAAGATCGAGATGCTTCGCTGCGAGCTGGATACGATGCGGCGACGGCTGGACGCGGTTCTGGCCGAGCAGGAAGAGCGGCGCGATCGGGCCTGATGGGGATTGTACCCTTTCCACGCGCTACCGGGCAGGTCGGCTTCGAGCGGATCGAGCTGAACCGCATTCTCGATCTCTACGGCCGCATGGTGGCAGCGGGTCATTGGCGCGACTATGCGATGGACCTGGGAAAGGATGCGGCGGTCTTCTCGGCCTTTCGTCGCAGCGCCGAGCGGCCCGAGTACCGGATCGAGAAGCGTCCCGCACTGCGCAACCGACAGGGCATGTGGGCATTGATCGGCGAGGGCGGCGCGGTGCTCAAGCGCGGACATGAACTGGGGCCGGTACTCGCGCCGGTCGAGCGGCGGCTGATGAAGCTGGTCGAGGAATAAGAAAGGCGCCGGTCCCCTGAATGGGAACCGGCGCCGTCCTACAGCCGGGTGATGGGCTGGAGCTTACTTGCCACCACGCTGGCGGCACTGGTCATACTGACCCTTTTTGCAGATCGGATAGCTCTTCAGCGGCGCCGGGGCCGGATAGGCCTGTTCGGGCGTCGGCGCCTGCTTGAAGATGACCGGCGCACCCGGAGCGGGGGGAGCGGCCATCGGCGGCTGGGCGGGCTGATAGCCACCAGCGGTCATCGTCGCGGCGGAGGCAGCGGCATTGGCCTGCATCGAACCATTGGTCGTGTCGGCGGAGGTGCTGGTCTGCATCCCGGCCTGCGCCGTGGTGTCGGTCTGGGTCGTGGTCTGGGCCAGGGCGGGCGTCGCCATCAGCGCGGTGGCGGCGAGAAAAACGAGCTTCATGCGAATCTCCTATTCAGAAGCGCAAGTGCGTTAGCGCGGTGGGTGAACGCCCCATGCCGCACTTGGCTCCCTCGTTTCGCTTGCGACCCGATCCTGACGGAGTTTTTATCAGCCGCCCGCATCCAGCGAATAGCCCGCCGAACGCACGGTGCGGATGATGTCGGGACGGTCGCCGATATTGATCGCCTTGCGCAGGCGGCGGATATGCACGTCGACCGTCCGGCTCTCGATATCCGAGTCGTGGCCCCACACCGCATCGAGCAGCCGCTCGCGCGAAAAGACCCAGCCGGGATGCTCCAGGAAATGCTTGAGCAGGCGGAATTCCGTGGGCCCGAGCGAGACGACTTCCCCGGCGCGGCGCACCTTGTGACCGACCGTATCCATCTCGATATCGGCATAGGTCAGTGCCTCGCCGGCCAAGGCAGGGCGGACACGCCGCAGCACCGCACCGACGCGGGCGACCAGTTCGCGCGGGGAAAAGGGCTTGGTGACATAATCGTCCGCCCCCGTCTCCAGCCCACGCACCCGGTCCTCTTCCTCACCGCGTGCGGTCAGCATGATGATCGGCACGTTCGCGGTTTCGGGCGAGCGACGCAGGCGGCGGCAGACCTCGATCCCCGAAATCCCCTCCACCATCCAGTCGAGCAGAACGATGTCCGGCGTGCTCTCGCGCGCCAGCAACAGGGCCTCCTCGCCGTCCGGCGTATGGGTGACCTCGAAATCCTCGCGCTTGAAATGGAAGACGAGCAGTTCCGCCAGCGCGGCATCGTCTTCGACCAGCAACATCTTTACGCGTGCCATGGTGCCTGTTCCCTCAAGAAGGCAGAGTGCCGCCGCGATCCCGTTCACCCATCTGGGTGCCGGTGGCGGCGAAATAGACCATCTCCGCGACGTTCGTCGCATGATCCCCGATCCGTTCGAGATTCTTGGCGATGAACAGCAGGTGCGCGACCTGACCGATCGTCTTGGGATTCTCGACCATATGGGTGACGAGCGTGCGGAAGATGGAATCGTAGAAATCGTCGAGCGCGGTGTCGCTGTCGCGGACCCGTACCGCCGCCTCGGCATCGCGCGCGGCAAAGGCGTCGAGCACGTCGTGCACCATCGCCGAGGCGATCTTGGCCATGGCGGGCAGGATCGAGATAGGCTCGATCCGGTCCTCGCTTTCGATCATCGGCACGCGCTTGGCGATGTTCTTGGCGTAGTCGCCGATGCGCTCGACGACGCTGGCGATCTTCAAGGCCGCCACGACCTCGCGCAGGTCGTTGGCCATCGGCGCCCGCAGCGCGATGGTGCGCACCGCCAGCCGCTCCACCTCGGCCTCGATCAGGTCGATCGCCTTGTCATCCTCACGCACCTTGCGCGCGAGTTCCAGGTCGGAGCGTTGGAGCGCGCGGATCGCGTTGGCGATCGCCTCCTCGGCCATCCCCCCCATCTGGCTGATGAGCCCGCGCAGGCGGCCGATGTCGTTGTCAAAGGCTTTTACGGTGTGGTCCATGATCCTCGTCCTCAGCCGTACCGGCCGGTGATATAGTCCTTGGTCCGCTCTTCCCGTGGGTTGGTGAAGATGTCGGACGTCTTTCCGTACTCGACGAGCGTGCCGAGGTGGAAAAAGGCGGTACGCTGGGAGACGCGGGCTGCCTGCTGCATGTTATGGGTGACGATCGCGATGGCGTAGCGGCCGCGCAGGTCGTGGATCAGCTCCTCGATCCGCGCGGTCGCAATGGGATCGAGCGCGCTGCACGGCTCGTCCATCAGGATGACTTCGGGGTCGACCGCAATGGCGCGGGCAATGCACAGCCGCTGCTGCTGGCCGCCCGACAAGGCCGTGCCGCTTTCCGACAACCGGTCCTTGACCTCGGCCCACAGCCCGGCGCGGGTCAGCGAGCGTTCGACGATCATGTCCAGCTCGGCGCGCGAGGACGACAGGCCGTGGATGCGCGGGCCATAGGCGACGTTTTCGTAGATCGACTTGGGGAAGGGGTTGGGCTTCTGGAACACCATGCCGACCCGCGCGCGCAGCTGCACCACGTCCATCTCGGGCGCATAGATATCCTGCCCGTCGAGCCGCACATCGCCCGAGACACGGGCCGAGGCGATGGTATCGTTCATCCGGTTCAGCGTGCGCAGAAAGGTCGACTTGCCGCAGCCCGAGGGGCCGATAAAGGCGATGACGTGATCCATGTCGACATCGATCGAGATGTCGTGGATCGCCTGCTTGGCGCCATAGGACACGCTGACGTTGCGCGCGCTTATCTTGGGGGTGCTCACCAGCGTGTCTCGAACCGATTGCGAAGGTAGATGGCCAGCCCGTTCATCGCGAGCAGGAAGACGAGAAGGACGATGATCGCGGCCGAGGTCTTTTCGATGAAGCCGCGGTCCACCTGATCGGACCAGAGGAAGATCTGTACCGGCAGCACCGTCGCCGGATCGGTCAGCCCCTGTGGCGGGGCGGCGATGAAGGCGCGCATCCCGATCATCAGCAGCGGCGCGGTTTCACCCAGCGCGCGGGCCATGCCGATGATCGTGCCGGTCAGGATGCCGGGCAGGGCGAGCGGCAGGACATGGTGGAAGATCACCTGCACCCGCGATGCCCCGATGGCCAGGGCGGCGTCGCGGATCGACGGCGGCACTGCCTTGATCGCGTTGCGCCCGGCGATGACGATCACCGGCATGGTCATCAGCGCCAGCGTCAGGCCGCCGACCAGCGGGGCGGAGCGGGGCAGGCCAAAGCTGCCCAGGAACACCGCCAGGCCCAACAGGCCGAAGATGATCGAGGGGACCGCCGCCAGATTGTTGATCGACACCTCGATGATATCGGTCCAGCGGTTCTTGGGCGCATATTCCTCCAGATAGAGCGCGGCAAGCACGCCGATGGGGAAGGCGAGCGCCAGCGTCACCAGCATGGTCAGCAGCGATCCCTTGGCCGCCCCCCAGATGCCGACCCGCGTCGGGTCGGTCGCATCGGCGTCGCGCAGGAAGCCCAGGTCCCAGCCGGTCGAAAGCACGCCTTGCGCCTGTAGCCGCGCGACGACGCGTTCGGCTTCCGGCGTACCCTCGCCCTTGGCCGCGACATCGTAACGGCTGGCGACCGGCAGCGCGAAGACGGTCGTGTGGTGGAGGATGGCCGGGTCCGCCTTGATCGCATCGCGAACCACGATCCACGCACCCGGCGACAACAGATCTGATCCGATCGGCCCGAAGGCGGTCGTGGCGGCACCGTCGACCGCGTTCTCCAGTCCCGCGCCCGCCAGCGCCAGGTCGGCGCCACGCCCCTTCAACCGGGCCGGTTCGATCGGCAGTTCGGCGGCGGCCAGGTTGACCGGCAGGGTGACCCGCGTCTCGGTAAAGCCGCGCAGCCCCTGGGCCAGCATGGTGATGAGCAGGAAGGCCAGGAAAGCCGCCGACAGCGCGACCGCCGCGGCGCCCAGCCGCCGGAAGCGCCGCTCAGCCGCATAGCGCCGCCGCAGACGCCGGGTCATGGCCGGGCTGTCCCACCCGTGAGGCTTGGGGGCGGACGGGTTATTCATAGCTTTCCCGATACCGCTTCACGACGCTGAGCGCGACGATGTTGAGGAGCAGGGTGATGACGAACAGCGTCAGGCCCAGCGCGAAGGCGGCCAGCGTTTTGGGGCTGTCGAATTCCGCCTCACCGGTGAGGAGATCGACGATCTGGCGAGTGACGGTGGTCGTGCTGGCAAAGGGGTTGGCGGTCAGCGTCGCGACGCCGCTCGCCGCCATGACGACGATCATCGTCTCGCCGATCGCGCGGCTGACCGCGAGCAGGACGCCACCGACCACGCCCGGAAGCGCGGCGGGCAACATCACGCGGGTGATCGTTTCCGATGTCGTGGCGCCCATCGCCAAGCTGCCGTCGCGCATCGCGCTGGGAACAGCGGCCAGGCTGTCATCGGCCATGGACGAGACGAAGGGAATGATCATCACGCCCATCACCAGGCCAGCCGCCAGCGCGCTTTCGGACGAGGCCCAGTCGATGCCGATCGCGACCGCGAACTGGCGGACGGCGGGCGCGACGGTCAGCGCGGCGAAATAGCCATAGACGACGGTTGGAATGCCCGCGAGCACCTCCAGCACCGGCTTCATGATCCGGCGCGCGCGCGGGGCGGCATATTGCGTCAGGTAGATGGCGCTCATTAGGCCGAAGGGGATGGCGACCGCCATCGCGATCACCGCACCGATGAAGAAGGTGCCCCAGAAGAGCGGCACCGCGCCGAGCGATGCGCCCGGATCGCGCGGGTCGATGACCTGCGGGCTCCAATGCGTGCCGAACAGGAAATCGGTGATCGGCACGACCGAGAAGAAGCGGCCTGCCTCATAGAGGAGCGAGGCCACGATTCCCGCCGTGGTCAGGATCGCGATCAGGGACGCGCCGAGCAGCAGTCCGAGCACCACTCGCTCGATCCGCGTCCGTGCTGAGAAATCGGGCCGGACGTGCAGATAGGCATAGGCCCCGCCCGCCAGCGCGAGCAGCAGGACGATGGCGGTCGCGATCCAGTCGAACCGGGTCTGTGCCCGGTCATAGGCCGGGGCGAGCGTGCGCGACAGGGCATGGAAGGCGCCGTGCGTCCGCCCCGTCGCCAGCGCCCGCGCCTCGGACAGGATGGCCGCCCGCTCGAATCCCGGTGGCGGCAGCTGCGCGGCGGCGGGCGTGGCGATCACCGTGTCGGTGACCAAAGCGGGCGAGGTTGCGGCCCACACCGCCAGGAAGATCAGGGGCGGCACCACCGTCCACAGTGCGACATACCAGCCATGATGATGGGGCAGCGAGCTGACCCGCGCGACATGGCCGCGCCGAAAGCCCAGCGCGCGCATCCGCGTGCTGGCCCAGGCGATGACGCCCAGCCCGACGATCAGGATCAGGAGGATCGCGCCGTTCATGACGGCAGCTTTGCGGGGTCGAGTGGGATTTCCCGCGCGATGATCGCTCGCGCCTGCGCCTCGACGGCGGCGGGCGAGGCGATCAGGCCGCGCCGGACAAGCGGGCCGTCCTTGCCCCAATTGGCCGCATACAGCCGCAGAAAGGCGCGCAGGCCGGGAATGGCGTCCAGATGCGCCTTCTTCACATAGACATAGAGGGGGCGCGATCCCGGATACTGGTCGGCGGCGATGGCGGCATAGGTCGGCTTGACGCCGTTGATCGCCACGCCGTCTACCGTCTGGCGGTTTTCCTCCAGATAGGAATAGCCGAAGACGCCCAGTGCGTCCGGGTTGGCCTGCAGCTTCTGGACGATCAGATTATCGTTCTCGCCCGCATCGATATAGGCCCCGTCGTCCCGCACGCGGGTGCAGAGCGTCCGATGCGCGTCGGGATCGCGGTGGCTGAGCGCGACCGCGCCCGGCTCGACCGCATCGCAGCCCTTCATCAGGATCAGCTCGGCCAGCGCGTCGCGGGTGCCGCTGGTCGCGGGCGGCCCATAGACCTGGATCGGAATGGCGGGCAGCGCCGGATTGACGTCGGCCCAGGTGCGGGCGTGGTTGGGCTTGCCACCGGGATGCGCCGACAACGCGCGGTACAGGTCGACCGTGGTCAGCGCCATGCGTGGCCCACGCTTCGATTCGGCAAAGGCGATGCCGTCGATACCGATTTGAATTTCCAGAATATCGGTCGCGCCATGCGCGGCGCATTCGCGATACTCGCTCGCCTTCATCCGGCGTGAGGCATCCTCGATATCCGGGTGTCCCGCGCCGATCCCGGCGCAGAACAGCTTCATGCCCGCGCCCGTGCCGGTGGATTCGATCACCGGAGCCCGGACACCGGGATCGGCCGCGACGAAGCGCTCCGCGATGATCGTGGTAAAGGGGTAGACCGTCGAGGAACCGACCGCCGTGATCTGCTCGCGCACGCCCGCGCCGCCGCCATTGGCCTGATCGTGGCAGGCCGCCAACGCGAACATCGCGGCGAGAAGGCAGGGCAGGCGCATCATGTTCCTTGGAAGGGGGCGACCATCGTGGTTGCGAACCGGCGCTGCCATGCTCACCGGACCCCCGTGTGACATTTTTATTGTGGTTTTGTGACAGCGCCCTCGGAAACCGCCCGATCCGCATTTTTCAGCGCCGGCAACCGCACCGTAAAGGTCGTGCCCACTCCGACCTCGCTCGCAATCTCTAGCTTGCCGCGATGCCGCTCGACGATGTGCTTGACGATGGCGAGGCCCAGGCCGGTGCCGCCGATGCTGCGACTCCGCCCCGAATCGACGCGATAGAAGCGCTCGGTCAGGCGCGGGATATGGCTGGCGGCGATGCCCTCGCCCCGATCGGCGACCGCCAGCTTCAACATCACGCCGTCGCGCGCCAGCGTGACCCGGACCGGTGTATCGGCACGGCCATATTTCATCGCATTGCCGATCAGATTGTGGAGCATCTGCGAGAGCTGGGCACGGTCGCCCGCGACCGGCGGCAGGCCCTCGGGCCATTCGCAATGGATATCGTCGGCGCGCGGCGAGCCCGAATCGAGGAACTCGTCCCAGACATGCTGCACCAGGTCGCTCATATCGACCGGCTGGGCGGGCTGGCGATATTTGTCCGCCTCGATCCGGCTGAGCGAGATGAGGTCCTCGACCAGCCGCTGCATCCGCCGCGCCTCGTCGAACATGACCTTCAGGAACCGGGCGCGGATTTCGGCATCCTCGCCCGCTTCGTCGCTCAACGTCTCGATAAAGCCGAGGATCGAGGCGAGGGGGGTGCGCAGTTCGTGGCTGGCATTGGCGACGAAATCGACGCGCATCCGTTCGGCCGCGTCATGCGCGGTCTGGTCGATCAGATGGACGATGCGCTGGCCGCTGCTGGTATCGGCGACACGCATTTCCCAGCGCTGCTCCAGAGAGCCCAGCCCCACCAGCGAGATCGCATGATCGGAGTCGGTCATCGCTTCCTTCGCCAACAGGCGCTCGGCGGCGGCGGGGTGGCGGATGGCGACACGCGCATCCTCCCCGACGATATGCCCGCCGAGCAAGGCGCGGGCGGATCGATTGGCGAGGATCACGCGGCCCTTCTCGATCAGCAACACCGGCTCGATGATGGCGTCCAGCGCTTCTTCGAGAAGGGGGGACAGGGCGTCCTCCTCCTCGGCCAGTCGACCTTCGTCCTGTTCATCGGCGACGCCTTCGCTCGCGACCAACGCGGCCGCGATGCCGCCGACCAGCGTGATGATCGCGGGGCCCGGCCCGGCGCTCAGAAACACCACCAGCGCGGCCACGACAGCCACGATCACCGCCCATAAGGTGCGAACGCCGAATCCCATGGGGTGTCGATGTAGCGGTCGATGCGTCGTCTGTCTTCCTTGCGCCCTCGATATGATCCGGCTTTTGGCCAGTTTTGGGAAGCTTAAGCCTTTGCTCAGCGTCTTGTGGCAGGGCGGCGAATATGGGACATCGCGATTTCATGGACGACACGCCTCCCGATCAGGGGCCGCCCCTCGAGGAGCCGGCCGCCGCTCCCGCTTCCAGCGTGACGAGCCGCCGGATGCTGATGCTGGGCGCGGTCGGCACCAGCGCGGTCGTCGCGATCCGCCCCGCGATGGCACAGGCGACGGGCTCGATCCTGAACTGCCAGATCCCGGTTCCCGGCCCGGCCGATGCGGGCAAGTATATCGCCAGCGACGGCTCGCTCGCACCGCCCAGCCTGCTCGGCCCGCTCCTCGGCTATGGTCCCTTTCCGCCGCCCCCGCGCCCGTTCACGGGCGAGGAGGTCCATAAGGCGATGTACGAGGGGGCCAATCTGCCCGGTGCGACGTACAAGAGCAGCCAAGCCTATCTCGCTTATATCAGGAAGCTGAAGATGGGGCAGAGCGGCTATACCTGTTTCCTGTCCGTACAGAATCCTCGGACCTGATCGCATGGCCGGTCCGCGCTACCGCGCGGCGGAGGCGGCGCTGCTGATCGTCGAGCCGCTCGATATCTTCACGGCGATCTTTCATCGTCCGTCGGGCATCACCCATCTGCTGAACGAGCCGGCGCCGCAGATCCTTGAGGTGCTGGCGGATGCACCGCTCGATCGGGATGCGCTGTTCGCACGGCTGGCGGCGGACTATGAGCTGGGCGACGCGCAAGGCGATGGCATGGCGATGCTGCGCGCCCGGCTCGACGAGTTGGAGGCGGCCGGGCTGGTCGACCGGTTGTGAGGCACCGCATTTCCCTTCAGGTCGGGCCGGTGGGCTTCCGCATCGGATCGGACTGGCGCACACCGATCGCCGCGCTGGATGCGCTGTACCGCGACTATCCCCGTGCAGAATTTTCCGATTACAGCGTTCGGCTGGAGGCGACCTCCTTCTGGCGGCGATGGGTCAGGCCCTCGGTGCGCACTACGGGCGATTATCACCTGCCCGACGCCGCGCCCCTGCCGCTGTCGCAGGGGTTGCTCGCCGCCGAAATGGGGATGAACCTGCAGGTCGCGCTCGGGCATCGCCGCCACTTGCTGCTCCACGCGGCGGTGGTCGCACGGGGCGACCGGGCGATGCTGCTCAGCGGCGTATCAGGCGCGGGCAAGTCGACGCTGGCGCTGATGCTGTCGGAGCGGGGCTGGCGTTTCCTGGGCGACGAATTCGCGATGATCGATCCGGTGACGGGCTGGGCGCATCCCTTCCCGCGTCCCATCAGCCTGAAGAACGAGAGCCTGGGCGTCATTCCCACCGGGCGCCTGGTCGGCCCATTGCTGTCCGGCACACCCAAGGGAGAGGTCCGGCACGTCGCGCCCGACGCCGCCGCCATCGCCGCGATGACGCAACCCGCGCGCCCGGCTCTGCTGGTCTTTCCGCGTTTCGGTTATCCGCTGGCATTGCAGGGTATGGCACCTACCGAGACGTTCGTTCGGCTGACCCAGGCATCGACCAACTATGTCGCGCTGGGCGAGGCGGGGTTTCGGACGCTGACCCGCTTGCGGGCGGAGGTGCCCGCCGTCGCGCTGGACTATCCCGACGGCGAGTCGGGCGTCGCCGCGGTGGAATCGATCTGGAGCGCGTTGTGAGCGCGATCGAGACGCTGATCGCCCTGCTCCGTACGCCGCAACAGTCGCTGACGCTCGATCTAGCGCGCTGGACCGAGGTGGTGACGGTCGCGCGGGCGGAGACCCTGCTGGGCACGCTGGCGTACAGGCTGGATGGACTGGCGATCCCAACGGTCGTTCAGCGGGTGCTGGAGGACGCCAGGGCGGAGGCGGGGGAGGTGCGCCGAACCGCCCTTTGGGAGGCGAACCGCGTCGCGCGCGCACTGGCCCCGCTCGAGGTGCCGGTCATCCTGCTAAAAGGAACTGCCTTCGTCGCAGCGGGGCTGGCGGCGGGGCAGGGACGCGGGATCGGCGATTGCGATATCCTGTTGCCGCGCGCGTCCCTCTGTCGTGCCGAAAAGCTGCTGCTCGACGCAGGCTGGGAGTGGGTGAAGTCGGACCCCTATGACGACCTCTATTACCGTCGCTGGATGCACGAGCTGCCGCCGATGATCCATAGCGAGCGGGATCGGATGGTCGACGTGCACCATACTATCCTGCCGCTGACCGCACGACCGACACCGGATGCCGGGTCGCTAATGGCTGCTGCCGAGCCGTTGGGTAGTGGCTTGGCGGTCTTGTGTCATGCCGACATGATCGTCCATGCCGCTGCGCATCTGTTCGCAGATGGCGACCTGAGCGGTGGGTTGCGCAATCTCTGGGATATCCATGCGCTGGTCGAGGAGCGTGGCGTTGAGGGGCTGGAAGAGCGGGCCCGGCACCATGGCCTGTCGGCGGCGGTCGCGCGGGCGATGCGTTTGAGCCATGCGCTATATGGGACCGACGTGCCCGAACCGTGGTGCCGCCTGACCGCGACCGACCGCATATACCGCCATCGACTGACAGCGCGGGACGGCTGGGGGCGCGAGCGAAGGCCGGTGACGCGCCTGGGCTTCTATATCCGCTCGCACGCCATCCGAATGCCGCTGCCCATGCTGGCGCGGCATTTGTGGATCAAGTGGCGGAAGGGGCGAGCTGTTGCAGTGTCGGAATGAGCTCGCCGTAACCATCGATGATCGCATCGGCACCCAGGGCCTCCACCGGCTGGCTGAGGAAGCCGAAGGAACAGGCGACGACCGGAAGTCCGGCGGCGTGTGCCGCCTGCACGTCGAAGATCGAGTCGCCGACAAAGGCCGCCGATCCGCCGCCGCATTGTTCGACCAGCGCCTGGATCGGCCGGGGTGACGGTTTGGCGACGCCCAGCGTATCGCCGCCGATGATCGCGTCGAACCGGTCGGTCAGCCCCAGCGCGTCGAGGATGGCGCGCGCGAACCGCTCCAGCTTGTTGGTCATGATGCCCAACCGTACGCCCCGTGCGGCCAGTTCGTCCAGCGTGGCAAGCGCACCGGGAAACGGCGCGGTGTGGACCGCGAGATGCGCCTCGTAATAGTCGAGCAGCTGCCGATGCAGCATATCGAGCATCGCGTCGTCATAGCCGCCGGTCGCCTCCAGCCCATGTGTCAACATGGCCCGCGCGCCGCCGCCGATCATCGGCTTGACCGCCTCGACGCTCAAGGGCGCGCGGTCGATCGAGCCCAGCGCATGGTTGACCGCCGCCGTCAGGTCGCCGCTGGTGTCGAGCAGCGTGCCGTCCAGGTCGAAACCCACGATGGCGAAAGGAAAACCGTGCGATGAATTGACGTCCATGTCTCGTCCTGGTGCAGTCTCCTGCTGGCCTTGAACCGAAATCCGTGGCAGGCGCAACCACCATGACGAGACCAGTCGCCGCCATCATCCTCGCTGCGGGCAAGGGCACCCGCATGAAGTCGGACCTGCACAAGGTCCTCCATCCCATTGCCGGGCGGCCGATGCTGCTCCACCTGATCGACAGCGTGAAGCAACTCTCGCCCGAGCGCATGGTCGTGGTGACGGGCGCCGGGCGCGAACAGGTCGAGGCAGCGGTCGCGCCGCTGGGCGTGGGCACCGCGCTTCAGGCGGAGCAGTTGGGCACCGGCCATGCGGTGGCGCAGGCGCGTCAGGCGCTGTCGGGTTTCGACGGCGATGTGCTGATCCTCTATGGCGACGTGCCGCTGGTCGAGGCGCGGACGATGCAGGCGATGATCGACCGACTCGGCCAGGACGACCAGCCCGCCGCCGTGGTCCTGGGCTTCCGCCCGAGCGATCCTGCCGCCTATGGCCGGGTGATCGCCGACGCGTCGGGCCGGATCGACCGCATGGTCGAGTATAAGGATGCCAATCCTGAAGAACGCGCCGTAACCCTCTGTAACTCGGGCCTGATGGCGGTGCGTTCGGCCGATCTGTTCGGGCTACTCGACCGGGTGGGCAACGACAATGCGGCGGGCGAATATTATCTGCCCGATATCGTGATGCTGGCCGCCGCCGATGGTCGCCACTCGGCGGTGATCGAGACGGGGGCGGGCGAAGTCGCGGGCGTCAACAGCCGCGCCGAGCTGTCGGTGGTCGAAGCCGACTGGCAGACGCGTCGCCGAGCCCGCGCCATGGCCGACGGGGTGACGCTGATCGCGCCGGATACGGTGTGGTTCTCGCACGATACCAAGCTGGGCCGTGACGTGGTGATTGAGCCGCATGTGGTCTTCGGCCCCGGCGTGCATGTCGCCGACGGCGTGACCATTCATGCCTTCAGCCATCTGGAGGGCGCGACGGTCGCCACCGGCGCGGATATCGGCCCCTATGCCCGCCTGCGCCCCGGGGCTGATGTTCGCGAGGGCGCGCGGGTCGGCAATTTCGTCGAGATGAAAAAGGCCGTACTGGGCCCCGGCGCCAAGGCGAACCACCTGACTTATCTGGGCGATGCCGAGGTCGGTGCGGGTGCCAATATCGGCGCGGGCACCATCACCTGCAATTATGACGGGTTCCTCAAGTACAAGACGGTGATCGGTGAGGGGGCCTTTATCGGCTCCAACTCCGCGCTGGTCGCGCCGGTGACCATCGGCGCAGGAGCGATCGTCGGTGCGGGGGCTGTGGTGACCAGCGATGTCGAGGCCGACGCGCTGGCGCTGGTCCGGGCCGAGCGCCAGACCAAGCCGGGCTGGGCCAAGCGTTTTCGAGACATGATGACGGCCAAAAAGGCCGCGAAGAAGGCTGGGGAGTAAGTTTATGTGCGGTATCGTGGGAATCCTGGGCGGCGAGGATGTCGCTGAGCGTCTGCTCGACGGGCTGCGTCGCCTGGAATATCGGGGCTATGACTCGGCGGGCATCGCCACCATCGATGACGGCGCGATCCAGCGTCGTCGCGCCTCGGGCAAGCTGATCAACCTGGCCAAGGAATTGGCGGCGCATCCACTGCCCGGCTCGATCGGCATCGCGCATACCCGTTGGGCGACCCATGGCGGGCCGACGACCAACAATGCCCACCCCCATGCCACCGATCATGTCGCGGTCGTCCACAACGGCATCATCGAGAACTTCAAGGCGCTGCGTGACGAGCTGATCGGCCGCGGCCGCGTCTTCACCAGCGAGACCGACACCGAAGTCGTCGCCCATCTGGTCAGCGAAAAGGTCGAGCAGGGCCTCGATCCCGTCGCCGCCGTCCGCGAAGTGCTGCCGCGCCTGCACGGTGCCTTCGCGCTTGCGATCCTGTTCCGCGACCAACCCGATTTGCTGATCGGCGCGAGGCTTGGCTCGCCGCTGGTCGTCGGGTACGGCGATGACGAGACCTATCTGGGGTCGGATGCGCTGGCGCTCGCCCCGCTGACCCAGCGTATCGCGTATCTGGACGAAGGCGACTGGGTAGTTTGCACCCGTGAGGGCGCGCAAGTCTATGACCGTGATAACAATCCGGTCGACCGGCCTGTCACCCTGTCGGGCGTCACCGGCGCGCTGATCGACAAGGGCAATCACCGCCACTTCATGCAGAAGGAAATCTACGAGCAGCCGATCGTCGTCGCCCAGACGCTGCGCTCGTATCTCCAGCGGCTGGAGGGCAAGATCGCGCTGCCGATCCCCGAGTTCGACCTGTCGGGTATCAAGCGCGTCACCATCGTCGCCTGCGGCACCAGCTTCTATGCGGGCATGGTCGCCAAATATTGGTTCGAGCAGTTTGCGCGCGTGCCCGTGGACCTCGATGTCGCTTCCGAGTTCCGCTACCGCGCACCAGTGATGGAGCCGGGCGGCCTGATGATCGTCATCAGCCAGTCGGGCGAGACCGCGGATACGCTGGCCGCGCTGCGTCACGCCAAGGCCGAGGGGCAGACGATCGCCGCCGTGGTCAACGTGCCCACCAGCTCGATGGCGCGCGAGGCCGACCTGCTGCTGCCGACCCATGCCGGGCCGGAGATTGGCGTTGCCTCGACCAAGGCCTTTACCTGCCAGTTGAGCGTGCTGGCCGCGCTCGCCGCCAACCTCGCCAAGGCCAAGGGACGCCTGAGCGCCGACGAGGAGAAGCAGATCGTCCGGCACCTCGCCGAAGCCCCCGCCGCGATCAACGGCGCGCTGGCCTATGACGAGGCGATCGAGGGCATGGCTGGGGCCGTCGCCAGCGCGCGTGACGTGCTCTATCTAGGGCGTGGCACCGACTATCCGCTGGCGCTCGAAGGCGCGCTGAAGCTGAAGGAAATCAGCTACATCCACGCCGAAGGTTATGCGGCGGGTGAGATGAAGCACGGCCCGATCGCGCTGATCGACGAGCATGTCCCGGTCATTGTCATCGCGCCCTCGGGCCCGCTGTTCGAGAAGACCGTCTCGAACATGCAGGAGGTTCAGGCGCGCGGTGGCAAGGTCATCCTGATCTCCGACTATGACGGGATCGAGGCAGCGGGCGAGGGCTGCATCGCGACCATCACCATGCCCAAGGTCCATCCGCTGATCGCGCCGATCGTCTATGCGGTGCCGGTGCAGCTGCTCGCCTATCATGTCGCCGTCGCCAAGGGTACCGATGTCGACCAGCCCCGCAATCTGGCCAAGAGCGTTACGGTCGAATAACTGACCATTTACGTCACATTAAGCGTATCCGGTTACCGTCTGTCGTCGTGCTGAGTAATGAAGACGGGTGGTAGCCGGATGCGTATTCTGATCGTCGACGACGAACCGGCTGTTCACGAGAGCTATGAACTGTGCTTCTCGGGGCGGCACGTTACGCTGGACGCGATGGCGGCCGAACTGTTCGGGGAGGCAGCCAGCAAGGATGAAGACGACCTTCTGCTCGATCGGCATCATTGCCACCAAGGCCTGGAGGCGGTTGCCGCGGTCGAGCAAGCCAAGGCGGACGGATCGCCTTTCGCGGTGGCGTTCATCGACATACGGATGCCACCGGGGATCGACGGTCGCGAAACCGCACGGCGTATTCGAGCCCTCGACCCCGATATCCATATCGTCATCGTCACGGGCTATTCCGATTTCACCCCCGCCGAGATCGGCAAAGTGGCGGGTCCGGCCGACAAGATCTTCTACATCGCCAAACCGTTCGAGGTGATCGAAGTCCAGCAGATGGCGCATGCCCTGTGCCACCGCTGGGACAATGATCGCGAACTGGCCGCCGCCCGCGCCTTGCTGGCCACACAGGTTGCGACGCTGGAGGAAAAGACCGCCGAACTGGAGGCGAATGAAAGCCGGGCGATGCATATCGCCATGCACGATGCCCTGACCGATGCGCCCAACCGGGTCGCCTTCCTGGATGGCCGTGCAAACCTCGCGGATCAATTCATCTCCGGCGAGATGACCGAGCGTGTCGTTGACCAGCTTGAAGCGGTCGAGGTCGAGCATGGCGGTAACGAACCGACCGTCCCGACGCCCCCGCTCGGTCAGGCCACGCAGGAAGGC
>CAJYRW010000037.1:0-38377 GCA_913777475.1 uncultured Sphingomonas sp. | reverse complement strand
TTGGGAAAAAACGGACGCAGCCGCTCCATTTGCTCGTCCGTCAGCCAAAACAGGTCGCTCATTGCAGTCTCCTCAAGGAGCCTGAATCAGATCGCGACACTCACATCAATGGGTCCTGACCCTAGCCACTGAACAGTTTGCCGAAGCGGTCGTAAAGCAGGGTGGTCGCTTTGTTCGGCTGCTGGCGATAGCCGGTGGCCAAGGGCCTGTCATGCGGCTTGCTTTGCGTCGAACAGCTGATGCGCATTCACGATCTGACCCGGTCCGCCGATCAACACATCCGCGCGACGCCCTTCATCTTGGAATCGAAACCGGCCAGCCCCTTCGCGCCAATGGGGGTCCGCATGGGATATCTTGTTTACCAAGAATCTCGGTCTTCACCGCATGATCGCCTGAAGGCAGGCCGCTCGCGCCTGCATCGTCAGAACCGTGCCCGAACCGCGCCGAAGACGCTGCGCGGATCGGCAGGCGCGTGCAAGCGCTGCGTGCCATCGTACCAGACATATTCGTATCGATCGTTCGTCAGGTTGCGCACCTGCGCCGATACCTCGATCGCCTTCGTGACGCGGTACGCCAGTTCGGCGGTGACTTGGAAATATTCTCCGTAACGCCCTTGGCTGTTGGCGGTGTTAAGCTCGTAGGAGGACTGGCCATTACCCCAAAGCGAAGCACGCCATGGCAGGGTTGTCGGCGCCCATTCGATCCCGGCGGTATAGACGTTCCTTGGGACGTGGTCGATCTCGTTGCCCGCGGTCAGCGGCGCGGCCGGATCGGGTACCCGGATGATCGCCTTCTGGTGCGACCAGCTGGCCCAGGCCGATAGGCCGGGCAGTGGCTGCACGCTTGCCTCCAAGTCGAAGCCGCGACGGCGGGTGGCGCCCAGATTGTCGAACTCGCCGGACGGATCATTAAGGCGCCGCTTCAACTCGCCGGTCGCGGTTTGCTGCCACACCGCCGCGCGGGCGGTCAGCCAGCGGCCCTGTGACAGCTTGATGCCGCCCTCGAAGCCTTCGTTGATCGAGGCGGCGACATCGCGCACGCGCGGCGGCACGACATAGGCGCCCGAGCCTGCGCCGATCTGGAAGGTCCGACCGAAATTGCCATAGGCGGTCAGACCGGGGACGGGCGTGACCGCGACCGACAGCTTGGGCTGGCTGATCGTGCCGTAATCGTTGACCGGATAGCTGAGGCCATTCAGCCGGTTGGTGAAAGACCCGCCGACCCGGTCGATCCGCCATGCCGGGGTGATGGTCAGCCAGTGGACCGGGGTCACGATCGCCTGCACATAGCCACCGCCGACCGTCAGGTCGAAATCCTGGTTGCGCGTGGCCGCTGTGATGATCCGCCGGTTGGTGGTCCAGCGCAGGCTTTGGTTATGCTGCCACTGCACGTCGCCGCCCGCCTCGGCCATCAGCCAGTCGGCCGCGTGCCAGTGCAGGCCGGTCACGAGGCCATAATGCTGTTCGTCGGTCAGCCGCTGCTGCTGCGCAACGTTCGCCGAGAAGCGGACATAGCGATTGTCGTGGTTGGTCGTCGCATAGCCGATCGCGGTCAGCGACAGGTCCCGCGCCAGATCGGCATCGAGGTGCAGGCTGTACTGGCTGAGTTCGCGCCTGCCACCGTCGGTTGAGGACACCTCGTAGGAACGCTGTCGGTCGGTATAGGCATCCGCATCGGTCAGGTAACCGGGCTCGTCCGCCTCGCTACGGCTGTGACGGGCGATCAGGCCGAGCTTGGCGGGGCCGAAGTCGTAGAACCACTTGCCCGCGAAATTCAGGCGGTCGAGATCGGCATGGTCGCGGAAACCAGCGGTCTGTCGATAGGACAGCAGATAGTTCTGGCTCAGCCGTCCGGTCTCGACCCCCGCCGACATCTGCGCGTCATAGGTGCCGAACGCACCGACGATGCCGCGCGCGTCGAGATAGTTGCCGCCGATCCGCGTCTTGATATCGGCACTGCCCGCGATGGCGTGCAGCCCCCAGCGCGGATCGGACGTGCCGCGCACCAGCTCGACCGAGGCGATGTCGAGCGGGGAGATGAAGTCGATAAAGTCCATCCGCCCGGCATTGTCGTTGGACGGCACGCCATCGATCAGCAGCTTGACCGCGTTGATCTCGCCCTCGCCATTGAACCCGCGGATCGAGAAGCGGCCCGAGGTCGTACCCTGATTGAAGTCGGTCAGGACGACGCCGGGCAGCCGGGCGAACAGCTCCCAGGCATTGTCGACGTTCTGGCGCTGCGCGACGTCACCGCTCAACACATCGACCGAGGTCAGAACGTTGGCGGTCGAGCGCGCCATGGATTTGGCGGTAACGACGACCTCGTCTCCGCCGATCGTGACCTGCGTATCGGCGCGGGCGGGCGCGTCGCCGCGCTGCTGCGCGGTGGACGGCGCAGCGATCAGGAAACAGGAGGTGGCGACCGCCACCATCAAACCGGTCTTCGACATAAAATCCCCCAGGGCCCGCTCCCAGGCGGGCCGAATGTGTTCGTTATGGTTGCGAACGGATGCGTCAGGCCATGCAGAGACGGGCCAAAGCCTCGACCCATGCGCAAAAGCCCGCGATCAGTTCGATCAGCATCAGGTGGTGGCCGCCGGTGGGCAGCACCGCGTCGCTACCCGCCGAGCTTTCGACGCCACCGGCGAGCGGACGCATCCGCACGATGCCGCCTTCCAGCGACATCGTGCGAATCTCGACCTTGGCCGCACGAGGCGACGTGGCCGACAGCAGGCGCGGTCAGCACAGCGACAAGCTTCGACGCGACACGATAAGTCGTGATCGATCCTTCGGCCTTCGGAGGCGGATCAGCGCGTGAGCGTCGCGGCGTAGCGATCGGACACCGTTTTCCAGTCGACCACCTGCCACCAGCCATCGAGATAATCGGCCCGTCGGTTCTGGTATTTGAGGTAGTAGGCGTGTTCCCACACGTCGTTGCCAAGGATCGGCGTGCCTTTGACCTCCGCCACATCCATCAGCGGATTGTCCTGATTGGGCGTCGAAGTGATGGCGAGCGTGCCGTCGGCCTTCACCACCAGCCAGACCCAGCCAGAGCCGAACCGCTTGGTTCCGGCCTCCTTGAACGCCGCCTTGAACGCGGCGAGCGAGCCGAACTGGCGATCGATCGCGGCGGCAAGCGCCGGCGACGGCTGTCCTGCCTGCGCGGGCGGGGCCATCGTCTTCCAGAAGAAGCTGTGATTCCAGTGACCGCCAGCATTGTTGCGCACGGCGACGGGCAGCGTCCCGGCCTTTGCGACCAGCGCATCGAGCGACTGGCCCTTCAGCGCCGGATCGGCCGCGACGGCCTTGTTGAGCGCGTCGACATAGGCCTGGTGATGGCGATCGTGATGGATCGTCATCGTCTGGGCGTCGATCACCGGCTCCAGTGCAGCGGCGGTATAGGGAAGCGGTGGCAGGCTGAAGGGAGCGGGCGCGACTTGCGCAACCGCCGAGGTCGCAACGCACAGCGCCGCGACGCCGAATATGGTGCTTTGGAACATGGGATTTGCTTTCGAGCTGACTCTAGGCCCCGCATCGTCGATCGCGCGCGACCGAACAACGACAGGAAACATGGTTCGCGCGGCAGCCGACAGGACTGCGCGACGACGGTTTAGCTGGCCGGTTTCCCGGTCAATTCGTCAGGCCGAAAGCGGAGGACCGCGAAGGGGTGGTCGCAGATAGGGGGCGGCACGCGGTGCGACCTGTGGGGTCGAACGCAGCGCCATGATCGCGACGACGGCAAGCGCGATGGCCAGCAGCACGACGTCGATGGCCCCCAAGACCTGGGCGGACAGACCCGCAAAGGCGCAAGGCATTTCAGGCTTGCCGTGATCTGTCGACTCGCCTTTGTCGCGCATGGTGCCCTGCGCCATGGCCATGGGCTGATCCATGCCTGGCATGACCATCGCCTCAGGCTGAGCCACCATACCGGAACAGAGCGTGAGGGCGATCCGCTCGTGATCGGATGCGATCATGTAGCCGGTGGGCACTAGCAGCTTCAACAGCATCGCGGCGGCACAAATCAGCGCCGCAAGGTGGCGTTGCGCCAGGATATGCCGGAAAGCCTGCACGATCGAGTCGTTATCGTGAACGCCGTGTCATGTCACTTGGACAATCTGTCAGTGACATCATGGGTTGGCCTGTTGCAATCGGAAGAAGAGATGGCCGCGCGTCACAATCAACCTCAATCGTACCATCGTTCAAGCACGCAGAGAGGGTGACCCGCTCCCCGGAAATCATTCCATGGGTCGGTCACCACCCCTGATGTTCGGCATCAGCCCGGTGGCGGCACCTCCCCCTTCCCACCGCCTTTCGGAAGCCGCCTGCGGCCGGACAACCCCACGCTCGATCATTCTTGAGCGAGCGCTCGCATCGGCTGATCGGGGCACCCGCCGATTGGCGTCGTTCCCCCTGAGATTCTCTCCGTCGGAAAGTGACGTCGTCAGCCTGTCGCTCGGACGGCCATGTGCCATGCCGTTACGCCGCCGGTCGGACGAACGATGGCCAATTCCCTCAGTTGCCCATCGCACGGCTGGCTGGGACGCCTGACAATCGCGCGGACGCATCGAACTTGTGAATCCAGCCATAGCGTTCGGGGAAGCGATGCATCGCACGGTGCCGCGTCGCATCGGGAAGGCCCGCATCGGTATGGAGCGCGCGATTGGCGTCCCATGAGCTGCGCTGGATGAGGCGGGTGCGCAGCGCGCGCTCCTTCTGATAGGCGGCAAAGCGTGCGTCGCGGTTGGACGACGTCAGTCCGTCGAGCATCGTCGCCAGCGTGATGGCATCCTCGATCGTCGTATTCGCGCCCTGCCCGTGATGCGGCAGCATCGCATGGACGGCATCGCCGATCAGCACGACCGGCCCGCGATGCCAGTGGCGAAGCGGCGGCGCGACAAACAGGCCCCAGCGACGCTCCACATCGCCCGCCGCGACCATTTGCCGGACGGCCGGATGCCAGTCGGCGAAGGCCGCCACCGCTTCCCCCGGTTCGATCGGCACCGTCCCGCCGCTACCGGACCAGGCGGTGGGCCCCTCCACCACCGCGAAGAAGTTGACGTGCCCGCCATCGCTGCCGATCGCATAATGCAGCAGATGGGCATCCTGGCCGATCCAGAACTGAATCGCCTGGGGATCGGGCAAAGCGTTCAGTCGCTCGACCGGCACGATGCCGCGAAACGCGCTGGTCCCGGAATAGCGTAGCGGCTGTCCGCCGACCCATTGCCGGGTGATGGAGCGAACACCGTCGGCGCCCACGACGATATCGACCTCGACAGGATCGCGTCCGACGAAGTGAAGCGCCACCCGTTCGCCCACCGTCTCGATCCGTTCCAGCCGATGCGCCAGATGAATATGCTCCGCCCCGACCGCGCGGCCCAGCGTCGTCTGTAGATCGGCGCGGTGGATGCCCAGATAGGGCGCGCCGAACCGATCGCGATAGGCACCGCCCTTGCGCACCGCATGGGCCGCCAGGCGATCTCCGGACAGCCCGTCGCGGTAGATCAGCTCGGTCGGCTCGACGCCCGTCCGCTCCAGCTGGTCGATCAGGCCCAGCCTTTGCAGCTCACGGGTGGCATTGGCCGACAGGGCGACCGCCGCGCCGATCTCGCTCAGTTCCGCCGCCTGTTCGTACAGCGTCGCCTCGATCCCCCGCGCCCGAAGCGCCAGCGCGAGGGTCAATCCGCCGATACCGGCGCCGATGATCGCGATCTTCATGGATAGCCTCCGTGGTCGTTACGCGGCCGTCGCCGTCTGGCGATACTCGGCCGGGGCATCGGCAAAATCGGCGATCGCCTCGGCCAGCCGTTCGGGCATCGAGTAATAGGGCGCATGGCTGGCCGGGAGCGACACGACCGCGACCGGACCGGGAAACTCCTTCTGCATCTGACGCTGCACGGCGATCGGAATCCCGACATCATCCAGCGCCTCGATATAGAGGCGCGGGATCTCCAGCGCGCGGCCCTCCATCGGATTGGGCGTGCCGAAAGGCACGGTCGACTGCGTCTGGATGAACTGCTCGGCAGGCGGCATTCCCTCACCGGGATAATCGCCCATGAAGACTTCGCGGAACCGTTCCAGCCGCGAGAAATCCGCCTGTAGCCCGCGTCCCTCATCGACCGGCTGGATCAGGTCCAGCGCGTGAGGCGTGCCCCGGTTGGGCTCGCCGGGCAGGACGAAGGTTTCCGGCGTAACACCGGGCGCGGTGAGGAACGCGGTCAGGTAGATCAGCCCGGCCACCTTGTCGGGATGGTGCTGCGCCAGCCACGAGATGGATGCACCGCCCATGCTGTGCCCCAGAAGGATCGACTGCCCCTCGGCCCGCGCCAGGATGTCTGCGACGGGGCGGGTATAATGCTCCATGTCGACGACCGACAAATGGCCGCCATCGCCGGGCGTATGGCCGGTCAGGTCGGGCGCATGGACGCGGTAGCCGCGCGCTTCGAGAAGCGGGACGACCGCGTCATAGCAGGCGCCGCGGTTCCAGGCGCCATGGATCAGGATAATATCGGTGACGGTCATGAGATGTCTTCCTGTTCGAGCCGAAGAGATCAGAAGCGATATTGCAGGCCGACCTGCGCGATGAGGGGATTGAGCTGGACGCGCGCCGTACCCGGCACGAAGCCGTTCGGCGTGCCGAGCCGGAAGCGGGCGTTGGTGCTGGTCCAGACCTTGCTGGCCGCGCCGAACACACCGATCCGCTCGTTGAGCGGCACATCGATGCCGCCCGTAATCGCAGGACCAACGGTATTGCTGGTGCGAAAATCCTTCAGCACGCCGTCTTCGGTCTTGAAGATGATCGTCCAGTTCAGGCCGCCGCCGATATAAGGCCGCACCCCGCCCGGACGCCCGAAATGATAACGCACGCTGTAGAGGCCGGGACCATAGGTCACCTTACCCAGCGTGCCCGCCCCCGCCAGCGTTCCCGATGCGGTCAGCGTGCTGGTCGGCGGCACGCCAACGGTCGCCGCGACCGACACGTTGGGGGTCAGAAAATAGCCGATATCGAGGCTGACGCCGTTGTTGTTCGACGCGGTGGCGTTGGCGCCCGGCAGCGGCTGCCCGGCGAGCTTCACATCGGCCTTTTCGTCGAACATGACACGCGCCGCGCCGAGCCGGACATAGAATCGCCGCTCCTTGCCGTCCGGCGACTGCTGGGCCTGCGCCACGCTCGGCAGCATCAGGCACAATCCCGCAACACCGGCGAGCACCCCGCCCTTTCGCAAGGCTCGCGTATATCCATATGGTATTGAAGCCATTTTCCGCTTCCTCTCCATCTGCCGTCGCTATCTGTCGTGCGACTTGTCCCGAAGCGATTTCGCTTTCGTGGGGGGCAGAATGTCGGGGCGCGCATCGTGCGTCCAACACCAACTCCATATGATGGCCATACCCAAAAGGTTGGCCGGATCACGCCTCTTCGCCGCCCCCGGTCATCCGCAGGATCGCATCGGGGATGGGATAATTCCAGGCGCCGTAGCGCTCGCGGATCACCGCCGCCATGGCGACCAGTTCGGGCGAGCGGTCGTCCTTGCGAAAGCTCATGATGATCGGCGATGCGACCGGTTCGACCAGCGGGCGATAGCGGACGCCGTCGACCCGCGACCGGCGAACCGAGGCCGGGACGATGCAGACCCCCTCCCCGGCCGCGACCAGCCCGATCGCGATCTGCAACTCGCTGACCTCGTGCGCGATCACTGGGGTCACGCCAATATCGCGGAAATGGCCGACGACCTGATCGGCATAGCTGGGTCGCGGGGCGTTGGGATACAGGATCAGCGGGTCGGTCGCCAGCGACGCCAGGGACACCCCGCCCCCCGCCGTCAGCGGGTGCGTGGCCGGAAGCGCGACGATCAGCGGCTCCTCGCGTAGCACCACCCGCGCCACGGCGTCATCCTCGAACCGGATTCGCCCGAAGCCGACATCGATCCGCCCGTCCTTCAGCGCGGCGAGCTGCGACAGCGTGCCGCCCTCGATCAGCGACAGGTCGACCGACGGCATCGCCGCCCGATAGGCCCGAATGATCGCGGGGAGGCGCGAATAGATGGTGGAGGCGACGAAGCCGATCGCGAAGCGCCGCTGCTGCGACACCACGGCTTTCGCGATCATCGCATCCATATCGGCCATGCGCGCCAGGATGCTGATCGCTTGGTCATAGACGAGATGGCCGATCGGCGTCAGCCGCAGCGGCTTGGCGGAGCGATCGATCAGGGTCGCGCCAACCCGTTCCTCGATCTGCTGGATCTGGCGGCTGAGCGGCGGTTGCGCGATGTGGAGACGCTCGGCGGCACGGGTAAAATTGCCTTCCTGCGCAACGGTCACGAAATAACGCAGCTGCCGTATGTCCATCCTGTCATCCTCTCCTAAGCCGGCGGGTCGGTGGCAGCCGTGTGTTATTCAAGGTTCGCCAGCAGCGCTTCGGGCACGCCATAGCCCCACTCGGTATATTTGCGGGCGATGATCCGCAGAACGGCACGCAACTCGGGCGAGGCGTCGCCGACCCGGTGGCTCATGATGATCGGCGAATGCGCGGGTTCGACGAGATCGAGATAGCGCACATCCTCGGTCCGCGCCTTGCGTACCGACTCCGGGATCACTGCCACCCCCTCTTCGGCGGCGACCAGACCGATCGCGATCTGCAACTCGCGCGCCTCTACGATCTGGTTCGGACTCAAGCCATTATCGTGGAACAGCGACAGGACCTGATCGGCATAGCTGGGACGCGATGCGCTGGGATAGAGAACCAGCTTTTCGCGCGCCAGGGCCGACAGGGATACCGGCGCGCCGTCCTGCCCCAGATGGCTTCCCATCGGGACCGCCGCGACGAGCGACTCCCGCCGGAGCACGGTGCGCCGCACCGCCGGATCGTCGAAGCGGATGCGGCCGAAACCGATATCGATCCGCCCCTCCTTCAACGCCGCGATCTGGTCCAGCGTCGGGCTTTCGACCAGTGTCAGCTCGACATCGGGCATCTCGGCGCGGAACTCGCGGATCAGGGCGGGCAGGCGCGCATAGATGGTCGAGGCGACGAAGCCCATGGTGAACCGTCGCCGGTCGGTCGCGATCGCGGCATCCATCATCGTCCGCATGTCATCCACGCGCCGCAGCACCTGCACCGCCTGATCGTGGAACAGCTGCCCCATCGGGGTCAGCGCGAGCGGTCGGCTCGTCCGGTCGATCAGGGACGCGCCGACCTCCGCCTCCAGTTGCTGGATCGACCGGCTGAGCGGCGGCTGCGCCATATGCAACCGTTCGGCCGCGCGGTTGAAATTCCGCTCGGCGGCCACGGTGACAAAGTAACGAAGCTGACGCAGGTCCATAGGATCATACTCTCCAAGTATCGCCAGAAGACCATAATGATCTTTGCGCGTCCAGATCGCCAAGCCTAGTTTCCGGGGAAATTCGGATAAAACTGGATAGGAAGAGGTTATGGCCACGATCGTCGAGATCGATACCTATATCGTCGATATCCCGACGATCCGGCCGCACGTGCTCGCGATGGCCACCATGCATCACCAGTCGATCGTGCTGGTCCGGCTGCGCGACTCCGACGGCATCGAGGGGATCGGCGAGGGCACGACCATCGGCGGCCTCAGCTATGGCGAGGAAAGCCCGGAGGGCATCAAGCTCGCCATCGACACCTATATCGCCCCCGTCCTCGAAACCTGCGACCCGGCACTGGTCGGGGCCGCGATGGCCAAGATCGGCAAGAGCGTCTTCGGCAATCACCTCGCCAAATGCGCGGTCGAAACCGCCCTGCTGGACCTGGCCGGCAAGCGGCTAGGCGTGCCCGTCTCCACGCTGATCGGCGGTGGCGCGATCCGCGATCGGTTGCCGGTCGCCTGGACGCTGGCCAGCGGCGATACCGCGCGCGACATCGAGGAGGCCGAACGGGTCCTGGCCGAGCGGCGGCATAACATCTTCAAGCTGAAGATCGGCAAGCGCGACGTGCGCGCCGATGTCGCCCATGTCGCCGCGATCAAGCGCGCGGTCGGCGACCGGGGCAGCGTGCGCGTCGACATCAACCAGAACTGGAGCGAGGCGCAGGCCGATCTCGGCATGAAGCTGCTGGAGGAGGCGGGCGTCGATCTGGTCGAACAACCGGTCGCGCGGCACGATCATGCCGCCATGGCCCGGCTGTCCGCCAAACATGTCGTCCCGTTGATGGCGGACGAGGCACTGCACGGGCCCGCCGACGCCTTCGCCATTGCGGCGTGCGGCGGGGCGCGAGTCTTCGCGGTCAAGATCGCTCAGTCCGGCGGCCTGCTCCCGGCCCATGCCGTGGCCACGATCGCGCAGGCGGGTGGCGTCGGGCTCTATGGAGGCACGATGCTGGAGGGCGGCGTTGGCACCGCGGCGTCGGCGCATCTCTGCGCGACCCTGCCGTCGCTGGCCTGGGGGACCGAGTTGTTCGGCCCGCTGCTGCTGACCGAAGATATATTGGCCGAGCCGCTGCGCTATTCCGATTTCCACCTGAGCGTGCCGACCGGCCCCGGCCTGGGCATCGCGCTGGACGAGGACCGCGTCGCGTTCCACCGACGCGACCGTCGCTCCCCTACCCTTCATGTCGTCGCGGGAAGAGGCTGAACCATGTTGTTTCACGTCGAAATGGATGTCGATATTCCGCTCGGCTTCGATGCCGAGGAAGCGGCACGGCTCAAGGCCGCCGAGAAGGCCCGTTTCCAGGAGCTGCAACGCGCGGGCACCTGGCGCCACATCTGGCGGGTGGTCGGCCAATACGCCAATGTCAGCATCTTCGATGTCGGCTCCAATGCCGAGTTGCACGACATCCTGATGAGCCTGCCGCTCTACCCCTTCATGACGATCCGCGTGACGGCGCTGTGCCGCCACCCCTCGTCCCTCCACGACGACGACCGCTGACGATCGGAACCGCACGACCGCCGACGAGCGGCCGGACAGACAGAATATAGGAGAGTGTGATGGATATCAGCTTCGTGAAAACCCCCGCCATCCAGGATCTGCTCGATCGCGTCGCGGGCACGGCCTCGGACAAGGGCGATCCGCGCGTGAAGGCGATCCTGCGCGACCTGGTGGAATCGCTGATGGTGCTGATCGTCAAGCACGACATCGACGAGAACGAAGTCTGGGGCGCGGTCAACTTCCTCCAGAACGGCGCGGGCGAGTTCGGGCTGCTGATGCCGGGCGTCGGCCTCGAACATTTCCTCGACCTCTATATGGACGCCAAGGACGCCGAGGCGGGCAAGACCGGCGGCACGCCCCGCACCATCGAGGGGCCGCTCTATGTCGAGGGCGCGCCGCTGGTCGACAATGACGCCAACCTGACCGACGATCCCGACGATACCGACACGCTCTACATGGCCGGACGGGTCACGGGACCGGACGGCGAGCCGGTCACGAACGCCATCCTCCATGTCTGGCACGCCAATTCCAAGGGCTTCTACTCGCATTTCGACCCCACCGGCGAGCAGACGCCGTTCAACAACCGCCGCCGCATCCGGCTGGGCGACGATGGGCGCTATGCGTTCCATTCCAAGATGCCCAACGGCTATAGCGTGCCACCCGGCGGTGCCTCCGACCGGTTGATGCAGGTGCTCGGCCGCCACGGCAACCGCCCGGCCCATGTCCATTTCTTCATCGAGGCGCCCGGCTATCGCCAGCTGACGACGCAGATCAATTTCGGCGATGACCCCTTTGCCGCCGACGACTTCGCGTTCGGCACCCGCGAGGGGCTGCTGCCGGTGCCGAACCGCCAGGGCGACACCGCGCACATCGCTTTCGATTTCCAGCTCCAGCGCGCCGACGATGCCGAGGAGGAAGCCTTCTCGCACCGCGCCCGTCTGGCCGTCGCCTGATCCCCGGAAGGATATTGTCATGACCGACCTTCGCGAACGCCTTGCCACCGCCGTCGTCGACGATCCCGCCACCGGGGCCTTCCGGTGCCGCCGCGACGTGTTTACCGACCCCGCGCTGTTCGAGCTGGAGATGCAGCACATCTTCGAGGGCAACTGGGTCTATCTGGCGCATGAGAGCCAGATCCCGGAGAATAACGACTATCTCACCACCCATATCGGTCGCCAGCCGATCATCATCACCCGCGACAAGACCGGGACGTTGAACGCCGTCATCAACGCCTGCGCGCATCGTGGCGCGATGCTGTGCCGTCGCAAGCATGGCAACAAGGGCAGCTTCACCTGCCAGTTCCATGGCTGGACCTTCAGCAATGCGGGCAAGCTGCTGAAGGTCAAGGACGGCAAGACCGGCGATTATCCCGCCGGGTTCAACACCGAGGGGTCGCACGACCTGACCCGCGTCGCCCGGTTCGAGAATTATCGCGGCTTCCTGTTTGGCAGCCTGAACGCCGACGTGCCGCCGCTCGAGGACTGGCTCGGCTCGACGCGCATGGTCATCGACCAGATGGTCGACCAGGCACCCGACGGGCTGGAGGTGCTGCGCGGCAGTTCGACCTATGTCTATGATGGCAACTGGAAGCTGCAGATCGAAAACGGTGCCGACGGCTATCATGTCAGTGCGGTCCACTGGAATTATGCGGCGACCGCCAACCGCCGCGCGGAGGACTCGATCAAGGCGGTCGATGTCGATGGCTGGTCCAAGAGCGTCGGCGGCGTCTATGCGTTCGACCACGGCCATATCCTGCTCTGGACGAAGCTGCTCAACCCCGAGGTTCGCCCGATCTATGCGCATCGCGAGGCGCTGGCGGCGCGGGTCGGCGAGGAGCGCGCGGAATTCATCGTCGGGCAGACCCGCAATCTGTGCCTCTATCCCAACGTCTATCTGATGGACCAGTTCTCGACCCAAATCCGCGTCGTCCGCCCGATCTCGGTCGATCGCACCGAAGTGACCATCTATTGCTTCGCGCCGAAGGGCGAGAGCGACGCCGACCGCGCCTTGCGCATCCGGCAATATGAGGATTTCTTCAACGTCAGCGGCATGGGCACGCCCGACGATCTGGAGGAATTCCGCTCTTGCCAGAAGGCCTATGAGGGCGCGGGCGAACTGTGGAACGACCTGAGCCGCGGGGCGACGCGTTGGATCGCCGGGCCGGACGGAAACGCGCGCGCCATGGGCATCGAACCGCTGCTCAGCGGCGAGCGTAGCGAGGACGAGGGGCTGTTCGTCCGCCAGCATGAATATTGGGCGCAGTCGCTGATCGCCGCGATCGACCGTGACGGCGGCGGGAATGGTGGTGCCACGCTGCGCCCGGTCGACCGGCTGGAGGTGGCGGCATGAGCCTGACCTACGACCGGCTTCTCGCCTTCCTCTACCGCGAGGCACGGATGCTCGACGATCGGCAATGGGACGAGTGGCTGGACTGCTACGCCCCGCACGCGGTCTTCTGGATGCCCGCCTGGGACGATGACGACATGCTGGTGGAGGACCCGCAGCGCGAGATTTCGCTCATCTACTATCCCGATCGCACCGGGCTGGAAGACCGGGTCTTCCGGATCAAGACCGAGCGATCGGGGGCGAGCATGCCCGAGCCGCGCACCAATCACACCGTATCGAACGTCGAGATCCTCGGCGAGGCAGACGGGCAGATGCAGGTGCGGTTCAACTGGCACACGCTGAGCCACCGCTACAACGAGACGCTGAGCTTCTTCGGTACGTCCTTCTACACGATCGACACGACCGGCGCACAGCCGCTCATCACCAACAAGAAGGTCGTCCTGAAGAACGACTATATCCGCCAGGTGATCGACGTTTATCACGTCTGATGCCCGGCGGCCGGAGAGGATATCATGGGCTACAGTATCGCATTGAACTTCGAGGATGGCGCGACGCGCTTCATCACCTGCGCCCCGGGTGAGACGGTGCTGGACGCCGCGTTCCGCCAGAGGATCAACCTGCCGATGGACTGTTCCGACGGCGTGTGCGGCACCTGCAAATGCCGCTGCGAACAAGGTGTCTATGATCTCGGCGACGACTATATCGACGAGGCGCTGACCGCCGACGAGGCGGAGGAAGGGCTGGTCCTGACCTGCCAGATGCGCGTCTCGTCCGATTGCGTCGTCGCGGTGCCCGTCCCCTCCTCCGCCTGCAAGGTGAAGCCCGCCGTGCATGAGGGTGCCGTGGCGGCGGTGGACTTGGTGTCCGACAGCACGATCCTCCTCACCCTGCGGCTGGACGATCCGGCTGCGCTCGGCTTCCTGCCCGGCCAATATGTGAATCTGGCGGTGCCGGGCACGGACCAGCACCGCGCCTATTCCTTCAGTTCCAAACCCGGCGCGGCGGAGGCCAGCTTCCTGATCCGCAACATGCCCGGCGGGCTTATGAGCGGATGGCTGACATCTGTCGCCAAGCCCGGCGCGCGCATGAGCTTCGTCGGCCCGCAAGGCAGCTTCTTCCTGCGGGCGGTGGAGCGGCCGACGATCCTGCTGGCGGGTGGCACCGGCTTGGCCCCGATCCTGTCGATGCTGGAGGTGTTGGCCGATACCGGGACGGACCAGCCGCTCCACTTGATCTACGGCGTGACCCGGGACGGCGACATGGTCGAGGTCCCACGGATCGAGGCGCTGGCAGCCCGCCTCCCCTCGCTGAGCTGGACCGCGTGCGTCGCCGATCCCGAGAGCGCGCATCCGCTGAAAGGCTATGTCACCGATCATCTGACCGATACGCACCTGAACGCGGGCGATTGCGATATCTATCTGTGTGGGCCGCCGCCCATGGTCGAGGCGGTGCGGATCTTCCTGCGCGACAAGGGCGTCGAGCCCCGGCATTTCCACTATGAGAAGTTCGCGCCGAGCGAAGCGCCGGTTGCGGTGGCGGCATGACATTCGCCGGACGCTTTCGCGACAAGGTGATGGTGGTAACCGGGGCCGCCCAGGGCATCGGCCGCGGCGTGGCGCTGCGCGCCGCCGCCGAGGGTGCCGCCGTCCTGCTGGTCGACCGCGCCGACTTCGTTGCTGACGTCGCGCGGGAAGCGGGTGAGAGGGCGGCGTTTTTCGTGTGCGACCTCGAAACCCATGACGGTGCGGCCGCCGCGATGACAGCGGCGGTGACCGCCTTTGGCCGGGTCGACATTCTGGTCAACAATGTCGGCGGCGCGATCCGCATGCGTCCCTTCGCCGCCTTCGAGCCCGAGCAGATCGAGGCGGAAATCCGCCGTTCGCTGATGCCGACTTTGTGGGGCTGTCACGCCGTCCTGCCGATCATGCTGGCCCAGGGCGGCGGCACGATTGTCAACGTGTCGTCCAACGCGACGCGCGGCATCCGGCGCGTTCCCTATTCGGCGGCGAAGGGCGGGATCAACGCCCTCACCCAGGCCCTCGCAATGGAATATGGCGCGGCGGGCATCCGCGTCGTCGCGACCGCGCCCGGCGGCACGCAGGCACCGCCGCGCATCGTGCCACGCAACCCGAATGGCGACGACACCCGCGAACAGGCCTGGATGGCCGAGGCGGTGGAGCAGGTCACCAGCTCCACCTTCCTGGGGCGCTATGCCACGCTGGACGAGCAGATCGCGCCGATCCTCTTCCTGGCCTCGGACGAGGCTTCCTACATCACCGGCTCGGTCCTGCCCGTGGCCGGTGGCGATCTGGGCTGACTGGAGCGATATGAAGAGCAAGATTTATCCCTCGCCCGCCGCGGCGCTCGACGGGCTGTTGTTCGATGGCATGACGATCATGTCGGGCGGCTTCGGCCTGTCGGGCAATCCCGAAAGCCTGATCCCGGAAATCCGCGCGAGCGGGGTGAAGGGGCTGACCGTCATTTCCAACAATGCGGGGGCGGACGGCTTCGGCCTGTGGATGCTGCTGGAAAGCCGTCAGGTCGCCAAGATGATCTCTAGCTATGTCGGTGAGAACAAGCTGTTCGAGCAGCAATATTTGTCGGGCGAGCTGGAGCTGGAACTGAACCCGCAAGGCACGCTCGCCGAGCGCATCCGTGCCGGGGGCGCGGGAATCCCGGCCTTCTACACCAAGACCGGCGTCGGCACGGTCGTCGCCGAGGGCAAGCCGGTCGAGACGTTCGAGGGGCAGGATTATGTCCGCGAGACCTGGCTGCGCGCCGACCTGTCGATCATCAAGGCGTGGAAGGCGGACCCGGCGGGCAATCTGATGTTCCGCAAAACCGCGCGCAACTTCAACCCGAACATGGCGACCGCCGGCAAGGTCACGGTGGTCGAGGTGGAGGAGATCGTCGAGGCGGGCACGCTCGACCCCGACGCCATCCACACGCCGGGCATCTATGTCGATCGCATCGTGCTGAGCACGATCAACGAAAAGCGCATCGAGAAACTGACGACCCGCGCGCGGGAGGAAGTCGCATGAGCTGGACCCGTGACGAGATGGCGGCGCGCGCCGCCCGCGAACTTCAGGACGGATTCTACGTCAACCTCGGCATCGGCATCCCCACGCTGGTGGCCAACCATGTTCCCGCCGGGATCGACGTAACGCTGCAGTCCGAAAACGGCCTGCTGGGCATCGGCCCCTTTCCCTATGAGGGCGAGGCCGACCCGGACCTTATCAACGCGGGCAAGCAGACGGTGACGACGCTGCCAACCTCCAGCTTCTTCTCCAGCGCGGACAGCTTCGCGATGATCCGGGGCGGCCATATCGACATGGCGGTGCTGGGCGCGATGGAGGTCTCGGCGGGCGGCGACATCGCCAACTGGACCATTCCGGGCAAAATGGTGAAGGGCATGGGTGGCGCGATGGACCTGGTCGCGGGCGTCCAGCGCATCGTCGTGGTGATGGACCATGCCAGCAAGACCGGCAGCCCGAAGATCCTGTCCGAATGCACGCTGCCGCTGACCGGCAAGGGCTGTGTCGACCTGATCGTCACAGACCTGTGCGTGATGGCCTGCGACAAGCCGGGGCTTCGGCTGGTCGAACTGGCCCCCGGAGTCACGCTGGACGAGGTCCGGGCGAAGACCGGGGCACCGTTCGCGGCAGATATGCTGGAAGGCGTCGCCTGATGCCGTTCGTCTCATCCGACGGGGCCGCTATCTATTGGAAGGTCGAGGGCGAAACCGACCGGCCGCGCTTGGTGCTGCTCAATTCGATCGGCACCGACATGGATCTGTGGAGCCCGGTCCTGCCGCTGCTCCGCGAGCATGTCGCCTTGCTGAGGATCGACACGCGCGGACATGGCGCGTCGGACGCGCCGCTGGGCGACTATAGCCTGGCCGGGCTGGCCTGCGACGTCGCGGCGGTGATGGACGCGGCCGGATGGGATAGCGCCCAGGTCGCTGGCGTGTCGCTGGGCGGCATGATCGCGATGCAGATCGCGCTGGATATGCCGGAGCGGGTGACGGGCCTGATACCGGTCTGCACCTCCGCCACGATGGACCGTGCCGCATGGACCACGCGCGTCGATACGGTCCGGCGCGACGGCATGGCGGGGATCGTCGATCTGGCCATGTCGCGGTTCCTCTCCCCCGCCTTCATCGCCGAGCGGCCCGGCCATGCGGCGACGATCCGTCACGGACTGCTCACCATGCGGGCCGAGGGCTATGCCGGATGCGCCGCAGCGATCCGCGACATGGCGCTGTCCGACCGGCTAGGCGGGATCGCCTGTCCGACGCTTGTTGTCTCGGGCGACCAGGACAGCTCGACGCCCTATGTCGGCCATGGCGAGCATCTGGTCTCGGCCATTCCCGGCGCGCGACATATCGCCCTTCCCGCCGCCCATCTCGCGCCACTCGAAGCGCCCGATGCGCTGGCCGACGCTATCCTGAACCATCGGAGTTGACCCCATGACCGCCGCTTTCATCTGCGACGCCGTTCGGACCCCGATCGGGCGCCTGAACGGCGCGCTGGCCGATATCCGCGCCGACGACCTCGCCGCCGTGCCGATCCGCGCCTTGGTCGAGCGTAACCCGGGCGTCGATTGGAGCGCGGTCGACGACAGCATCCTCGGCTGCGCCAACCAGGCAGGCGAGGACAATCGCAACGTCGCGCGCATGGCCGTATTGCTGGCGGGACTGCCCGAGGCGGTGCCCGGCACCACGGTCAACCGACTGTGCGGATCGGGCCTCAACGCGGTCGGCTGCGCGGCACAGGCAATCCGCTCGGGCGATGCCGAGCTGATCATCGCGGGCGGCGTCGAGAGCATGACCCGCGCGCCCTATGTCATGGGCAAGGCCACCTCCGCCTTCGACCGCGCACAGAAGATCGAGGACACCACGCTCGGCTGGCGCTTCGTCAACCCGGCGATGAAGGCGGCCTATGGCGTCGAGACGATGCCGCAGACCGGCGAGAATGTCGCCGATCAATGGCGCATCTCGCGCGAGGATCAGGACCGTTTCGCGCTGGCCAGCCAGGAAAAGGCCGCCGCCGCCATAGCCAGCGGCCGGATGGCGGCCGAGATCGTCCCCGTCACCATCCCCCAGAAAAAGGGCGAGCCGCGCATCGTCGCGCAGGACGAACATCCGCGCGCGACCAGCCTTGAGGTGCTCGCCAAGCTGAAACCCGTCGTCCGCGCCGATGGCACCGTGACGGCGGGCAACGCCTCCGGGCTGAACGACGGGGCGGCGGCGATGATCGTCGCGGCCGAAGCGGCGGCGGGGCGACACGGCCTGACGCCCCGCGCACGCATCCTGGGTATGGCCGCCGCCGGGATCGCGCCGCGCATCATGGGCGCCGGTCCCATCGAAGCTGCGCGCAAGCTGTGCCGCCTGACCGGCGTCGCGATCGACGATCTCAATGTGATCGAACTCAACGAGGCCTTTGCCAGCCAGGCGATCGCGACCCTGCGCGACCTGGGGCTGGCGCAGGACGATCCCCGCGTGAACCGCAATGGCGGGGCCATCGCGCTGGGGCATCCGCTGGGCATGTCGGGCGCGCGGATCGTCATGACCGCCGTCGAGGAACTGCACCGGACGCAAGGACGCTACGCGCTGGCCTTCATGTGCATCGGCGTGGGCCAGGGCATTGCCCTGATGATCGAGCGGGTCTGACGCCCGAGACGGGCGGGGGCACGGCGTCCCCCGCCCGCTTTCCCGTCAGGCGGGAAGCCGCAAAATGGGCTTGATCGTCACGCCGCTCTCGCTGTCCGCGACCGCCTGGTTGATATCGGCGAAATCGTAGAATTTCACCAGCCGGTCGAAGGGGAAGCGCCCCTGGGCGTGGAGCGCGATCAGCTCGGGGATGAAGACCTGCGGCACGACATCGCCCTCGACGATGCCCATGATGCGCTTGCCCGGCACCATGACCATGTTCACGTCGAAGCTCGCTTCGGTGCCCAGCTTGGGCGCGCCGACGATGCCGCAGGTCCCCATGATGGTCAGCGCGTCGATCGCCTGGCGCAGCACCTCTGGCCGACCGCTGCTCTCCAGCGTGAAGTCCGCGCCGCCGCCGGTGATCTCGCGGATCGCTTCCACCGCATCGGTCTCACGGCTGTTGACGACATGCGTGGCGCCCAGTTCCTTCGCGAGGTCGAGCCGACTGGGCGTCACGTCGACCGCGATGATCGTGGTCGCGCCCGCGACGCGCGCCGCCATGATCGCGCTGAGGCCGACCGCCCCCGAACCAAAGGCGGCGAAGCTCGCCCCCGACGGCACTTCCAGCGCGCGCAGCACGGCGCCTGCCCCGGTCTGGATACCGCAGCCGAGCGGCCCGAGCAGTTCCAGCGGCGCGTCCTTGGCGACCTTCACGATGTTGCGCTCATGCGCCATCGCGAAACTGCCAAAGGAGGACTGACCGAAGAAGTGATCGTGCAGCGCCCCGCCATGGGCATCGCACGTGGCCGTCGAGCCGTCCTTGCGCCCACCGCCGAAGTTCAGCGCGAAGAAGTCGCCGCAATGCGCCGGGTGTCCGGTCAGGCACGGCCCGCACACGCCGCACGACGCGAAGCTCAGCACGACATGGTCGCCCGGCTCGACGGCGGTCACGCCCGGCCCCACCGCCTCGACCACACCCGCGCCTTCATGGCCGAGGACGGCGGGCAGCGGGACGGGGTAATATTGGTCGCGCACGATGATGTCGGTGTGGCACACCCCCACCGCCACGATCCGCACGAGCACCTCGCCCCCTTGCGGTGACGCGATCTTCGCTTCCTCGATCGCAAAGGGTGCACCCTGGTCGCGAACCACGGCCGTGGTGATGCTGCGCATCTCAGTCATTATCGTCTCCTGCAACATGATATGTGGTTGGGTGGGCGGTCAGAAGGGATAGGCGGGCGCGGCGCCCTTCACCGTCACCCACTGCCAATGGGTGAACTCCTCCCAATTGGCCGGGCCGCCGATCGCGGACCCGTTGCCGGAAGCGCCCACGCCGCCGAAGGGATTGACCACCTCGTCGTTCACCGTCTGATCGTTGATGTGGAGCAGGCCCGCGCGCAGCCGTTCGCCCAGCGCCATGGCTCGGCCGATATCCTTCGAGATCACCGCCGCCGACAGGCCGTATTCGGTGTCGTTGGCGAGCGCGACCGCCTCGTCGTCCGTGTCAAACGGCACCAGCACCGCGACCGGGCCGAAAATCTCCTCCTCGAACGCCGCCATGCCCGGCTTTACCCCTTCCAGCACGGTCGGGGCGAGGCATAGTCCCTCGGCCTTGCCGCCCGCCAGAAGGCGCGCGCCTGCGGCGACGCTGCGTTCGACGATATCGACCGCATGGTCGAGTTGCGGCTGGCTGATCAGCGGGCCGATCGCGACCGTGCCCGACATCGGATCGCCCACCGGCAGCGCCTTCGCCTTCTCGGCCAGTCGGGTCGCAAATGCGTCGAAGATCGCACGATGCACCAGGATGCGCCCGGCCGTCATGCAGATCTGCCCCTGATGCAGCCATGCCCCCCAGGCGGCGTTGCGCGTCGCGAGGTCGAGATCGGCATCGTCCAGCACGATCAGCGTGTTCTTGCCACCCAATTCCAGCGAGACCTTCTTGAGGTGACGGCTCGCCGCCTCGCCGACCTTTCGGCCCGCCCCGGTCGAACCGGTGAACTGGATCATCGCGACATTCGGGTCCGCGCAGAGTGCCGCCCCCGCCTCGCCGCCGCCGGGCAGCACCGACAGGACACCGGCGGGCAGCCCGGCCAGCTCGAACAGACGCGCGATCACCAGACCGCCGCAGATCGCCGTGCGCGGGTCGGGCTTGAGCACCACCGCATTGCCGACCGCCAGCGCCGGGGCCACCGCGCGCATCGCCAGATAGAGCGGAAAGTTGAACGGCGCGATCACCCCGACCACGCCCAGCGGACGACGGCGCGCCAGGCTCAGCCGCCCCGGCTCGCTGGGCAGGACGAGCCCCTGCGCCTGATTCGGCATCGCCGCCGCCAGCTCGATCGCCTTGATCGTGATCGCCAGCTCGAACTCCGCCTTGGCGCGCACCGAGCCGCTTTCCCGCATGGTCCAGGTCACGATCTCCTCGGCATGCGCCCGCGCCAGCGCCGCTGCCTGGACGAAGACGCCCGCCCGGACATCCGCCGTCGCTGCGGCCCAGCCCTGCTGCGCGGCGCGGGCCGCCGTCGCCGTTTTGGTAACCGTGGCGGCATCGACCGAGGCGGCCCGCGCCAGAACCGCGCCAGTCGCCGGTTCGAGGACGTCATAGCCTTGGCCGCCCTCGATCCAGTGTCCGTCGAAGAACCGGCCGTCGAGATGCGCGGCGTCGAGCAGGGATGTCATTTCGCTCTCCATCATGATCGTTGAGATGTGGGACGGCGCGGTGCCGAGTGGCTCTGCGTTCAGGCGTCCATTAGGGCGTGGGTGCAGTCGGACACGGGCCGATGACGCTCCGAGCCAAAGAAAACCCGCATCGGGCCTGCCGAGAGGGGATGTGAGACAGCAGATCGCAGGAGCCGCTTCGACCGGAATCGATCCTGCCCGACGCTCCTGAAAAGGTCAGCATGCCGAACACCATCGAGTGGCATGATACCCATCATACGCTTCCTCTCCACAGGATATCGCATTCGGTCGTTGCGACTGGTCCGCAGCTCTCGCCGTTGTGGTGGCAAGCATGTCCGGGACGGCGCGGTCCGTCCAACACCAACTTCATATCAAACGATACCCGCAGGGTTATCGATCATACGCCGCCCTGCCCTACAGGCCGCTCGTCAAGATCGCCCCCGTCCTCGTAAACCTGCCGTTTACGTTATGCCGGTACGGCCGCCGGATGAACTGCCGACTTCCGTCTTGTGGTTTGCCCCGACTGCGGTGGCCATCACGTTCCACGGAGTCAGGTGTCCTGGCCGGACTCACCGCCAATCGACGCGGCAATGTCATGACGTTGTGGGCATTTTTCCTCATTCCACTCGTCGCGCTCATCGGGTCGGCCATCGATCTCGGCACCGAATATGTGACGCGCAAGCAGATGCAGATCGCGTGCGACGCGGCGGTTCTGGCGGGTCGACGCGCGATGACCGACGGCACCGTCGACGACGGCGTGAGGGCCGAGGCCGCCAAATTCTTCAATTTCAACTTTCAGCAGGGCATGTTCGGATCGAAGCCGTTCACCCCCTCTATCTCCAGCACCACGGACTCGAAGACGACCGTCGTCATCAATGCCGCCACCACGGTTCCGACGTCGCTGATGCGGATATTCGGATTTGTCGAGCTGCCGGTGAGCGTCAGTTGCAATGCGTCCCAGGATTTCGTGAACACCGACATCGTCTTCGTGCTGGATACGACCGGCTCGATGCGGGACAAGGCAACGTCCAGCGACTCCCAGACCAAGATCGAAGCGCTGCGTTCGGCCGTGCTGGCGCTGTACGATCAACTGGAACCGATTCAGAAGCAACTGACCGCATCGGGCATGCGCCTTCGCTACGGCGTCGTTCCCTATGCCAGCGCCGTCAACATCGGTGCAGCGATCCGCGCCGCCAATCCCAACTACATGCTGTCCGGCCCCTGGACCTATCAATCCCGGCAGGTCGTGAGGGAGTATATGAGCTCCAGAAGTTGCTCATACTGGTATGGCAGCTATGATTCCGGACGCGGTATCTGCACCTATTTCAACTATCTTCCCCGTAGTTTCGACACCTCGCGATATGTGTCCGGGGCGAGCGTCGACATGGCCGACCTGGTCGGTACCGCCGATGACAAAGGCATTACGCCGGTCCAAAACACGCCCAGGAAAGTGACCTGGGCAGGGTGCGTCGAAGAGCGACAGACCGTGCGGATGGGCCCGAACGATACGGCCATTCCGGTCGGCGCGACGGATCTCAACATCGATCTGATACCGAACAATACGGAAACCAAGTGGAAACCCTATTGGCCGGAGGTTGAGTACACGAGTTATCCGGCGCGAGCGTACAGCAACGACCCCTTCAAGCCACAATTTGCGTGTCCATCTCCAGCCGCATCGATGCAGGGATGGACCAGGGACGACCTGAACAAGTATCTCAACACCCTTAATCCCGATGGCGGCACCTATCATGACAATGGAATGATGTGGGGCGCCCGCTGGGCATCGTCCGGGGGCATTTTCGGTAGCAACAACCCGGAAACGTACAACATGATGCCCGTCAAGAAATACATCATCTTCATGACGGACGGGCTGTTCGACACCGGCTACGCAAGCCTCTATTCGTCCTACGGCGTGGAAAGGCTCGACGCACGGGTCACGCCCGGCGGACAATATTCGGATCAGAACGACCAGCTTGCCCGCCACAAGCAGCGCTTCAACCTGCTGTGCTCGCGGGCCAAGTCCATGGGGTATTCGATCTGGGTGATCGGCTTCGCCACCACGCTCGACTCGTCGCTGACCAACTGCGCGAGCACGCCCAGCCAGGCCTCCACCTCGTCGAACCAAGCAGAATTGATGGCGCGCTTTATCGAAATCGGGAAGAATATCGGCGCGTTGAGACTGACCCAATGAGGCAGAGCTATAAGGACGCGCTTCGCCGCATCGGTGGCGACCGTCGCGGCGCCACGGTGGTGGAGTTCGCCCTGATCGCGCTCCCCGCCATCGCGATCATGGGCGGCCTGTTCGACCTGGGCTATCGCCAATATGTCGCCACGCAGGTGCAGGATGCCCTGGATCGCGCAGCCCGGCGGGTAACGATCGGGACGGGCACGACGGCGGCGCAATTGACGGCCATGGTCAGCGACAGCGTCAAGGCAATCTCTCGGGACGCCGTCGTCGTCGTCGTGCCCACCAGCTATGGCAAATTCCAGCAGGTGGCCAAGCCCGAGCCGATCACCACCGACACGCCGCCGCTGGGGCAGTACAACGCCGGGGACTGTTTTCGTGATATCAACGGAAATGGCGTCTGGGACGCCGATGGCGCACGTGCGGGCACCGGCGGTTCGGATGACGTCGTTCTCTACACCGCGACCGTGACCTATCCCGAGATCATTCCCATGAGCCGGTTGATGGGATGGAGCCCGGTAACGACGCTGACCGCGACGACGATGTTGAAGAACCAGCCCTATGCCTCGCAGGCGGAGCCGGTGATCCAATGCGGATGAAACGCCGTATCGAGCGGTTTGCCGGTGTGGCGGGCGATGGCCGCGGCGTTGCGATGATCGAGTTCGCGCTCGCCGCGCCCATAATCCTGCTCCTGGGGCTGGGCGGCGTGGAGGTCGGCAATTACGTGCTGGCCAATTTGCGCGTTTCGCAGATCGCGATGGCGGTGGCGGATAATGCGGGCCGGATTCGGACCACGATGGACGAGGCCGATGTCACGGAGATCATGATCGGCGCCATGAAGATGGGAGAGCCGCTGTCGTTGGCGGCCAAAGGTCGGATCATTCTGTCCGATCTCGAGCAACGCACCACGACCACGGGCTCGGGGGGCCAGGGCCCGGTATCCGCCGGCAACCCCAATGGCTATCGTCAATGGTTCCGCTGGCAGCGCTGCGCCGGCGCCCTGGCGGCTTCGTCCTCGCTCGGCGCGCCCAGGAACGAGGGCGGTGGCCCGATCACCAATCTGGACGACACCACGAACGCCGATCATGGCGCGGTCGAAGGCGCTTCGACCATGGACGGCGTGGGCACGCCGGGGAAGCAGATTGCCGCCACGGGCGGTACGGCGGTGATGGTGGTCGAGGTCATCTATGACTATCAGCCCATCGCCCCGGTCAGCTTGGTCACTGCCGCACTCGGCAACCTGACGATCAGGCGCGTCCTGGCCTTCAATGTCCGCGAACGGACCAGCTATTCGCTGCGGAACGACGGAAGTCTGACGGGAACCAAACGCGCCGATTGCCAGATTTATGGCGCGGCGGTTCCGACCGTGTGAGCCGGTTAGGTGTTCAGTCCCGGCATCTGGTGGATCTGACCGACCGTGGAACAACTTGCACCACGGAAGGCAGCCCTGAATGTCGATGTCCTTATGCCGCGTGCGAAGTGGATTCCGGGAGCGCGACACTCTCGTTGGGCTGCATCAACCCAGGCCTCCCCAACAGATATCCCTGGGCTTCGTTGCACCCTTCCGCTCGCAGGAATTCGAGCTGCGAACGCGTCTCCACGCCCTCGGCAAGGACGGGGATCGACAGGCTTTCGCCCAGTGCAAGCACCGCCCGGATGATCGCGGCCGACTGCGGCGCCACGTCCAGTTCGGTCATGAACGAGCGGTCGAGTTTGATTTTGTCGAACGGAAACGACCGTAGCGTCGAGAGCGATGAGTAGCCGGTTCCAAAATCGTCCATGGCGATCGACACGCCCAGCGACTTTAGCTGACGCAACACATGCGTCGTGCGCTCGGGGTCCGTAATCATCGCGGATTCCGTGATTTCCAGTTCCAGTCGGGCGGGGGCCATGCCGGTTTCGATCAGAATCTGATGGACGAGCCGAGGCAGATCGACATGACCAAGCTGGACGGGAGAGAGGTTCACCGCAATCTTCCACGGCATGGGCCAAGTCGCCGCTTCCTGGCAGGCTCGCCGCAGGACCCACTCGCCAATCGGCATGATCAAGCCGGTCTGTTCGGCAATCGTGATGAACTCAAACGGCGAAACGTTCGTGCCATCGGGCTTCGTCCAGCGCAGCAGCGCTTCATAACCGGTGATCTCGCCCGTCTCGACCGATGCCTGTACCTGCCAGTGGATAGCAAACTGATCGTGATCCAGTGCGTCGCGCAGTTCGGTCGCGATCCGACGACGGGCGCGGACCGTTTGATCCATTTCCTCTTCGTAAAAGCAGAAGTCGGTCGTGATGCTGGATTTCGCCCGGTACATGGCAAGGTCGGCGTTGTTGATCAGCGCCGAAATCTCATCGGCATCCTGCGGCCACAGCGCGACGCCCACACTCATGCCGCAGCTCAGCGTCGAGTGGTCATAAGCGACCGGCGTCGTAATCGCGCACCGCAGTCGATCGATCAGGTCGATCGCATCGTCGTGATCCTGGATGCCGATCAAAGCGACGAATTCGTCCCCGCCCAGGCGCGCCAGAAACTCGCCGGGCTGTGCCAGTTCCTTCATCCGCATGCCGATGGTCGACAGTAAATGATCGCCGGCGGCATGGCCATGCGTGTCGTTGACCTCCTTGAAGCGGTCGAGGTCGATCGACAGCAATGCCAGGCGGCGCCCAGGTTCGTCTGGCGCCGCCTGGCGATGGGACCATTCCAGGAAAGACGTCCGGTTGGGCAGTCCTGTCAGACTGTCGTTTCGTGCCAAATGCGCGATGCGTCGCTCCTGCGCCAGCCGCTGACGCACGTCACGAAGAGCATAGATCATGTACGACTTTTTGTCGTCGGTATCGACGCGAAGGGCGATCTCCACGGGCATGGGGGAGCCGTCGGCCACCTCCAGACTACGCTGCGCGAGGGTACCGGGCTCGACCGATCCAATGTCCGAAACCCAGCGTTGCAGGGACTGGCCCACCACATCGTCGTCGATGCCCAAAAGCTGCGTAAATGCGCCGTTCGCCGCGACGATCACGCCATTACTTTCGATGATCATCGCATCGACGCTGCCCTCCATCACCTGGGCCATGCGGCGGCGCCAGGCGACATTGGCAGACACGTCCAGGACATAGGTGGCAAAACCAGTGCCGAGCACGAGCATGCCGACGGCCGCGACTGCGCACGCCATGATGATCGTCGCGCTTTGGCTGTCGGTCTGGCCATGTTCCGCCGCAGTGGGAAAAACGGCCAGAGCCGCCATGCCTGTGAAATGAAGCAGGACGATGCTCGTCATCACGAGCGCGGTTGCAGGCCATGGGCTGCCCCGCTGGCCGGTCGACAGAGCGCGGGTGAAGGCCAGCGCGCCGAAGACAAGGGCAAACACAATCGACGCTGCCACATAGGCGGGCGACCATTCGACCAACCCTTTGGCCGCAAAAGCCATCATGCCGGTATAGTGCATGGCGGTGACCGCCAAGCCGAACAACAATCCACCCGCCAGCGGCGCGAATGGCTGACGACGGACCGCAATGGTCAGGGCGATGGAACTGCCGATCATGGCAATGACGAGCGAAAGGGCGGTCAGCAGCGGGTCATAGGCCACGGCCACACCCGGCTGATACGCCATCATCGCAATGAAATGCGTGCACCAAATCGTCGCGCCGGTCGATACGCCCCCCATGAAACCCCAGGCCAGATGCGTACCGGGGTCTGCGGTACGCAGCCGCTGAAGCAGCCTTACCGTGATCGCAGAGCCCGTCAGACAGAATAGCGCAGCGAGCGCCACCAGTCGCAGATCATGATTTTCCGTAAGGCAAGTTAGAAAGCGCATCGGTCCTCCAGACCGGGCGACCTATATACATATGTTAAACCACTGTCTAAATTGGACAGTTAAAAGAGATGGTTAACGGAATTTCAGTATCGCTGCACCTGAATTTCAGAGCCTATAACCGGGTTAAACAGTCCTCAGCGGCACGCTTTCCGCCGCCGATCCGCACGTCACGCCACCTTCTCGGCATGGACCTGATGCAGCATGCCCATCTCCACCAGGGGGATGAGCGGGCGACCGATATGGTAACCCTGCGCGGCGTCGCATCCGATTTGTCGACACAAGGCGAGCTGTTCGGAGGTTTCGACGCCCTCGGCATGGGTGATGACGCCCAGCTCGCCGCCCAGCGCCACCGTCGCCCGCAGCACCGCCATCGACCGCGGATCGCTCGCCGCACGCAGCACGAAGCTGCGATCGATCTTGATCCGGTCGAAACACAGGTCGCGAAGATGCGAGAGCGATGACTGCCCGGTGCCGAAGTCATCCAGGGCGACCTTGAAGCCCAGCTTGCGGATACGCTCCAACCGGCCTGCAACCGTTACCGGGTCCTGGATCAGCGCCGTTTCGGTAATTTCGATCTCCAGCCGCTCAGGCGCCAGGCCATTGACCAGGACGGCCTGGGCGAGATGGTCGAGCAACGCGTCCGATGCCAGCTGTGCGGCCGACACGTTGACCGCCACATACAGATGCGGCGACCAATCCACCATGTGTCGACATGCCTCGGCGATCACCCACCGTCCGATCTCCTCGATCAGGCCTGCCTCCTCGGCGATGGGAATGAAGACGTCGGGCGCGATCCAGCCCCGGACGGGATGCTGCCAGCGCAGCAGCGCCTCGTAACCGCAGGTCACGCCGGACGCGAGGTCGGAGATCGGCTGAAACGCCAGGTGGAAGCCACCGTCCCTCACCGCGTCACGAAGGCCTTCGACGATCTCCTGCCGCTGGAGAAGCGCCTCGGTCATACCATGCTCGTACCGATGGGCACGGCGGCGACCCGCCCGTTTGGCATCGTATAGCGCCAGGTCGGCGCGTCGCATAAGCTCCTCGCCCGTCAGCCCCGCCACCCATTCGGCCACGCCAATGCTGCACCCGGGCAGCAGGCGATAGCCGTCGATGGTGACGGCTTCCGCCATACGGGTCACGACCGTCTGGGCAAAGGCGGTGGCCTGGTCGATCGGCAAGGCCATCACGATCGCCATTTCGTCGCCGCCCATGCGGGCGACGAAGCTGTCCGGCCCGACCAACCCACGAAGGATGTCCGCGCAATGGACCAGCAGCTTGTCGCCGATGCCGTGGCCGAACGTGTCGTTGACCTGCTTGAACTCGTCGAGATCGATGAGCAGCAGGCTGAACGTCTCCTCGCTGCTGATCATGGCCGACTTGCGCTCCTGAAGCGCCCGGCGATTGCCGAGGTCGGTCAGGGCATCGTGATGCGCATGATGACTCAGCTTCCGGCTGGCCTGCCGCTCGGCCGTCACGTCGTTGAAGGTCAGGACGACCCCCTGCTCGATCACCGGGCGGCACTGCATGACATAGGTGCGGCCGTCCTCCATCTCGCACTCGCGGTCGAACGACCCACCAGTGTAAACCCAGGATTTCATGGCCTGGCCGACAAGGGCGCGCTTGTCGGGATGCCAGTTCCGGTATCGCGCAATGGTGTCCAGAAACGTGTCGATCGTCACGCCGGTCCGGAGCGCTTCCGGCGGCGTATCGAATTGAGCCAGGAAACGCCGGTTATATTGGCGAAGCCGCCCCGCCTTGTCGATGAAGACCAAGCCATCCGACATGCTCTCGATCACCGCCTTGAGCGTCTGCGCCTCGCGTTCGCGTCGCAACCGTGCCTGGGAGGCGGACAGGACGCCGCCCAGGCAGGCGATCGAGACGGCAAAGGCGGTGCAGGCCGCGATCAGGCCGGGCGACATGGCGCTGCCGTGAACGACAGCCAGCCGCGCGGTCACGATGTCCCCGGCCAGGCTGATGAAATGGACGGCGCACACCGCGCCCACAAAGGACATGCCGGTGGCCAGCCGCGGAAAGAGGGGCGCGCGACGGACTTGCCAGCCGACAAGGATCGCCGTCCCGATCAGCCCGCCGATCAGGTTCGTTGCAACGGAGAATTCGTGACCGCAATCGACCAGCGCCGACAGGCCGACGGCATGCATGCACCAGATGCCGAAACCGGCCGTCACGGCAAGAGCGACCCGCCTGCTCTGCTGCTCCACCCTGGCAAGCGCGGCGATGGGAAGCCCAACCAGCAGCACGCCCACCGCCGCAGAGATCGCCGTGCGGTACGGTGCATAGGTCAGGATCAAGTCCGGGCGATAGGCGGTCATTGCACTGAAATGAGTCGACCACACGCCCAGACCTGCAGCCAGTGCCAGCCCTCCGTCGCGCCAGCCGATCGGGCCGGTGCGGGTATGGCGCACCTCTGCGGTCAACAGCGCGACCAGCCAGCCGGAGGTCAGGCAGATGCCGATGGAAACCGCCAGAAGGTACGGAGAATAGGGCAGCAGGGAGAAGATCAAGGGGAGCCGATCGCAGCTGGGAGATTGGCGGCGGCTATCCCACCTCCTTATTAACAATCTATTTTAATGAGGCGCTTTATGAGCCTTGGGCTTGCCGACGATCGCGCCTGGGCGAGGCGGACAAGGCTATAGCAACACGTACAGCCACATCGGGCTCGCCGTCGCTCGGCAATGTTTTGTTACTTTTCCGGCCGCTCCGCGTTTTGACGACCCAACTCTTCGAGATCCCGACACCGCATGCCCCAGACCGCCGACCGTTCATCCATTCTCGAAGCCAAGCGCAATTTGAAGATGGCGCGATCCGTTCACGCCTATGTTCGCGGCAATACCGCCAAATTCTATGAGTGGCTCGCAGGGTCGGAAGTGGCGCGGCGAGTGCCCGAAGGACCTCCCGTCTGGATTTGCGGCGATTGCCATCTCGGCAATCTGGGGCCGGTCGCCAATGGCGACGGCTCGGTCGACATCCAGATTCGCGACCTCGACCAAGCGGTAATCGGCAATCCGGCGCATGACCTGATCCGGCTGGGCCTGTCGCTGGCCACGGCGGCCCGTGGCTCCGACCTGCCGGGCGTGGTCACGATGCGCATGATGGAGGAAATGGTCGATGGTTATGCGACCGCCATGCGCGATCCGGTGGACGGCGATCCCGGCGTGGAGTCCGACATCGTGCGCTGCGTCGAGCGCGAGGCGCTGGGTCGCCGCTGGCGTCATCTGGCCAAGGAGCGGCTGGATGCCGTCGAGCCCCGCATTCCGCTGGGCAAGAAATTCTGGGAATTGGCCCCGGAAGAACGCGACGCGCTGCATACCCTGTTCGCCGACGAACGCGTCGGCGCGATGGTCCTGTCGCTGAAGGGCAAGCCGCAGGACCGCGAAGTCCGGCTGGTCGATGCGGCCTATTGGATGAAGGGATGCAGTTCGCTGGGCCTGCTGCGTTATGCCGCGATCGTGGCGCTGAAGACGCGCAAGGGCAACTGGTCCTATGCGCTGGTCGACCTGAAGGAAGCGACCGCCCCCATCGCGCCCGCCGCGCCGGGCGCGGACATGCCGCAGGACGATGCCGAGCGGGTGGTGACCGCCGCGCGCCACCTGTCCCCCTATCTGGGATCGCGCATGATGCCGGTCACCATGCTGGACCGTTCGCTCTTCATCCGCGAACTGACCCCGCAGGATCTGAAACTGGAGGTCGACCAGTTCAGCCGGGGGGAAGCGATCCGCGCCGCCCGCCACCTGGCCTTCGTCGTGGGCACCGCCCATGCCCGTCAGATGGACAAGGCCACACGCGGGGAGTGGCTGGCGCTGCTCGACGCGGATCGGCGCGGTACGCTCGATACACCGTCCTGGCTGTGGGAAAGCGTCGTGTCGCTCTCGGGCCGGCATGAGGCGGGCTATCTCGACCATTGCCGACGCTACGCGCTGGCGGCGTGATGGGGTACGTCCGCCCATCCTTTTGACGGCGATCAAAGGCGTGGCGACCGCGCCGGGGCAAACCGTGTCGCATGTGGCCCTATCACCCCGCTCTGCTCGCCCGGCCCGTGCCGCGCTATACCAGCTATCCCACCGCCGCCGAGTTTGGCGATCAGGTAGCGCATGGCGATATGGTAACTGCGATCGAAGCGGTCGGGGCCAATACTCCCGTATCGCTCTATCTGCACATCCCCTATTGCCGCGAGATTTGCTGGTATTGCGGGTGCAACACCGGCGCGGCGAACCGGACGGCGCGGCTCGATGCGTATCTGGCGCGGCTCCATGCGGAGATCGACCTGTTCGCCCGGCACCTGGCGGGGCGGGGACGGATCGGCCGGATCGCCTTTGGCGGCGGCAGTCCCAATGCCATCGCGCCCCCCGCCTTCGCAGCGCTCGTCGCGCATCTCCGCACTGCCTTTTCGTGTGACGGTGCCGTCCTGTCGCTAGAACTCGACCCGCGCGGCTTCGATGCGGACTGGGCGGCAGTCATCGGCGAGGTCGGGGTCGAGCGGGTCAGCCTGGGCGTCCAGACCTTCGACCCCGACCTTCAGGCGGCGATCGGGCGGGTCCAGCCGCACGAGCAGGTGGTCCGCTCGGTCGAGCGGCTGCGTGCCGCCGGGGTTGCCTCGATCAATTTCGACCTGATGTACGGCCTGCCGGCGCAGGATGCGGGCCGGTTGGAGCGGACGCTGGAGCAGACGCTCTCGCTTTCACCGGAGCGGCTGGCGGTGTTCGGCTATGCGCATATCCCGCACCTGATCCCGCGCCAGCGCCGGATCGATGCCGCATCGTTGCCAGGGGCCGCCGAGCGCTTTGCCCAGGCAGCACTGGCCCATGATTGGCTGACGGCGGCGGGTTATCGCGCGGTCGGCTTCGATCACTTCGCCAAGCCGGGCGATCCGCTGGCGCAGGCGGCCGCGAAAGGTGAGCTGCGGCGCAATTTCCAGGGCTTTACCGACGACCCCGCCGAAATCCTGCTCGGCCTGGGCGCCAGCGCGATCAGCGCCTTTCCCGACCGGCTGCTCCAGAACGCCAAGAAGGCGGGCGAATGGCATGAGTCGATCCGCGCCGGCCGGTTCGCGACCGAACGCGGATTGCACCGCGATCCCCTCGACCAGCAAAGGGGCGATCTGATCGCGGACATACTGTGTCGCGGCGTCGCCGAGATCGGCAACCTGCCCGAACGAGACCTGATCCGCGAGCGGCTCGATCGGTTCGAGCAGGTCGGGTTGATCGCATGGCAGGGCTGGCAGTTGCGGCTGGCCGACGACGCGCTGCCCTATGCCCGCAGCATTGCCGCCATGTTCGACGCGTGGCGGAGCGAGGACGAGCAGCGGTTCAGCCAGGCCGTCTGACCCGGATCAGGCGGCGCAGCGTCGGAGCCCGGCCGTCACCGGGTGATGCCGGTCGCACAAGGCGGACAAGGCCGGACGGTGGCTGACCAGGATCAGCCCCTGCCCGGTGCGCCGCAACCGCGCATCCAGGCGGTGGGCGATCTCGGCTGCGACATCGGCGTCCAGCCCCTCACCCGGCTCGTCGAGGAGTAGCCAAGGCGCTTCCCCCAGATAGGCGCGCGCCAGCGACAGCCGCCGCCGCTCGCCGCCCGACAGCCGGGCACCGTCATCGCCCAGCCAGGTGTCGAGCCCTTGGGGCAAGCCCCGCACCACCCCATCGAGCGCCGCGTCGGACAGCACTTCCCAGAGACGGTCATCGCTCGCATCGGGCATGGCCAGCCGCAGATTGTCGCGCACCGTGCCCGCCATCAGCGCGGCATCCTGCGGCGCCCAGGCAAAGGTCGTGCGCAGAGTCTCGGGCCCCAGCGTCGCCGCATCCCGGCCGTCGATCAGAACCCGCCCCGCCGACAGCGCGCGGAGGCCCAGCAGCCCCTCGACCAGGCTCGTCTTGCCAGACCCCGATGGCCCGGTCAGCGCAACCCGGCTACCCGGCGCGAACAGCTCGCCATCGATGACCAGCATCACCGCGCCGCGCGCTCCGGTCGCGGGCCGGGCTGTCTCCGCCGCCGCGAACACCGCGTCGAGCCGTGCCTCGGCCTCGCGGAGGCGGCCCGTTTCGGTCATGGCGCGTAGCATCGGCGCGATCGCATCGACCGTCATCGCCGCCGCCAGCGCGGCGAGCGCCGCGACGGGAGCCCCCGCCCCCGCCGACAGGACCAGAGCGGAGGCCGCCGCCAGCGCGACGCTGATCGCGTGCAGCCCCTCGAACCGGGCGGCGACCGCCACCGCCTGCGCCTGCGCATCGGCCAGACGGTCGCCCGCCGCCGCGATCCGCGCGACCGCCCAATCCTCCAGACCGAAGCAGCGCAACTCCGCCGCCGCCCCGCCGCACATCGCCACCTCTTCGCGCAGCACGCCCATCGCCTGCTGCACCGCGCGGCCGGGCTGCTCCAGTCGCGTGGCCCAGATGCGGCCCAGGCCCAGAGCGCCCCCGGCACAGGCCAGGGTCGCGACCATGCTCGACCATCCGCCGAGCCAAGTCAGCGCCGCCCCCGACACCAGCGCGGCGACCATGCCCCATGGCCCCGACAAGCGGACGAAGCGCCACTCCACGGCATCGACATCGCCGATCAGCCGCGCCGTCGCCTCGCCCCGCCCCAGGCCGAGCGCCACCGAAGGCGGCGCGGCGGTGATCGCGCGATAAAGGGCGGGACGCAGCCGGGCGAGCGCGCCGAACGCCGCGCCATGGCTCGCCAGCCGTTCGCCATAGCGCGCGCCGGTGCGCAGGATCGCGAGCAGCCGGATCGCGGCGGAGGGCAGCATATAGTTGAACGCCTGCGCCGCCACGATCCCCGCTCCCCCGGCCAGCGCGGCGGCGGTCAGGAACCAGCCCGACAGGGCGAGCAGCAACACCGATGCAGCGGCGACCAGCGCGGCACACAGTCCCGCCCGGCGCAGGCGACGACGCTCCCGCTGGCGTTCGGCGGCAATCAGATCGTGGAGCGTCATGCCGCGGCTCCCAGATGAACGACGCGCGTCGCAATGGCCGCGAGCGCAGGGCTGTGGGTGGCGATCAGGGTCGTCCGCCCCCGGGCGGCGACGGCGATGGTGGCGATCAGCGCCGCCTCGGCAACAGCGTCGAGATGCGCAGTCGGCTCGTCGAGCAGCAGGAACGGCGCGGGCTTCAGCAGCGCACGGGCCAGAGCGATCCGCCGCCGCTCGCCACCTGACAAGCCACTGCCGCGCGCATCGATCACCGCGTTCAGTCCGCCCGGCCGACGATTGAGCATCGGCACCAGCCCTGCGGACACCACCGCGCGCTGCAGCGTCACGTCATCGGCCTGCGGGTGCGCCAGCAACAGGTTCTCGCGGATCGTGCCCGCGATCAGCAGCGGATGCTGCCCCGCCCAGCTCGCCTGTCCCGCGAGCGATATCAGCGGTGCACCGCCCGCCTCGGCGCTCCCGGCGGTCAGCGGCGCGAGACCGAGCAGCAGGTGCAGGACGCTGGTCTTGCCGCTGCCCGACGGGCCCAGCAAGGCCACCACCTCGCCGGGCTCGATGCGCAGCGACAGGTTCGATACCGCGGGCCCATCGCTGCCCGGATAATGGATCGTCACGTCGCGCAAATGTAGCGGCGCGGCCGCCGCGACGGGCCCGGCGCGCACCGGATCGGCGATGGGGATCAGCACGTCGGCCGCCGTCTCGGCCGCCTGCTTATCGTGATAGGCGGCGGCCAGGCGACGCATAGGCGCGTAGAATTCGGGTGCCAGCGCCAGCACGAAGAAGGCGCGGCCCAACGTCAACGTCTCCGGCGCAGTGAACGGCAGCAGGCCGAGCAGCGAAAAGCCGCAATAAACCGCGACCAAGGCCACCGACAGCGCCGCAAAGAACTCCAGCGCGGCCGAGGACAGGAAGGCGACGCGCAGCACGCGCATCGTCCGGTCGGCCAGCTCCTGCGCCGCCGCACCGATCGCCCCGGTTTCCCGCGCCTCGGCCCGGAAGGCCAGCACGACCGGCAACGCCCGCACCCGGTCGGCAAAGCGCGCGGACAAGCGGTGAAGCGCGACGAACTGACGCCGCGACTCGTCTGCCGCCGCGCCGCCCGCCAGGATCAGCGCTGCGACGAAGGGCAGCAGCGTCGCCGCCAGGATCAGCGCGGCGACCCAACTGGCACAAGCGGTCGCGGCCAGCACCAGCATCGGCGCGATGGCGGCGGCGCGACGGGCGGGCAGGAAGCGGGCGACATAGCCGTCCAGCGCCTCGACCGCATCCACGGCTTGCGTCGCCAGCAACCCGCCATCGATCGGGGCACCGGCCGCACGGTGGAGCGTGGCGCCGACGACATGCCGCCGGTGCGCCCGCTTGACCTCGCCCGCCCGCGCCGCGCCCCGCCGCTGCGCCAGCGTCGCGAAGAGCGCGCGCAAGCCCCCCATAGCCAGGGCAAGCATCGCCCAGGGCCACACCGCCCCCTGCCCCGCGACCTCCGTCACGCCGCCCGCCAACCCCGCCGCGAAGCCGGTGGCGGCCAGCGTATCGAGCAGCAACAAACCCGACGCGCCGTCCCGCCGCCCGGCGGCGTCCTTCAACCAGCGATTGCGCGACCTGGCGGCCAGTGGAGCATGGGCGATCGTCGTCATGGCCCGACCCTCGCCCCGATCGGCCACCCCGTCTTTGACCATGGTCAATGTCGGCGGAAACCTCTGCGCCTAGCGAGTCGACACGCAAGGGGCCGGGGGGCGGCTCCTTCAATGGAGACATGCTATGGACCCCGGGGTCATCGACCTGTCGCGGCTGCAATTCGCGGCCACCGCGCTGTATCATTTCCTGTTCGTGCCGCTGACGCTGGGCCTGTCGATGATGCTGGTAATCATGGAATCGGTCTATGTCATGACCAATCGCCCGGAATGGCGCGTGACCACGCGCTTCTGGGGCAAGATCTTCGGCATCAACTTCGTGCTGGGTGTCGCCACCGGCCTGACCATGGAGTTCCAGTTCGGCACCAACTGGTCCTATTTCTCGCATTATGTCGGCGACATCTTCGGCGCACCGCTAGCGATCGAGGGGCTGATGGCCTTCTTCCTGGAGGCGACGTTCGTCGGGCTGATGTTCTTCGGCTGGGACCGGCTGTCGAAGCTCGGCCATCTGATCGTCACCTTCATGACGGCGCTGGGCACCAACCTGTCCGCGCTGTGGATTCTTATCGCCAATGGCTGGATGCAGAACCCGGTAGGGGCTAGCTTCAACCCCGATACGATGCGCATGGAAGTCACCGACTTCGGCGCGGTGCTCTTCAATCCCGTCGCCCAGGCCAAGTTCGTCCACACGGTGAGCGCGGGCTATGTCTGCGCCTCGGTCGTGGTGCTGGGTGTGTCGGCCTTCTGGCTGCTGAACGGGCGGTTCCTGCCCGTCGCGCGCCGCTCGATGACGGTGGCGGCGGCGTTCGGCCTCGCCTCGTCGCTGTCGGTCGTCGTGCTGGGCGACGAGAGCGGCTATGCGCTGACCGATAACCAGAAGATGAAGCTCGCCGCGATCGAGGCGGTCTGGCACACCGAGCCCGGCCCCTCGGGCCTCACCCTGTTCGGCCTGCCCGACACGGTGGCGCGCGAGACGCGCTACAAGGTCGAGATTCCCTGGGTGCTGGGCCTGATCGCGACGCGCAGCCTGGACGGGACGGTCGCGGGCATGTCCGAACTGGTGCTGAAGGCGCAGGAGCGCATCGCCTCGGGCGTGATCGCCTATGACGCCGTGCAGCGGCTGAAGGCGAACCCGAACGACGTCGCCCAGCGAGCCCGGTTCGAGGCGCACAAGCGCGACCTGGGCTATGCCCTGCTGCTCAAGCGGCAGATGGCCGACCCGCGCGCCGCGACGCTCACGCAGATCGAGGCGGCGGCATGGGACACGGTCCCCAATGTCGCCCTGCTCTTCTGGAGCTTTCGCGTCATGGCCGCGATCGGCTTTACGATGATCGCGTTGTTCGCCACCGCCTTCATCCTGTGTTCGCTCCGGATGCACATGGATGCGCGCTGGTTCCTCCGCCTGGCAGTGGCGGCGATCCCGTTGCCCTGGGTGGCGATCGAGCTCGGCTGGCTGGTCGCCGAACTGGGGCGACAGCCTTGGGCGATCGAGGGGGTGCTGCCGACTTTCCTCGCGACCAGCTCGCTGTCACGCGGGGCGCTGTGGACCACGCTGGCCGGGTTTACCGCGCTCTACGGCGTGCTGGCGGTGATCGAGGTGCGCCTGATCCTCGCCGCCATCGCGCACGGCCCGGAAGAGCCGGACGACCAGCCCGCGCCCGGACCGATCCCCGCCGCCATTCCCGTCACCGCCTGAAGGAGGCCAGGACATGTTCGACTATGAGATGTTGCGCCTGATATGGTGGGCGCTGCTGGGCGTGCTGCTGATCGGCTTTGCCCTGACCGACGGGTTCGACCTGGGGGTCGCCGCCCTCCTGCCCTTCGTCGCGAGGAGCGATGCCGAGCGGCGGATGGTCATCAATTCCATCGGGCCGACCTGGGAGGGAAACCAGGTCTGGTTCATCCTGGGCGGCGGCGCGATCTTCGCGGCCTGGCCGTTTGTCTATGCGGTCAGCTTTTCGGGCTTCTACCTCGCGATGTTCCTCGTGCTGGCCGCGCTGATCCTGCGGCCGGTGGGGTTCAAATATCGCTCGAAAAAGCCGGACGCCGCATGGCGCGCGCGCTGGGACTGGGCATTGTTCGTCGGCGGGCTGGTTCCGGCCCTCGTCTTCGGCGTGGCGGTCGGCAATGTGATGCTGGGCGCACCGTTCCGCCTGGATAGCGACCTGCGCGCCTTTTACGACGGGACGCTGATCGGGTTGTTCACGCCCTTCACGCTGGTGTGCGGATTGCTGTCGGTCGCGATGCTGGTGCTGCACGG
>CAJYRW010000036.1:0-24309 GCA_913777475.1 uncultured Sphingomonas sp. | reverse complement strand
CAAGCCGGAAAGCAACAGACTTTGGCCGACGAGACGACCCTCGCGGAACCTTCCGATATTTCGACGATCTCCATCGTCGACGAGATGAAGTCGAGCTATCTCGACTATGCGATGAGCGTGATCGTGGCGCGCGCGCTGCCCGACGTGCGTGACGGCCTGAAGCCCGTCCATCGCCGTATCCTCTATTCGGCCGCCGAAAGCGGCTTCGTTGCGGGCAAGCCGTACCGCAAGTCGGCGCGCATCGTCGGTGACGTGATGGGTAAATACCATCCGCACGGCGACAGCGCGATCTATGACGCGCTGGCCCGCATGGCGCAGGACTGGTCGATGCGCGTGCCGCTGATCGACGGTCAGGGCAATTTCGGATCGATGGACCCCGATCCGCCCGCCGCGATGCGTTACACCGAAGCGCGTCTGGCCAAGGTCGCCAATTCGCTGCTCGACGATCTCGACAAGGATACGGTCGACTTCCAGCCCAATTATGACGGCTCGGAGCGCGAACCCTCGGTCCTGCCCGCCCAATATCCGAACCTGCTGGTCAACGGCGCGGGCGGCATCGCGGTCGGCATGGCGACCAACATCCCGCCGCACAATCTGGGCGAGGTGGTGAATGCCTGCCTGGCCTATATGGAAAACGGCGCGATCACAGTCGAGGAACTGAACGAGATCGTCCCCGCCCCCGACTTCCCGACGGGCGCGCTGATCCTGGGCCGCTCGGGCGCGCGTTCGGCGTACCAGACCGGGCGCGGTTCGATCATCGTGCGCTCTCGTCACGAGATCGAGGAGATGCGCGGCGACCGCCGGGCCATCGTCCTTACCGAAATCCCCTATCAGCAGGGCAAGAACGCGCTGGTCGAAAAGATTGCCGAGGCCGCCAAGGAAAAGCGGATCGAGGGGATCAGCGACATTCGCGACGAATCGAACCGCGAAGGCGTTCGCATCGTCATCGACCTGAAGCGTGACGCGACGCCTGAGGTCGTGCTCAACCAGCTGTGGCGGCATACCCCGGCGCAGACCAGCTTCCCGGCCAATATGCTCGCCATTCGCGGCGGTCGCCCCGAGCTGCTGAACCTGCGCGACATCATCCAAGCGTTCGTCCAGTTCCGCGAGCAGGTGATCACCCGTCGCTCGAAGTTCGAACTGGCCAAGGCGCGCGAGCGGGCACACATCTTGCTGGGCCTCGTCATTGCTGTGACGAACCTGGACGAGGTGGTGCGGATCATCCGTGGCTCGGCCTCGCCGGTCGCCGCGCGTGAGGCTTTGCTCGCCCGCGAATGGCCGATCGCCGAGATCGCCCAGTATATCCGCCTGGTCGAGGCGGTCGAGCATGAGGGCTTCGGCGACACCTATCGTCTGTCGGAGACGCAGGTTCGCGCCATCCTCGACCTGCGCCTGCACCGCCTGACGGCGCTGGGCCGTGACGAGATCGGCGACGAGTTGAAGGGTCTGGCGGACTCGATCACCGAGCTGCTCGAAATCCTCGCCAACCGCGTGAAGCTGTACGAGGTCATGCGCGGCGAGCTGGTGGCGATCCGTGATCAGTTCGCGACACCGCGCCGCTCCGAGATCGCCGCCGCCGCCGACGGTATCGACGACGAGGACCTGATCGAGCGCGAGGACATGGTCGTCACCGTGACCATGCAGGGCTATATCAAGCGCACCCCGCTCGACGCCTTCCGCGCGCAGAACCGTGGCGGCAAGGGCCGCTCAGGCATGGCGACCAAGGACGAGGACGTCGTCACCGAGCTGTTCGTGACCAGCACGCACACGCCGGTCCTGTTCTTCTCGAACCATGGCAAGGTCTATCGCTACAAGGTGTGGCGCCTGCCCGAGGGCGGGCCTGCCACGCGCGGGCGGCCGATGGTGAACCTGTTGCCGCTGGCACCGGGCGAGGTCATCTCGACCGTGCTGCCGCTGCCCGAGGACGAGGCGGAGTGGGGTAAGCTCCACGTCATGTTCGCCACCGCCAAGGGTGCCGTGCGCCGCAACTCGATGGATGCGTTCACCAACGTGCCCTCGAACGGCAAGATCGCGATGCGCTTCGACGACGAGAGCGAGGATCGCCTGATCGGCGTCGCGCTGCTCGGTGCCGAGGACGACGTGCTGCTCGCCACCCGTTGCGGCCGCGCGATCCGCTTTGCGGCGGACGATGTGCGCGAGTTCCAGAGCCGCACCTCGACCGGTGTGCGCGGTATCACGCTGAAGGACGGCGACGAGGTCATCTCGCTGTCGGTCCTGCACCGGGTCGGCACCACCCAGGAAGAGCGTGAGGCTTACTTGCGTTTCGCGCCCTGGAAGGGCGAGAAGGAAGGCGAGCCCGAGCTGTCGGTCGAGCGGTATGACGAACTGCGCAATTGCGAGCAGTTCATCCTGACCGTCTGCGCCAACGGCTATGGCAAACTGTCCTCCGCCTATGAATATCGCCGCACGGGTCGCGGTGGTCAGGGCATCACCAACATCGACAATATCGCCCGTAACGGCGATGTCGTCGCCAGCTTCCCGGCCGCCAAGGGACATCAGCTGATGTTGGTCACCGACCAGGCCAAGCTGATCCGCATGTCGCTGGCGTCGCTCCGTGTCATCGGGCGCGGCTCGGCGGGTCTGCGGCTCTTCAATGTCGCGCCGGGCGAGCATGTCGTCTCGGCCGCGCGCATCGAGGAAACCGAAGAGGACGCCGAGATGAACCTGGCCGACGGCACCCCCGAGATCGCACCCGAGCCGGATGCGGTCGTCGGCGAGAACCTCGCGGCCGGGTCGGAGGATGGCGAATGAGCCATCCCGCCACCGCCTATAAGGTGCTGACCGCCGATCAGATGGCCGTGCTGGAGCAGGAAGGCGCCTTTGCGGGCGCTCCGGTGGATGTGACCGATGGTTATATCCACCTCTCCACCGCCGCCCAGCTGACCGAGACGGTCGACAAGCATTTCAGCGGACAGACCGACCTGCACATCGCCGCCGTCGATCTGGAGGCAATGGGCGAGGCGGTGAAATGGGAGGAGAGCCGCGGCGGACAGCTCTTCCCGCATCTCTACGCCCCCCTGCCGCTGTCGGCGGTGGTGGCCTATGGCCCGATGAAGCGCGACGGGGATGGTTCGGTCCGACTGCCCATCGCCGGCTGAACGACGTTTCGTCATCGAAACGTCACCAAACCCTAAGATCGCGTTTACCCTTAGCCGGTAGAGAAGCGGGGCGATGAAGCCGCCTGTCTTCTCTACCTGGCCGCAAACGGCCGAGTGCCCGATGATCGGCGACGATGAATCGCTGACCGCCGCCATCGCGCTGTTTCGCCAGCATCCCGACATGCGGCTGCTGCCGGTCCTTGATGCCGAACGACGGCCAGTCGGGGCGATCCGGGAGCGGGATGTCAAGGGGCTGCTCTACAATCCCTTTGGCCATGCCCTGCTGCAGAACCCGGATTTCGGGTCCTGCCTGACGGCCTATGTCCGCACCCATCCTTGTTGCGACCTCGATACGCCGCTCGCCATCAAGCTGGCGCTGCATGCCGATTGGGGCGCGCCCGACGCGCTGATCCTGACCGACAAGGGGCGCTTCGCCGGGACGCTGGACGCCGCGACCTTGGCCCGACAGGCCGCCGACGCCCAGACGGCCTTGGCCCGCGAGCGCATCGCCCGGTCGGAGCGCATGGACGTGGCCGCGCGGACCTATATGGCAGAGGTCGCGACGTTGTCCGACACGCTGCTTCGCGCCACCGGCGATATGGGCCGCATGGCGCGCGAGCTGGGCGGCTATGCCAGCGACACCCATGCCGGGGCCGAACGCATGACCCAGGCGATGGGTGATACCGGCAAGGCACTAGGCGACATCGCGGGGCGGGGGCACGGTCTGGCGAACACCTTTGCCGCGATCACCCGCGACATGGACCAGGCCCGCGACATCCGCGATACGGTTCGTCACCAGATTGCCGTGACCGATCGGCGCGCCAATGCGCTGGCCGACAGCGCGACCGCCATCGACACGCTACTCGCCTTGATCGAAGGCGTGGCCGCTCGCACCAACCTGCTGGCGCTCAATGCCGCGATCGAGGCGGCGCGCGCCGGGGATGCGGGTCGCGGCTTCGCCGTGGTCGCGCATGAGGTGAAGGCGCTGGCCGGCCAGACCCGCGAGGCCGCGCAGGACGCGACGCGGAATGTCTCGGAGGTGAAGACGCATCTCCATGCCCTGCTGGCCGAACAGTCCCAGCTCAATCACGCGGTCGATGCCATCGGCACGCTGTCACATTCGATCGACCAAGCGGTCGCGGCGCAGGGGATCGCGACCACCGCCATTGCCGCCAATGTCGACCAGTCGGTCGCCTCAGCCCGTCGGATCGGGCAGCAGGTCCGCCAGATCGAGGCGGACGCGACACGGATCGATGAGGATGCGGGCGCGCTCCTGACTTTGGCCGATGCGCTGGGCCAGACCATCCAGACGCTGCGCACCCGCACCGCCGATTTCATCCAGACGGTCGCCGCCTGAGCGGTCAGACGTAGAGATCGACGACGGTCACCCCCTGCCCCACCGCTTCCAGCAACAGCGTCCGGTGGCAGTGACAGGGATCGCGCTCGAAGCATAGCAGCGCACTGGCCTTCTCCCCCGCCAGATCGAGCATCCGCGCGGCGGCGGCCTGCGCTTCGGGCAAGGCAAGCTGATCGTCATAGACTTCGCGCAATGTGCCCACGTCGCCTTTCTTGGCCGCATCGCGCCCACGCTTGGGAGTGCCCAGGTCCTTCAGATGCACATAATCGATCCCGACCTCCTTCAACGCGGCGGCCAGCGGCGACTTGGAAAAGCCGGGTCGCCGTGAGAGGGGCAGCGCGCGGACGTCGATCAGCCGCTCGACCCCGGCCGCCTTCAGCGTTGTGAGGAAGCCGTCGACGGTCGCGCCTTCATACCCGATGGTGAAGATGGTGGTCATATCACCGACTTGGGGTGCCGAGTCCGACACGCCAAGTCCTTCCAACCGGGGCCGTCCGGGTTTAAGGCGACGCGATGACCTATGACATTCATGTGATCGGCGGCGGGCTGGCGGGCTCGGAAGCCGCGTGGCAGCTGGCCGAGGCGGGGCTGAAGGTGCGCCTGTCCGAAATGCGCGGCGGCGCGGACACCACGCCCGCCCATCATGGCGGCGATCTGGCGGAGCTGGTCTGCTCCAACTCCTTCCGGTCTGACGATGCGACCTCCAACGCGGTCGGCCTGCTGCATCAGGAAATGCGCGCGCTCGGCTCGATCATCATGGCCAAGGGCGACACCCATGCGGTGCCCGCAGGGTCCGCGCTGGCGGTCGATCGCGACGGTTTTTCCGGTGGCGTGACCGCGGCGCTCGAGGCCCATCCCAACATCACCATCGTCCGCGAACGGATCGATGCTTTGCCGGATGGCCCTGCGATCATCGCGACCGGCCCGCTGACCGCGCCGTCGCTGGCGGGCGGCATCGGCGAGGCGACCGGCGCGGAGGCGCTGGCCTTTTTCGACGCGATCGCCCCCATCGTCCATCGCGAGTCGATCAACATGGACGTCGCTTGGTTCCAGAGCCGCTGGAACAAAGGCACGGGCAAGGATTACATCAACTGCCCGATGGACAAGGAGCAATATTACGCCTTCCATCAGGCGCTGCTCGACGGCGAGAAGACTGAGTTCCGCGAGTGGGAAAAGGACACGCCCTATTTCGATGGCTGTATGCCGGTCGAGGTGATGGCCGAACGCGGGGTGGAGACGCTGCGCTTCGGGCCGATGAAGGGTGTCGGGCTAGACGATCCGCGCACCGGCCGCTGGCCCTATGCCGTCGTCCAGCTGCGCCAGGACAATGCGGCGGGCACGCTGTGGAACATCGTCGGTTTCCAGACCAAGCTGAAATATGCCGAGCAGATCCGCATCTTCCGCACCATTCCGGGCCTGGAAAAGGCCGAGTTCGCGCGGCTGGGGGGCTTGCACCGCAACACGTTCATCCGCTCGCCCGAACTGCTCGACGCGACGCTGCGGCTGAAGTCGCGGCCGAACCTGCGTTTCGCAGGCCAGATCACGGGGTGCGAGGGTTATATCGAGAGCGCGGCGATCGGCCTACTCGCCGGGCGTTTCGCGGCGGCCGAGCTGACCGGCAAGACCATCGCCCCGCCGCCGGTCGAGACCGCCTTGGGCGCGCTGCTCGGGCATATCACGGGCCTCGCCGAGGCCGAGACCTATCAGCCGATGAACGTCAATTTCGGCCTGTTCCCGCCCATTCCCGGCCGGACCAAGAAGGCCGACCGCAAACGGATGTACACCGACCGCGCGCGCGAGGCGCTGCCCGACTGGCTCAACTCTCTTCCGCCGGGCCCGCCTCCTGTGCCTCAGCCGGTGCCGTTCGTGCCGGAGGACAGTCCCGCCGAGCAGCCGGTCGACGCTTGACGGCGGTGGTGGCGAATTCGGCCGCGTTCATCGCGCCGGATTTGTCGCGGTCGGCGGTGGCGAATTTGGTCGTGGCCTTGATCGCCCATTCGTCGAACGACAGCTTACCATCGCCGTCGCGGTCGAGCTTGGCGTAAGCCTTGCGCCGCGCGGCGAGATATTCCTCGCGGGTGATCGCGCCGTCGCGGTTCTTGTCGTAGCGGTCGAAACGCTTCTGCTCGCGGGTCTTGGCGGACGCTTCGGGTAAGGGGGCGTCGTCCTCGGCGGTTTGCGGGGAAGCCGCTGTCGCGGCGCTGGCGGCGGGAAGCGGGGATGGTGTGTCGGGTCGGCTGCCCCATAGGAATAAGCCTGCCCCCACCAGTACCAGCGTGCCCAACCCACCGGCCAAATAGCGCCACATCGGTTTCGTCTCCCCCGTCAGACGGCCTTATGGTTAACCGGGGTTAGGCATGGGCGGCAAGGCGATTTCCTTGGCCTTCGACTTCGCTAAGGCGGAGCGGGGGTTGGAACGTCTCCCCCACCTGCACCACCCCGGCGAAGGCCGGGGTCCAGTCGCTACGTTTCCTCGACGGCGCCCGATGGTCAGGCCATTAGCCGTACCGCAACTGGACCCCGGCCTTCGCCGGGGTGGATGCAGTGGGGCAGTGCTCAGCGTCCCGTCAGGCCATGCCACGCCAATCGCGCGGCGCGCATCGGGTGACCGGGCAGACGATCCGGGTGGCGCAGGCTTTCGCGGCCCAAAATGGCCAATCCACTCAAACCCCGAACCGGCTTGGGTGATTTCGAGGCCAGAATCGCGTCCAAGTCCGACAGAGCCGCAGCCCCGATCCGCGTGCGGGTCGCTTCTTCGGAAACATGCTGCGCCAGATCGGCCTTTGCCCATCCCTCCCCCAGCGGCGCCGTTCCCGATTGCCCCAGCAACCGCCCGGCACTTGCGAACAATACCCCGCCCCGCGTCTCGGCGTGACGCACGATACGCTCGTCATCCAACGGCTCGCCGTCATCGAGCAGCGCCTCCCACCCCTCGATCATCGGCGCCAGATCCGCCCCCCGGACTCCACCAGGCAGGACCGATTCCGCCAGCCGCTGCAAAACCGGATGGGCGGGGGCAGGCTCGCGGTCGAGCTTTTCCAGCGCCTCAAACCACCACGTCAGCCGCATCTGGCCGATCATCGGCTCGGTCGTGCTTTGCAGGATCGATGCGAGTTGGTGATCGAGATCGAGCAGCGCCGCGAACCCCTCGCGCGCCGACGCGGGCGCATAGCCCACCGCCAGCGCCTGTTCGCGCATCACCGCTTCGATGGCGGGCGGGGGCGGGGCGGCGGCAGAAGCGTCGGTCATCCCCTGCCCTTCGCACAGGTGACGCGCATGAAAAAGGGCCTCCCGGTTTCCCGCAAGGCCCCTTTCAAACCAGAAGGTTACGCGACGGCTTAGCCGCGATAGGTCACCTTCTTGACCGCCGCGACGACCTTGTTCGCGTCGACCAGCGCCAGCTTTTCGAGGTTGGCGGCATAAGGCAGCGGCACGTCCTCGTTGGTCACGCGCAGCACCGGCGCGTCGAGGTCGTCGAACCCTTCTTCCATCACGACGGCCGTGATTTCCGAAGCGATCGAGCAGGTCGGCCAGCCTTCCTCGACCACGACCAAGCGGTTGGTCTTGGCGAGCGACTTCAGCACCGTCTTGGTGTCGAGCGGACGCAGCGTGCGCAGGTCGATGACCTCCGCGTCGATGCCCTCGGCGGCCAGCTTTTCGGCGGCTTCGAGCGCGACGCCCACGCCGATCGAGTAGGAGACGAGCGTCACATCCTTGCCCTCGCGCATGATCCGCGCCTTGCCGATCGGCAGGACGAAATCGTCGAGCTTGGGCACGTCGAACGAACGACCGTACATCAGCTCGTTCTCGAGGAACACGACCGGGTCTTCCGAACGGATCGCGGCCTTCAGCAGGCCCTTGGCATCGGCCGCGTCATAGGGCGCGATCACGATCAGGCCGGGCACGCTCGCGTACCAAGGACCATAGTTCTGCGAGTGCTGCGCGCCCACGCGGCTGGCGGCACCGTTGGGACCACGGAACACGATCGGGCAGCGCATCTGGCCGCCGGACATGTAGTTGGTCTTGGCGGCCGAGTTGATGATGTGGTCGATCGCCTGCATGGCGAAGTTGAACGTCATGAACTCGATCACCGGGCGCAGGCCGCCCATGGCCGCACCCGTGCCGACACCGGCAAAGCCATATTCGGTGATCGGCGTGTCGATCACGCGGCGGTCGCCGAACTCGTCCAGCAGACCCTGCGTCACCTTGTACGCGCCCTGATACTGGGCAACTTCCTCGCCCATCACGAAGACGCGGTCGTCGGCGCGCATTTCCTCGGCCATCGCATCGCGCAGCGCTTCGCGGACGGTGAGCTTCACCATCTCGGTACCTTCCGGGATTTCCGGCGAGGCGGGCGCTTCCTGCTCGGCCGCGGCGACCAGCTTCTGCGTGCCGCTTTCCTGCTCGGCGGCGGCGGCGCCTTCCGGCATCGGCGGCGCGTTGTGGTCGGTCGCCTCGTTCTTCGGCGCAGCATTGGCCGCATCGCCCGAACGCGAACCCGAAGCGGCGGCGGACGCGACGTCCTCGCCCTCTTCGGCCAGCAGCGCAATGGCGGTGCCGACCTTCACATTGTCGGTGCCTTCGGCGACCAGGATCTTGGCGATCACGCCCTCATCCACGGCCTCGAATTCCATCGTCGCCTTGTCGGTCTCGATCTCGGCCATGATGTCGCCGGACTTGACCGTATCGCCTTCCTTCACGAGCCACTTGGCGAGCGTGCCCTCTTCCATGGTCGGAGAAAGGGCCGGCATCTTGATCTCGATCGCCATCTTAGTAACGCTCCACCAGCACTTCAGTGTAGAGTTCAGCCGCATCGGGCTCGGGGGTCTGCTCGGCGAAGTCCGCCGCTTCGTTGACCGTCTTGCGGATATCCTGCTCCAGGACCTTCAGATCGGCCTCGGTGACGCCCTGCGCCTCCAGCAGCTTCTTGACGTGATCGATCGGATCGGACTTGTCGCGCACGCCCTGCACTTCCTCGCGGCTGCGATACTTGGCGGGGTCGGACATGGAGTGACCGCGATAGCGATAGGTCTTCATCTCGAGGATGACCGGGCCCTTGCCCGCGCGGACCCAGGCCAGCGCCTCTTCGGCCGCGCCGCGACAGGCCAGCACGTCCATGCCGTCGACCTGGATGCCGGGGATGCGGAAGCTCTCGCCACGGCGATACAGCTGATCCTCGGACGAGGCGCGGTTGACCGCGGTGCCCATGGCGTACTGGTTGTTCTCGATCACGAAGATGATCGGGAGCTTCCACAGCTCGGCCATGTTAAAGCTCTCGTACACCTGGCCCTGATTGGCCGCGCCGTCGCCGAAATAGGCGAGGCAGACGCCGCCGTCATTGCTGTACTTGTGCCCGAACGCCAGGCCGGTGCCCAGCGACACCTGCGCGCCCACGATGCCGTGGCCGCCGTAGAACTTATGCTCGGTCGAGAACATGTGCATCGACCCGCCCTTGCCCTTGGAGATGCCGGCGGCACGCCCCGTAAGCTCGGCCATGATGACCTTGGGATCGATGCCGTAAGCCAGCATGTGGCCATGGTCGCGGTATCCGGTGATGACCGAATCCTTGTCGCCGTCGAGCGCCGACTGGAGACCCACCGCCACGGCTTCCTGGCCGATATACAGGTGGCAGAAACCGCCGATCAGGCCGAGGCCATAGAGCTGACCCGCCTTTTCTTCAAAGCGGCGGATCAGGAGCATCTGCTTGTAGAAATCCAGCAACTGTTCCTTGGTAGCCTGGAACGGTTGCGGTTCGGCGGGACGCTCCCGATTGGGAATGGGGGGCTCGCTGGTACGGCTTGGAGCTTTTGCCACAGTCGGGAACACCTTTGTTTCCGTTAGGGAAGGATGCGAGCCTATTGGCGCGCTTTGTCAGGAAACTCAATTCCCCCTTTGAATTCCCACCCGGACAGCGGGAATTTAGGGGAGAATAGCTTTGCCTCGGTTGCCTTGTCGGCGAACCACAGCCTACAACGCCCGTCAACCATGGACAAACCCCTACACCCGTTCCGCATCGCCAATTTCCGCAGCTATTGGCTGTCGCGGTTCAGCGGAACCATTGCCGTCTCCGCCATGTCGATCGTCATCGGATGGCAGGTCTATAACCTGGCGCGCGAGACGATGGACGTGCGCCAAGCCGCCTTCATGCTGGGCATGATCGGCTTTGCGCAGTTCGTGCCGCTGTTCCTGCTGACGCCGATCACCGGGCTGGTCGCCGACAGCGTCGACCGGCGCTGGATCGTGCGCGCGACGACCGCGCTGCTGGTGCTGACCGCAGCGGCGCTCTGGCTGCTGACCCGAACGGGGCATCTGAGCCTGGCGGCGCTTTTCACCGCCGCCGTCGCCTTCGGCATCGCGCGCGCCTTTTCGGGGCCAGCCTATTCCTCCCTCGCCCCCAATCTGGTGCCGCGCGAGAGCCTGCCTACTGCCATCGCGGTCAGTTCGATCGCGTGGCAGGTCGGCACGATCGCGGGACCGAGCGTCGGCGGGCTGCTCTACGCCGTCCACCCGGAATTCGCGTACGGCGTCGCGACGCTGCTGTTCGGGGTCGCGCTGGTCTGCATCTTCCTGATCGGCCCGGTGCCGCAGCCGCCCGCACAGACCGACCATCGCCCGCTGGCCCGAATCGTCGAAGGGTTCAGCTACGTCCGCCGCAACCGGCTGGTGCAGGCGGCGATCACGCTCGATCTGTTCGCGGTGCTGCTGGCGGGGGCAACCTCGCTGTTGCCGGTCTATGCGCGCGACATCCTGCATGTCGGATCGCAGGGGCTGGGGGTCCTGGCGGCGGGCATGGGGATCGGCGCGGCCTCGACCGCCATCTGGTTCTCGTTCAAGCCGATGACGCAGAATGTCGGGGTGAAGATGCTGATCGCCGTCGTCGTGTTCGGGCTGTCGATCCTGACCTTCGGCATCGCCAGCCACATCACCGGCGCGCTGGGTCTGGGCACGGGAACGCTGGCGCTGGGCGGCTCCAACATCTTCATCCACCCCGCCTTCCTGCTCAGCCTGGCCGCACTGATCTGCGCGGGCGGCGCCGACATGGTGTCGGTCTATGTCCGCCAGTCGCTGATCCAGCTGCACACTCCCGACGCCATGCGCGGCCGGGTGAGCGCGGTGTCGCAGCTGACCATCTCCGCCTCGAACGAACTGGGCGAGTTCGAGAGCGGGGTCATGGCCTCCATCCTCGGCCCCGTCGGCGCTGTGGTGTTCGGCGGGCTGGGTGCAATCGGCGTCACCCTGCTGTGGTCGCGGCTGTTCCCGGAACTCCGGCGGGCGCGAACCTTTGATCCCCCTGAAATCCTTGCAACCGAACCTAGCCACGGAGAAGCCAAGCCATGAAGGCCAACACCATCCTGGAGACGATCGGCAACACGCCGCATGTGAAGATCCAGCGGCTGTTCCCCGGATCGGAGGTCTGGATCAAGTCGGAACGCTCGAACCCCGGCGGGTCGATCAAGGACCGCATCGCGCTGGCGATGATCGAGGCGGCGGAAGCCAGCGGCGATCTGAAGCCCGGCGGCACCATCGTCGAGCCGACCAGCGGCAATACCGGCGTCGGCCTGGCGATGGTCGCGGCGGTCAAGGGTTACAAGCTGATCCTGGTCATGCCCGAATCCATGTCGATCGAGCGTCGCCGCCTGATGCTGGCCTATGGCGCGACCTTCGACCTGACGCCGCGGGAAAAGGGCATGAAGGGCGCGATCGAACGCGCGCTGGAGATCGTGCGCGAGACGCCTGGTGCCTGGATGCCGCAGCAGTTCGAGAACCCGGCGAATATCGACGTGCATGTTCGCACGACCGCGCAGGAAATCCTGAACGACTTCCGCGATTCGCCGATCGACGTCATCATCACCGGCGTGGGCACCGGCGGCCATATCACCGGCGTCGCCGAGACGCTGAAGAAGGAATGGCCGGGCCTCAAAGTCTATGCGGTCGAGCCCGCCGCCTCGCCGGTCATCCAGGGTGGCCAGCCAGGGCCGCATCCGATCCAGGGCATCGGCGCTGGGTTCATCCCCGCCAATCTCCACACCCAGGCGATCGACGGCGTGATCGAGGTCGATGCCAATGTCGCCAAGGACATGGCGCGCCGCTCGGCGCGCGAAGAGGGGCTGCTGGTCGGCATATCGTCCGGTGCGACGCTGGCCGCGATCCTGCAGAAGCTGCCCGACCTGCCCGAGGGGGTACGCGTGCTCGGCTTCAACTATGACACGGGCGAGCGTTACCTGTCGGTGCCGGACTTCCTGCCCGAACAGTGAGCACCGCTGATCGGCCGCGCGGCGGCATCCGCGCGGCACTGTTTGCCATCGCCGTCACGGCCAGCGTCGTACCGGCTTTGCTTGTGGCGAACGCGCCGACCATCCCCAAGGCGCACCGCGCTGCCGTCGAGCGGCTGCGGCAGGCACCGCGCGTCGTGCCGCCAGCCGAACTGCCCCCGGTCGAGCCGGTGTCGTTCATCGACATGACCCCCGACGAAGCACGCGCCTATAATGAAGGTGTCCCCTTCTCGACCGATCCTAATCCGGCGGCGCGCCCGTTCATCTATCGCGGGTCACCCGAGGACAAAGCGCGCGCGCTCGACTGCTTGGCGGCGGGCGTGCTGTACGAGGCGGGCGACGACGCCAAGGGCGAGCAGGCGGTGGCGCAGGTCGTTCTCAATCGCCTGCGCCACCCTGCCTTTCCCAAGACGGTCTGCGGCGTGGTGTTCGAGGGGCAGGAACGCACGACCGGCTGCCAGTTCACCTTCTCCTGCGACGGCGCGCTGACCAAGTGGCAACCGCCGGAAGCCGCCTGGACCCGCGCTCGCGAGATCGCGACGATGGCGCTGAACGGAAAGGTTTTCCGCCCAGTCGGCCATGCGACCCATTACCATACCGACTGGGTCGTCCCCTATTGGCAGGCGAGCCTGGACAAGGTCGCCCGTGTCGGCAGCCATTTGTTCTTCCGCTGGTCCGGCTGGTGGGGCACACCGCCCGCCTTCAACCGGCATCTGGTGCCGGGCGAGCCGGTCATCGAGCATCTGGCCCCCTTCTCGCCCGCGCACCGGGCGGGGACGGATGCCAGCGACGAAGCGGGGGCCGCCCTGGCCGAAGGAGCGGTGGCGACGGGGACCATGGCACCGCTCGCCAGCGAGCCCGACACCTTCCTCATCACCCTGCCCGCCGGGCTCTCGCCCGATGGTTTCCCGGCTCTGGCCACGACCCTGTGCGGGCCGCGCAAGCATTGCACGATCATGGCATGGCGCGACGCCGCCGCAACGGCCTCCTCGGTGCCGCTCAATCAGGCCCAGATGGAGACGATGGCGTTCAGCTATTTCCGTGATGCCGCAATCGGGCTGGAGCGCACGCTGTGGAATTGCGGCATCTATCCGGCATTCAAGGGACCACGCTGTATGAAGCGTATGCCCCTGGCAATCGCCCCGACAGCCACTCCAACGCCGCCGCCCAGTCCTACGCCAACACCGACCCCCGCGGACGAATTGACCGGAGTCCGTCGCGCCAGCACGACGCCAGCGGAGGCCAAACCCAAAACGCCCCCGCTATAGGGCTTCGCATCTCAAAATTTACACCCGCCCCGTCGAAGGCCGGGGTCCAGTCGCAAGCCAGTGGAAGGCGGCCACAGTCCTTACCCAGATTGCGCCCCGCCCTATTCCCGATGCGATTCGACCAGCGCGACAAACTCGGTCAGCTCGGCGATCGCGGCGTCGATGTCGCGCTTCTGCGCCTCGAGCGTTTCGATCTTGGCGGTGCAACGGGCGATGGTGACCTCACGCTGCTGGCGGCGACCGTCGCCCAGGTCGTACAGGTCGATCATCTCGCGGATATCGGCCAAGCTGAACCCCACGCGCTTGCCGCGCAAGATCCAGGCGAGCCGCGCCCGGTCCCGCTGCGAATAGATACGCTGCGTGCCGCGCCGCTCAGGCGAGATCAGCCCTTCATCCTCATAGAAGCGCAGCGCACGCGCCGTCACGCCGAACTCGCTGCACAATTCGGTGATCGAATAATCGTCGCGATCGGCGCGGGGCAGCGGTTCGGCGGAGGCGGCGACCTTGGTCATGGCGCAAACGCTATATGCCCTTTACGTGAACGTCAATCGACGCACAGCGCCCTGCCACCCGGGCTGCGCAACGCGCGCGCCTCCGCGACCGAGGTGCTGATCCGCTCGACGATCAGCGCCGACAAAGTGGCTCGGCCCGTGCACAGCGCGTTGCAATCGGTCGGCAGGCCAGCGGGGAACTGGATACTGTCGCCATCGAATCGCGCACGGAAACGACACGCGCCGAGCGCGACCTTCAATTCGGCCCCAGACCGCTCCAGCGTTCCCGAGGCGACGCAGCCCTGCCCCTCGCCATAATCGAGCACCACGCCGATCCGCCGCATCGGATCACCGTCCTTCGCCGCGCGGGGCAGAATGCACATACGGTCGGTATCGCGTGACCACATTCCATCGAGCGGCACGGCGGCCGGATCGGCGACCAGGCCCGCTGCGATGCTGGCTGTCTCCAGCCGATCCCCCGCCGCATTGTCGATGCTGTCCGCGCCCTGCCCGCAACCCGCGAGCACCAGCGTCGCCACCAGCGCCAGGACGGACCGTCTCACGCGACCGGGGCCAGTCCGTCGCCCTCGATCCGGCGAAAGAAGCAGCTCCGGGCGCCGGTGTGACAGGCAGGCCCCGCCGGTTCGCAGATCAGCCAGAGCGCATCCTGGTCGCAATCGATCCGCATCTCGACGACGCGCAGGACATGGCCCGACGTTTCGCCCTTCTTCCAGAGCCGCCCCCGGCTCCGCGACCAGAAATGCGCCTCGCCGCTGGTCCGCGTCGCTGCCAGCGCCTCGGCATTCATATGCGCGACCATCAGCAACTCGCCGCTTGCGCGGTCGGTCGCGATCGCGGTCAGCAATCCGTTGGAATCGAATTTGGGATCGAGCGTCAGCCCGGTATCGCGTTTGTCGGCCATCCGCCCAGATTAAAGCGGAACGGGGCGGAAGTCATCCACCGCCGGTCAACCGTGACCGCGAATCGCCTCGACCAGCTCCGCCTTGTTCATCTTCGAGCGCCCCGTGATCCCGACCTTGCGCGCCTCCTTCATCAGATCGTCCTTGGTGCGATCCTCCAGATGCGTCGAGCGATGCTCCAGCATGCCCTTGGCCTTTGCGTTCGCAATGCGCGCCGCTTTTTCTTTGGATTCGCCCTGCTTGCGCAGTTCCTCATACAGGGCGTCGTCCTTGATCTGCGGCCCGTGGTCGCGCGCCATATGGCATCTCCTGCTTTCGGGTTCCGAAACGCAGTGTCCGCGAAAATGATCCGGCGGATGATGACAAACAGGCGACAAACCCGGATCACATTCCTATATGCGCCGCGTCTGCCCCTTAGTTGCGAACGTTGCGAGCGCCTCTCCCATGCTGACCACCAACCCCTTCGACGACGACAAACTCCGCGAGGAATGCGGCATTTTCGGTGTGTCCGGCGCCAGCGGCGCGGCCGCGCTGACCGCGCTAGGCCTTCATGCGCTCCAGCATCGCGGGCAGGAAGCGGCTGGCATCACCAGCTTCGACGGCACGTTGTTCCACACCCACCGCGCGATGGGTCATGTCGCGGGCAATTTCGACCGTGACGACGTGATCCGTGGCCTGCCGGGCGAAGTCGCCTGCGGCCACGTCCGCTACTCGACCACCGGCGAAACCGCGCTGCGCAATGTCCAGCCGCTCTATGCCGACCTGTCGACCGGTGGCTTCGCCATCGCGCATAACGGCAATATCTCCAACGCGATGAAACTGCGTCGCGAGCTCGTCCGTCGCGGTTCGATCTTCCAGTCGACCAGCGATACCGAGACGATCATCCACCTGGTCGCGACCTCCAACTATCGCACCCTGCTCGACCGGTTCATCGACGCGCTGAAGCAGGTCGAAGGCGCCTATTCGCTGATCGTGATGACGCCGGAGGGCATGATCGCCTGCCGCGATCCGCTGGGCATCCGCCCACTGGTCGTGGGTCGCCTGGACGGCGCGGTGATCTTCGCGTCCGAGACGGTGGCGCTCGACGTGTGCGGCGCGACCTTCGAGCGAGCGGTCGAGCCGGGCGAGCTGGTCATCGTGCAGGGCACCGAAATCCGCTCGATCCATCCCTTCCAGGCGGTCGATGCCCGCCCCTGCATCTTCGAGTGGGTCTATTTCAGCCGCCCCGATTCGATCGCGGGCGACCAGTCGGTCTATTCGGTGCGCAAGGAAATCGGCGCGCAGCTGGCCCTGGAAGCGCCGGTCGACGCCGATCTGGTCATTCCGGTACCCGACTCCGGCGTCCCTGCGGCCATCGGCTATGCCCAGGCCTCGGGCATTCCGTTCGAGCTGGGCATCATCCGCTCGCACTATGTCGGCCGCACCTTCATCCAGCCGGGCGACAAGGTTCGCCATTTGGGCGTCAAGCTGAAGCACAACGCCAACCGCGCGCTGATCCAAGGCAAGAAGGTCGTCCTGATCGACGATTCGATCGTGCGCGGTACCACCAGCCTGAAGATCGTGCAGATGATGCGCGAAGCGGGCGCGGCGGAAGTCCATATGCGCATCGCCAGCCCGCCGACACGCCACTCCTGCTTCTACGGCGTTGACACGCCCGAGCGCGCCAAGCTGCTCGCCGCCAAGCTGGACCTGGGCGGGATGACCGACTTCATCCATGCCGACAGCCTGTCCTTCGTGTCGATCGAGGGGCTGTACAAGGCGCTGAACGCGGCGCGCGGCGACAAGCCCAGCTATTGCGACGCCTGCTTCACCGGCGACTATCCGACCACGCTGACCGACCATGACGAAAGCGCGACGGTCGACCAGTTCGCGATGCTGGCCGAGCGGGTCGCTTGATGGCGGGTCCGCTCGACGGCAAGCTGGCGCTGGTCACCGGGGCCAGCCGGGGTATCGGCGCGGCGACCGCCATCGCGCTGGGCGCGGCGGGGGCGCATGTCGTCCTGACCGCGCGGAGCCCCAAGGGGTTGGAGGAGGTCGAGGAGACGATCTTCAACGCCGGGGGGTCGGCCACCATCGCGCCGCTCGACCTGGCCGAAAATGAGTCGATCGGCCGTCTCGCCGCCGCCATCGGCGAACGCTGGCAGGCGCTGGACGTCATGGTCCTGAACGCCGGGATGCTCGGCTCGCTGGCCGCCGTGCCCGCGATCGATCCCAAGGAGTTCGCCCGCGTCCTGACCCTGAACGTCAGCGCGCAGGCGGCGCTCATCTCGGCCTTCGACCCGATGCTTCGGCAGTCGGCAGCGGCGCGGGTGATCGGGGTGACGTCCTCCGTGGGCCGCAAGCCCCGCGCCTATTGGGGCGCATACGGCGCGTCCAAGGCCGCGTTCGAGACGCTGCTCGCCGCTTATGGTGACGAGACAGCGGAGATCAGCAAGATCCGCACCGCCATCGTCGATCCGGGCGCGACACGCACCCAGATGCGGGCCAAGGCCTATCCGGGTGAAGACCCCGCTTCGGTCAAGCCCCCCGAAGTCGTCGCGGCGCGGATTGCCGAACTGGCTATCCACGGGTTCGAGCCCGGCCATTTCGAGCGGGTGGGGTTGTAACGAGGCCGGTCTTGGGCGGGGGCTTCCCTCATCGCAACGTCGCGATGATCCCCGCCATCTCGAACACCGTGCCCTGCGCGTCGAGCGACAGCCCGCGCGCCGCGCCTGCCAAGTCCTGCGCCGCCGCATAGGCATCAAGCGCAACCTTCAATCCCGGCCCCGAGCGCCCACGCGCTCGGCCCGCGATGAACGCAGGCACCCGGTCCAGAAACGCCTCGTACCGGGCCTGCGCGGCTTTGCCCGCCAGCGCCTTGGCCAGCTTCACCCGATCGGCATTGCCCGGATCGCCGGTCTCCGCGATCCGCGCGATCGCACTGTCGAGCCCCGCGATATTCAGCCCGGCAAAGCGCAACGCCCGCCCCGGGGCGCCATCTGCCACCGCCACGAGCGACGCGATCTCGTCTTCTTCCGCCTCGGGCAATTGCTGGCGCAGCACCCGCGCGACATCATCGTCGGACAGCCGCTCGAACCGCAGCAGCCGACAGCGCGACCGGATCGTCGGCAGCAACCGACCCGGCGCGTGACTGACCAGCAGGAACACCGTCCCCGCAGGCGGCTCCTCCAGATTCTTGAGCAGCGCGTTCGCCCCGCCCCGCTCCAGATCGTCGATCGCATCGATCAGGACGACGCGCGCCGGGCCCATGGCGGGCGCGGTCGCGAACATCGGCTGGAGCGTGCGGACCTGCGCGATGGTGATCGACCGGGCCAAGTCCTGGTCCGGCTTTTCCGCGTCCTTGGGCAGCCGTGCCATGACCCGGAAATCGGGATGCGAGCCCGCCGCCATCAGCTTCGCGGTCGGATGATCCTCCGGCACCGCCAGCCCAGGCGGAAGCGCCCCCGCCCCGCTCGCCCGCGCGAGCAACCGCGTGGCGGCGGCGCGCGCGAAGCTGGCCTTCCCCACGCCCTCCGGCCCGGCGATCAGCCAGGCATGGTGCAGCTTCGCGCCGCCCAGCGCGGCGGCAAAGGCGGCCTGGGCCGCGTCATTGCCGACCGGCAGGTTCATGGATAGATCAACCGAAGAAGGAGGTCAGCCCGGCCCAGGCGCGGCCGAAAAAGCCCGCTTCGCTCACATCCTTGTCCGCGACTAGCGGCAGGCGCTGCGCGGGCATGTCGGGCGAGCTGACGACCAGATCGGCGATATGCTGACCCGCCTTGATCGGGGCCTTGATCGGGCCCTGATAGACGACCTTGGCGCTGATCGCGGGATCGAGCCCGGCGGGCAGCGTCACGGTCAGCTGGCGCGGCGCGACCAGGCCGACGCTGCTCGACGATCCCATCTGGACCTCGGCATCGGCGACCTTCTTGCCCTTGGCGACGACCGGCTTGGCCTGCCAGGCGCGAAAGCCCCAGTTCATGAACTTCACCGACTCCTCGGCCCGCGCGCCGAAGCTGTTCAGGCCGGCCATCACCATCACCAGACGGCGGCCATTCTGCTCTGCCGAGCCAGTGAAGCCATAGCCCGCCTCTTCGGTATGACCGGTCTTCAGCCCGTCCGCACCGGCGACGCGGCCCAGCAGCGGGTCGCGGTTTGCCTGGGTGATGGCGTTGCCGCCCATCGTCTTGCCCCAGGAGAAGTCACGACGCGAATAGAACTGCTTGTAGAGCTGCGGGAAGTCCTGGATCGTGTGCTCGGCCAGGTCGGCGAGGTCGCGCGCGGTGACATAGGTCACGCCGCCGTCAGGCCAGCCGTTCGACGTGCCGAAATGGCTGTTGTTCAATCCGATCTGCTTGGCGGTGCGGTTCATCCGCTCGACGAAATTCTGCTCGGTGCCCGCGATATGCTCGGCCAGCACGACGCAGGCGTCGTTACCCGACAGGGTGACGATACCATACAGCAGGTTGGCGACGCTGACCTGTTCGTTCGGCGACAGGAACATGGTCGAACCCGCCTGCGGCCCGTGCCACTTCTTCCACGTCTCCGGCTGCACCGTGACCATGTCGCTGAGCTTCAGCTGGCCCTTCTTCACCAGGTCGAAGGCAACATAGACGGTCATCATCTTCGCCATCGACGCCGGGGGCATGCGGCGATCGGCATCCCGCTGGAACAGGATCGCGCCCGAGGACAGGTCCTTCATCAAGGCGACCGGCGCGGGCGTATCGAAGGCGGGAGCGGCCGCGATCGAAGGAGTGGCGAGCGCGACCAGGGCGAGCGGAGCGGCAAAAGATGCGTACAGGGTCTTCATGGGTGTTCCGTGACCAAAGGGAGCCGGGAGGTCAATCCTGATGCAGGATGCGGGCATCTTCATAACCGGCCTGAACCGCCGCGTCACGCAGGGCTTTGGCGGAATCGGCATTCATGCCCGATCGCTCGACGCGCCAGAGACGCCCCGCCGCACGGGCCCGCGCATCGAACCGGCGAGCGAGCGCCACGGCCCGGTCATGGCTGGAAAAGCTGCCCAGTTGCACCCGGTAGCGCGCCTGGGGATCGAGGGCGATGGGCTTGGCGATCGGCGCCACCGCCGTCGCGCCCGCCAGGATCAGGCCGGGACGATCGAGCCCCGGCGTCAGCGCGCGCAGCCGGACATGCGCGACCGCCCGCTTGTTGGTGCCGAGCAGCCGCGCCGCACCTAGCGACAAATCCGCCACCCGGTCACCCCGGCCCGGCCCGCGATCACCGACCCGCGCGACGATCGTGCGGCCGGTATCGACATCGGTCACCTCGACCATCGACTCGAGCGGCAGGGTGCGATGCGCGATCATCACATCATCGGGGTCGAAGCGCTTGCCCGTCGCGGTCCGCCGTCCGGCCAGTTCATGACCATACCAGCTCGCCCGCCCGGTCGCGTCATACTGGCCATAGCGCGGCGTCGACGGCGCATCGTCCTTCCCCGCGGCCGCGACCGGTGCCGCACAGAGCGCGGCCAGCAGGGCGATCAGCTCAACCCGCAATCGCATCGGCCAGCAACCCCACCGACAGCGCGTAGAAATTGGAGCAGTTGTAATCCAGGATAACCCGGTAATTGCCGGTCAGCAGATAGGCGGTCGCGCCGGGCCCGTCCGGCTCCATCAGCGTGGCGAGCACCTGGTCGTTCGGCCAGGCCGCGCCCTGCGGCACGATGCCCATCGCGCGCCACTCGGCGATGGTGCGCCATCCGCTATGCCGCTCGAACACGCGCGGGCAGCGTGGGCTGACCAGCCGGTTGCGAACCATCGAGCGGTCGAACCCGGCCGGGATGGTCACCGCAAAGCCCCAGGGCTGGCCCGCCCGCCATCCGGCATTCACGAAGTAATTGCCGATCGAGGCCAGCGTATCGGCCTCGCTGTTCCAGATGTCCGCGCGGCCGTCGCCATCGCCATCGCGTGCGAGGCGCAGATAGATGGAGGGCAGGAACTGCGGATTGCCGGTCGCCCCCGCCCAGCTGCCCTTCAGCTGGTCGCGCGTGACGCCGCGGTCCATCATCTTCAGCGCGGCGATGAACTCGCCCTCGAACAGCGGCCGCCGCCGCCCTTCATAGGCCAGGCTGGCGAGCGAGCGGAGCAGGTCGAAATTGCCGGTATAGGCACCGTAGTTGGTCTCATGGCCCCAGATGGCGACCATGATCGATTCCGGAACGCCCGTCTCACGCTCGATCCGCGACAGGCGCGGGCGCTGCGCCAGATATTTGGTGCGCCCCCGCCCGATCCGCGCGGCATCGACATGCGCGGCCTTATAGGGCGCGAAGGGACTGAAGCCGGTATTGGCGGGCCCGCCGGGCTGGCGACGGTCCAGCTCGATCACCCGCGTGTTGAGCGTCAGCGTCGGCAGGACCGAGTCCAGCGTCGAGCGGCTGACCCCATCGGCCAGCGCGGTGCCGCGAACCTGTTGCAGATAGCTCTGGAAACCGGCCTCGTCCTGGGCCTGAGCCGGTACGCCGCCGACCAGCATCGCCAAGGTCGAAATGAAGCCGAGGCGCATCACGCGCCGGGTAATTGTCCCCCACATGGGACCCTGTTTGCCATAGCCACGCCGCCGCCGGAACCTCGCGCCACCGCAACCCAGGCACAACCAGCCGCGCTCCGGGCGTCACGATAGCCGATAATCCCCAGTAGATTCGCCCGCCCGCTTGCCGTAGAGGCACCTCCACCGCGCACGGGGAAGAGTGGCCGAGCGGTTTAAGGCACCGGTCTTGAAAACCGGCGATGGTGCAAGCCATCCGTGGGTTCGAATCCCACCTCTTCCGCCATCCATACCCGCAAGTCGTTGATAATGCTGCCTATTCTTAGGCGTAGCCAGTCTTACCCCACAACGGAACCAACATTCCAAAACTACAACTCGGGAGACCAGTCGATTGCGTCATCCTCACCAGGTAGAAGCGGCGATCCTAGCAGCTCTTCGAACTCATTGACCGCTTTGGCGGGCTCCGACGAGACGGCATAGGCAAGCAGCTTGGCAACCTCTGCTTCGCCGCCATAGACACGGATGGCCTCGACACGAAGCGCACCCTCAAGCGCGGCCAGGAAGGTCATCCAACGGTCAGCCCATAAAAGATCAGGTTCAGCGGCTGCTCTGGCTTGCACAGCATTAAAGAACTGCCGCTTGTTTTCATCCCGCACCCCAAAGGGTAGCAGCGCGCCGGATGCATCAACCGAATAACCTTCAAACCATCCTGGGTTATGCCGCTCGATATCCTTAATCCATTCATCAGAAAAAAGACCCTCAACAGCAAATCTGTCCCGTACAACGATGAAGTTCCGATTTGCTTGAAAAGGTATTTTCTTGTTACTTAAGTAACCTTGCAAATCCCTTCGGCACTTATCGCCTGCGTTATCGCCATCAACGACGATGATGCACGGCCTCTCCTCTCTTATGAATTGATACGTTGCCCGAACGAACCCTTGCAGACCAGAAACACCGCCTTGGTCAAGGAATGACACCAATCCAGATGTAAGAATTGGAAATACTTTTGATAGTCCGTTCTCTTTCAATAGCTCACAAAACAATTGAAAGTATTCCCGATCAGTCTCACCTTCTACAAGCACATTGAAATGATTTAAATTATAAAAATCACTAAATCTTACACCAAGCGATCTTCTGATTCTATCGGTGGCATCGTGATAGGTTTTAAACGTCTGCGTCTTGGTCCATCCGTCAGCCCGCATAACACCCAAAACCTGCTTTGGGTCTTGGGGTACAAATCCGAGTGAATGAGTTGTACATATTACCTGCGATCGATCGCGAAGGTCACTAATAAGTCTATCACACTGCGATGCCAATTCTGGATGAAGATAAGACTCTGGCTCTTCAAGTAGCCATAGTACATCCTTTCCGTCCGCAACCTCTTCACTTGTGATCCAGTTAAATGCCGCAAGTAATGCCGCAGATTGTATTCCCATACCCTTATTAAACACGCTGGTTTTGTTCGGATCACTTAGAAAGAAATCTATATCCTTAAAAAATCTTTTTGGGTCATCTGGAAACGTAAATGTACTTTCAACACTATCCAACCCTGCGTCGGAGAGAGATTTATTGAGGCTGCCTGCCGCATCGCCCATCGCCTTGCTAATTGACGCCAAATGGGGCTCCATCGCCTGATAAGCCTTCCTCAAAAGAAATGGCAAAACCAAGTCACTATATAATTGCTCGGTGCTTTTATCAGATGGAATATAGTGAACGGCAAACTTATTAAGAATGAACCCAATAAGAGATCGCTCTAACCTCGAATATTGGTTCTTTTCGGTGTTATCGGTAGGCCTCTTTGAATTAGGATAGATTCTATATCCTGGGTTTGAGGATGAAGAAAATGTTAAGTATATAGTGAACTCTTTTCCAGCGGGCGTCGGAACATCCAACATATCGATAATTTGCTGCAAAAGCAGCGATACTTCTTTATCGTCATTGTCTTCAATTCTAAACGTTAAAGCAATGCTGGTTCTTTGAGAATTCTGCCCAAAGCTTAGATCATATTCTCTTTTATAGGAAAGAGAGTTTTCATATCCTGTAAAAAACAGACGAATGGCTTTCAGCAGGTTAGTTTTGCCAGCATTGTTCGGGCCAACTAATGTTAGCCCATTGCCCACCTCAATGTGCGCCTCTTCCTGGACGGTCCTATAATTGCGGATGCGAGCTGAAACTATTCTCAATTTGGCCTCCCTTGGAGGCATGCTCGCTCATTCAGATATTTATCGCAAGACACCATGCACCGAAAACGGCACCGCGCCACTCGCCCACCTCTAGGGTCAGGACTCGTTGATCACAGCCAGAAGATGACGGTAGCTGCCAAGGTGATGGCAGAGAAAAAGGCGGTTGGGCAGCGATCATAGCGGGTAGCGACGCGTCGCCAGTCCTTGAGGCGGCC
>CAJYRW010000035.1:0-7663 GCA_913777475.1 uncultured Sphingomonas sp. | reverse complement strand
CGCGTTCGACCGCGCGATTGAAACGAGACCCTGACATGCTGCACTTCGAACTCGTGACCCCCGAAAAGCTCCTCCGCTCGGAGGAGGTGCATATGGTGGTCGTCCCCGGCACCGAGGGCGATTTCGGCGTGCTGGAGGGCCATGCGCCCTTCATGTCGACGATCCGCGATGGCGCGATCCAGGTGTACCGCACCGAAAAGGGCGAGCCGGAATCGATCCAGATCCGTGGCGGTTTCGCCGAGGTGGGGCCGAAGGGCCTGACCGTGCTGGCGGAGCATGCGGGGTAAGGGTTTTTCCTTACCTGGGTTTTCAAACGGTCGTGGCGAAAGCTGCGGCCGTTTTTGTTTGTGGGGTTAGCGTGGGGTGTGGCCTTCGACTTCGCTCAGGCTGAACAGCGGTCGGGATAAGCCAGCTCTCCACGCTACGTTCAGCCTGAGCGAAGTCGAAGGCCAAGGGAAGCCCGTGCCACAAACGGTAAGCCCCTCCCGCAGGCGGGAGGGGTTTGGGGAGGGCAGGGAGTCTCACAGAGACATACGCCCGCAGCTTTTCCCTCCCTCATCCCCTCCCGCCTGCGGGAGGGGCGTGCTTGGGGCGATCGGCACCCTCACAAAAAGCTGTACGGGTCCACATCCACGGCGACGCGCACCTTGGCAGACCATTCCAGCCCGCCCAACCATTCCCGAATCACGTCCTGCACCGCCAGCGCCCGCTTGGCATGGACCAGCAACCGGAACCGGTGCCGCCCGCGCAGCATCGCCAGCGGCGCGGGCGCAGGCCCGAAGACGTGCATGCCGTCCACCTTCGGGGCCGCTCGCGCGATCATTCCGGCCGTGGACTGTGCGGCACCCTGATCCTCCGACGACACGATGATCGCGGCATAGCGACCGAAGGGCGGGGCATCCGCATCGCGGCGCGCCTCGGTCTCGGCCGTATAGAAGGCCTCCGCATCGCCCGTCACCAGCGCCTGCATCACCTGGGCCTTGGGGCTGTGCGTCTGGATGAAGACATGGCCCGGCTTGGCCCCGCGTCCCGCACGGCCCGACACCTGCCGGATCTGCTGGAAGGTCCGCTCCGCCGCGCGCAGGTCGCCGCCGTCCAGCCCGAGGTCGGCGTCGATCACCCCGACCAGCGTCAGGTTGGGAAAGTGATAGCCCTTGGTGATCAGCTGCGTGCCGACGACGATGTCGATATCGCCCGCCTCCATCCGCCCGACGAACTCCGCCGCCTTGGCGGGGGACCAGATGGTGTCGGAAGTGACGACGGCGATCTTGGCTTCGGGAAACAGCGCTGTCGCCTCGTCCGCGATCCGCTCGACACCGGGGCCGCAGGCGACCAGCGTGTCCTCGCCGTCGCATTCGGGGCAGGCGCGCGGCGTGGGCAGGACATGGCCGCAATGGTGGCAGGCGAGTCGCCGGACCAGCCGGTGTTCGACCATCCAGGCGGTGCAGTTTGGGCATTGAAACCGATGCCCACAGGTCCGGCACAGGGTCAGCGGGGCATAGCCGCGCCGGTTGAGGTAGAGCAGCGATTGTTCGCGCTTCTCCAGCACGTCCTTCATCGCGGCGACCAGCTTGGGCGCGATCCAGCGGCCGCGCTCGGGCGGATTCTGAATCAGGTCGATCGCCTCGATGGTCGGCATTTGTGCAGGCCCGAAGCGGCCGGGCAGCTTGACCTCGGTGTAGCGGCCGAGCGCCACTTGCTGCCGCGTCTCGATGGCGGGGGTGGCGGAGGCGAGGATGACCGGGCACGGCTCAAACTTGCCGCGCATCACCGCGACGTCGCGGGCATGGTAGTGGACGCCGTCTTCCTGCTTGAAGCTGGTCTCATGCGCCTCGTCGACGACGATCAGGCCGAGATTGCGGTAAGGCAGGAACAAGGCCGAGCGCGCCCCGACCGTCACCAGCCCCTGGCCGCTGGCGATGGCGCGCCAGGCGCGGCGTCGCTGTGACGAGCGCAGCCCCGAATGCCACGCCACCGGCTCGCAGCCGAAGCGGTCGTGGAAGCGCTTCAGGAACGGCTCGGTCAGCGCGATTTCGGGGAGCAGGACCAGCACCTGCCGTCCCTCGGCGATCGCCTGTGCCACCGCCTCGAAATAGACTTCGGTCTTGCCCGATCCGGTCACGCCGTCGAGCAGCACCGGCTGGAAACTGTGCGAAGTCACGCCCGCGACCAATATGTCCGCCGCCGCGCGCTGGTCCTCGGACAGCTCGGGGCGGTGATGGTTCGGGTCTGGCAGAGGGAAGGGGCTGTCGATATCGACCTCGACACCCTCGATCGCGCCATTCTTCACGAGTCCCCGAATCACCGCGTCGGAGACGTCGGCCATCGTCGCCAGTTCGCGAATCAGGCCCTGCCGGTCGCCGATCCGCTCCAGCGCCTGCGCCCGCTGCGGGGTCAGGCGCTCGGGGACATGGCCAGTCACGCGATATTCGGTGACGGTCCGCGCGCCCTCCAGCGCGGAGGTGGAGGACAGCGCCATGCGCACGACGGCGGCAGGGGGCGCGAGATAATAGTCTGCCGTCCACTCGATCAGCCGCCGCAGCGCATCGGGCAAGGGCGGCGCATCCGCGACGCCCAGCAGCGGGCGCAGGCGATTGTCGCCGACCTCTGCGTCCGACGGCATCCGCTCCGGCTCCCACACCACGCCGAGCAGCTGGCGCGGACCGAGCGGCGCGACGACGATCGACCCCGGCTCGACCGTCAGGCCATGTGGCACGCGATAGTCGAGGGGGCCGAGCGCGGAGTTCAGGACAAGGACGCGGGCGCGCGAAGACATGGACCCGCTATATGGGGCGGTATGGCCCGGAGGGAAGGGCCGGTGCCCGTACGCGCGGAGGCGTCAGCGGAACGGGTTGTTCCGGGGGGCGGGCTTCTTGCCGTTGAACATGTGGAGCAGCGTCCATTCCTCGACGATCTTCTTGCCCGGCAGATAGCACAGGCCGATTGTTCCGCCATCGGCCAGCGTGGCCGAAACGGATCGGCCGCCCATCTTGCCGCAGAAGGTGGAGGCGGGGTTGGCGATGGTCGCGGCGGTGGCGGGCATGGCGGCGACAGCGAAACCGATGGCAAGAAACGCGGCCTTCTTCATGATCACGATCTCCCTTGTTCGAGGGGGGGGCGTGATAGGACGGTTCGCCTGAATACAGGATGACGGCCGGGCTTCGCCCTTTAACCGGCCCGCCGCCGGTCGCCGCGTCGCCGTTCGCCCACCCGGTCGCGCTTGGCGCCGTAGAGGCGGCTGTCGGCATGGTGCATGAAATCGCGGTTGGTCCGGCAATCCTCGGGGCGCAACGTCACCGCGACGGTGCCCGCACAGCTCATGGTCAGCTTGTCGATGGTGATCGTGATGGTCAGCAATCCCTCGATCCGTGCGCGCAGGGCATCGATATCGGCCAGCAGCGCGGGGTCGCGGACGATCAGCCCGAACTCGTCGCCGCCCAGCCGCGCGACGAAGCTGCCGTCCAGCCAGTCGGAACGCAGGCGCTGGCCGACGATGCGCAGCACCTCGTCCCCTGCCGGATGGCCCAACGTGTCGTTGATCAGCTTGAAGCCGTCCAGATCGATCAGGACCAGCGCCAGCGGTTCGCCCGTGCCGAGGGACTCCGCGATCGCCGCCTCCAGCGTGCGGTCGAAGGCGGCGCGGTTGGCGAGTAGGGTCAGCGCATCGGTGTCGGCATTGCGGCGCAGCTGGGTTTCCAACGCGTGGCGTTCGGTCACGTCCTGGAACATGCCGACCAGCCCATGCGGCACGCCGTCCAGCATCTCGCGTTCGCCCATCACGCGGACCCGTCGCTTGCGGCCCAGGGCGGTGATGAAGTCCAGCTCGATATCGAACGGTTCGCCGCCGCGCACCGTCTGCGCCATCGTCTTGCGCAGCACCTCCCGCGCGGCGGGCGGATAATAGGACAGGCCCTGGTCGATCGTGAAGGGCTGGCCCGCGGGCAGTTCATGGATGCGGTACACGCCCTCGGACCACATGGCCTGACCGTCAGCCAGGATGATCCGCCACGATCCGATCATCGCCAGCCGCTCGACCTGGCGGACGGTACGGTCCTTGGTGCGCAGATCGGCGGCCTGCCGCTCGCTGAGTTCGGCCATGGCGTTGGCACGCCGGGCGATGGCGCGCGCGGCGATCAGCGCCTCGGCCAGCCGCGCCAGATGTCGCAGCGTCTGTTCCCCGGCCGGGTTCAGCGAGCGGGGCGCGGCGTCCATGACGCAGAGCGAGCCGATCGCCTGGGGCGCGCCGTCCAGATCGGGTACGCGGATCGGCATTCCGGCATAGAAACGCGTCCCCGCCTCGCCGGTCACGAACGGATTGAGCGCGAAACGCGGATCGCGGCTGAGGTCGGGGACGATCGTCACGTCGCTCGAAAGGATGGTTTGATCGCAAAAGGCGACGTTGCGCGGCATTTGCCGTGGCAGGTCGCCGATCGCCGACTTGACCCAGAAGCGGTCCCGGTCCGCCAGGGTCAGCGCCGCCACCGGGCAGCCGAGCATCTCGGCGGCCAGCGAGACGAGCGCATCGAACTCCGCCTCCGGTTCGCTGTCGAGCAGCGCATGCGCCTGGAGCGTGGCCAGGCGGCGTTCCTCGTCGAACGGCGCAGGGATGGCAAGGGGGGCTTCCATCATGATGTGCGAACCATAACCCAAAGAGTTGTCAAAACCTTAAAAGTGGACGGAAGCATAAGAATTTATTCGGCTTTTTGTGCGATCGAAATTACAGAAGACGACCGGCCGAACCGGGGATGGGATGGATGACGCATTTGTCACATTGTGGTCACCCCGGGGTATCCCGCCGGACTGTAGCCCTTTGCCCCACGGAGTTCGAAGAGCTCGGCACCCGACACTCCCGGGGGTGCCGTCGCGGCCGGCGGGAAGAGCGCTTCCCGCCGGTCTTTCCTTGGCGGCAGCAGCGGTGAGCCGGGATCGAGCGACCCCGAAATGCCGCCGCAATGATGAATGTCGCCCAATGAGGGAGCAGACGAGCCGATGAGCCGCAAAATCCTGATCGTCGAAGATGACGCCTCGACCGCCGCCTATGTCGCCAAGGGGCTGGCCGAAGCGGGTTATGCCGTCGAGCAATGCGGGGACGGCCGCGACGGCCTGTTCCTGGCCAGCGAGGGCATATTCGACCTCATCATCGCCGACCGGATGCTGCCGCGCCTGGACGGGCTGGCGATGGTCAGCGCGATCCGCGCTGCGGGTATCTCCACGCCGGTGCTCGTGCTCTCGGCGCTCGCCACCGTCGACGACCGGGTCGACGGGCTGAAGGCGGGTGCGGACGACTACCTCTGCAAGCCCTTCTCCTTTGCCGAGCTGTCCGCTCGGATCGAGGCGCTGGTCCGCCGGTCCGACCGCGCCGCGTCCGAGCCGACCCGGACCAAGCTGAGCGTCGGTGATCTGGAGATCGACCTGCTGGCGCGCACCGTGACGCGGGCGGGCAAGATCATCCCGGTCGGCGCGCGCGAGTTCAACCTCCTGGAGTTCCTCGCGCGCCATGCGGGCCAGGTCGTCACCCGCACGATGATGCTGGAGAAGATCTGGAACTATCATTTCGACCCAGGCTCGAACGTGGTCGACGTCCATATCGGACGCCTGCGTCGCAAGCTGGAGGAAGGGTTCGGCAGCCCGATCCTGCATACCGTGCGCGGCGCGGGCTATAGGCTGGCCGTCGAAGGGTGAAGCCGCGGCTGACGATCTCGGCGCGGATCGCGCTGCTGTCGATCATCCTTGCGCTGGTGTCCAATCTGGCGCTGGTCGGCTTCATCTGGAAACAGACCAGCGCCGATGCGGTGGCGGCGCTCCACCGCGAGATCGTCGAACAGGCCGATGCCCTGCGCGCCGTGTGGCGGACCGGGGCGCTGCCCGCGCTCGCCGATGCCATCAAGGAAGCGCGCGAGCCGGGCGACGTATCGCTGGTGCTGGCGATCTTCGATCCGCAGGGGCATCGGATCGCGGGCTATGCCCCGCGCCATCTGGCCGTGCCGCTGGCCGACACGCCGTTCCGCATCGCGGTGCTGGGTCGGGACGGCGTGTGGAACGCGCGGGAGGCGGGCTATACGCTCCATCCCATCGGCAAGGACTGGCTGCTCGTGGGGCGGCCACTCGACCTGATCGAGGCGCAGCAGGTGGCGATCGAGCGTGCCCTGGCGCTGGCGGTGTTCCTGTCGTTGATGCTGGGGGTAGGGACCGGACTGGTGCTGGCGCGCTATGTCGCGGGGCGGCTCAATACCATCGTCGCGGTGGTCGATGCGGCGGGCGAGGGCGACCTGACCCGCCGCGTCGGACTGGTGCGCGACGGTCGCGACGGCGGCGATGCCTTTGACCGGCTCGCCGAGCGACTGAATGCGATGCTGGGTAAGATCGAGCAGTTGATGGCCGAGTTGCGCGTCGTCACCGACAGCCTGGCGCACGACCTGCGGTCCCCGCTCGCCCGCCTGCGCACCAAGACCGAGCAGGCGGTGCTGATCGCCGACCCGACCCAGCGCGAGGCCGCGTTGGGCGGCCTGCTGGTCGAGACCGATCTCATCATGCGCATGCTGACCATGGTGATCGAGATCAGCCGGTCCGAGTCGGTGACGCGTGACCGCTTCACCCTGGCCTCGCCGGTCGAACTGGTCGAGGAGATCGGCGAACTCTATGCCCCGGTCGCCGAGGAAGCTGGCTTGCGCTTCCTGATCGAAGTGGAGGCGCGCCCCGCGCCGTTGCCCTTGCACCGCGAACTCATGAGTCAGGCGCTGTCCAACCTGATCGACAACGCCTTGAAGCACGGCGCATCGGGCGGCGAAGTGACGCTGCGGCTGCGGGACGGGGCGGAGGGAATCATCTTCCAGGTCGAGGATCACGGCCCCGGCATCGCCGAGGCGGATCGGGCGCAGGCGTTGAAGCGCTTCGGCCGCCTCGACACCGCCCGTACGACGCCGGGCGCGGGGCTGGGCATGGCGCTGATCGAGGCGGTGGCGCGGCTGCATGGCGGGCGATTCGATCTGGCCGACAATGCGCCGGGCCTCGTGGCGCGGCTGGTGATTCCGTAAATTCTCCCCGGAACGGGGAGGGGGACCAGCGAAGCTGGTGGAGGGGGCGTGCGGCGAGGGGCATCCTGTGTGGAGGTCACCCTCCGACAGGCTGCGCCTGCCACCTCCTCGTGCCGGGGAGGATCGGACTTGCCCCGTCGCCTCAGCGCTTTACACCGCCGCATCATGGACACGCTTTCCCTGTTCGGCCTGCTCGCCGTTTCCTTCACCCTGGTCTGCTATGCAATGGAATCGGGATCGCACTGGTGGACGCTGGGTTTCTGCCTGGGGTGCATCGCGGGGTCGGCCTATGGCTTTCTGCAGGGGGCCTGGCCGTTCGGCGTCGTCGAGATCATATGGGCGATCGTGTCCTTCCGCCGCTGGCTGACGCTCAAGCGGCTGCAATCGGCGAAGTTTGCGGAACCGATCGCTTGACAGAGTGTTGCGCGGGGCCTAACTGACCGTCCTTCCAACACCCCCGGTTGAACGACGCGCGCGATACGTGCGTCGCTATTCCGCGTGGCGGAACCATCGCGTTGAGATGGAGCATGTGCGGCCATGCCATGCTCCGTGGAGCTAGGAGAACAAGTTTCATGGCACGTATTGCGGGTGTCAACCTCCCGACCAACAAGCGCGTATTGATCGCGCTG
>CAJYRW010000034.1:0-21370 GCA_913777475.1 uncultured Sphingomonas sp. | reverse complement strand
GCCGCAAGCGAGACCGTGCCATGACCGTAACAGGATTGAAAATGCTGGGAAGGATGCCGATCTTGGATGCGACACGATGGATGCCGGTCGCGCTGACCCTGATGAGCGGAGGATGCGTCAACATCTCCGCGCCTGAAAAGCCGATCGAGATCAATCTGAACATCAATGTGACGCAAGAAGTGGTATATCGCCTGGATGGCGAAGCCAAATCGCTGATCCAGCAGAATCCGGGGATATTCTGATGAAGACGAAGACGATCATCCTGACGCTGGGCGCGGTGGCGCTGCTGGGCGTGTCGGGCATGGCGATGGCGCAGCGCGATCCGGCCTATGCGGCGGCGCGCGCCGAGGGTCTGGTGGGCGAGCAGCCCGACGGCTATCTGGGCATCGTCGGTGCCGCGACCCCTGCGCTGCGCACGCTGGTCAACAGCATCAACATCCAGCGCAAGGCCGCCTATACGCAGAAGGCGCAGGCGAGTGGTGCAACGGTGGAGCAGATGGCCTTTACCAGCGGCTGCAACCTGATCGCGCAGACCGCGAGCGGCGAGAAGTACAAGACGCCGGAAGGCGTGTGGAAGACCCGCACCGGTGCGGCACCGGAGCGCGCTCCAGCCTGCGTGTAAGCCGTCTTACTCCCCTCCCGCAGGCGGGAGGGGCTGGGGGAGGGGACTCCAGGCGCGATGGAGTAAGCGGGCTTGAGGCGCGCTCCGTCCTTCTGACCGAGGCTTCGTCCTTTCCGGGTAGCGCCAGCCCTCCCCCGACCCCTCCCGCCTGCGGGAAGGCGGAAGAATAGGAGAGGGGGATGACCGCGGCCTGTCACTCCCCGGACACAACCCTTAACACATCTGTCACAAGCTGACCCCCAAGCGGTTGACTTGGGAAGACACGCTTTCTAAACGGGCCTCGCCTTGGCGGGGTCGCTCGCCGTTCGCGCGCATTCTCCCCTTCGGTGACGAAATCAGGTGAGGGTGGCTGCGTGGCGGAGAAGGAACCCGGACAGGACTTTGGCGATGCGGACGATCCGCGTCTGGCCGCGCTGGATCAGCGATTGGCTCAGGCGAAAGCGGAAGGCGCAGCGCGGCAGGGGGTGAAGGTGGACGCCGACAGGGGTTATTCCCAGGGCAGCCGCGTGATCTCCGCGCTGATCGGAAGTCTTGTCGGCAGTGCGTTGATCGGCTGGCTCTTCGACCGCTGGTTCGGCACCGCACCCTGGGCCCTGATCGTGATGCTGTTCCTAGGGATCGGCGTGGCGTTCAGGCAGATCATTCGGATTTCTGGTGAGCGCCCGGAGTAACCGGGCGTTCGTCATATGTGGGAACGAAGCAGCGTGGCGGCAGAATCGGGCGGCAAGATTGATCCGATGCACCAGTTCCTGATCGAGCCGGTGCTCGGTCAGCACTGGGTGGTCGGCGGCTACGACCTTTCCTTCACCAATTCCGCTTTGTGGATGGTGGCGACGCTGGTCGCGCTGTGGGTGTTCATGATCGGCGGCATGAAGCGCGATCTGGTCCCCGGGCGCTGGCAGGCGGCGGTCGAGGGTTTCACCGGCTTCGTCAATTCGATGCTGACGTCGAATATCGGGCCGGAAGGCAAGCGCTTCCTGCCTTACGTCTTCTCGCTGTTCATGTTCATCCTGTTCGCCAACATCCTGGGCCTGCTGCCCTTCGGCGTGGTGCCGGGTGTCCATCCCTTCACCGTGACCAGCCATCTGACCGTGACCGGCGTGCTCGCCGTGATCTCGTTTGCGATCGTGCTGATCGTCGGCTTCGGTCGCCACGGCTTCCACTTCTTCGCGCTGTTCGTGCCGCATGGCACGCCCAAGCTGATGATTCCGCTGATCTTCGTGGTCGAGCTGATGAGCTTCCTGGTGCGCCCCTTCTCGCTGGGTCTGCGACTGTTCGTCGCGATGACCGCGGGGCACATCCTGCTGAAGGTTCTCGCCGCCTTCGTCATCAACGGCATCAACATGGGCCCCGGCTATGCCGCGCTCATCACCCTGCCGAGCTTCCTGCTGATGATCGGCATCACGCTTCTCGAACTGCTGGTCGCCGCGATCCAGGCCTATGTCTTCGCGCTGCTGACCTCGGTCTATCTGAACGACGCCGTCAACCTGCACTGATCCGGTACGGCCGGATCGGGCAGGCGGGCGCGCCGCCGACTTGAATACCCAAACGACCCTTTTTGAACTGGAGTGATTGAAATGGACGCAGAAGCCGCGAAGCTGATCGGTGCCGGTCTGGCCGCTATCGGCATGGGCATCGCCTCGCTCGGCGTGGGCAACGTGTTCGCCAAGTTCCTCGAAGGCGCGCTGCGCAATCCGGGTGCGGCGGACAGCCAGCAGGGCCGCCTCTTCATCGGTTTCGCCGGTGCCGAGCTTCTGGGCCTGCTCGCCTTCGTGACGATGATCATCCTGGTGTTCGTCGCCTAATCATTCGGATCGGCCGGGCGGCCCCGTGTCGCCCGGTTGATATGGCAACGAGGACTCCATGCCCCAGATAGCACAGATCAGTGCGACCTATGCGTCGCAGATCTTCTGGCTCCTGATCACGTTCGGCCTGCTGTATTTTGTGGTCGGTCGTGGGATGGTGCCCAAGATTCAGGCGACCGTCGACGCTCGCGAAGGCCGTATCGCCGGCGATCTGGCGGCGGCGGAGGCCGCGCGTGCCGAGGCCGATCGGGTCGAGGCGGCATGGCGCTACGAAATGGACGCCGCCCGTGTCGCCGCGATGGCCGAAACCAATGCCGCCAAGGCGCGGGCCACCCACGCCTTCGAGGCGCAGGTGAAGGCCGCCGATGCCGACCTGGCTGAGCGTCTGGGTCATCATGACCTGGCGATCGCCAATGCCAAGGCCGAGGCCATGGCCAATCTTCAGACCGTGGCGGCCGAGGCCGCACGCGATCTCGTCGCCAAGCTGTCCGGCGTCCAGGTGGGCGAGGATGCGGCGGCCGACGCGGTGCGAAAGGTGAGCGCGCATGGCTAATCATTCCGCAAACGGCGCGCTGACCAACGCGGATGCGCTGGTCGCGCAGAACCTGGCCGACGCCGCGTCGGCCGAGGGCATGACGCAGAAGCCGATTCGCGAGGGCGATGGCCTGACCGGCAACACGGTCGCGCCCGCTGAGGCCGAGCATGCGGTCAGCCCAAAGGCGCTGGGTTTCGATTCGACCGGCTGGGTGGCGCTCGCCGCTCTGGTCGTGCTGATCGGGATGCTGGTGAAGAAGGTACCGTCGATGATCGGGCGTTCGCTCGACCAGAAGATCGCCGGTATCCGCGCCCAGCTCGACGAAGCCAACAAGCTGCGTCAGGAAGCCGAAGCGCTGAAGGCCGAATATGAGGCCAAGGCCAAGGCCGCCCATGCCGATGCCGAGGCGATGCGCGCCCAGGCCCAGCATGAAGCGGGTCAGCTGCTCAGCAAGGCCAAGGCCGATGCCGAGGCGCTGATGGAGCGTCGCGCCAAGATGGCCGAGGACAAGATCGCTGCCGCGGAGCGTGCTGCGCTGGCCGAGGTTCGTGCCCGCGCCGCCGAGGCTGCCGCCAAGGCCGCCGGTCTGCTGATCGCCGAGCATCATTCGGCTGATGCGGATCGTGCGATGATCGACCGCACGATTTCGGGGCTCGGTCGCCCGAACTGATCGGCCTCAGGGCCGGAGACAGGACCGCGCTTCGGGAAGCCGAGGCGCGGTTCGGTTGTTTCTGGGTTCTCCCCGAGCTTGACTTGGGGAGGGGGACTTCCGGGCAAAGCTCGGCGGTGGAGGGGGCGAACCCCACAACAAATATCCCCGTCACGAGCGGGGCCGCATCGCCGTCTCTTTCGGGTTTCCGGCGACGATGCCCATATCCCCGAGCCCGTGACAAAGGAGACGCTCCGATGGCATGGATCATTCTGGGCATTGCCGTGATTACCGAGATTTGCTGGGCGCTCAGCCTGAAATGGGCGGCGACCGTCGCGACCTGGCAGGCGTCGAGCGTGCCGATCATCCTCAGCTTCGTGAACATGGGTCTGTTGGCGCTGGCGATGCGCGGGCTTCCCGCCGGGACTGCTTATGCCGTGTGGACCGGGCTGGGCGCGGTGGGCGTCGTGATCGGTGGAGCCATCGTGTTCGGCGACAAGATCGCGCCGATCCAGGCGGGCTTCATGGTGCTGACCGTCATCGGCGTGATGGGCACTAAGCTGTTCGCGCAGGGGTGAAATGAGGTTCGCGCGAAGCCGCGAAGAAGGTGATTCGCGCAGAGGCGCAGAGAGCGCTGAGAAAAAGCACTGTCTCCCGACGCTCTCTGCGCCCTCCACGCCTCCGCGCGAACAAAAAAACTTCGCGTCTTCGCGTCTTCGCGCGAACCAAACACCCTGACAGGGTAGCGATCCGCCTTCGGCGATCCTAAATCGCACCCAATGTCCGAACCTCCCGTCGACCGCTTCAACGAAGAGAAATCCACCTTCACCCTGCGCGGTGCCGATGCGCCCGATCTGAAGGCGGGGGTGGCGGCGATCCGCAACGTGCTGGCGACGCTGCCGCTGCGGCCGGGCGTGTACCGGATGCAGGATGCGCGCGGCGACGTGCTGTATATCGGCAAGGCGCGCGCGCTGAAGAACCGCGTCGCCAACTACACCCAGGTCGACCGCCTGCCCAAGCGCCTGCAACGCATGGTGTCGCAGACCCGGTCGATGACCATCGTCACGACCAACAACGAGGCCGAGGCGCTGCTGCTCGAAGCGCAGCTCATCAAGCGCTACCGCCCGGCCTTCAACGTCCTGCTGCGCGACGACAAGAGTTTTCCCTTCATTCTGCTGCGCAACGACCATGACTTTCCGCGCATCCAGAAGCATCGCGGCGCCAGGCGCGCGGTCGGCAATTATTACGGTCCCTTCGCCAGCGCGGGCAGCGTCAACAACACGCTGAACGCGCTGCAAAAGCTGTTCCTGCTCCGCTCCTGCACCGACAGCTTCTTCAAGGGGCGCGATCGGCCGTGCCTGCTCTATCAGATCAAGCGCTGCTCGGCGCCTTGCGTCGGCCGGATCGACGAGGCCGCCTATGCCGAGCTGGTCGCCGATGCGAAGAACTTCCTGGGCGGCAAGTCGACCCAGGTCCAGGCAAAGCTCGGCACCCAGATGCAGGCGGCGGCCGAAGCGATGGACTTCGAACTGGCCGCGATCCTGCGCGATCGGTTGAAGGCGCTGACCTTCATCCAGGGCACGCAGGCGATCAATGCGGAAGGGGTGGGTGACGCCGACATCTTCGCGCTGGCCAATCGCGACGGGGTGATGGGCATCCAGGCCTTCTTCATTCGCGGCGGCCAGAATTGGGGGCATCGCAGCTTCTTCCCCGCGCACACCACCGACGTGCCCGAGGAGGAGGTGCTGACCAGCTTCCTCACCCAATTCTACGAGGAAGTGCCGCCCGCCAAGACTATCCTGCTCGACCGCGACCTGCCCGAAGGCGAGCTTCTGAACGAGGCGCTGGGCGAACGGGCCGGGTACAAGGTGCAACTGACCGTGCCACAGCGCGGCGACCGCCGCCGCCTGCTCGACCAGGCCAAGCGCAATGCGGTCGAGGCGCTCGACCGGCGGCTGGCCGAGTCGACCACCCAGGCCAAGCTGCTGCGCGAGGTCGCCGATTTCTTCGACCTGTCCGAGCCGCCTCAGCGGATCGAGGTGTACGACAACAGCCATATCCAGGGCACCAACGCGCTCGGCGCGATGGTCGTGGCGGGGCCCGAGGGTTTCCAGAAGGGCCAGTATCGCAAGTTCAACATCAAGGGGAACGAGGCGGCGACCAACGACGATTTCGGCATGATGCGCGAAGTCTTCCGCCGCCGCTTCGCCCGCCAGCTGGAGGAGAACCCGGACCGCGACGACGCGACCTGGCCCGACCTGGTGCTGATCGACGGCGGGCGCGGCCAGCTCAATGCGGCCAAGGCGGTGCTGGAGGATCTGGGTATCGAGGATGTCTGCCTGGTCGGCGTCGCCAAGGGCCCGCATCACGGCCGCGAGGGGCGCGAGGTCTTCCACATGATGGACGGCAGCGAACGGATGCTGCCGGTCAACGCGCCGCTGCTCTTCTACCTCCAGCGGCTACGCGACGAGGTCCACCGCTTTGTGATCGGCGCCCACCGCGACAAGCGCGCCAAGGCGATGGGCGCGAGCCCGCTGGACGAAGTGCCCGGCATCGGTCCGGCGCGGAAGAAGGCGTTGCTGATGCATTTCGGCACGGGGCGGGCGGTCAGGAACGCCAGCCTGGAGGATTTACAGAAAGCGCCGGGGGTCAGTCAGGCGGTGGCGCAGCAGGTGTATGACTTTTACCATAGCCGGTGAGGGCGTGCCGCCGCCGTCAGTAGAATCTGCGCAATGTGATGGTTCGCGATGCGCCATCACAGAGTGTCAGCAGATGTTTGGTTCCCGGGGCGGCGTGAGAAAAATAATTTTCGATCAAGTCTTTTGAGACGGCTTTATGATCGATGGAGCATATCTCGTCGCCCGGTTTCAACTTGGCGGCGGCCGCTGGCGATCGGCTCATGACATGGGCGACTGATAGTCGTCCGTTCCGGGTATATCCCTGTATCCCGGATGTGCTTCGATAGGCTGGCTTTGACGGCGGCACCCGTGGCTCCAGCAACATCCGTCCCGCTGTCAGGTCGACCGTCACATTGTAGTTCCGCAGCACGCCCATGCCGATCAAAGCCCGCATCTCTTTCGCTCCCCACCAGTTTGCGTGCTCGACCGTCGCATAGGCATCCGAAACCCTGTACGCCCCGAGCGTAAAATCGGTCAGTCGGCCAAGGGGTTGGACGACCACGCCTCCGGCACCGACCGATGCGATATCTGTCTGCGGTTTGAACCTCGTCCGCTCGGCAACAGCGGGCGAAATGGACACCTCGCTGTCGGAACCGGTGTCGATCATCGTGGGGGATATGGACTGGCCGTTGATCGAGACGTCGGTGACCAGCCGGGAGTTGTTCGGCCCCACCCGGATCGAAATGCCGTCGGGGATCGGGATCGATCCGCTGCTTAGCAATCGGAAGCGATGATGATCCTGATCGACCTGCCATTCGAAGATGCCGAGTATGGGCAGGCCGATCACCACCTCGACATCGGCGAGGCCCATAGCGTTCAAGCGGCTGAGATCCATGACGTTAACCGCACCGGGCTTTGTGGTGCGAATTGCGCCGACATCCAAGGTGACGGAAGGCGTAGTGTAAAGTTGCGTGGGTCCACCGACACTGTCGGGTTTTGCCCAAGGTGTCAGGCGTAGATGATGGGCGTCGGCATAGGCCTTGCTCACAACAAGTTGATCGACGCCCGTGTCGATCATCGCCTTGGTAGGGTGGCCGTTCAACACGACGGGAATGACTATGATATCGCTTTTCTGATCGAACTCTATCCATCCCGATCCTGTATCAGGTATCCAGAAAACCGGGCGATCGGTGAACATTGCGGGCAGGGTGGAAGGGGCTTCTTGCGTCGGAAGCGCAGAGAGCGGTGAAAGCGCTGCTACGGAAAATGCGAGCAATGTTGTCCAAGTCAGTGATGTTTTTACAAAGCCCAAAATCATTTCACTGATCTACCCATTTTTGCAGTCTTTCGTGGAGACAGATTTGAAGAATGGTGACGTAACGCGGGTTATTCGAGCAAGCTGAAAAAAGCGCCGTGGCCTAAAAATTTTTACCAGTGCTGGTGGTGTTGCTTTGCGACAAATATTTGGTCTTGCCAAAAACTGCTTTCTGTTTCTTGGACATAGCATCCCACCCCATTCCCCCCTACATCCCTTCCCATGCACCGGGTCGCCCCCGCCATCATCCTGTCGGTCCGGCCGCATGGCGAGCATGGGGCGATCGTGCGGGCTTTGACCCGCGATGACGGGGTGCAGCCCGGCTATGTCCGGGGTGGGCGGTCGCGGGCTTTGCGGCCGGTATTGCAGCCGGGGAATGCCATTATTGGCGAGTGGCGGGCGCGGACCACCGAGCAGTTGGCCGCGCTGACCATCGACCCGGGGCATAGCCGCGCGGGGCTGCATGGCGAGCCGCTGGCCGCTGCCGGGATCGAGTGGCTGTGCGCATTGACCGCCGCCGCGCTGCCCGAGGAGCAGCCTTATCCCGTCCTGTACGACGCGCTCGACGCGGTGCTGACCGCGATCGAGTCGGCGCCCTCGGCACGGGGCTGGGCGGGGGCGTTGGTGCGGTACGAGCTGCTGCTGCTGGGGCAGTTGGGCTTCGGGCTCGATCTGGAGCGGTGCACGGTCACCGGTAGGACGGACGATCTGGCCTTTGTGAGTCCGAAGAGCGGGGCGGCCGTGTCGGTGGGGGCGGCCTTCGGTTATGAGGCGAAGCTGTTTCCGCTGCCCGATTTCCTCCGCGAGGGTGGGGTGGGGGACTGGCCGGATATCTTCGCCGCCGGGCGGATCACCGCGCATTTCCTGGCGCGCGATATATTAGCCGGTCTGCGCAACGATCCGATGCCCGCCCGTGCGCGGCTGTTCGATCGGTTCAAAAGGGCGGTTGCGTGACACGGGCCCGCTAAGGCAAAGGGCGCTTCCGAACATAGGTAAGACAAGGGGCCAGCCATGGCATTGATCGCGATCCTCGCCGGTGACGGCATCGGCCCGGAAGTGACCACGGAAGCGCGGCGCGTGCTGGAGGCGCTGGACCTAGGCCTGACCTTTGAGGAGGCCAAGGTCGGCGGGGCAGCCTATGAAGCCGCCGGGCACCCGCTGCCGCCCGAGACGCTGGAGGTGGCGGGCCGGGCCGATGCGCTGCTGTTCGGGGCGGTCGGCGATCCGCGCTTCGACAATCTGGAGCGCGCGCACCGCCCGGAACAGGCGATTCTGGGCCTGCGCAAGGCATTCGGCCTGTTCGCGAACCTGCGCCCCGCGCGTCTGTTCGAGGGGCTGGAGGATGCCAGCTCGCTGCGTCCCGACATTGCGCGGCGCATCGACATGGTGATCGTGCGGGAACTGACCGGCGACGTGTATTTCGGCGCCAAGGGCCGCGGCACCACCGAGGCGGGCCTGCGCGAAGGCCATGACCTGATGCGCTATGACGAAGAGGAAGTGGCGCGCATCGCCCGCGTCGGCTTCGAGACCGCGATGCGCCGCCGTCGCCGGTTGCTGTCGGTGGACAAGGCCAATGTGCTCGAAACCTCGCAGCTGTGGCGCGACGTGGTGATCGAGGTGGCGAAGGATTACCCCGACGTCGTGCTCGACCATATGTATGTCGACAATTGCGCGATGCAGCTGGTGCGCGATCCGGGCCAGTTCGACGTCATCCTGACCGGCAATCTGTTCGGCGACATCCTGTCGGATCAGGCGTCGATGTGCGCGGGCTCGATCGGGATGCTGCCCTCCGCCGCGCTGGGAGCGACGGGCAAGGGGCTGTACGAGCCGATCCATGGCTCGGCGCCCGATATCGCGGGGCAGGGCAAGGCCAATCCCTGCGCCGCGATCCTGTCGTCGGCGATGATGCTGCGCCACTCGCTGGGCCTGACCGAGGCTGCCGACCGGATCGACGCGGCGGTGGCGGGCGCGATCCGCGAGGGCGCGCGGACCGGCGATCTGGGCGGCAGCCTGTCGACCCGCGCCATGGCCAACGCGATCCTTCAGCGCCTCTGACGGTCATGAGCGCGCTCCTCGAACTCGCGGTCGTCATCCCGACCTTCAACGAGCGCGCCAATGTGCCCGTGCTCATCGCCAAGCTCGACCAGGCGCTGGCCGGGCGGCGGTGGGAGGCGATCTTCGTCGACGATAACAGCCCCGACGGCACCGCCGACGCCGCGCGGGAGCTGGGTCGCGTCGACAGCCGCGTCCGGGTGATCCAGCGCATCGGGCGGCGTGGCCTGTCCTCGGCCTGTATCGAGGGGATGTGCGCCACCGCCGCGCCGGTGGTGGCGGTGATCGACGGCGATTTGCAGCATGATGAGACGCTGCTGCCGAAGATGCTCGACCGGTTGCAGGCGGAAGGCGATCTCGACATCGTCGTCGGCTCGCGCTTCGTCGATGGCGGCGGGACGGGCGACTGGGACCGCGACCGGGTGGCCAAGTCGGCCTTTGCCACGAAGCTGTCGCAGCGGGTGCTGAACGTGAACCTGTCCGACCCGATGAGCGGCTTCTTCATGGTCCGCACTCAGGTGGCGCGCGACACCGTGCCGCATCTGTCGGGGATCGGGTTCAAGATCCTGCTCGACATCATGAGCGCCTCGCCGCGTCCCCTTCGCGCCGCCGAAATGCCCTATGTGTTCCGACTGCGAACCGAGGGCGAGTCGAAGCTCGATCATGTCGTGGCGATGGAATATCTGATCGCGCTGTACGACCGCCGCTTCGGTAAGGTGGTGCCGGTGCGCTTCGCCATGTTCTCGGCGATCGGGGTGCTAGGGGTGGGCGTGCACATGGCGGTGCTCAGCCTGTTCTTCGTCCTGCTCGGCGCGACCTTCCTTGCCAGCCAGATCGTCGCGGTGGCGGCGGCGATGACGTTCAACTTCTTCCTGAACAATGCGCTGACCTATCGCGACCGGCGCTTGACCGGGTTCAAGCCGTTGCTCGACGGCTGGGTGTCCTTTTGCTTGGTCTGTGCGGTGGGGGCGATCGCCAATGTCGGCGTGGCGGCCTTCCTGCACGATGCACGCGCCAATGAGTGGGCGCTCTCGGCCCTGATCGGCGTGCTGGTCGGCGCGGTGTGGAATTACGCGCTGTCATCGCGCTTTGTGTGGGGGCGCTACTAAGCCCTACCGCCAATCCGTGAACCAGGCCCAGCGCAGGAACGACCTGGGCCCGGCCAGCGCGCCTGCGGTCAGGATCGGGTAGAAATAAACGAACAGGCATATCGCGGCGACCAGATACGCCTCGTCCCAATCGCGCAACGCCCCGCGCCACCGGTCGATCGCCACCGCCAGCGCGACCGACAGCCAGATGGCGGGCAGATAGTAATAATAATAGAAGCCCAGCGACTTGGGGATGATCGCCCACACCGCAAAGCCGCCGATCCACAAGGCCGCCGCAAAACCCAGCCGGATGTCGCGTGTGCGCAGCCAGCCCAGCGCACAGGCCGCGACGGCGACCAGCCCGCCCCACATCACCGCCGGATTGCCGAGCAGGAAGATGCCCCGCTGCGCCCCGTCCGCCACCTCGTAGAAATACCAGATCGGCCGCCCGATCACCGGCCAGCTCCACCAGCTGGACTGATAGGTATGCGGCGGCAGGACCTGGGTCTGGCGCGCGTACATCTCCGCTTGGAAGGGCAGGAGCCGGCCCAGCGTCATCGGGTCATGGGTATAGAAAAAGGCGGGCGCGAAGGTCGCCGCATAGGCCAGCCCCGCCCCCAGGCCGAGCAGGCCCCAGGCCGACCACCAGCGTAGCCCGGGCCAGCGGCTGGCATCGCCGCGCTTCATCAGCACGAAACCGATCGCGGCATAGCCCAGATAGGGCACCGCCGCCCATTTGGTCCCGACCGCCAGCCCCAGCAGGACCGCGCCCAGCGTCCACCGCCACCGGCTTTGCGCTGCCGAGCCGCGCATTGCCCAGCCCATGGCGGCGACCGCCAGCACGACGAACGCCGCCATGAAGCCGTCGAGCATCGCGATCCGGGCCTGTATCATCACCATGAAATTGACGAGCGTCAGCACCCCCGCCATCGCGGCGGGACGGGTTCGCCGGGTCATCAGCCATACGATGCCGAACACGCCCGCGACCACCGCCGTACCCGCCAGCGTCGACAGCGCGCGCCAGCCCAGCGGATCGTCGCCGAAGATCATGATGCCCAGCGCGATCAGCGCCTTGCCGAGCAGCGGATGCTCGATATTCACCGGTCCTTCCAGCGCCAGCAGCGTGCGCGCGGCGGGCACATAATGAACCTCGTCGAAGACCAGCTTGTGCGGCGTGGTCAGTCGCCAGCTGAACAGCAGCTGTGCGCAAACGAGCAGCGCGATCAGGGCCGGGACCGGACGGTGGAACGGGAGGAGCAGGCGGCGCATGATGCGGTCATGGCGGCCTCGTGCAGGGGGCACAAACGCTTTTTCGGTCGGCACCGTTCTTACAAAGTGTCTAACCGATCCTTTAGATTCGATCGCTATGGTGACTGCCCAAGAGCGGAATGGGTCGGTCGATCGGGGGCGACACGGCCGTAGCGAAGGAATGAGCGATACGATGGGTTGGCTGGGCAAGAAGGAAGCGAATGTCGATGATCGCATGGCAAGGGCCGTGTTCGATCTGTCTCCCGATGCGATGCTCCTATTCTCGGGGGGCAAGTTCGTCTCGGCGAACCCCGCCTCGGCGCGGGTCTATGACCGGCCGCTTTCCGAAATTCTTGGCAAATCGCCCGTGACCTTTTCGGCCCCCTGCCAGGCGGATGGGCGTCCCACCGAAGAGCATGTGGCCGAACGTGTCGGACAGGCGCTGAAGGAGGGCTTCGCGCGATTCGAGTGGCTGAACACCGACAGCCGGGGCACCATCGTGCGCCTGCTCGTTACGCTGATCCCCGCGAATGTCCTGACCCCGCAGGACGTGCTGGTCCTGTGCCAGGAAATGGGTGAAACGATGGCGATGGTCGGCCAGCTGGGCGACGGGCTGTCGCGCCTCGCCAATGGCGACCTGTCGCACCGCATCGTCAAACCCTTCCGTGATGATTACGAGCCGCTTCGTCTGCACTTCAACGAAACCGCCGAAATGCTGGGCGGCTCGATCAGCAAGGTCGACGAGTCCGCGCGGCGGGTTCACAGCGCGGCACTGGAGATCGGCAAGGCGGCGGGCGATCTGTCGCGCCGGACCGAGCATCAGGCCGCCTCGCTGGAGGAAACCGCCGCCGCGATGCGCCAGGTGACCGAGGCGATCCAGGAAACCGCGCAGTTCGGCTCCAAGGCGGCCGAGGTCGCCGCCTCCGCGCAGAGCAATGCGGCCGAAAGCGGCATGGTCGTCCAACGGGCGATCGACGCGATGAGCGGGATCGAGCGCACCTCCAGCGAGATTTCGGAGATCATCGGCGTGATCGACGGCATCGCGTTCCAGACCAATTTGCTGGCGCTGAACGCTGGGGTCGAGGCGGCGCGCGCGGGCGATGCGGGCAAGGGCTTTGCGGTCGTCGCGAGCGAGGTGCGCGCGCTCGCCCAGCGCTCGGCCGATGCGGCCAAGGATGTGAAGGGGCGGATCGGTGCGTCCGATACGCAGATTCGCGCCGGTGTGCAGCAGGTCGACGCGGCCGGTGCGACCCTGCAGCGTATCGCCGCGCAGGTCAGCGAGATGGCCGCGCTGATCGGCGACATCGCGGGCGCATCGCAGCAACAGGCGAGCAGCGCATCGCAGATCACCATCGCCATCGGCGACCTGGATGCCGTGACCCAGCAAAATGCCGCGATGGTCGAGGAAGCAACCGCCGCCGCGCGCGAACTGGTCGGCGAGGCCAGCGCGATGAGCGATCAGGTCGGGCGTTTCCGGCTGGCGACGCACCCCGCGCCCATGGCGATGCCCCGGTCGCTGTCCCGCGCCGCCTGATCGGCGACCTGCGCACGCCCCTCTATTCGTCAGACAATTTGACGAACCCCTGTCCGGCATGGCACCCATGGTGGTGACGTGGCGCGGGTATTCCCCACCATAGGGAATCGCCCGCGTCATCTGAGAGGATAAGTGGGAGAGTGACGTGACGCGATGGTCCCGACCGATAATTTTGGCGATTCTGGCGGCCACCGCCCTGTCGCCCGCCTATGCCCAGGCACCTGTCGCCAATGACGGACCGGCCCGCAGTTTCGAGGTGAAGGGCAAGGGCTTCCTGCGCAACGGCCAGCCGCATCAGGTGATTTCGGGCGAGATGCACTATACCCGCATCCCGCGCGCCTATTGGCGCGATCGTCTGCGCAAGGCCAAGGCGATGGGGCTGAACACCATCACCACCTATTCCTTCTGGAACGCGCATGAACCGCGTCCGGGCGTCTATGACTTCAGCGGCCAGAACGACATCGTCGCCTTCATCCGCGATGCCCAGGCCGAGGGGCTGGACGTCATCCTGCGCCCCGGCCCCTATGTCTGCGCCGAATGGGAGCTGGGCGGTTATCCGTCCTGGTTGCTCAAGGATCGCAAGCTCCTCCTGCGCTCGACCGACCCGCAATATACCGCCGCCGTCGATCGCTGGCTGATGCGGCTGGGGCAGGAGGTGAAGCCGCTGCTGCTGAAGAATGGCGGACCGATCGTCGCCGTGCAGCTCGAGAATGAATATGGCGCGTTCGGCAATGACCAGGCGTATCTGCGCGGGCTGGAGGCGAGCTACAAGCGGGCCGGGCTGGGCGACGGCATCCTGTTCACGTCGAACCAGGCGGGCGATTTGGCCAAGGGATCGCTGCCCAATCTTCCGTCGGTGGTGAATTTCGGGTCGGGTGGTGCTGAGAATGCGGTCGCCAAGCTGGAGGCCTATCGCCCTGACGGCCTGCGCATGGTCGGCGAATATTGGGCGGGCTGGTTCGACAAATGGGGCGAGGAGCACCACGAGACGGACGGCAGGAAAGAGGCCGAGGAAATGGCCTATATGCTCAAGCGCGGCTATTCGATCTCGCTCTACATGGTGCATGGCGGCACCACCTTCGGCTGGATGAACGGGGCGGACTCGCACACCGGCAAGGACTATCATCCCGACACCACCAGCTATGATTATGACGCGCCGATCGATGAGGCGGGCAATCCGCGCTACAAATACGGCCTGATCGCCGCCGCCATCGCCGAGGTGACGGGCAAGCCCGCAGCCCCCACGCCCGCACCGACGGTCGCGACGACCTTCCCGGTATCAGCCGTACGGCGCAGCGCCTCGCTCTGGGACAATCTGCCGACGCCGGTGCGGGCGGCGCAGCCGAAGACGTTCGAGGAACTCGACCAGAATTACGGGTACGTCCTCTATCGCGTCACCGTGCCCGCCGGTGCGGCGGGGCCGCTGACGCTGAAGGGCATGCACAGCTATGCGCAGGTCTATCTGGACAAGACGCTGGTCGGCACGCTCGACCGGCGGCTGGACCAGGAAACGGTCGAACTGCCGGCGCGGACGAAGCCGACCACGCTGAACATCCTGGTCGAGAATACCGGCCGCGTGAACTATTCCCACGCCATCCGCACCGAACAGACCGGCCTGACCGGCGCGGTGACGCTGGCGGGGCAGCCGCTCAACGACTGGCAGATGTTCCGCCTGCCGATGGACAATCTGGCGACCCTGAAGCTGTCCGCCAAGCCCTGCACCGGCCCTTGCTTCTATGAGGCTACGATGACGGTGGCGAAGCCCGGCGACACCTATCTCGACATGCGGGGTGCGCATAAGGGGCAGTTGTGGCTGAACGACCATAATCTCGGTCGCTTCTGGAGCATCGGGCCAGTCCACACGCTTTACACGCCTGCGCCGTGGCTAAAGGCGGGGGCGAACCGGGTATTGTTCTTCGACCTGACCGGGGATGCGAGCGATACGCTGACGACGGTCGACAAGCCGATCTACGGCAAGGTGACCAACCACCGCGAGGCCCAGTAATCGAATTCCGCCCCGGCACGGGGAGGAGGACCGCCGCGAAGCGGTGGTGGAGGGGGCTTTCCGCTAGGGGTGTCCTATGTGGAAGCCCCCCTCCGTCAGCGCGATGCGCTGCCACCTCCCCGTGTTGGGGAGGATCAACCTCAGCGGACCGCCGCCGCCTGGTTCGCGACGATCGCCTCGCGCTGTTCCGGGCTCATCGCGGCGGCGTTGACGTCGGCGGCCTTGATCGCATCGGCGCGATCCTCGGCATAGTCGCGGGTCTTTTCGGCCTGCTTGTCGAGCTGCTTGGCCTCGTTGCGCAGCGCGTCGGCCTGGCTTTCCATGCCGTCGGCGCGGTTGTCGGCGGCCTTTTCGACATTCTCGGCCAGCTTGTCGGTGCCCTTGCTGTTGCACGCCGACAGCGACACGAGGCTGGCGGCCAGCAAAAGGCCGATACGGATCGTCATTATCATTCTCCCTGTTGGATCAGCAGGAACAACCGGGACGGGCACATTTTCGTTCCGCTATCGCAACGGCGACACATGTGGCGTCGTGTCGGAATATCCTTGAACCCCGCTTCCCGGACCGGCAAATGAGCGGGCATGAAGCGTAAGACTGGCCAGGACCGTTCGATCACCACCAAGTGGCGCCCCGCGACGCAGGCCGTGCGCGGCGGCACCGCGCGGTCCGAATATGGCGAGACGTCGGAGGCGCTCTTCCTGACCTCGGGCTATTGCTATGACCGGGCAGGGGACGCGGCGGCACGGTTCGCGGGCGAGCAGGAGGGGATGACCTATTCCCGCCTCCAGAACCCGACCGTCGAGATGCTGGAACAGCGCATCGCCCTGCTGGAGGGAGCGGAGGCGTGCCGGACCATGGCGTCGGGCATGGCGGCGATGACGGCGGTGCTGCTCTGCCAGTTGCAGGCGGGCGACCATCTGGTCGGTGGGCGCGCGGCGTTCGGGTCGTGCCGCTGGCTGACCGACACGCTGCTGCCCAAGTTCGGCATCGCCACGACGGTCGTCGATGCGCGAGACCCGCAGGCGTTCCTGGATGCGGTGCGCCCCGAAACCAAGGTCTTCTTCTTCGAGACCCCCGCCAACCCGACCATGGACGTCGCCGATCTCGAAGCGATCTGCGCCATTGCCCGCGAACGCGGCATCACCACGGTGGTCGATAATGCCTTTGCGACCCCGGCGCTCCAGCGGCCGATGGATTTCGGCGCGGACGTGACCGCCTATTCCGCCACCAAGATGATGGACGGGCAGGGCCGCGTGCTGGCGGGCGCGGTGTGCGGGACCGAGGACTTCATCACCAACACGCTGCTGCCCTTCACCCGCAACACCGGCCCGACCTTGTCGGCGTTCAACGCCTGGGTGGTGCTGAAGGGGCTGGAGACGCTGGACCTGCGTATCCACCGCCAGTCGGAATCGGCGCTGAAGGTCGCGACCTTCCTGGAGGGCCGGGTACCGCGCGTCCTCTGCCCGGCGCTGCCCAGCCATCCGCAGCATGAACTCGCCATGCGTCAGATGAAGGCGGGCGGCAGCATCTTTGCGCTCGAACTCGATGGCGGTCGCGAACAGGCGCATGGCCTGCTCGACGCGCTGGAGCTGATCGACATCTCGAACAATATCGGCGACTCGCGCTCGCTGATGACGCACCCCGCCTCGACCACCCATGCCGGTGTCGCCGAGGACAAGCGGATCGAGATGGGCATCGGCGAGGGGATGCTGCGCCTGAATGTCGGGCTGGAGGATGCCGACGACCTGATCGACGATCTCGACCAGGCGCTGCGCGTCGTGGGTCTGTGAAGGCGCTCTTTCCCCATGCGCTGACCACCGGGCCGGTGACGGTCCGCGTATCGGTCAGCTATCTGCCCGAACAGTCCGAGCCGCAGCGCGGGCGTTGGTTCTGGGCCTATCATGTCCGTATCGAGAATGACGGCGAGCAGCCGGTGCAACTGCTCACCCGCCGCTGGATCATCACCGATGGACGCGGCGCGCGCCATTCGGTCGAGGGTGAGGGCGTGGTCGGCGAACAGCCGGTGATCCAGCCGGGGGCGTCGTACGACTATGTCTCGGGCTGTCCGCTGGCGACGACCAGCGGTGCGATGCAGGGGAGTTATCGCATGGTCGGTGCGGACGGCGTGACCTTCGACGCGGCGATTCCCCAATTCGCGCTGATCGCCCCGGCGGTCGCGTCGTGAAGCGGACCCATCTCCCGCTCAACGGCCTGCGCGTCCTTGACGCCGCCGCGCGCCATCTGAGCTTCACCCGCGCCGCCGACGAACTGGCGGTGACCCCGGCGGCGGTCGGGCAGCAGATCCGCGCGCTGGAGGATACACTGGGCGTCGTCCTGTTCCGTCGCACGACGCGCGGGTTGGAACTGACCCCCGAAGCGGAGGCTGGCTTGGCCCCTCTGCGCGCCGGCTTCCTGCAATTCGAGGACGCCGTGCGCGCCATGCAGGCGGGCCAGTCGTCCAAATCGCTGACCATCGCCGCGCCGCGCGACGTGACCGAGAAGTGGCTGATGCCACGACTGGCCGCCATCGCTGCGGGCGACCCGGACTTGCGCTTCTCGCTGATCGCCTCGGACGAGGGGCTGGACTTTACCGAGGCCAATCTGGACCTCGCCATCCGCTGGGGCGACGGGCCCGGCGGGCTGGAGGGCGAGGCGATCGAGTCGGACGGGATGATCGCGATCGGCCCCGAAGACGCACCGCTGATCGCCTGGCCGGGCGCGCCGGAAGAGGGGGCGCCGCTGGTTCGTGTGACCGATGCCGGCCTCGCCATCGATGCGGTCGCGGCGGGCCTGGGTCGCGCCGTGGTGCCGCAACTGCTTGCCGAGCGCGACCTGGCCAAGAGGCGGGTGGTCGCCACCGGCGAGGCGGTGCCCTCGCGCATGGGCTATTGGCTGGTCGCGCCGCTGCCGCAATGGCGCCAGCAGAAGGTCAAGGCCTTGGTCGAGGCGCTGGGGGGCTAAATCCTCCCCGGCACGGGGAGGGGGACCATGCGCAGCATGGTGGAGGGGGCGCGCCCAAAGGCCGTCCTATGCGTCAGCCCCCCTCCGTCAACGCTGACGCGCTGCCACCTCCCCGTTCCGGGGAGGATTTAAGGATCAGGCCGCAGGCTCGGCGTCGAAGGGCACCGGGAATTTCTTCGCGCAGAACGCACAGTCCACCTGGATCAGGCCATCGGCGTCCGCCATCTCGCGCCGTTCCTCGACCGAAAATTTCGTGATGACGCTGGCGATATACTCCGCCGAGCAGCGGCAGCCGCGCACGATGGCGGGGCTTTCCGATACGCGGACATTCTGTTCCTCGTTGAACAGCCGCCATACGAGCGTCTCCAGCGGCAGCGCGGCGTCGGCCAACTCCTCGGCCTCCATCGTCTGGCCCAGGGCCTGGACATGCTCCCATTCCGGATGGTCGAGCTTGACGTGCAGCCGCTCGCGGCCTTCCTCGCCCTCGGGCAGATGCTGGAGGAACAGGCCGCCCGCGACGGTGCGCCCGTCGGGCCCCTTGCTGATCCCGACGCGCAGCAGGCTGGGAATCTGCTCCGACTGGATGAAATAGCTTTCGGCGGCGGCCGACAGCGTATCGCCGTCGAGCGGGACGATGCCCTGATAGCGTTCGCCGGTCACCGCCAGATCGAAGGTAATCGCCAGATAGCCCTGGCCGAACAGCGCGAACAGCGTCGGGTCGGCAGGCAGCTCGGCCAGCCGATCCTCGTCATACTGGATATAGCCGCGCAGCTCGCCGCCGCGATAATCGCACACCAGCAGCCGGATCACGCCGCTGTCGCTGCGCGTCTGGATGGTCAGCTGGCCGTTCGTGTCCTTCAGCGTCGCACCCATCAGCGCGGTCAGGGTCAGCGCCTCGGCCAGCAGCCGCTCGATCGCGGGGGGATAGGCGTGCGCGGCCAGAATTGCGTCCAGCACCGGGCCCAGCCGCACCAGGCGTCCGCGGGCATGCTGCTCGGGGATGGTGAACGCGATCGCGCGGTCGAGGTCGGGCAGGGTGATGTCGGTCATGCTCGTGCCTTTACGCACCGGAGGACGTCCGGGCGATATGGTGCCGGTGCGGCAGGGAAAAGAGAAAAGGCCGACGAACCCGCCGGCCTTTCCCTAGATAGTATGGGTCTCGCGCCGATCAACCGATCTGACCGAAGCACCAGCGCAGGACGGACTTCTGCGCGTGCAGGCGGTTCTCCGCCTCCGGCCAGATCAGCGACTGCGGGCCATCGATCACGTCGGAGGTCACTTCCTCGTCGCGGTGCGCGGGCAGGCAGTGGAGGAACTTGGCATCCGGCTTGGCCAGCGCCATCAGCTCGGCATTGACCTGATAAGGCATCATCGCGGCCAGCTTTTCCTCGGCATGGGCCTGGCCCATCGAAATCCAGGTGTCGGTGACGACGATGTCCGCGCCCTTGACCGCCGCGCGCGGATCGGTGGTGCAGGTGGCGCGGCCCTGGCCCAGCGCCAGCGTACTCGGTTCCGGGTGATAGCCATCGGGGCAGGCGGCGACCACGTCGAAGCCGAGCAGTCCGCCCGCCTCGACGATCGAATGCAGCACATTGTTGCCGTCGCCCAGCCACGCGACCTTCAGGCCCGACAGGGTCTTGCCCGCCTCGATCACGGTCAGCAGGTCGGCCATGATCTGGCACGGGTGCGACAGGTCGGTCAGGCCGTTGATGACCGGCACGCTGGCATAATGCGCCATTTCCTCGACCTTGGCATGGTCGTCGGTGCGGATCATGATCGCATCGGTATAGCCCGACAGGATGCGCGCGGTGTCGGCGATCGTCTCGCCGCGGCCCAGCTGCATGGTCCCGGCGTCGAGCACGATCGAGGTGCCGCCCAGTTGGCGGATCGCCATGTCGAAGCTGACGCGGGTGCGGGTCGAGTTCTTCTCGAACACCATGGCGAGCACATGGCCCGCCAGCGGCGCATCGACGTCGACGCGCCCCTTGGTGAAACCGGCGCGCGCGGCCTTGCGCGCCTGGGCATCGGTCAGAATGGCGGTCACACCCTCGGGACCGGCGTCGGCGAGGTTCAGGAAGTGGCGGATCGTCATGGGTCTATACTCCGTCGCCCCGGCGGTTCCCCGCCACCGGGATGGCAGGGATCAGTCGTCGGCGGCGGGGACGTAGACGCGCGCGGCGTCCGACAGCTTCGTCGCGAACTCGGTGATGTGGCTTTCGTCGATGGTCAGCGGCGGCAGGATGCGGATGACATTCTCGCCCGCCGCGACCAGCAGCAGCCCGTGGTTGTCGCGGCAATGCGCCACGAAACGACGGCTGTCGCTCTTCATCTTCAGGCCTTGCATCAGGCCGTGGCCGCGCACTTCCTCGAACAGATGATTGAAGTTCGGGATCATCTGTTCCAGCGTCGCGCGCAGGCGCTTGCCCATCGCCTCGACATGGTCGAGGAAGCCCGGCTCCTGGATCACGTCGAGCACCGCTTCACCGGCGGCCATGGCGAGCGGATTGCCGCCATAGGTCGAGCCGTGGGTGCCCGCGACCATGCCCTTGGCCGCTTCCTCGGTCGCCAGGCACGCGCCCAGCGGGAAGCCGCCGCCGATGCCCTTGGCCGACGCCATGATGTCGGGCTTCACGCCGTACAGCTCATGCGCGAAGAACTTGCCGGTACGGCCGTAACCGCACTGCACCTCGTCCAGCACCAGCAGCAGGCCATGCTCGTCGCACGCCTTGCGCAGGCCTTGGAGGAATTCCATGCTGGCTGGGCGCAGGCCGCCTTCGCCCTGGATCGGCTCGACCAGGAAACCGGCGGTGTTCTCATCGATCAGCGCCAGCGCCGCTTCCAGATCGTCGAACGGCGCATAGGCGAAGCCGGGCAGCAGCGGCTCGAACCCGTCGCGCATCTTGGGCTGGTTGGTCGCCGAGATCGCGCCCAGCGTCCG
>CAJYRW010000033.1:0-36727 GCA_913777475.1 uncultured Sphingomonas sp. | reverse complement strand
CGATGCGCCGCCGCCGCCTTGGCCCAGGCGTCCTGGCTGGTTTCGCCCTGGTCCGCGCGGCGTTCGGAGTGACCGACGATCGTGAAGCGGGCCCCCGCCTCCTGCACCATCGCGGCCGAGACGCAGCCGGTATGCGCCCCCGAGTCGCGCTCGTGTACGTCCTCGGCCCCGATGGCGAGGCCGGGCACACGCTCGGCCGCCGGCGCGATCAGGGTGAAGGGCACCGCCATCGCCACATCGACATTCGGAGCCGCTTCCGCAGCCTTGGCGATGCCGTCCAGCTCGGCCAGCGCGGCGCGCGAACCGTTCATCTTCCAGTTGCCCGCCACCAATTTGCGCCGTGCCATATCAGGCTCCCGAATGAGTCGTCTGTTATACGTGTTCAACACCGATAGCGGATTGCGCTTTTCGCACAAGCTTGATGCGGGGCCGCCGCGCCCCTAAAGCACGTCCCGATTTTCTTTCTTGCCGATCGGTCGTCCATGCTCAGCTTCTTCCGCCGGATCATCAATTCCAAGGCCGGCGTCATCGTCACCTTCATCGTGCTGGGCGTGATCGCGATCGCCTTTGCCGCCGGGGACGTGACCAACATCTCCAGCATGGCGGGCGGCATCACCGGGTCCCAGGTCGCCAAGGTCGGCGACGCGAAGATCACCGCCAACGACCTGCGCAGCGCGGTGCAGAACGAGGTGGCATCCTATCGCCAGGAACAGCCCACGCTCGACGTCGCGCAGTTCATCGCGGCGGGCGGGTTCGAGGGCACGTTGCAGCGTGAGATCACCGGCCTGTCGCTGGAACAGTTCGGCAAGGATCAGGGCATGGTCGTCTCGCGCCGCCTGATCGACGGCCAGATCGCCTCGATCCCGGCGTTCCGCGGTCCCAACGGCCAGTTCGATCCGGCGCTCTACCAGCAGCTTCTGGCGCAGCGGAAGATGACCGACGCACAGGTCCGTACCGACTTGATCCGCACCACTTTTGCTCAGCAGCTGACCGTGCCGACCATCGGCGCGACGCAGATGGCGATGCAGATGGCGCTGCCCTATGCCTCGCTGCTGCTCGAAAAGCGGCAGGGTGAGGTCGGCTATATCCCGACCCGCCTGGTGCCGACCGGCCCCGCGCCGACCGACGCGGATATCCAGACCTTCTACACGCGCAACGTGCAGCGCTACTCGCTGCCCGAGCGGCGTACCGTCCGCTATGCCATGGTCAACACCGCCGCCGTCGCCGCCCAGTCGACGCCGAGCGAGGCGGAAATCGCGCGCTATTACCAGACCAACCAGTCGCGCTATGCCGCGACCCAGAAGCGCGACGTGACCCAGGTCGTCGTGCTGGACCAGGCGGGCGCGAACGCGCTGGCCGCCAAGGCGAAGGCGGGCACCTCGCTCGCCGATGCCGCCCGCGCCGCCGGTCTGGAAGCCTCGACCCAGAAGGCGGTCGACAAGGCCGCCTATGCCGCGCAGAGCTCGGCCGCCGTGGCCGATGCGGTCTTCGGCGCCGCGCAAGGCGCGATCGTCGGCCCGGTGCGCGGCACGCTGGGCTTCGTCGTCGCCAAGGTCGATGCGATCACCCAGGTTCCCGGCAGGACGCTCGCCCAGGCCCGCCCCGAGATCGTCGCCGAACTGACCAAGCAGAAGCAGGCCGCCGCGCTGGGCGAGATGCGCAACGCGATCGAGGACGCGCTGTCGGGCAATGCGACCTTTGACGAGGTGATCGCCGACCGCAAGCTGCAGGCGCAGACCACCCCGGCCGTAACGGCACAGGGCCTCGCGCCCGATGCCCCCACCTTCCAGGCGACGCCGGAGCAGCGCGCGATGATCACCGCCGCCTTCACCGCCGAGGATGGCGACGCGCCGCAGGTGGTGCCGGTCGGCCAGGACGGCAGCTTCGCCGTCGTCGGCGTCGGCCAGGTCCAGCGCGCCGCCCCGCGTCCGCTGGCGCAGGTGCGCGCGCAGGTCGTTGCCGACCTGACCGCCGACCGCGCCCGCGCCGCCGCGCGCAAGCTGGCCAATGCCGTGCTCGCCAAGGTGAACAAGGGCATGTCGATGGCGCAGGCGCTGAAGGAAACCGGTCTGGCCGTGCCGCCGGTCCGCCCGATTGCCGCCTCGCGTCGTGACCTGGCCGCTGCGCAGAACACCCCCGCCGCCGCGCCGCTCGCCCTGCTGTTCTCGATGCCGCAGAACAAGGCTAAGACGCTGGAGGCCCCGCAGAACGAGGGCTGGTACATCATCCGCGCGACCAAGATCGAACCGGGCAACGCGACGGGCAACACCGCCGCGATACAGGCCGCGCGGGGCGATATCGGTCGCCTGATCGGCCGCGAATATGTGGCGCAGTTCGCCCGCGCCGTGCGCGACGTGGTGGGCGTGAAGACCGATCCCAAGGCGGTCGCCAAGGTTCGCTCGGAGCTGCTGACCAATGGCGCCAACTGACGCCGCCGGGCGGCTGGCGAACGGCCAGCCGCAGCTGATCTGGCGGCGGCAGATCGCCGATACCGAGACACCGGTCGCCGCCGCGCTGAAGCTGATCGAGCCGGGGCGTGGTGACTTCCTGCTCGAATCGGTCGAGGGCGGTGCGACGCGCGGGCGGTACAGCCTGATCGGCCTGGCCCCCGACCTGGTTTTCCGGGCCGATGGGCACCGCGCGGCGATCAACCGGCACTGGGCCACCGATCGCGAGGCCTTCACGCCGTGCGCCGCCGCGACGCTGGAGGCGCTGCGCCAGCTGGTCGCCGAGTGCCGGGCCGAGGTGCCGGAGGGCCTGCCCTCCGCGCTGGCCTGTCTGGTCGGCTATTTCGGTTACGAGACGGTGGGACTGGTCGAAAGCCTGCCCCAGCCGGAGGTCGATCCGCTCGGCCTGCCCGACATGATCTTTGTCCGCCCGACCGTGATCCTGGTGTTCGACCGGTTGGCGGATGCGCTGTACCTCGTCGCGCCGGTCTGGCCCGATGCGAACCGCGACGCCGCCCGGATGATCACCGAGGCCGAGGAACGGCTGGACGCCACTGCCGCGCGGCTGGCGAGCGCGACGCTGCCCGCGCCGGTCCGCGCCGACCTGCCCGAACCGGCCTATCAGCCCGCCCTGCCCCCCGGCCGCTACGGCGAGATGGTGGCGCGCGCGAAGGACTATATCGTCGCTGGCGATATCTTTCAGGTGGTGCTGGCCCAACGTTTCTCCGCCCCCTTCACTCTGCCGCCGTTCGAGCTGTACCGCAGCCTGCGGCGGATCAACCCCTCGCCCTTCCTCTATCACCTCGACCTGCCAGGCTTTTCGCTGATCGGATCGAGCCCGGAAATCCTGGTCCGCGTCCGCGACGGCGAAGTAACGATCCGGCCCATCGCGGGCACCCGCCCGCGCGGCAAGACGGGCGTCGAGGATGCCGCCAACCGCGACAGCCTGCTCGCCGATCCCAAGGAACGCGCCGAGCATCTGATGCTGCTCGACCTGGGCCGCAACGATGTCGGCCGTGCCGCCTCGGCGGGCAGCGTGCGGGTGACCGACAGCTATACGGTCGAGTTTTACAGCCACGTCATGCACATCGTGTCCAACGTCGTCGGTGAGTTGGCGGACGACAAGGATGCGCTGGATGCGCTGTTCGCGGGCTTCCCGGCGGGCACGGTCAGCGGCGCGCCCAAGGTCCGCGCCTGCCAGATCATCGCCGAGCTGGAGCCCGAGCGGCGCGGGGCTTATGCGGGTGGCGTGGGCTATTTCTCGCCTGACGGCTCAATGGACTCGTGCATCGTGCTGCGCACCGCCGTGGTCAAGGACGGCACCATCCATGTCCAGGCAGGCGCGGGCATCGTCGCCGATAGCGACCCCGCCTATGAGCAGCGGGAATGCGAGGCAAAGGCTGGCGCCATGCTGGCAGCGGCGCGCGATGCCGTGGCACGGGCGGGCGAAGGCGGTTTCGGGCAGTAGTCACACCGCCCATACTTTGCCTGTTCCCCGGCGAAGGCCGAGGTCCAGTTGCTATGACGTTTGAGATACGGGAAATTGCCTCCCACGCAGCGCCTTGCACGCTTTCGGCTTGGTAGAAGCTGGGCCCCGGCCTTCGCCGGGGAACAGATTTGGGTTAGTTTTCAGGGCCTGAACCGTTATTCGCCATCAGCCGCAGGCGGCGTCGCTTCGGCGCGGCGCGCACGACGCTCGGCCTGATATTGCTGGTTCCACATCATGCTGCATCCGCTCTGGCCGCCCGTGCCGACCGGCGAGCAGGTGTCGGGAATGCCGCCCGCCACGCGTCCCACCTGGTCCATCGTCGCGGCCCGGTTCACCCAGCTCTGGTTCTGCGCGGGAATCGGCTTGTCGTTCCGCAACGCCTTGGGAATACGATAGGGTTCATCGTCCCGGCCGCAGACCACCACTTCTTCAGCCGTGCTTTCCGGGCATTTCTGATCGCCGGTCAGCGTGACCTGACGCACCCGCTTGGGCGGCTGGCCACTCTCGGCCTGGGGGTTGTTCGGCGACTGCTGGGCCAAAGCCGCTCCCGAGGTCAGCAACAGGGCAGCGATCAGGGCGGCTCTTACCATGGCAACGGGACTCCTTTGAGACTCTAACGTCGAACGCGGCGCATTGCTCCGCGCTGAACGGGGCTCCACGCCGAACGGATCGTCCTAACGGCGCTATTCCGGCAAAATTGCGGCCATATGTCGCGGACGAACGCGATCCGGGCCGACCTATACGTCAGGCAGGCATTGCACCGCCCGCACGATGGGCTATGGCGGTAGCATGATCCTGGTCGTCGACAATTACGACAGCTTCACCTGGAACCTCGTCCATTATCTTCAGGAATTGGGCAGTGAGGTGGAGGTGGTCCGCAACGACGCGATCTCGGCGGGCCAAGCGCTCTCGTCGGGGGCGCAAGCCTTTCTCATCTCTCCGGGTCCGTGCACCCCGACCGAAGCCGGCGTCAGCCTGGATCTGGTCGCCGCCGCCGCCGAGGCGGGGCGCCCGCTGCTCGGCGTATGCCTGGGCCATCAGGCGATCGGCCAGCATTTCGGCGGCCTCGTCGAGCGCGGCGGGCTGATGCATGGCAAGACCTCGCCGGTGCTGCATGACGGAACCGGCCTGTTCCGCGGCCTGCCCTCGCCCTTCACCGCCACCCGCTATCACTCGCTGATCGTCAACGACGTGCCCGACAGCCTGGTCGTCAACGCGCGCGCCGAAGACGGCACGGTGATGGGCTTCCGCCACGCGACGCTTCCCATCCACGGTGTCCAGTTCCACCCGGAGAGCATCGCCACCGAGTACGGCCATGCCATGCTCGCCAACTTCCTGCGCGAAGCGGGGGTGGCGCATGAACTGCCCGAGCGACTGCGTCCCCCGGTCGAGACCGCCGCGTGACCACCATCGCGCTGCTGCCCGATCCCGTCAGCCCCTTGTCGCGCGAAACCGCCTATGCGGCCTTTGCCGACATCCTCGACGGCCGGGCCGATGACGAAAGCATCGCGGCCTTCCTGATCGCCCTGTCCGATCGCGGCGAAACCTCGATCGAGATCGCCGAGGCGGCACGGGCGATGCGCGAGCGGCTGATCCCGATCGAAGCGCCCCAGGGCACGGTCGATGTCTGCGGCACGGGCGGCGACGGGCATCATACCCTCAATGTTTCCACCGCCGTATCGCTGGTCGTCGCGGCGCTGGGCGTCCCGGTCGCCAAGCATGGAAACCGCGCCGCCTCGTCCAAGGCGGGCGCGGCGGATACGCTGGAAGTCCTTGGCCTCGACATGGAGCGCACCGGAGCCGTCGCGCAGGCGAGCTTGAGCGATATCGGCATCGCCTTCCTCTTCGCCGCCAACCATCACCCGGCCATGGCGCGCATCACCCCGATTCGCCGTAAGATCGGACGGCGGACGATCTTCAACCTGATGGGTCCGCTCGCCAATCCGGCGCATGTCGGGCGCCAGCTGATCGGCATCGCCCGCCCGGATTATGCGAGCGTCTATGCCGAGGCGCTGGAACAGCTCGGCGCGACGGCCGCGCTGGTCGTGTCCGGCGAAGAGGGACTAGACGAACTGTCGGGTGCGGGGCCCAGCATCGCGGTCTCGGTCGGCGATGTCCGCGCGCCCGCGACGATCACGCCCGAGGACGCGGGGCTGCCCCGCCATCCCATCACCGCCATTCGCGGTGGCGACGCCCGGCACAATGCCGAGGCGCTGCGCCGCCTTCTCGCCGGAGAGACGGGCGCGTATCGCGATGCCGTCCTCCTCAACGCCGCCGCCGCCTTGCTCGTCGCCGGGCACAGCGCCGACCTCGCCCAGGGCGCGGTTGCCGCCGCCCGCGCGATCGACACGGGCGAGGCCGCGGCGCTTCTCGATCGATGGATTGCCTACCGATGACGATGCTCGACCGCATCCTGGAAACCAAGCGCGCCGATGTCGCCGCGCGCAAGGCGACCATGTCGCACGCCGATCTCGACGCCAAGATCGCAACCGTCTCCGCCCCGCGTGGCTTTCGCGCCGCGCTGGATGCCAAGACCGGCCACGCGCTGATCGCCGAGGTGAAGAAGGCCAGCCCGTCCAAGGGCCTGATCCGCGAGGATTTCGATCCCCCCGCCCATGCCCGCGCTTATGAAGCCGGGGGTGCCGCCTGCCTGTCGGTGCTGACCGACGAGCGCTGGTTCCAGGGCGCGGACGTGTTCCTGGAACAGGCGCGCGCCGCCGTGTCGATCCCGGTCCTGCGCAAGGATTTCATGGTCGATCCCTGGCAGGTCCATGAATCGCGTGCGCTGGGGGCCGACGCCATCCTCATCATCGTCGCCGCGCTGGACGACACCCAGATGCAGGAGATCGAGGCCGCCGCGATCGAATGCGGCATGGACGCGCTGGTCGAGGTGCATGACGCCGCCGAGATGGAGCGCGCCGCGCGGTTGAAGTCGCGGCTGATCGGCGTGAACAACCGCGATCTGCGGGACTTCTCGGTCGATTTTCAGCGGACCTATGAGCTGGTCGGTCGTGCGCCGACGGGCTGCACCTTCGTCGCCGAAAGCGGGCTGACGACGCGCGAGGATCTGGACGCGATGGCCGCGCACGGTATCCACTGCTTCCTGGTCGGCGAAGCGCTGATGCGCCAGAAGGATGTCGAGGCGGCCACCCGCGCGCTGATCGGATGAGCGGGCTGACCCATCTGGATGACGAAGGCTCGGCGCGGATGGTCGATGTCGGCGCCAAGGCGGTGACCGCACGACAGGCGATCGCGTCGGGCCGCATCGCCATGTCGCCGGATGCCGCCGCTGCGATCCGGGCAGGCAGTGTCCAGAAGGGCGATGTCCTGGCGGTCGCGCGTGTCGCCGGTATCATGGCCGCCAAGAAGACCAGCGACCTCATTCCGCTCTGCCACCCCCTGCCGCTGAGCAAGGTGGAGATCGACCTGGCGCTCGACGCCACAGGCGTGACCGCCACCGCGACCGCCGCCACCGCCGGGCAGACCGGGGTCGAGATGGAAGCGCTGACCGCCGTGTCGGTGACGCTACTGACCATCTACGACATGGCCAAGGCGCTCGATAAGCGCATGACAATCGGCGATATTCGCCTGATCGCGAAGACCGGGGGCAAGTCGGGCGACTGGCACGCCTGACGGAACGCCGGGCCCGCCGAAGCGTCTTCACGGCCAACAGGAGCGACCGTCATTCTCTTACCCGTCCCCGAAGCCCAGGCGCGCCTGCTCGCGCTGACCACCGAACGCCCCGTGGTCGAGGTTCCGTTGCGCGAGGCGGCGGGGCGCTGGGCAGCGCGGGACATCACCGCGCGCCGGACCCAGCCCGCCAGCGATCTGTCGGCGATGGACGGCTATGCGATCCGCTTCGCCGACATGCCGGGCCCGTGGACGGTCATCGGCGAAAGCGCGGCGGGGCGCCCCTTTGCAGGCCAAGTGGGGCCCGGGCAAGCGACACGCATTTTCACCGGCGCCGCCCTGCCGCCCGGCACCGACACGGTTCTGATCCAGGAAGAGGCCGGGCGCGACGGCGACCAGTTGCTGTTGACCGGCGAAGGCCCGGGCCATGTCGGTCGCAACGTCCGGCGGCGCGGACTGGATTTCGAGCAGGGCGCGACGCTGATCGCGGCCGGACAGCGCTTGACCCCGGCGCGGATCGCGGTGGCTGCGACCGGTGGGCATGGCCATCTGCCAGTCCGCCCCCGCGTCCGCGTCGCCATTGCGGCGACGGGCGACGAACTGGTGCCGCCGGGATCGGACGATGGCGCCGCCCTCCCCGAATCCAATGGCGTCATGCTCGCGGCCATGCTCGCCGACCTACCGGTCGACATTATCGACCTGGGTATATTGCCCGATAATCTGGAGGCGTTGCGCAACGCCTTTGCCGGTGTAGAGGCTGATCTGCTGGTCACGACCGGCGGCGCCTCCGTCGGCGATCACGATCTGGTCCAGCCCGCGCTGAAGGCGGCGGGCGGCAGCGTCGATTTCTGGCGCATCGCGCTGCGCCCCGGCAAGCCGATGATGGTGGGACGGCTGGGCGAAACCGTGGTGCTGAGCCTGCCAGGCAATCCCGTCTCCGCCTTCGTCACCGCGACGCTGTTCGTTCGACCGCTGATCGCGCATCTGGCGGGGGCGGCCGCCCCCTTCCCCACACCCATCCCGGCGATCCTGGGTGAGGACCTGCCCGCCAATGGGCCGCGCATCGACTATCTGCGCGCCGCGTTGATCGATGGCCAGGTCCTTGCGGCGGCCATTCAGGACAGCTCGATGCTGCTCACTTTGGCGCGGTCCACCTGCCTGGTCATCCGTCCGCCGCATGCCGCCGCAGCGCGTGCCGGCGACTCGGCGGAAATCCTGATGCTCGCTTGACGCAAGCCAAAACGTTCCATATAAGTTCCACGTCTGTTCTGGACGGAGGATCGCGATGCTCACCGCAAAGCAGCATGAGCTTGTCTGCTTCATCAATGACCGTTTGAAGGAAACCGGCGTGTCGCCGTCCTTCGAGGAGATGAAGGAGGCGCTGGACCTCAAGTCCAAGTCGGGCGTCCACCGCCTGATTTCCGCGCTGGAGGAACGCCATTTCATCCGCCGCCTGCCCAACCGCGCCCGCGCGTTGGAAGTGCTACGGATGCCGGACCGCCCCGAAAAGCCGGTGTCGGCGTCGGCCGAAGTGAATGTTCGCACCCCGGCGGCCAAGCCGCTCGCCGAGCCTGCGAACGACGTGGTCGAGATCCCGCTGCACGGCCGGATCGCCGCCGGTGTCCCGATTGAGGCGTTTGAGAGCAGCTCGACGCTGGCCGTCCCCGCCGCACTGCTGGGGTCGGGCGAGCATTATGCGCTCGAGGTGTCGGGCGACTCGATGGTCGAGGCCGGTATCCTCGACGGCGACTATGCGCTGATCCGTCGCACCGATGTGGCGCGCGACGGGCAGATCGTCGTGGCGCTGATCGACGACAGCGAGGCAACGCTCAAATATTTCCGCCGCGAAGGCTCGATGGTCCGGCTCGACCCCGCCAACCGGGCCTATGATCCGCAACGCTATGCGCCAGCGCAGGTGCGGGTACAGGGCAAGCTGTCGGGCATTCTCCGCCGCTACGACTGATCCGGGGGCCCCGTCTTCAGTCCCTCTCCCACCGGGAGAGGGAGGGAGGCGCAAAGCGCCGGAAGGGTGAGGGTGAGGCGGTAAAGGCACCCACCACCAATCCTCAACGCTCTCTTCCCTCCGCGATCGCGACCCAAGGATGCCGATCGCCCGGTTCGCGCACCGTCCGCACCATCGGCGGATCGAGCCAGATCGACATCCCACCCGTGCGCCGCAAGGCGGGCGCATCCAGCTTCAGCCAGCGCGGTTTGCAAGCCTCGGGCAATCGCCGATCGGCGATCACGATATCGACCCGCTCGCATAGGGCAACGAGCGTGGCCCAGGGCACCGGATAACCACTCCGCGTCGCGGCGATCCGCCAAGTCCGCTCCCCCCGCTGCAACCGTGTCACGCACATGTCCAGGCCGCAACGCGCCATGGCCTGATCCGCCAGTGCCAGCGGCTCCGCGCTGCTCCCACCCAGCTCGGACAGGGTGGTGCGCATATAATCCCCCGCCCGGTCACGCAGGAGCGCCAGCCCCTTGTCCGTCGCGATGGCGGCATGGCGACCGTCACCGGTGACGATCAGATCGGGCGCGGGGGCCAAAAGCATGACCATGACGCCCAGCGCCAGGAATGGCGACCCCAGCCATCGCCACCGCGTCCGCCATAAGGCGATCCACAGCCCCCCTCCCACCGCAGCGCCGAAAGCCCATGACGGCGCGACCGGCAAGGCGACCACCGACCCCGGCATGGCCGAAACCCAGCGCGCCAATCCCAGCAAGAGCCCCAGCGCCTTGCCCAGCAACCACCAGAAGGGGCCACCCAGCCCGAACGGCTCCAGCAACAGCGCGATCATCTCCAGCGGCATCGCGATGAAGGTCGTCCAGGGGATGGCGACGATATTGGCGAATGCGCCGTACAGCCCGGCCTTGTGAAAGTGATAGACGGCGATCGGCATCAGCGCGGCCTCCACCACCACGCCGGTCGCCAACAACGCGCCGAGATGGCGCAGCATCGCCCAGCGCCAGTCGGGATGCGGCCCCAGCCAGCGCCGTACCGCCGGATGCTCGTGCAGCGCGACGATGGCGGTGATGGCGGCAAAGGACAGCTGAAAGCTCGCGCCAACTAGCGCCTCGGGCCGAAAGAGCAGGACGATCAACGCGCCCGCCGCGACCAGCCGCAGGGTCATCGCCTCGCGCCCGAGCGCCAATGCCGCCAGGACGAGCATCGCGGCTACGCAGGACCGGATCGTCGGCACCTCCGCCCCCGTCAGCCAGGTATAGCCGATCGCCGCCAGCGCCCCCGCCGCCGCGCCGACCAGCGGCAGGCGCACCCGCAGCGCCAGCCACGGCCAGAGCGCCAGCAGCCGGATCGTCAGCACCATGACGATCCCGACCACAGCGGTGATATGCAGTCCGCTGACCGACAACAGGTGCGCCAGTCCCGCACGGCGCATCGCCTCGGCATCCTCCTCGCCGATGGCCCCGACATCGCCGGTCGCCAGCGCCGCCGCGATGCCGCCCTCGCTGCCAGCGACATGCGTCGTGATCTGCCGCGACAGCCGTTGGCGAAGGCCATCGCCTCGTTCCGCCCCGCGCAGGACCGCAACCGGCGCGAAGCCCCGCCCGGTCGCCCCGATGCCCTGAAACCAGGCCGCCCGCGCGAAATCATAGCCGCCCGGCGCGACCGGAGGGGCCGGTGGCATCAACCTCGCCCGTAGCCGCACCCGCGCGCCCGGCCCCAGACCGACCGGGGCATCCTCTTGCGCCAGCGACACCCGAATGCGCGGCGGCAGGATGATGTGGGTGCCCCGCCCGTCCCGTGCCTCGACCGGACGGAGCATCAGCCGCACGATCTGCCGCGCCGCCAGCCGGTCAACCAGCGCGACCTCGGCCACCATGTCCGCCATGACCGGCCGAGCGAGGACCGGTGACCGGACCGACTCGGACCGCACCCAGGCGACGAGCAGCCCGGCCAGCATCAGGCATGCACCCAGCGCCAACGCCCGCGCCACCCGCCCGCCGCCGGACCAAGTCAGCGCCGCCAGCGCCACCCCGGCGACCAGCAATGCCGCCGCGCACCATGCAACCGGATCGGGCAGCACGAACCAGGCCGCGATGCCGCCGCCCAGCATGACCGGACCCCACAGCGCCAGCTGGTCCCGCTCCGCATCCGCCCAATTCTCCAGCGAAATGAGGCACGACATTTGGCGGCGCGGACGCTTGATGCTAGGGGCTGCGGCGGCTGAATGGGCCATCGAAATTCATGATTGGGAGTATGCGCGGTTGAGCGCAACTAATGATATCGCCAACGGGTCGACCGCCACGCCAGTGGTAACCCGCTTTGCCCCCTCGCCGACCGGTTTCCTCCATATCGGCGGCGCGCGCACCGCGCTGTTCAACTGGTTGTTCGCACGGGCGAATGGCGGCAAGTTCCTGCTGCGGATCGAAGATACCGATCGCGCCCGCTCGACCCAGCCCGCGATCGACGCGATCCTGGACGGCATGCGCTGGCTGGGCCTGGACTGGGACGGCGACGCCGTGTTCCAGTTCGCCCGCGCCGACCGCCATGCCGAGGTCGCCCGCGAGATGATGGCCAAGGGCCATGCCTATCGCTGCTATATGACGCAGGAAGAGATTGCCGCGCAGCGCGAGGCCGCGCAGGCCGCCAAGCAACCGCTGCGTATCCGCTCGCCCTGGCGCGACGCGGACCCTGCGACCGCGCCCGAAGGCCAGCCCTTCGTCGTCCGCCTGCGCGCGCCGCGCGAGGGCGCGGTCACGATCGAGGACCGGGTGCAGGGCGGCGTTACCGTGCAGAATGCCGAGCTGGACGATCTGGTCCTCCTGCGGTCCGACGGCACGCCGACCTATATGCTGGCGGTGGTGGTCGATGACCATGACATGGGCGTGACCCATGTCATCCGGGGCGACGATCACCTGAACAACGCCTTCCGCCAGCTGCCGATCTACAAGGCGATGGGCTGGGCCGAGCCCATCTATGCGCATATCCCGCTGATCCACGGATCGGACGGCGCCAAGCTGTCCAAGCGCCACGGCGCGGTCGGGATCGAGGCCTATCGCGACGAAATGGGCATCCTGCCCGAAGCGCTCGACAATTATCTCCTCCGCCTGGGCTGGGGTCATGGCGATGCCGAGATCATCGCGCGGGACGAAGCGGTGAAGTGGTTCGACCTCGCCGCCGTGGGCAAGGCACCGTCGCGTTTCGACCTTAAGAAGCTCGAAAACCTGAACGGCCATTATATCCGCGAAGCCGATGACGCACGGCTGGCCGATCTGGTTGCCAAGCGGATGGGTGTCGAGGACGTCGCGCTGCTGACCGCCGCCATGCCGTCGCTGAAGCCCCGCGCGGCGAATTTGAACGAATTGGCGGAAGGCGCGCGGTTCCTTTTCGCGACCCGTCCGTTGAGCCTGGACGCCGCCGCCACCGGCCTGCTCGATGAAAAGGCACGGGGCATTCTCTTTTCCGTTCACACTGCGCTTGACGCGGTGCACAACTGGGATACGGAGCTTTTGGAAGACGCGGTACGCAAGGTGGCCGAAGCCGAGGGCGTGAAGCTCGGACAGGTCGCCCAGCCACTCCGTGCTGCCTTGACCGGACGCAAGACGTCTCCGGGGATCTTTGACGTGCTCGCTGTGTTGGGCCGTGAAGAAAGCCTGGGGCGGATCGCGGACCAGATGACCGCAGATAGGAAGGATCATTGAGTATGAGCGACACCGCGAAATTCGACATCGGCGGCAAGGGCTTTGACTATCCGGTCATGTCGGGCTCGATCGGCCCGGACGTGGTCGACATCCGCAAGCTCTATGCCCAGACGGGTGCCTTCACCTATGATCCCGGCTTCACCTCGACCGCCTCGTGCCGGTCGGAGCTGACCTATATCGACGGCGACGAAGGCGTTCTGCTGCACCGCGGCTATCCGATCGGCGAACTGGCCGAGAATAGCAGCTTCATGGAGGTCGCCTACCTCCTGCTGAACGGCGAACTGCCCGACCAGGGCGAGCTGTCGGAATTCACCACCACCATCACGCGCCACACCATGGTGCATGAGCAGCTGGCGGCGTTTTTCCGTGGCTTCCGCCGCGATGCGCACCCGATGGCGATCATGTGCGGCGTCGTCGGCGCGCTGTCGGCCTTCTATCACGATTCGACCGATATCCATGATCCCGTCCAGCGCACCATCGCGTCGCACCGCCTGATCGCCAAGATTCCGACGATCGCGGCGATGGCGTACAAGTACAGCGTGGGTCAGCCCTTCCTGTACCCGGACAACTCGCTGTCCTACACCGGCAACTTCCTGCGCATGACCTTCGGCGTTCCGGCCGAGCCGTATGAGGTGAACCCGGCCGTCGAAAAGGCGATGGACCGCATCTTCATCCTGCACGCCGATCACGAGCAGAACGCCTCGACCTCGACCGTCCGTCTGGCGGGTTCGTCGGGTGCGAACCCGTTCGCGTGCATCGCGGCGGGCATCGCCTGCCTCTGGGGTCCGGCGCATGGCGGCGCGAACGAAGCCGCGCTCAACATGCTGCGCGAGATCGGCACGCCCGATCGCATCCCCGAGTTCATCGCGCGCGCCAAGGACAAGAACGATCCGTTCCGCCTGATGGGCTTCGGTCACCGCGTCTACAAGAACTACGACCCGCGCGCGACCGTGATGCAGAAGACCGTGCGCGAAGTGTTCGACGCGCTGAAGGTCAACGATCCGCTGTTCGAGACGGCGCTCCGCCTCGAAGAGATCGCGCTGAACGACGATTATTTCGTCGAGAAGAAGCTGTTCCCGAACGTGGATTTCTATTCGGGCGTCATCCTGTCGGCGATCGGCTTCCCGACCGAGATGTTCACCGTGCTGTTCGCCCTGGCTCGCACCGTCGGCTGGGTCGCACAGTGGAACGAGATGATCACCGATCCCGACCAGAAGATCGGCCGCCCGCGTCAGCTGTACACCGGCCCGACGCAGCGTTCCTACGTCCCGGTCGAGCAGCGCTAAGCCATGAACCGGGCCCGGCCGATCCTGATTGCCATCGGCGTCCTTTTGGCGCTGACCGGTGGCTTATGGATCGGTCAGGGACTGGGATACATTCATTGGCCCGACGAGAGCTTCATGCTCGGTCGCGGCGAATGGGCCGATCGCGGCGCCTTCGTCGCGGTCGGGGGATTGCTGCTGATCCTGATCGCCCGGCGACTGCCCAAAAGGCGGCGCTGAGCGTTCGTTCGCGGACACGAAAAGGGCTCCTTCGGGGGCCCTTTTTTATTGCAGGGAATAGTCGCGGTATGCGGAATCTACGCACGATATGCGCCCCCATCTGGGAGACGGAAGCGATCGAACCTATCGCGACCGCAGGCGAAAGGTGAAGGTCGCCCCCTCGCCCGGCTCGCTCTCGACGCTCAACTCGCCGCCCATCGCGCGGGCCAAGCGGCGGGCGATATAGAGGCCCAGGCCGTTGCCGCCCGGCTCGCTCGGGTCGACGCGCTCGAACTTCTCGAAAATGCGTGCCTGATCCTCGGGCGCGATGCCCTTGCCGCGATCGGCGACACTGACCAGCGCCCATTCGCCGTCACGCTCGGCGGTGACCACCACCTCGCCGCCGCGTGGCGAATAGCGCACGGCATTGCCGATCAGGTTGATCATGATCTGCAGCGACCGGCCGAAATCGCCGAGCGCGGGCAGGCCCTCCGACAGCGCGGGGCGGCGGATCGTCACCCCGGCGGCCTCTGCACGCACGCCCAGCAGTCCGGCCGCCCGGCGCGCAACATCGGCCAGGTCGATCGGCGTCGCGGTCAGGCGGAAATCGGCCTGCTCGATCGCCTGCAACTCGACCAGATTGTCGACCAGCCCCATCAGATGCCGTCCGGCATGGGCGATGTCGTTCGCATAGTCGGCATATTCCGCCGCAATCGGCCCGTCCGCCCGCGCCGCGATGCTGTCGGCATTGGCGACGATCCGCGCCAAGGGCGTGCGCAGCGCCTTGTCCAGCCCCGCCGTAAACGCCTCGGTCAGCGGCGGACCGCCCGGCGGGATGAGCGCGTCGGTATCGTCCTCGCCCGGCTCGTCGATCAGGAAGGTCGCGCCGACCAGACCCGCGATCCCACCCATGCCGTCATGGCGGATCGCGGCTGACAGCCGCACCGGCGCATCGGTCGGACGCAGTCGGGCCCCGCGTCCATCGAGCGGTGCGGCTTCGTCCAGCAAGCGGCTTGTGCCCGTCGCCTTGGGATCGAATAGGAACAACGCGTTCAGCGGACGCCCCAGCATCGCCTCGGCATCGAAACCATGACGCAGGCCAGCCCCCGGCGACAGGAAGGTCAGGCGAAGCGCCGCATCGGTTTCCCAGCGGAAATCGGCGCCGGCCGCGGCATGATCGGGCGGCGACGCACTCGGCTTCCAGGCGTTACGGTCGCGCCAGCCGCTCACGCTCAGGCGGATCTGCCCGGTTTCGGGCCGGGCCTGGACCCACAGGTCGAGATCACCCTCGTCATCGGCGACCACCACCTTGCGCGACACCGTGATGCCCAGCCGCCGGGCCAGCCGTGCCACCCGCGCGATCGGCGGCACCGCCAGCCGGTCCCCCGCCCCGCCCCCGGCGCGCATGTGCAGCAGCTCGATCGGGGGGTCGGCCGACAGGATATGGTCGCCCGCATCCAGAATGGCGCGCGCGACCATCGATTCGCCGGGGCTATCCATCGAGGTCATCGACGCGCGAAACCTTCCAAACGCTCCATGGCCTCGCGAAACGCGCGAGGCAGCCTCAGGGACGCGATGGCCTGGCGGGCATCCTCCGGCGACACCGCCATGATCGCCTCGACCGCGTCGGCAAAACCCTCCACGTCGCGGCGGCCATCGGCCTCGCACAGGGCCCAACCGACCCGCGCGATCGTCGCCCGGTCCATATCGAGCGCGCGCAGCACGAGCCAGAGGCGATCGCCCTCCGGCTCCAGCACGATCTCGCGCACCAGGTCGACGTCGATCCCGCAGGCATGGGTCAGGAGCGCGATGAACAGGCCCAGCTGGCGATCGGACAGGCTCTCGACCAGCAACTCGGGCAGTTCCGCCGCGCGTGCGTCGATGGCGGCGGCCAGCTTCAGCGTCGCGGCGAGCGGCCGATCTCCGGCCTCCTGCGCGGCGAGCACGCGCTCCGCCGCCTGGGCCAGCACCTTGTCACGAGCCGCATCGCCGCCCTGGCGCAGCATCGCCGCAATCGTCCAGACCAGCCGGTGATGCTGCTCGGCGGGCAGCGCCACCGCCTCGCCCTCCAGCCCGGCAGTGCGGACACGCCCCTCGGCCACCAGCACGCCGCGCGCCGTCGCCGCGACGATCCGGTCGGGCGCTTCGGTCAGGCGGACGAGCAGGCTGGGCGCATCCCCCGCCATGCTTTCGATCGGCAATCCTTCGGCCAGCAAGGCCTGCCGGACCTGGGCCACCAATTCGGTCATGAGCCCAGCGTCGCTCAGGCATCCCGCCTGTCGCATCCGCTCGAACACGGTGCCGGGGGGCGGCATCGGGCTCGCACTCTCTCCATCGGGGGTCAGGCGTTCCACCTGGCGCAGCAGGTCGCGCGCCACCGTCTCCACCAGCGTGCGCAGCCGGGTCGTCACCTCAAACCGGATTCGCTCGGTCAGCCGGACGTCATCGGCCAGACCCAGGTCCGCGAGCGCTCCGTCGCGCCGGGCGACCGCACGCGCACGCGCCGCCGCGGCGCGCGCGGACAATGCCGCGCCCTGCCATTCGGAAGCCTGAAATGGGTCCGGTTCGACCGCCATCCGGCACCGCTAAACCCTATGACGTTAAAGCGACACTAAACTTGCGACCGCAATGTCTCGATTGCGGACGCCAAAGTGACGATCGCATAGACGCTCGCCAAGGCCAGTCCCCAGACGCCGGCCCCCAACAGGGTCATGGGCCAGAGGACCATCAGATAGGCAGGCGGGCTGGCCCACCAGCGCCGACGAAAGCGATACAGCCCCGCCCGTTCCGCCAGGCTGCCCAGGATCACCAGCATCAGCGCCAGCACCGGGGCGACTTCATCACCGCCCATTCGATATTGCTGCCACCCCAGTGCCGCGATGGCGAGCGCGGCCAGTCCCGCGATCGCCGCCGACTGGGCACGGGCCGCCCCCTGTTCGTCACGCAAGCCCGCCAGCGTCTCGCCCAGGCCCAGGCCTAGCGTTCCCGCAACCGCCGCAAATAGGCCGAGCGCGGGGAAACCGAACAGGATCAGCACCAGACCCAACACGCCCAGCCCGACGCCTGCCCCCCCGGCAACATGCGCGGGCACGGCGCGCTCGACCAGGCGCGGCAAGGCGAGCCGCGCGACCGGCGCCAGGACATAGCGATCGAACCAGCTGCGCCGTCCGGACACCAGCCGGGCCACGACCGCACGGCCACGCGCATCCAGCGCTTCGGCGCGGTGCACGATACCGTGCCCCGCCTTCTCGGCATCGGCGGGCAGCAGGATATGCGTTGCACGGGCCTGCGCCGCCATTCGCAACAGGGTGGATTGCAGGTCATAGTCGCGCGGCAACGCGGCAACCTCGGCCACCCGGCGCGGATCGAGCCGGGCGACCCCCGCCCAGGCCATGTGTCCGCCAACCCGCTCCAGCCCCGGCTCGGCTGCCGCCTCGGGCAGCACGATCAGCGCGTCATGCCCGGTGTCGCGCAGGACCATCGCGATCGTGTCCTCGGTGGTGATCAGCCCGTCGGCGAGCACCACCAGCCGCGATAAGGGATGCAGCTTCTCGGCCGCCTCGACCGCACTGCGCACCGTATCGACCACGACCCCGCGCTGGGCGATACGCGCGATGGCGCCCAGCAGCTCGGGCGTCAGCCGGGCGACGACGATGATGATCTGCGCCGCCCCTGCCGCCATCAGCAGCCGCGCCTGATACTCGATCAGGGTGACGCCTGCGAACGGCAAGGTGGCCGTCAACCGCCCGGGGCGGTCGTCGGCGTCGTCAATCGCGAAAAGAAGACCGGACAGCATGGCGTGCTGTTAGGCGCTTGCCGCCCGCCATGCCAGCCCCGAGCGTCCGAAGCGGTCGCCCGCCCCGGCCCTCCTGTCGTTCAGAGCCGGGCAACGACCTCGGCGATCTTGTCCAGCAGCGCGGGGTCGCGGGTGTCGCGGTCCGCCGCCTGCCCGGCCAGGGTCATCAGCGGCAACGCATTGACGCTGGCGGCCAAGCCCTTGAGTCGCAAGGACGCTTCGCGCCATTCCTGGCCGTCCCCGGCCAGGCGCATCGACTCCAGCGCGCGCGTCACGCCCTCGACGAACGCGCAGCGCAAATCCTGGATGACGGCCGGTTCATCACCGGCCACCGCCGCCAGGGCAGAGTCCATCATACCGTGCTCATAAGTCATGCACTCCCCCCTAAACCGGGAGAGGCGATGCACGGAATAGCGCAATTCGCTTTCTGCGACGAACAAACGTGATAAACCGACCCATTGTGACACGGGGGCTCAGATGATCGTGGATTTGCGCGCGGAGCGTCAGGACAGGTCGGACATGCCGGACGTGGATGCCGAGCAGGCGGCCTATCCCGCGCCATTCCCGGCCGAAGAAGCCGCGCCGTCGCCGCTCCCCCTCGCCGACAGTCCGTGGCTGGACGAAGGCGCCGATCCCGCCGAGCCGACGCCGCCCGCGCGCGCGCCGATGATCCTGGCCATCGCGGCGGCGCTGGTCTGGGCCGGAGCGGTGCTGGGCTGGGGGCTGAGCCGCACCTCCGAGCTCTCGCCCGCCACGCTGGCACCGCTGGTCACGATGGCGCTGGCCGGACCGATGCTGATCGCGATCCTCTGGCTGATCATGCAGCGGACCAGCCGCGCGGAACAGCGCCGCTTCGCCATGACCGCGCACGACATGCGGGTCGAGGCGATGGCGCTGGAGCGCGCGGTCGAGGCGATCGGCCAGGCGCTGGCCGCGAACCGATCCGAATTGTCGGCCCAGGCGATTGCCCTGTCTGAAATGGCGCAGGCGGCCGAAACCCGTTTTAACACCATCGCCCGCGACCTGGCCGACGATATCCAGATGGTTGAGGCGCATGGCCGGACGCTGGCCGAGATCGCCGGGACCAGCCAGGCGAGCCTGACCCAGTTGCTCGACGCCCTACCCCGCGCGGCGGACGAGGTCGGCGAGGCGAGCGATCGGATGGCCGAGGCGGCCCGCTCGGCGGAAAGCCATGCGGCGGCGCTCGATGCGCAGTTCGTGGCGCTGGGGCGCCGCGGCCAGGATGCCGACACGATCGCCAGCGGCGCGGCGCTTCGCCTCGCCACCCATATCGAACAGATGGAGGCGACCAGCCGGACCGCCAGCGAGCATCTGGAAAACGTCACCGCCAATGTCGCGGTCACCATCGACGGGCTGCTCGACCGCACGGCGGAGGCGATCGACCAGTCGCGAAAGGGCATCGCGGCGCAGGGCGAGGCGATGCTCGCGATGGTCAGCGCCAACCAGGCCGCGCTCGACAACGCCGCCCGTAACAGTGCCGACGCGCTGGCCGAACGGATCACCACGGTCGACGGTGCGGTAACGCGGCTGACGGGCGAGTTGGAGGCGCAGCGTATCGCGGGCGAGGCGATGATCGACACGCTCGACACCGCGCTGGACCGAGTGGAGGCACGGATCGCGGTGCTCCATTCCCAGGGGACCGAGAAGTCGCAGATGCTCGCCGCCTCGATCAGCGCGCTCGGCGGCTCGGCGGATGCGATGACCGGCGCGCTGGAGGCTGGCGAGACCATGGCCAACCGCGTCATCGGCACCACCGAGACGCTGCTCATCGCCCTAGATGCCGCCGCGCGCGAGATCGACGAGACCCTGCCCGAGGCGCTGGGCCGGCTCGACCAGCGGATGCATGCCAGCCACGAGGTCGTGGTGCAGACCAAGCCCGAACTGCTCGCGCTGGTCGCCGCGGCCGAGAGCACGCATGAGGCGATCGAGGCCATTGCCGATGTCATCGCCGAACAGCGCCAGACGCTGGAGACGCTGTCCGGCTCGCTGATCGAAACGCTGACCAGCGGTCGGGCCAAGGCCGATGCGCTGGGCATGATGGTCGACGAGACGATCGACCGCACGCACCGCTTCGCCGACGAGGCAGCACCCAAGCTGGTCGACGCGCTGCTGCATGTGCGCGAAACCGCCGCGACCGCCGCCGAAAAGGCGCGCGAGACGCTGGCTGAGGTCATTCCCCAGGCCGCACAGGCGCTGGAACAGGCGAGCGCCGAGGCGATGCGCCGCGCCACCGGCGACACGGTCGAACGGCAGGTCCACGCCATCATTGACGCGACCCAAAGCGCGGTCGAGGCCGCAACCCGCGCGACCGAGCGGCTGGCGCGCCAGGCCGACCTGATCGTCGAGAAGACGGGACTCGTCGAAGCTCGGATCGAGGACGCCCGGACCGAACGCGAAGAGGCCGACCGCGACAATTTCGCGCGCCGGGCCTCTCTGCTGGTCGAATCGCTCAACTCCGCGTCGATCGACATCACCAAGATTTATGCGCCCGAAGTCACCGACAGCGCCTGGGCCGCCTATCTCAAGGGGGATCGCGGTGTCTTCACCCGGCGCGCGGTCCGCATCCTGGACTCGCATCAGGCGCGCGACATCGCCGACCTGTATGACGACGATGCGAAGTTCCGCGACCATGTAAACCGCTACATCCATGATTTCGAGGCGATGCTGCGCGGCGTGCTCGCCCAGCGCGATGGATCGCCGCTGGGCGTAACGTTGCTTTCGTCGGATATGGGCAAGCTCTATGTCGCACTGGCCCAGGCGATCGAGCGGTTGCGGTGACTCGCTACGGCGCTCAGCCGTTCAGCGCATAGACCCGCACCCGATGCCCATCGGGATCGAGCGCGACGAAGCTTCGCCCGAAGGGTCGGTCCGTGGGCGGGATCAGCGTCGTCACACCTTGCGCCACCCATTCCGCGTAACGAGCATCCACGCCCTCGCGGCGGTTCTGCTTGAGCCCGATCTCGATGCTCCCTGTGGAACTGTCGGAGGGCGGATCGATCACATCACGCTGCCAGAGCCCCAACGCATGGCCGGGCGACAGGGCGAACAGGGCAAAGGCATCGCTGACATCCAGCGGCTCACGGCCTAGAATTTGGCGATAGAATTCCACGCTGGCGGCCGTATCGGCGACGTGCAGCAGGATCGTTGTTTCCGGACAGGTCATGGCATAGCTCCTTGGTTCGAGAAGCCTTTGCCTATGCGAGGCCCGCGTCAGTTTCCGTCAGCAGGAAGCGCTCCAGCGGAAGGTCGTTCGCCTCTCGCCATTCGCGCAGCAGCACCGCGCGGCGACGCGGATAGCGCCCCTCCAGAACGCGCGCCGCAACGATCCGGTCGATGCGAAACGTCCGATAGTCGCTCCGCAACTCGCACCAGCCGAGCAGGACATCCGCCCTGTCGAACAAGGCGATCGCAAAAGGCCAGACGATCCGTTCGGACGGCTGCCCCGCCGCATCGCGGTATATCAGCGACAGGCGTCGCTCGCTGCGGATCGCCGCGCGCAAGGGGGCCGGATCGACCTTGGCCTCATAAGGCTCGGCGTGCGGGCCGATAAACAAATGGGTGCCGCGCATCGCCTCGGCCTGCTCCGGCGTCATCGCGCGCATGATCCGCGCGGCGGCGCTACGCGCCGCCTCCCCCATCGCCGGGTCCGCCCGCTCGGCGACCATGCGCGCCCCCAGGACCAGCGCCTCGACCTCCTCCACGGGAAAGCTCATCGGCGGCAGCATGAAACCGGGCTTCAAGCGATAGCCCACCCCCGCCCCGCCCTCGACATCCGCACCCATCGCCTGAAGTGTCGCGATATCGCGGTACAGCGTACGAAGCGAGATACCGAGCCGCTCGGCCAGATGCCGCCCGGACACGACGCCGCTCTGGCGGTGCAGTAGGTGCAGCATATCGAACAGACGGGACGCACGCGCCATGTCAGACGCCCCGGCTCACCCCGCTCCAGTCGAGCATGTCAGCGGTGATCCAGCCATAGACATAGTTCAGGTAGAACAGCACGAACATCGACGTCGCGACGATCGTCGTGCGAACGAAGAACCGCCCGATCAGAAAGACATGCGGCGCGCTCTCGGCGGTGCCGGGAATATGCTGGGCACCGACCTCGTGCGTGGTCCTGACCCCGAAGGGCAGGACCAGGAACACGGCGAGGAACCAGAACAGGACGTAGATCGCGAGGGCCGACGTCCAGTGCATGGCTTAGCCCTCGATCAGCAGGACGTCGACGATCGGCTTCTTGCCAGTCCAGCGCGTCGCGACCTTGCGCACCGACAGGCGGATATCCTCGCGCAGCTTGTCGGTATTGCGGCGCGGCCCGTCGACCGCCTTCGCCGCAGCCGCCACCGCTTCGGCGATGAACGCATCGCGCTCGTCCTCGACCGGCACACCCTGAACACGGACCTGCGGGCTGCCGACCAGTCGCCCCTTGGCGACCGCGACGCCCACCGAAATCTGGCCGTTGATCGCCAGCTTGCGCCGCTCGTTCATCGTCGAGCCGTCCGACGGCAGGATCACGTCGCCGTCCAGCACCAGACGCCCGACCGGCACATTGCCGATCTTGGTCGCGTTGCCCGGCAGCAGGCGGACCATGTCGCCGTCCGACTGGACCAGGGTCGCGGGCACGCCCTGCGTCGTGGCGAAGCGGACATGTTCCATCATGTGCCGCATCTCGCCATGAACGGGCATCAGCGTGCGGGGGCGCAGCCACTTGTACATCTGCGCCAGTTCGGGCTGGCCCGGATGGCCCGACACATGAACGTGCGCCTGACGCTCGGTGACCATGCGGACGCCCTTGCCCGCCAGGATGTTCTGGATGCGGCCGACCGCCGTCTCGTTGCCGGGAATCTGGCGCGCCGAGAAGATGACGGTGTCGCCGGTGTCGAGCCGGATCGTGTGGCTACCCTCGGCGATGCGCGACAGCGCCGCGCGCGGCTCGCCCTGTCCACCGGTCGCGACGATCAGCACGCGGTCCTTGGGCAGGCGCATCGCGGTTTCGGGATCGACCGTCTCCGGGAAGCCCTTGAAGTATCCGCAGGCCTTGCCGACCTTCAAAATCCGGTCGAGCGAGCGGCCGGTGACGCACAGCTTGCGCCCCGTTTCCTTGGCGACCTCACCCAGCGTCACCAGACGCGCGGCATTGGAGGCGAAGGTGGTGACCACGACGCGGCCCTTGGCCTTGGCGACCGTCTCGGCAATACCGGGGCGGACGCTGGCTTCCGAGCCCGAGGCTTCGGTGTTGAAGGCGTTGGTCGAGTCGCACACCAGCACGTCGACGCCCATATCGCCGATCGACGACAGCTGCGCCGGGCTGGCGGGTTTGCCGATGACGGGGGTCTGATCGAGCTTCCAGTCGCCGGTATGGAATACACGACCCACCGCTGTCTCGATCAGCAGCGCATTGGCTTCCGGGATCGAGTGCGACAGCGGCACGAAGGTGAAGTCGAACGGGCCGACCTCGAAGGTCTTGCCCGTCTCCATGACGCGCAGCTTGACGCGGTTGGCGCTACCTTCTTCCTCCAGCTTGCCGCGCACCAGCCCGGCGGTGAACGCCGTGGCATAGATGGGCACGCCCAAGTCTTCGGCCAGATAGGGCAGCGCGCCGATATGGTCTTCGTGGCCATGGGTCAGCACGATGCCGACCAGATCGTCCAGCCGATCCTCGATAAAGCTCAGGTCGGGCAGGATCACATCGATGCCGGGGTAGGCCGGATCGGCAAAGGTGATGCCGCAATCGACCATCACCCACTTACCTTCGGTGCCGTACAGGTTCACGTTCATGCCGATTTCGCCCGAGCCACCGAGCGCGCAGAACAGCAATTCTTTCTTGGGAGTCATTCACTTCCTGACAATGGAACCCCCTCCCCGCTGCAAGCGAGGTCCAGGGGCATTGGGTTTTGCGCCGGTCAGGGCGCGGTCATTCTCTCGCGGATGCGGGCGCCCTGCGGGTCTTCGCGGGCTGTCCGATCCGAAACTTCAGTTCGCAATATGGGCGCGTTCCCACAGGATCGCCAGCCCCTGAATGGTCAGGTCGGGCTCGATATGATCGAAAACGTCCGTATGCGGGCTCAACAGCGCCGCCAGGCCGCCGGTCGCGAGCACCTTCACGGGCCGCCCGACCTGCGCCTTCAACCGCGCGACCAGTCCCTCGATCATCGCGACATAGCCCCAGAAGATGCCGATATGCATCTGGTCGACCGTGTTGCGACCGATGACGCTGCGGCTCTCCGGTGCCTCGATGGCGATACGCGGAAGCTTGGCGGCAGCCGTCACCAGCGCGTCGAGCGACAGGTTGATCCCGGGCGCGATGATCCCGCCCTTATACGCGCCCTGATAGTCGCTGATATCGAAGGTGGTCGCGGTGCCGAAATCGATGGTGATCAGGTCACCTGGATGAAGTTCGTGCGCGGCAATCGTGTTGACCGCGCGGTCCGCGCCCAGCGAGGCGGGTTCGTCCACGTCGATGGCGATGCCCCACTCCACCGGCGCACGGCCCGCGATCAGCGGATCGACCTTGAAATATTTCTGTGCCAGCACCTGAAGATTGTGCAGCGCGCGCGGCACGACCGTGGCGATGATGACGCCGGTCACATCCTCTCGCGCATAGCCCTCTAGCGCGAGCAACTGGCTGAGCCAGACCGCATATTCGTCGCCCGTCCTGCGCGGATCGGTGGCGATGCGCCAGCGGCCCTTGATCGTCCGCCCTTCGAGCAGCGCGAAGACCACGTTCGTGTTCCCGGCATCGATCGCAAGCAGCATGAAAGTCCCTCAGACCAGGAAGATATCGCCAGCATGGATGACATGCGCAGAGCCGTCCGCCAAGCCGAGCCGCAATGCGCCGTCGCTCGCCAGCCCGTGAAACGTGCCAGTTAGCACCTGCCCATCGGGGAGCCGAGCGGATAGCGGCGTGCCGTCAGGATGCGCCCTCGCCTCCCAGCGCGCGATGATCGCGGGCAGGCGTTGTTCGCGCCAGATCGCAACCCAGCGCGTCATGGCATCGGCGAGCAGCGCCTGCATCGCCTCGGGCGTGACAACGACGCCATGATCGCCGAGCGCGGTCGTGGCGCGATCGGGTAGGTGCGGGGCCGACGCCAGGTTGATCCCCATGCCGATGACGATCGCATCGCCCGTACGCTCCAATAGGATACCCGACAGCTTGGCCCCGTCGATCAGCAGATCGTTCGGCCATTTCAGCGCCAGTCGCGCGCCGATATCGGGGAGGCAGGTCCGCACCGCTTCCTCGATCGCCACGGCGGCGACCAGCGCCAGGGTGGCGGCCATGGGATCGCCAGGCCGCAATCGCACCAGCGTCGAACCATAGAAATTGCCAGAAGGCGAGGACCAGTCCCGCCCCTGGCGTCCGCGCCCCGCCGTCTGGCGGTCGGCGCGGAGCCAAACACCGTCTTCGCAGCCTGCTTCCGCAAGCTGGCGAAGATCGGCATTGGTCGATCCCGTTTCCGGGACGTGCAGCAATCGGCTCAGAACAGCGCCCGGGCAGCTGCCAGCGACCATGCGCCGAGCAGCGGGATCGCCAGATAGCCGACCGGCGAGACGAACAGCGCCGACAGCGCGATCAGGCCGCTCTCGATCGGCTCCATCTCGGCATTGGCCCAGGCCCCGGCGGGTTCATCGAAGAACATCGTCTTGATGATGCGCAGGTAATAATAGGCACCGATCACCGAGGCGACGACGCCGATCACCGCCAGCGGGAACAGGCCCGCCGCGACCGCCGCATTAAACACCGCGAACTTGGCATAGAAGCCGAGCAGCGGCGGAATGCCCGCGACCGAGAACATGAAGAACGCCATGGCCCAGGCCAGCGCCGGACGCGTGCGCGACAGACCCGACAGGCTGGCGATCGACTCCAGCGGATTGCCATTCTCGTCCCGCATGCGGATGACGATCAGGAACGCACCCAGCGTCATGATGACGTAGATGGTCAGATAGGTCAGCACCGCCGCGACGCCCTGCGCCGTGCCCGCCGCCAGACCGATCAGCGCGAAGCCGACATTGTTGATCGACGAGTAAGCGAGCAGCCGCTTGATGTTGGTCTGCCCGATCGCGGCCACGGCACCCAGGATGATCGACGCCAGCGCGGCGAAGGTCACGATCTGCTGCCACTGCTGCGCGGCCGAGCCCATCGCCTCGACGGCGACACGAACCGCCAGCGCCATCGCCGCGACCTTGGGGGCCGAAGCGAAGAAAGCCGTCACCGGGGTCGGCGCGCCTTCGTAGACGTCCGGCGTCCACATGTGGAACGGGACCGCCGACATCTTGAACGCCAGCCCGGCGAAGACGAACACCAGGCCGAACATCAGGCCGAGCGAGCGCGTGCCAGCGGCGGCATCACGACCATAGGCCAAGGCGATCTGGGCGAAGTCGGTCGAACCCGAGAAGCCGTAAACCAGCGAGATGCCGTAAAGCAGAATGCCCGAGGCGAGCGCGCCGAGGACGAAATACTTTAGGCCCGCTTCGGCCGAACGACCGTCGCGACGCATGAAGCTCGCCAGCACATAGGCCGACAGGCTCTGCAGTTCGAGACCGACATACAGCGTCAGCAGATCGCCCGCCGACACCATCATGCCCATGCCGACCGACGACAGCAGCATCAGGATGGGATATTCGGGACGCAGATCCTCACCCGGCGAGCGGGCGAAGAAGCGCGGTGCCATGATGATCGCCACCGCGGTCGCCAGATAGATCAGCACCTTGGCGAAACCGGCAAAGGCGTCGGCGCGGTACAGGCCGCCAAAGGCGAGTCCGCCGGTGGTCGACGGACCGGCCAGCGCGACCATCGCACCGGCCAGCACGAACACCGCGGCGATCGAGATGCCGCGCGTGGCGTTCGTCCCGCCCCAGGCGGCGACGAGCATCAGCGCGATCGCGCCGAGGGTCAGCACCAGCTCGGGCAGGACCATCAAAAGGTTCAACGAATAGCTCATCAGTGCGCCTCCCCGTGCGCAGCTTGGTGCTCAGGGGCATGGGCGGTGGCGAGCGCAGGGTTACCGGCGGTCGGACGGCTGTCGGAACCCGGATTTGCCCGGTCGATTCGCTGGAGCAGAACCTGCACATCCTTGCGCATCGGCGCCAGGAAGCTCTCCGGGTAGACACCCATCCACAGCGTCACCGCCGCGATCGGAGCGAGCAGCCACAGCTCACGGCTCGATAGGTCGGGCATCGCCGCCACCTCGTCCGACTTGATCTCGCCATAAGCGACGCGCCGGTAGAGATAGAGCATATAGGCCGCACCCAGGATGATGCCGGTGGTGCAGAGCAGCGCCGTCCAGGTCGACACCTGATAGGTGCCCATCAGCGACAGGAACTCGGCGACGAAGCCGCTGGTGCCCGGCAGACCGATCGACGCCATGGTGAAGAACAGGAACAGCACGGCATATTTGGGCATGTTGATCGACAGGCCGCCGTAACGCGCGATCTCACGGGTGTGCAGACGGTCGTAGATGACGCCGACGCACAGGAAGAGCGCGCCCGACACCAGACCGTGGCTGAGCATCATGATCATCGCGCCTTCGATGCCCTGCTGGTTGAAGGCATAGAGGCCGATGGTCACGATCGCCATGTGCGCGACCGACGAATAGGCGATCAGCTTCTTCATGTCGGACTGCACCAGCGCGACCAGCGAGGCATAGATCACCGCCACCGCCGACAGCGCGAAGATCAGCCAAGTCAGCTGTCCGCTCGCCTCCGGGAACATCGGCAGCAGGAATCGCAGGAAGCCATAGCCGCCGAGCTTCAGCAGCACGCCCGCCCGGATGACCGAACCCGCCGTCGGCGCCTGCACGTGCGCGTCGGGAAGCCAGGTGTGGACCGGCCACATCGGCATCTTGACCGCGAACGAGGCGAAGAAGGCGATCCACAGCCAGGTCTGGACCGAGGCCGGGAAGTCATAGGCGAGAAGTGCCGGGATCGAGGTCGTGCCCGCCGTGCGCGCCATATAGAGCATCGCGACGAACATGAGCAGCGAGCCGAGCAGCGTGTACAGGAAGAATTTGTACGACGCGTAGATGCGGTTCGCCCCGCCCCAGATGCCGATGATCAGATACATCGGGATGAGGCCAGCCTCGAAGAAGACGTAGAACAGGAACAGGTCCTGCGCCGCGAAGGTGCCGATCATCAGCACTTCGGTGAACAGGAACAGGCCCATATATTCGGGCACACGCTTGTCGATCGCGCGCCAGCTGGCGCCGATGCAGATCGGCATCAGGAACACGCTGAGCATGATCAGCAGCAGCGCGAAGCCGTCGATGCCGAGCGACCAGCCGAACGGGCCGAAGATGCCGGGGGCATGTTCGACGAACTGCCACTGGGCGCCGCCCACATCGAACTGGGTCCAGAGCACAATGCCCAGGGCGAAGTCGATCAGCGTGGCGGCGAGCGCCAGCAGGCGCGCGCCGTTTGCGGAGAGGAAAAGGCAGGCGATCGCGGCAATGGCCGGGACCGCCAGCATGACGGAGAGGATCGGGAAGCCCTGCATCACGCGATCAACCCAAAATGGCCCAGGTGACGGCCGCGGTCAGGCCGATCAACATGACGAAGGCATAGCTGTAGAGGTATCCCGTCTGGAAGCGCGCCGCACCCTTGCTGCCGAGCTGGACGAGCCAGGCGACACCATTGGGGCCGAAGCGGTCGATCGTCTTCTCGTCGCCGCGGTGCCAAAGCAACCGGCCGATCGCGAAGGCGGGGCGCACGAAGAGGAAATGGTAGATCTCGTCGAAATACCATTTGTTGAGGAGGAAGCGGTACAGGATGCGGAACTGGTCCGCGAACTTGGCCGGGAACTCCGGGGCACGGATATAGGTCAGATACGCGGTCAGCAGACCGAGCAGCATCACCACCGTCGCCGACAGCTTCACCCAAACCGGCACGCCGTGCATCGAGTGCATCAGATGCTCGTTGAAGGCGATCGCGCCCTTCCAATAGCTCTCGCCCGCTTCCGGCTCGATGAACCAGCCGTGGAAGACGAAGCCCGCCGCGATCGCGCCGATCGACAGGACGATCAGCGGGATCAGCATGACCAGCGGGCTCTCATGCGGATGATAGCCGCCGGTGCCTTCCGGCACATCGTGATGACCCGCGTCGTGCGCGTGCGGCTCGTGCCCGGCATCTTCCGAATGCGCGTCGATGTGATGCGCATCATGAGCATGGCCGTGCGCATGATCGTCATGGCCGTGGCCATGCGCGTCATGGATCGCATGCTGGATATGCTCCGACCCGGTCCAGCGCGGCTTGCCCCAGAAGGTCAGGAACATCAGACGCCACGAATAGAAGCTGGTCAGCAACGCGGCGATCACGCCCGCCCAGAAGGCAAAGCCCGAACCACCCGCATAGGCGACTTCGATGATCGCGTCCTTCGAGTGGAAGCCCGCGAAGCCGAACGCCATCGGATTGCCGAACAGAGCCGGGATACCGACGCCGGTGATCGCCAGCGTACCCATCATCATCGCCCAGAAGGTGAGCGGGATATGACGACGCAGGCCGCCATAATAGCGCATGTCCTGCTCATGGTGCATGGCATGGATCACCGAGCCCGCACCGAGGAACAGCAGCGCCTTGAAGAAGGCGTGCGTGAACAGGTGGAACATCGCCGCACCATAGGCGCCAACGCCGGCCGCGAAGAACATGTAGCCGAGCTGCGAGCAGGTCGAATAGGCGATGACGCGTTTGATGTCGGTCTGCACCGTGCCAACGGTCGCGGCAAAGAAGCAGGTGCAGGCCCCGATTACGGTGATGACACCCAGCGCGGTCGGCGAGGTTTCGAACATCGGCGACAGGCGGCACACCATGAACACGCCAGCGGTGACCATGGTCGCGGCGTGGATCAGCGCCGACACCGGGGTCGGGCCTTCCATCGCGTCCGGCAACCAGGTGTGGAGGCCGAGCTGCGCCGACTTGCCCATCGCGCCGACGAACAGCAGCAGGCAGAGCACGGTCATCGTGTCGAACCGGTGACCCAGGAAGCCAATGGTCGAACCCGCCATGGTCGGCGCGGCGGCCAGGATCTCGGGAATCGACACCGTCTTGAACACCAGGAAGGTGCCGAAGATGCCGAGCATAAAGCCGAGGTCGCCGACGCGGTTGACGACGAACGCCTTGATCGCGGCCGCATTGGCCGACGGCTTACGGAACCAGAAGCCGATCAGCAGGTAGGACGCGAGACCCACGCCTTCCCAGCCGAAGAACATCTGGACCAGATTGTCCGCCGTCACGAGCATCAGCATCGCGAAGGTGAAGAGGCAGAGATAGGCGAAGAAGCGCGGCTGATCCGGCTCCTCGCTCATATAGCCCCAGCTGTAGAGGTGGACGAGCGCCGAGACGCTGGTGATGACCACCAGCATGATCGCGGTCAGCGAGTCGACGCGCAGCGCCCAGTCGACCGACATGGCCCCGCTGGTGATCCAGTGGAGCACCGGCGTGACGGTCGCGACATTGGCGCCCGACAGATAGCCGATGAAGATCGGCCATGAGAGCGCACAGGAAATGAACAGCGCGCCGGTCGTGACGACCTTGGCGGGCACGTTCCCGATGGCCTTGTTGCCGAACCCCGCGATTGCGGCGGCCAGCAACGGCAGGAAGACGATAGCGAGGATCAACCCGATTACCCCTTCATCCGGTTGACGTCGTCGACCGCGATGGTGCCGCGGCCACGGAAATAGATGACCAGGATCGCCAGACCGATCGCCGATTCACCGGCGGCCACGGTCAGCACGAACATGGCGAAGACCTGACCCACCAGATCCTGAAGCGCGGCCGAGAAGGCGACGAGGTTCAGGTTCACGGCGAGCAGGATGAGCTCGATCGCCATGAGGATGACGATCAGGTTCTTCCGGTTGAGGAAGATACCCAGCACCCCCATGGTGAACAGGATCGCTGCAACGACCAGATAATGGACGAGACCGATCGTCACAGTTCCACCCCCTGCCCGATGGGCTGATTGATGTTGCGGATCGCCTCATGCGGCTGACGCGCATTCTGCTTGGCGATGTTCTGCGGACGGACGCCGCCGCGCTTGCGATGCGTCAGCACGATCGCGCCGATCATCGCGACGAGCAGGACCAGACCCGCGCCCTCGAAGATGAACAGATAGCGCGTGTACAGCAGGTTGCCGATCGCCTGGATGTTGGACACCTCCGGCGCGATCGGGGCCGCACGGGCCGCCAGCTGCACGCCGCCGACGCTCCAGGCCTGGAAGGCGATGATGACCTCGGCCAGCAGGGCGACGGCGAGTGCCAGGCCCAGCGGCAGATAGCGCGCAAAGCCCGCCCGCATCGCCGCGACCTCGATATCGAGCATCATGACGACGAAGAGGAACAAGACCGCGACCGCGCCCACATAGACGATGACGAGCAGCATCGCGATGAACTCGGCCCCGCACAGCACCATGAGGCCCGCGGCGTTGAAGAACGCCAGGATCAGCCACATGACCGAGTGCACCGGATTGCGCGACGCGATCGTGAGCCCTGCGGACACGATCACCACGGTCGCGAAAATATAGAAGGCGATAGCCTGTATCACTGCCTGTCAGGCCCCTTTTCTGTCCGCCCCGAACCGTTGGTCGCGGGCTTTAACGGTACGGCGCATCGGCGGCAAGGTTCGCCGCGATCGCGCTTTCCCAGCGGTCACCGTTATCGAGCAACTTCGACTTGTCGTAGATCAGCTCTTCGCGGGTCTCGGTCGAAAATTCGAAGTTCGGCCCCTCGACGATCGCATCCACGGGGCAAGCCTCCTGGCACAGCCCGCAATAGATGCACTTGGTCATGTCGATGTCGTAGCGCGTCGTGCGGCGGCTGCCGTCGTCGCGGGGTTCCGCCTCGATCGTGATCGCCTGGGCGGGGCAGATCGCCTCGCACAGCTTGCATGCGATGCACCGCTCCTCGCCATTGGGATAGCGACGCAACGCGTGCTCGCCCCGGAAGCGCGGAGAGATGGGGTTCTTCTCGAACGGATAGTTGATCGTCGCCTTCGGCTTGAAGAAGTAGCGAAGGGTAAGCGCATGGCCCTTCACGAACTCCCACAGCGTAAAAGCCTTGACGTACTGAGCAACGCTCATGCCGGAACTCCCACGCGCGCATACATCAGCACGCCAGACACCAAGAATACCCAGAACAGCGACACCGGTAGGAACACCTTCCAGCCCAGCCGCATCAGCTGGTCGTACCGGTAACGCGGTACGGTCGCCTTCACCCAGGAAAAAACAAAGAAGAAGAAGCACATCTTCAGCAGCAGCCAGACGATCCCCGGCACGACGTAGAGCGGCGCCCAGTTCACCGGCGGCAGATAGCCGCCCCAGAACAGAATCGCGTTCAGCGCGCACATCAGGATGACGTTGGCGTACTCACCCAGCCAGAACAGCGCGAACGACATCGAGCTGTATTCGGTCTGGTAACCCGCGACGAGCTCCGACTCGGCTTCGGTCAGGTCGAACGGCGCACGCTGCGTCTCGGCCAGGGCAGAGATGAAGAACATGATCGCCATCGGGAAGAGCAGCGGGTTCAGGAAGAAGCCATTGACGCCCGTGTTCAGCACGCTCTTCTGCGCCTCGACAATGGCCGTCAGATTGAAGCTGCCCGACCACATCACGACCGAGATCAGGATGAAGCCGATCGCGACTTCATAGGACACCATCTGCGCGGCCGCACGAAGCGCCGAGTAGAACGGGTACTTCGAGTTCGACGCCCAGCCCGACAGGATCACGCCGTACACGCCCAGCGACGAGGCAGCGAGGACATAGAGCAGGCCGACATTGATGTTGGCGACGACCACGCCCGGCTGGAACGGCACCACCGCCCAGACGATCAGCGCGACCGTGAAGGTGATGATCGGCGCCAGCAGGAACAGCCCGCGATTGGCGGCGGCCGGAACGATGGTTTCCTGCAGGAAGACCTTCAGACCGTCGGCGAAGGACTGGAGCAGGCCGAAGGGACCGACCACGTTCGGACCCCGGCGCAGCGCCATCGCCGCCCAGATCTTGCGGTCGACATAGATAACCATCGCGACGGCCAGCATCAGCGGCAGCGCGATCGCCAAAATCCCGACCAGCGTCGCGATCGTCCAGGCCCAGCCATAGGGAAGGCCGAGCGTCGTGTTGAAAAACGCGGTCACTCCGCTGCCTCCGCATAGGTCTCACCATGAACCAGTTCGGCCGAGCAGCGCTGCATCGTCGGGCTGGCGCGGCAGATCGCGTTGGTGAGGTAGAAGTCCTTGATCGGATAACCCTCGAGCGTGCCCGACGCGGTCGCGTTCAGCGACGGCACGGCCCAGTCGAAGGTCACGAGGCCAACCTGGCCCAGCGCCGGAACCTCTGCGGCCATGGCGGCGCGCAGGTCCTCCAGCGTGTCGAACGGCAGGGTCTGGCCCAGCACTTCGGACAGCGCGCGGAAGATCGTCCAGTCGTCGCGCGCATCGCCCGGTGCGAACACCGCACGGTCGCCGCGCTGCACCCGGCCTTCCAAATTGACCCAGGTGCCCGACTTCTCGGCATAGGTCGCGCCTGGCAGGATGACATCGGCGTGATGCGCACCCTTGTCGCCATGATGGCCGACGAACACCTTGAAGCTGCTGCCGAACTTGGCGTAGTCGACCTCGTCGGCGCCCAGGAAGAAGGTGAGCTTCGGCGCGGCCGAAACCACGTCGGCAATGCCGCCCTTCTGCGCATAGCCGAGCATCAGCCCGCCCATACGCGCGGCCGCCATATGAACGACATTATAGCCGTTCCAAGCCGAGCCATCTTCCAGCGTGCGCACCAGATTGAACTGGTCGACCAGCTTCAGGCTCGCGCCATGGGCACCCTTCAGCGCACCGCCACCGACGATCACCATCGGACGCGCGGCCTTGCCGAACAGCTCGGTGACGGCCTCGGGCAGGTTGCCCAGCACCGACAGGTCAGCGCCCAGCCACTCGACCTTGTAGGTCAGGTCTGTCTCGGGGCCGATCGCGAAGACCTTGGCACCCTTCTTGATCGCCTTGCGGATACGGGTGTTCACCAGCGGCGCTTCCCAGCGCAGATTGGTGCCGATCAGCAGGATCGCATCGGCGCGCTCGACGCCCGCGATGGTCGTGTTGAAGTTGACCGCGGCCAGGCTGGACGTGTCGTAATCCATGCCGGTCTGACGACCTTCGAGCAGGGTCGAACCCATCTTGGCCAGCAGCGCCTTGGCGGCGAACATCGTCTCGCAATCGACCAGATCACCGGCGATGGCGGCGACGCTCGAACCGGCATTCACGTCACGGATCGCGGCGAACGCCTCGTCCCAGGTGGCGGGCACCAGCTTGCCGTCGCGGCGGATGAACGGACGGTCGAGGCGACGACGGACCAGGCCGTCGATCGCGTGACGCGTCTTGTCGCTCGCCCACTCCTCGTTGACCTCGTCGTTGATGCGCGGCACGCAGCGCAGCACCTGACGACCCCGGCTGTCGAGGCGGATGTTGGTGCCGACCGCGTCCATCACGTCGATCGCGAGCGTCTTCTTCAGCTCCCAGGGACGCGCCTCGAACGCATAGGGCTTGGACGTCAGCGCGCCCACCGGGCACAGGTCGACGACATTGCCCGACAGCTCGCTCGACACGGCCTGTTCGAGGTAAGACGTGATCTGCATGTTCTCGCCGCGATAGATCGCGCCGATTTCCTCCACGCCCGCGACCTCTTCGGCGAAGCGGACGCAGCGGGTGCACTGGATACAGCGGGTCATGACCGTCTTGACGATCGGACCCATATATTTCTCGGTGACGGCCCGCTTGTTCTCGTCATAGCGGCTATGGCCCTTGCCATAGGCCATGGACTGGTCCTGCAGGTCGCACTCGCCGCCCTGGTCGCAGATTGGGCAGTCCAGCGGGTGGTTGATCAGCAGGAATTCCATCACGCCTTCGCGTGCGGCCTTCACCATCGGGGTGGTGGTGAAGATCTCCTGATTGTCCGCCGCCGGAAGCGCGCAGGATGCCTGCGGCTTGGGGGGCCCAGGCTTCACCTCGACCAGGCACATGCGGCAATTGCCCGCAATGGACAGCCGCTCATGATAGCAGAAGCGCGGGATTTCCTTGCCCGCCAGCTCACAGGCCTGGAGCACGGTGGCGCCCTGGGGCACCTCGATCTCGACGCCGTCGACTTTGACCTTAGGCATTATTCGGCAGCTTCCATCATCGGGGCGTTGCCGCCCGTCTCGCCTTTGCGTTCGCGAATGCGGCGTTCCATCTCCGGGCGGAAGTGGCGGATCAGGCCCTGGATCGGCCAGGCCGCCGCGTCGCCGAGCGCGCAGATGGTGTGGCCTTCGACCTGCTTCGTAACCTGGAACAGCGTGTCGATCTCGGCCACGTCGGCATCGCCGGTGCGCATACGCTCCATCACGCGCCACATCCAGCCGGTGCCTTCACGGCACGGGGTGCACTGGCCGCAGCTCTCATGCTTGTAGAAGTAGGACAGACGGCTGATCGCGCGGACGATGTCGGTCGACTTGTCCATGACGATGACGGCCGCCGTGCCGAGACCCGACCCGACCGCCTTCAGGCCGTCGAAATCCATCGGCGCGTCCATGATCTCGGCGGCGGGCACCAAAGGCACCGACGAACCGCCCGGGATCACCGCGAGCAGATTGTCCCAGCCGCCACGGATACCGCCGCAATGCTTCTCGATCAGCTCACGGAAGCTGATCGACATGCTTTCCTCGACCACGCAGGGGCGATCGACATGGCCGGAGATCTGGAAGAGCTTGGTGCCCTTGTTGTTCTCACGCCCGAAGGACGAAAACCACTCGGCGCCGCGACGCAGGATGGTCGGCGCGACCGCGATCGACTCGACGTTGTTGACCGTCGTCGGGCAGCCATAAAGGCCCGCACCCGCCGGGAAAGGCGGCTTCAGGCGCGGCTGGCCCTTCTTGCCCTCCAAGCTTTCGATCATCGCGGTCTCTTCGCCGCAGATATAGGCGCCCGCACCACGATGGACGAAGACGTCGAAGTCATAGCCCGAGCCGCAGGCATTCTTGCCCAGGAAGCCCCGGTCATAGGCCTCCGCGACCGCCGCGAACAGCGTCTCGGCCTCGCGAATATACTCGCCGCGGATATAGATATAGGCCGCGCGCGCGCGCATCGCGAAGCCCGCGACCAGCGCACCCTCGATCAGCTTGTGCGGATCGTGGCGGATGATCTCGCGGTCCTTGCACGAACCGGGCTCGGACTCGTCGGCGTTGATGAC
>CAJYRW010000032.1:0-2781 GCA_913777475.1 uncultured Sphingomonas sp. | reverse complement strand
TCGTCGGCGGCGGCACGGCGGGCTGGCTGACCGCGGCCTATCTCGCGCGCTTTCTGGGGCCTGCAACCCGCATTACCGTGCTGGAGGACCCGGCCATCGGTGCCATCGGGGTGGGCGAGGGGGCGTTCCCGACGATGCGCTCGACCCTGCGCTTCCTGGGGATCGACGAGGCGCAGTTCATCCGCGCGGCGGGCGCGACCTTCAAACAGGGTATCCGCTTCGACGACTGGCGGCACGCCCCGGACGCAGGCAAACGCCATCGCTATGTCCACCCGTTCGAGCCGCCCTTCCGAGCAGAAGGCGTCGACCTCGTCGCGCATTGGTTGGCGCAGGACCCGGCGACCCGTGCGCCCTTTGCCGAGGCGGTGACGATCCAGCATCGCGTCGCCGCCGCCGGGCGGGGACCGAAACTGGCGGGGGAAGGGGCGTTCGACGGGCCGCTCAGCTATGCCTATCATTTCGATGCGCATCGGCTGGTCGCGCTGCTGGCCGACCATGCCATGGGCCTGGGCGTGCGGCATCTGAAAGGCAGGCTGATCGGTGCGCAGGTGAGCGCGGACGGGCTGATCGCGCATGTCGCCACCGACCGTCAGGGCACACTGACCGCCGACCTTTATGTCGACTGCACCGGACAGCGGGCCGAACTGATCTCCGGCGCGCTGGGAGAGCCTTTGGCGTCGGTGCGCGACCAGCTGTTCACCAATCGCGCACTCGCCTGCCGTCTGCCTTATGATGCGGAGCACGGACACGCCCTGCCGACCATGACCATCGCCACCGCGCATCGGGCGGGTTGGACCTGGGACATCGGGCTGGCCGAGGGGCGGGGGATCGGGACGGTCTATTCCGACGCGCATATGGATGACGAGGCCGCACTGGCGACGCTCGCCGCCTATCTGGGACAGGATCCCGACAGGCTGGAGCCGCGCCTGCTGAGCTTCGAGCCGGGGTATCGCCAGCGCCCCTGGATCGGCAATTGCGTGGCCATCGGATTGGCCGGGGGCTTTCTGGAGCCGCTGGAGTCGACCGGCATCGTCCTGATCGAGGCGGCGGTCGCCATGCTGGCCGAACTATTCCCGCATCGCGGCCCGATCGCCGCGCCCGCCGCGCGCTTCAATGCGCTGATGACCGCGCGGTATCGGACGATCGTCGACTTTCTCAAGCTGCATTACTGCCTGAGCAGCCGGGCCGAGCCGTTCTGGCGTGACAATGGCGCTGCCGGGACGATCTCCGACCGGCTACGGGACTTGCTGGAGCAATGGCGTTACCGGCCGCCGGGGCGGTTCGACTTCACGCTGGATGTCGAGAGCTTCGCCCATTTCAACTATCAGTACATTCTTTACGGCATGGGCTTTGCCGATGGCGAAACGCGGCCCACCGGTGCGTCGGGCGAGGCGAAACGGCTGTTCCGCAAACTCCAGATGTTCGGTGACCGCGCTGTGGCGGACCTGCCGAGTCATGGTGAGTTGGTCGCGGCAATGCTGGATTGATTACACGCTCTTCCTCCCCTCGCAGGGGAGGTGGCAGGCCGAAGGCCTGACGGAGGGGTGTTCAGGCTGGCGAGAGCAGGTATCCTCACCACCCGCTACACCCCTCCACCATGCTGCGCATGGTTCTCCTCCCCTTGCAGGGGAGGAGAATTGGGTTGTCAAGCGATGGCGGGCAGGCGGTCCAGATGCTTTTCCAGCGTCAGCGGATAATCCCTGATCCGCACGCCAGTCGCGTTATACACCGCATTCGCCACCGCTGCGCCGACGCCGCACAAGCCCAATTCGCCGACGCCCTTGGCCTTCATCGGGTTGGCCTTGTCGTCCGCTTCCTCCAGGAAGATCACCTCCTGATGCGGAATGTCGGCATGGACCGGCACCTCATATCCCGCCAGGTCGTGGTTGACGAAGAAGCCGAACCGCTTGTCGACCGCCAGTTCCTCCATCAGCGCCGAGCCGACGCCCATGGTCATCGCGCCGATCATCTGGCTACGTGCCGCCTTGGGGTTCAGGATGCGGCCCGCTGCGCACACCGCGAGCATCCGGCGGAGCCGCGTCACGCCGGTATAGGCATCGACCCCGACCTCGACGAAATGCGCGCCGAAGGTCGACAATTGATAGCTCTTGTCGAGAGTGCCGAACTCGATCTTGTCCTCGGCGGTCAGCGGGCCGGACGTGGCGGCATCGCGCAACGCGACCGATCGATTGCCGCCCGTCACCCGCCCATCGGCAAAGTTCAGATCGGCCGAGTTGAACCCCAGCCGCTGGGCCACCGCCTCGCGCAGCTTGACGCAGGCGGCATAGACGCCCGCCGTCGCATTGGCCGCGCCGAACTGACCGCCTGAGCCCGCCGACACGGGATAGTCGCTGTCGCCCAACCGGACGTCGACGGCATCCATCGGCACGCCCATCATCTCGGCGGCGGTCTGGGCGATGATCGTGTAGCTGCCCGTGCCGATATCGGTCATGTCGGTTTCGACGAGGATGCGCCCGTCCTTGCCCAGCGTGACCCGCGCCGCCGACTTCATGTTCATATGGTTGCGAAAGGCCGATGCCACGCCCATGCCGACCAGCCAGCGTCCGTCGCGCACCTGCGCGGGCTTGGCGTTGCGCTGCGACCAGCCGAAGCGCTGTGCGCCTTCTTCCAGGCAGCGGACGAGCTGACGCTGCGAGAAGCGGCGCTCGGGCTTTTCGGGATCGACCTGGGTGTCGTTCTTCACGCGGAAGGCGACTGGGTCCATTCCCAGCTTTTCCGCCATCTCGTCCATCGCGATTTCAAGGGCCATCATGCCCGGTG
>CAJYRW010000031.1:0-13330 GCA_913777475.1 uncultured Sphingomonas sp. | reverse complement strand
GTTCCTGTCGTCGATGCAGGGCGGGCTGGGGATCGGCGCGAACCTCGACAAATGGGCCGACGCCGACTTCGCCACCGCACGCAAATGGGTCGCGGCGTACAAGACGATCCGCGAGACGGTGCAGCGCGGCGCACTCTATCGCCTGGAATCGCCCAGCGGCGACAACGCGACCTCGGCAACCATGTATGTCGGGCAGGACAAAAGGCAGGCGGTGCTGTTCCAGATGCTGCACTCGTCGATGTGGCGCGACAATCCCGCCGCCATCCATGCCCAGGGGCTGGACCCGGTGCGGGTCTATACGGTGCGGATGCTCGACGGATCGGCGCGGCCAGCGGGTGTGCCCGAGCGGGCATCGGGGGCCTATTGGATGAACCGAGGCTTGCGCGCGCCGCTGAAAGGCGATTTCGTCGGCACGGCCTTCGTGTTCGAGGCGGTGGGATAGGCTTGACGCTGGCGGGGAACCGGGTGACCCTGACTTCGGGTTAACGGGGGGTGAGTCATGAGGCGAACGATCGCGGCGGTGCTGGCGGCGGCATGTCTGGCGTCGTGCGGCCAGTCCCCCGTCCACAAGACAACCGAGAAGCTCGAGGCTTTCGATGTCCAAGAGCCAGACCCGGCTCCCGCCCCCGCGGCTGCCGGAGCGCAGATCGCCTATAGCTATACCGTTTCCTATGTTTTCGATCGGCCGACGGTCGCGCAGGTGCAGGGCGAGCAGCTCGCTTTGTGTCGTGGCCTCGGCAATGCCCGTTGTATGGTGGTGCGCTCGACCCTGCACGCGCCCGGCATCGGCGGCGGTACCAATGCCGGTGTCGCTGCCGATGTCGCCGCAGGTGCCGCCGACGACGTGGCGATGCTGCTGGTCGATGCGCGCCTGGTGACGGGTTTCAACCAGCGCCTCGACGCGCTGGCCAGGGCGGGCGGTGCGCATCTGTCCGAGCGCCAGTCGACGGCCGAGGACGTGACGCGGCAGGTGATCGACGCGAATGCCAAAGTCCGTGCCAAACAGGCGCTGGCCGATCGATTGCTGACCATCATCCGCTCGGCCAAGGGCAATGTCGGCGAGCTGGTGCAGGCCGAACGGGCCTATGCGACCACGCAGGAAGAGCTGGATGCGGCGCGGCAGGAACAGGCCAGCCTGGCGCAGCGTGTCGCCATGTCGCCCGTAACGATCAACTATCGCTATGACGATCCGTCGGCGTCGCGAGGCGTGATCGCGAACAGTCTTCGGTCGGCAGGCGATACGCTGGCGAACAGCCTGGCGGCGATGATCGATGTCATCGTGGCCACGCTGCCCTGGCTGGTCTTGGGCGGGGGGTTATGGCTGCTTATGCGTCGTATCGCGCGCAAGCGGGGCTGGCGTCGTCCGCGATGGGGGCGGAAGGCGTCCGGGGACATTTCACCGCCCACGGACGGCTGAGACCGTCTTTACGGCGTTAGCGCGCGTTCCGTATCCTCTCGGGCCTGTTCGACCAGGACGATGGTCGCGGCGCGTGCCGCCGACGCATCGGCGTCGGCGATGGCGGCGAACAGCTGGCGGTGTTCGGGCATGGAGTCGCGGGGCAGCTTGGCGCTGCGGTGCTTGTAGAGCGTGGTCCAGCGGACGGCCGCGCCGATGCTGCCCGACAGGCTGATGAGCAACTCGTTGCCCGTCGCCTCCAGGATGATGTTGTGGAACAGCTGGTCGGCGGCGCGACCCTGTTCGGTGTGGAGGCCATGGTCGCCCATCGCCTCCAGCGCGGCCCCCATGCGCGACAGCTGGCGCGTGTCACGCTTGAGCGCGGCCAGTTCGGCGGCGGCGGGTTCGACGATCAGGCGGAGCTGGAACAGGCTGGTGACGAAACCGGCGGGCGGCTCGCCCTCGAACATCCAGGCGAGCAGTTCGGGATCGAGCAGGTTCCATTCCAGCCGCTCACGCACCCGCGTGCCCGCCTTGGGCTTGCTGACCACCAGCCCCTTGGCCGACAGCATCCGCAAGGCCTCTCGCACCACGGAGCGCGACATGCCGCGCTGTTCGGCGATCTCGACTTCGCCGGGCAGGGTCGATCCGGTGGGGATGCGGCCGGTCACGATGGCGACACCGATATCCCGCGCCAAAGCACTATGGGCGGGGCCGCGCCGCTTCAAGGTCGTCACTCGGTAGGGTCCTCCCCGGATCGCGGGGCCGCACCCCGTTGTTGTCAGACCATATTATGGAGAGACACGCCGAAAGGGAAGCGCAAGGCGTGGCATACATCCCGGTTGCGCCTGAAATGATACGATGTATCATGAAAGCCGCCAGTTGCCCCCGACCCCATGTCGCGGCACGATGCGGCATCCACCGATCCATGAGGGGGTCCGTTTTTCCATGCGTTTTCACTCATTTCTGCTCGCCGCCAGCGCGATCGCCGTCCTGACGCCCGCCACCGCGCAACAGGGGCCCGCGACCGGCGCATCGCCGGTCAAGGTCGTCACCGACTCCACGGTCAGCGACATTCCCGCCCGCTTCACGCCGCCGACCAATGTCGCGGAGCGTGATTACGACAAGCGCGAGATCATGATCCCGATGCGCGACGGGACGAAGCTCTACACCGTCATCGTCGTGCCCAAGGGCGCGGTGAACGCCCCGATCGTCCTGACCCGCACTCCCTATAATGCGGCGGGCCGGGCCAAGCGGTCGGACAGCACGAAGATGATCGAGGCACTGCCGCTGGCCGACGAGGCGTTCGTCAAGGCGGGCTATATCCGCGTCTATCAGGATATTCGTGGCAAATATGGCTCGGAAGGCGACTATGTCGTGACGCGCCCCGTCATCGGCCCGCTGAACGCGACCAAGGTCGATCACGTCACTGATGCCTATGACACGATCGACTGGCTGGTGAACAAGGCGAACCTGCCCGAAAGCAACGGTCGCGTCGGCATGATCGGGTCGTCCTACGAAGGCTTCACCGTCGTCATGGCGCTGCTCAACCCGCACCCGGCACTGAAGGTCGCCGCGCCCGAAAGCCCGATGATCGATGGCTGGATGGGTGACGACTGGTTCCATTACGGCGCGTTCCGCCTCGCCAATATCGGCTGGATCGGCGCGCAGACCGGCTACAAGGGTGAGGGCAAGGCGCCATCCAGCGGCGGCTATGACGATTACGAGAATTTCCGCTATGGCTCGGCGAACGACTGGGCCAAGAAGTCGGGTTATGACCAGCTGCCCTTCTGGCAACGGATCGTCCAGCACCCGTCCTATGATTTCTATTGGCAGGGCCAGGCGCTCGACAAGCTGCTGGCAGCCAACCCCTCCAACGTGCCGACCATCTGGGAACAGGGACTGTGGGACCAGGAGGACATGTACGGCGCGATCACCTCGTGGGAGGCGCTGAAGGCCAAGGGCAAGCTGGGCAACAACTTCCTGGTGATGGGCCCGTGGCGGCACAGCCAGATCAACCGCACCGGCACCAATCTCGGCCCGTTCCAGTGGAATGGCGACACCGCCAAGCAGTTCCGCGAGGACATGGTCCTGCCGCTGTTCAACCAGTATCTGAAGGACGGCCCCGCCGCCAACCTGCCCAGCGCCGCCATCTACAACACCGGCGAGAACCATTGGGACAAGCTGACCCAGTGGCCGCTCGCCTGCCAGACCGGCTGCGCGACGCCGCTGACCCCGCTCTATCTGGCGGATGACAAGGGGCTGAGCTTCGACAAGCCGGGGGCGGGGGCGGACGCCTATGTTTCCGATCCCGCCAACCCGGTCCCGCATCTGTCGCGGCCGGTCAATTTCGACGATGGCCGCTGGGGTGACTGGCTGGTCAGCGACCAGCGTCATGCCGATGGCCGCACCGATGTCGTGACTTATACGACGCCGGTTCTGACCAAGGCGGTGCGCGTGTCGGGCGCGCCGATCGCCGACCTGTTCGCGCGCACGACCGGCACCGACGGCGATTTCGTGGTGAAGATCATCGACGTGCTGCCGTCCGAAAATGCGATCGATCCCAAGATGGGCGGATACGAGCTGCCGATCAGCCTCGACATCTTCCGGGGCCGCTATCGCAACAGCTTCGCCAACCCCACCGCAATCCCGGCGGGCAAGGTGCAGGAATATAAGTTCCGCCTACCGACCGTGAACCATGTGTTTCAGCCTGGGCACCGGATCATGATCCAGGTCCAGTCCAGCCTGTTCCCGCTGTACGACCGCAATCCGCAGACCTTCGTGCCCAATATCTTCACGGCCAAGGCCAGCGACTATAAGAAGGCGACGATCACGCTGGAGCGCGGTGGTGCCAATGCCAGCCGCGTCTGGTTGCCGGTGGTGCCGGTCGATCAGTCGGCGGTGATCGCCCGCTAAACCCTTTGGCGGGAGGGCGTTTTCCCCTCCCGCCATCGGCATGGTGCGCTTCGCCGCATCGGAGGCCGAAGGCCCTTGGTCCGACAAACCGGTCTCGTTATCCTGCGATCTGTGTCTCCCCCTTCCTCCCCAATTTCGGCTCCCGTCTTGCCGGTGAACGCCGACGGTGCGGTGGCGGCCATCGATCCTGCCGATGCGCGCCGCTATCTGTCGCTGGTGACCGCCGCGACCGAGCGGTTGATGGCGGCCGACGATCCGGCTGCGATGATCGACTCGCTGTTCGCGCTGATCCGTGACGAACTGCGCCTCGATGTGTTCTTCCACTTCCGGCGCGACGGGGATGTCGTGCGGCTCGATACGTCGGGCGGTCTGACCCGCGCGCAGCGACAGGCGATGGGGATGCTGGACGTCGACATGTCGATCAGCGGTTTGGTCATGCGTGAGCGGCGGCCGCTGCACCTGACCGATATCCAGCAGGTGGACGAGGCGCTGACCGATTTCGTGCGTACGCTGGGCATCCAAGTCTATTTGTGCATGCCGCTGCTGCATGGTGACGAGATGCTAGGCACGCTGGGTTTCGGGCGACGCACGGCGCGCCCCTTTGACGAGGAGGAACAGCGGCTTCTGTCGCTGCTGTGCCATTATGCGGCTCTGGCCCAGCACCGGCTGCGCATCGAGGAGGCGCTGCGCCACGGACTCGACACGCAGGCGCGGTTGCTGGCGGAGTTGAACCACCGGGTGCGCAACGCCCTGCAGATTGCGATCGGTCTGGTCTCCCATGAGGGGCGACAAGCCGCCGATCCCGACACGCGGGCGGCCCTGCGCCGCGCGGCGGAGCGGTTGCAGGTTCTGGCGAGTGCGCATCGCCCGCTTTACGCCACCGCCGATCCGGGCCTGGTCGATCTGCCCGCGTTGTTCGGCGACGTCATCGCCCAGGTGCGGAGCGAGGGGCCGGACGCGCCCATCGCGGCGGACGGCCCGGTCGCCGTGCCCGTGGAACGCGCGGTCGCCGCCGCACTGCTCCTCGACGCGATGATGGCGCAGCCCGTAGGGACGCCCGCCATTGCCTTTGCCGCTGTCATGCAGGGCGGGAACGAAATGCTGCATATCACGTTTCAGGGCGTCGGATGGGGACGGATCGCGGGTCTGGTCGAACAGGATCGACTGGTGGCGCGGCTTTGCCACCAAATGCGTGCGACCGTGACGAGTGAGGATGACGGGTGCCTGATCTTGGTCATGCCGCATGATGGCGGCGAACACGGGCACCGACACGACGGGTAACGCGGACACCGTCGCCGACGATCCACTCAATCTGCTGATCATCGAGGACGAGGCGTTGGTCGCCATGCTGGTCGAGGATGCCTTGACGCTTCACGGCCACCGAGTGATCGGCATCGCCGACACGGTCGCCGCAGCGATGAGCCTGGCGGAGGCGGAACGGCCCGATCTGGCGCTGTGCGATGTGAAGCTGGCCGACGGCGACAGCGGTCTCACCGCCGCGCAGTTGCTGGCCGATCGCGGCATCCCCTGCATTTTCCTGAGCGGCAACTGCCCCGAGCGCGGGGGCCATCCGCTGGTCATCGGCTGCATCGCCAAGCCGTTCCGTGCCGGAACGCTGGGGGCGGCGGTCCGCGCCGCCTATTGCGCCGCACAAGGCGACCGACCGGCCGACCCGCCGGCGGCGCTGAAATTCTATCGCGAGGGATGCTGAGCGGGACGGCCGATCCCGTCATTCTCCAAAGGGCAGGGCAGTGATGGGGGCAGGGTTGAGCGACGGACGACGATCACCCGGCCTGGGCTTCCGCCGCAACCGGCTCCTCGATCGCCTGTTCCATCTTGTCGAGGATGCACGCGAACTGCGCGATTTCCGCATCGGTCAGCAGCCCGAAGGCCTGGGCGATCAGCGAACGACGGAGCGGCTCGGTCTGGCGGAGCACATGTTCGCCGTGTTCCGTAATGTCCAGCCGCTTGGCTCGCCGGTCCGCCGGGTCGGGAACGCGCACGACCAGCCCGTCGCGCTCCATCGTGTCGACCGCCTGGGTTACCGTGCGGGGGGCAAGATTGAACCATTCGGCCACATCGGCGGCGCGCACCGGCGCATTGTTGGCGATGAAATGCAGCATCTTGGTCCGCGCCAGCGACGCGCCTTGGGCCGCCATTTGCCGGTCGAGCAGCCGATGGAAGCGCAGATAAATCTGACTGTAGCGGAGGGCCAGTGTTTGAAGATCATGCATAATATGAGGTAGCTCAATAAATGGTCTTGCCTTATTGTGCAAGTGCGAGCAAATGCACCATCGAGTTCTATTGATTCCATCGACAGGGAGGCCGGGATGGCCGACGCACACCAAGTAAATGAGGGGCAGGACGAGGGCACGCACGACGCCGCCGAGGCGGAGGACAGCACCCCCGTCTCGCCGGGCAAGAAGCGGCGCATTCGGATCATCCTGCTGGTCGTGGCGGCCGTCGCAATCGTCGGCGGCGTCTTCTGGTACGCGAACTACAAGAGCGTCGGCCAGTATATGCAGGCGACCAACGACGCCTTCATCCAGGCCGATGCGGTGACCGTCGCGCCCAAGGTCTCGGGCTATGTCGACAAGGTGTTCGTGGCGGAAAACCAGAACGTCCAGGTGGGCCAGCCGCTGCTCCAGATCGATACCCGCGATTACCGCGCGCAGACCGCGCAGATCCAGGCGCAGATCGGCGTCGCCCGCGCCAATGCCGAGGGTGTGCAGGCGCAGATCAAGGAACAGCAGGCCGCGATCGATCGCTCCGAGGCCGATCTTCGCGCCGCGCAGAGCGACGCCGCCTTCGCCCAGGCCGAGGTTGCGCGCTACACCCCGCTTGCCGCATCGGGTGCGGAAAGCCGCGAACGCCTTTCCCAGCTTCAGAACCAAGCGCGTCAGGCCAATGCCAAGGTCGCCGCGGCCAATGCCGCGCTGTCCGCGTCGCGCCGCCGGATCGGCACGCTGAACGCGCAGGTCGATCAGGCCCGCTCGCAGGGCCAAGCGGCCAAGGCGCAGCTGGATGCCGCCGAGGTCAATCTGGGCTCGACCACGATCCGCGCGTCGATCGCGGGCCGGGTCGGCAACAAGACGGTGCGCGTCGGCCAGTTCCTGCAGGCGGGCACGCGCACCATGTCGATCGTGCCGGTCAACCAGCTGTATATCAATGCGAACTTCAAGGAAACGCAGCTGGGCCTGATGCGCCCCGGCCAGCCCGTGAAGATCGAGGTCGATGCGCTGCCGGGTGTCGAGATCAAGGGCCATGTCGAGAGCGTGGCGCCGGGCACCGGAGCGCAATTCTCGCTGCTGCCGCCGCAGAACGCGACCGGCAACTTCACCAAGATCGTGCAGCGCGTGCCCGTCCGCATCGCGGTCGACGCCGATGCGCAGACCCGCGCGCTGATGGTGCCTGGCATGTCGGTCGACGTGACGGTCGATACCCGCTCGGCCAAGGGTGCGCTGAAGCGCATCGCCGAGCAGCAGGACCAGCATAACGAAGCGCGGCAGGGGGCGCAGGGCCGGTGAGCGCCGCTGCCGCCCCCGCTCGGGGCAATAAGGCCGGTTCGGCCGCCCAGGGGGGCGGCGCACCGGCAAAAGCCGATCTGACCGCCTGGCTCGCCGTCGCGGCGGGCAGCATCGGCGCGCTGATGGCGACGCTCGACATCTCGATCGTCAACTCCGCGCTGCCGACCATCCAGGGTGAGATCGGCGCGAGCGGGACGGAGGGGACGTGGATCGCGACCTCCTACCTGGTCGCCGAGATCATTATCATTCCGCTGTCGGCATGGCTGGAGCGGTTGCTCGGCCTGCGCACCTTCCTGCTGATCGCCTCGATCCTGTTCACCGGTTTCTCGGTGGTCTGCGGCCTGTCGACGAACCTGACGATGATGATCATCGGACGCGCGGGGCAGGGCATTACCGGCGGCGCGCTGATCCCGACCGCGCTGACCATTATCGCGACCCGGTTGCCACGCGAGCAGCAGCCGATCGGAACCGCCTTTTTCGGCGTCACCGCCATTCTGGGTCCCGTCATGGGGCCGCTGATCGGCGGCTGGCTGACCGAGAATATTAGCTGGCACTATGCCTTCTTCCTGAACCTCCCCGTCGGTGCGCTGCTCGTCACGCTGCTGCTGGTCGGCCTGCCGCACCAGAAGCCGCATCTGTCGGAGCTGATGAAGGCCGACTGGCTGGGTATTGCCGGGCTGGCGCTGGGACTGGGCGGCCTGACCGTCGTGCTGGAGGAAGGTCAGCGCGAGCAGTGGTTCGAGTCGCGCGAGATCATCGAGCTGACCATCCTGTCGATCTTCGGCTTCGGCCTGTTGTTCGCGGGCCAGTTCGTCGCCTCGCGCCCGGTCATCCGCCTGAAGCTGCTGCTCGACCGCCAGTTCGGCAGCGTGGTCATCATGGGCATCGTGCTGGGCATGGTGCTCTACGGCACCTCCTATGTGATCCCGCAGTTCCTCGCTTCGATCGCCGGGTATAACGCATTCCAGGCGGGCAAGGTCGTGCTGCTGAGCGGCATTCCCAGCCTGATCATGATGCCCTTTACCCCGATCCTCATCAAGAAAGTCGATATCCGCATCGCGGTCGGCCTGGGGCTGGGCATCATGGCGCTGAGTGCGGGGATCGACACGGTGCTGACTGCGGACTCCACGGGCAGCTCGTTCACCGACAGTCAGTTGTTGCGCGGTGTCGGCACCATCCTGGGCATGTTGTTCCTGAACCAGGCGGCGATCTCGTCCGTCCCGCCGTCGCAGGCGGGCGATGCGGCCGGGCTGTTCAGCGCGGCGCGTAACCTGGGCGGCTCGTTCGCCCTGGCGGGCATCGCCACCGTGCAGGATCAGCGCAGCTTCCTGCACGAACGTCGTCTGGAGGAAACGCTGACCGCCAATTCGGGGTCGACCCAGGGCTGGGTCGACGCGCTGACCCAGCAGTTCGGCAGCAGCGACGCGGCGTTGCGCATGATCGGCAATACGATCAAGCAACAGGCGCTGGTCATGACCTATAACGACCTGTTCTTCATCCTGTGCGTCGGCATCATCATGGTGATGCCGCTTGTCCTGTTCCTCCGCCCGCTGCCCAAGGGTGGCCCCGTGGCGATGCATTGAGAACCATGATGCGCAAGCAGCTTTCCCTCATCCCGCTTCTCCTCCTGGGGGCCTGCACCGTCGGGCCCAACTATGCCGGGCCGCCCAAGGCCATCGGCTCGGCCGCGACCCCGCCCGCCGGGTTCGCGCGCGCCGACAATACGCTGGCGACGACTGCCCCCGCGGTCGCCGACTGGTGGACGACGCTGCACGATCCCATGCTGACTTGGCTGGAAGAGCGGGCGCTCGAGTCCAACCCGAACGTCGCGGTGGCGCAGGCCCGGCTGAAGCAGGCGCGGTCGGCGCTGCGGCTGGAGCGCGCCAACCAGGCGCCGAACGCCAATGCCAGCGCCACCTATCTCCATGCCGATCTGCCCGCGCTCAATCTGGGCGGCGGCAATGAGCAGGGCGGCGGGCAGGGTGGTGCCAATGGCGGTGCGTCGGGCGGGTCCGGCGGCGGCACTAATGTCGACTTCTTCAACCTCGGCTTTGATGCCAGCTGGGAGATCGACCTGTTCGGCGGGCGTCGCCGCACCGTCGAGGCGGCCCGCGCCAGCGCGGCGGCGGCGGAGGCCAATGTCGCCGATGCGCAGGTCTCGCTCAGCGCCGATGTCGCCCAGGCCTATGTCGGGCTTCGCGATGCGCAACAGCGGCTGATCCTGGCGCGCGAGGCGTCTAAGATGCAGCGCGATACGCTGAACCTGACGCTCCAGCGCTTCAACAACGGCACCGCCTCGCAGCTGGAGGTGGAGCGGCTGCGCAATCAGGTGGAGAGCACCGATGCGCAGATCCTGCCGCTGTCCTCCTCCGTCGAAACCTATCTCAACGCGCTGGCTATCCTGATCGGTGAGGCGCCGGGTACGCTTGACCAACGGTTGAGCCAGCCGGAGCAGGTGCCCTTGCCGCCCGCGCAGGTGGCGGTCGGCGATCCCACCGCGCTGCTCCAGCGTCGGCCCGACATCCGCGCGGCCGAGCGCAATCTGGCGGCGCAGACCGCCAAGATCGGGGTTGCGGAGGCGGCCAAGTTCCCGCGCCTCAACCTGATGGGGATCATCGGCATCGGCGGCACCTCGCTCGATGCGCTGACCGACCTGGACAATCTGGTGACGCTGGGCGCGCCGATGCTGCAGTGGAACGTGCTGAACTTCGGCCGCGCCAATGCGCGGGTGGGCCAGGCCGAGGGTGTGCGCGATGAGGCGGAGGCACGTTATCGCGGTGCGGTTCTGTCGGCGCTGCGTGACGCGGAGGACTCGCTGTCGCGCTTCCGGGCGCGACGGAATACGGTCGCGACGCTGGCGCGCGCCAAGGCGTCGGCGGATCGCTCGGCGGTGCTGATGCAGCAGCGCTATCGCGCGGGCGCGGCCACGCTGATCGACACGCTCGACGCCGAACGGCAGCGGGTGGCGGCGCAGCAATCGCTGTCGCAGGCGGTCGCCGGGCTGACGAATGATTACGTCGCGCTGCAAAAGGCGCTCGGCCTGGGCTGGCGTGCGCCGCAGTCATAAGGCTGATATTTTTCCTCCCCTGCAAGGAGAGGGGGACCAGCGAAGCTAGTGGAGGGGTGTCCCCGCTGATGGTGACACCCCTCCGTCAGTCCTGCGGACTGCCACCTCCCCTTACAGGGGAGGAAAATTTACGCTCCCGCCTTCGCGATCCGCTCCCGCGCTTCGCGCTCGATGGTTTCCAGCTCCGCCACGGTCTGAACCAGCGCGGTCATCTGCTGGCGGAGTTCATCGACCCGTTCGCGGCATCGTTCGGCCAGCACGCGCATCTGTTCGACATGCTGCGGGTCGGCATCGTACAGCCGCAGGAATTCCTCGATCTCGCGCAGGGAAAAGCCCAGTCTCTTGCCGCGCAGGATCAATTGCATCCGGCCCGTCTCGCGCTTGGAATAGACGCGCGCGGTGCCGACGCGGCGCGGTTCGATCAGTCCGCGATCTTCATAGAAACGTAGCGTGCGCGTCGTCACGCCCAGGCTGTTCGCGACATCCTGGATGCCGCGAAGCTCCTCATTTTCCCCCACCGTCTATTCCCCCACGGGCCGCACCGCCGCTGCAGCGGCCTTGGCCAATTCTTCCTCAACCAGTTCCTTCTTCGACAATTTGCCGATCAGGGTCTTGGGCAGGCTTTCGCGGATTTCGACCTCGCGGGGAAGTTCGATCTTGCTGACCTTGTCCTGAAGGAACACACGCAGTTCCTCGGGCGTGGCATGATGATCGGCGGCGAGCTTGACGAAGGCCTTGGGCGATTGGCCGCGATAGGCGTCGGGGATGCCGATGACGACGGCCTCGGCGACGGCGGGATGCTCGTACAGCGCCTCCTCGATCATGCGTGGATAGACATTATAACCGCCGCACAGGATCACGTCCTTGATCCGGTCGACGATGAACAGATAGCCGTCCTCGTCCAGATAGCCAACATCGCCGGTGCGCAGCGCGCCGTGGATGAAGACCTGCTCGGTCTCGGTCGGCTTATTCCAGTAACCGGACATGACCTGAGGGCCCCGCGCACAGATTTCGCCGACTTCGCCCGGCGGCATCAGCCGGTCGGGATTGTCGCGGTCGCGAATCTCGATGACCGTGCCGGGGAAGGGCTGGCCCGCCGAGCCGCCCTTGTTCTCGCCGATGATCGGGTTGCAGGTGATGATCGGCGACGCCTCCGACAGGCCATAGCCCTCGACCAGCTTGCCGCCGGTCGTGTTCTCGAACGCGATACGCACCTCGGCGGGCAGGGGAGCGCCACCCGAGATACAGGCCTTGATCGCCGACAGGTCGACCTTGCGCGCTTCCGCCACGCCCGCGATCGCATTGTAGATGGTGGGGACGGCGGGGAAATAGGTCGGCTTGCTGCGCGCGATGGTCTTCAAGACCTGATCCAGCTCGAACCGGGGGAGCAGGATCATCTCCGCGCCGACCCGGATCGCAAAGCTGAGCACCGTCGTCAGCGCAAAGACATGGAAGAGGGGAAGGACGCCCAGGATACGCTCCTCGCCGATCATCTCCTCGCCGCCGGTATGGATGACCATCGCATCGGCATTGGCGATCAGGTTCCAGTGCGACAGCATCGCCGCCTTGGGACTGCCGGTGGTACCACCGGTATATTGCAGCACGGCCACGTCGTCGGGCTTGGCGGCGACCGGGGTCAGGCCGCGTCCGCCCTTCATCATTTGCGCAACGGTCAGGTGGCGCGGGGCGGGGCCGGGGGCGGCGATCATTGCCCGTTTGAACAGGCGATAGGCAAAGCCCTTCACGGTGGGCAGCGCATCGGCGACGGGGCAGGAGATGACGTGGCGGACCGACAGCTTTTCGGCTGCTTTGCTGACGCGTGCATAGATGTCGGGGATGTCGCAGGTGGCGATGATCTCCGCGCCCGAATCCTCCAACAGGTGGCACAGTTCGCGGTCGACATAGAGCGGGTTGACGTTGACGACGATACCCCCGGCCTTCAGCGTCGCGAAGTAGAGGACGGGGTAATAGATGATGTTGGGCAGACACAGCGCGACGCGCGTGCCCTTCCTTACCCCCAACGCCTGAAGCCCGGCGGCGGCCTTGTCGACCATCGCGCCCAGTTCGTCATAGCGGGTGATCCGCCCCATGAAGTCGATCGCCGGACGCGCGCCATGGCGCCGTACCGTGGTCTCGAACATGTCGGTCAGCAATCGCGGCTCCGCGACCAGCGGGCGTCCCGTTGCCTGACCCGGTACACCGCCTGTCGTGGCTCCTCCGATGGCTTCTGCCGTCATCGCGTCGCTCTCCTGTATCTTTTTTCGACCATACCCTGTTGTCGATTAGGGTCGAGTTGCTTATTGTGTTGACGTATAGGGTAGGTAACGCACCTTAACGTTAGGCCGCAAGCCCATAAAGAGAGGATTGGATGACCAACATCGTGATCGCAGGCTATGCCCGCTCTCCCTTCACCCAGGCTGGCAA
>CAJYRW010000030.1:0-21768 GCA_913777475.1 uncultured Sphingomonas sp. | reverse complement strand
CTGGCCGCAGCGGCCGCGCCGATGGGCGATCTGGTCATGCTCGCCTCGGCGATCGAATGGGGCGGGGTGGCCGAATTGGTCATGGCGGCCGTCCTGTCCTCCTCGATGCTGGCGCGCTGGCCTGTTTTCGGTCGCTGGGCCGGGCGGATATCCACGAGCCGGACCGCTCGCCCGCGCCGAGTGGAGCGGCCCGCCAATGACAGCGACGATGGCGAGGGGCGAAGACTCGCCGCCTGATCCCTTTGCGGGGGCGGAACGAAAGCGTCAGGCCGCCGTTCACCCGCCTGAATGCTCCGCGATCCGCGCCTCGCCAAAATTCCCGCGCGTTTCGCGTGCCTCGGCTTGTGCGTCGTCCTTTCCGCCTGCGAACCGGGCATTTTGAACCCCGCCGGGCCGATCGCGGCGGGCGAGCGCAGCATCTTCTTCAATGCGCTGGCGGTGATGCTGGCCATCGTGGTGCCGGTCATCATCCTGGCCTTTGCCTTCGGCTGGTGGTTCCGCGCGGGCAACACCCGCGCCAGGCATCTGCCCGAATGGGCGTATTCGGGGCGGCTGGAATTGCTGGTCTGGTCGATCCCTGCGCTGGCCATCATGTTCCTGGGCGGCATCGCCTGGATCGGCAGCCATGATCTCGATCCGCCCAAGCCCATCGCATCCAAGGCCAGGACGATGACCGTCGAGGTCGTCGCCACCGACTGGAAATGGCTGTTCCTCTATCCCGAACAGGGCATCGCGACGATCAATCGGCTGGTCGTGCCGGTCGGCACGCCGGTGAAGTTCCGCATCACCTCGGCAGGCGTGATGAACAGCTTCTTCGTGCCGCAACTGGGCAGCCAAATCTACGCCATGTCGGGCATGGATTCGACGCTCCACCTGCGCGCCGACAAGGCCGGGCGCTATCGCGGGCTGTCGGCGCATTATAGCGGGGAGGGCTTTGCCGATATGGACTTCTTCGTCGACGCCGTACCGCAAGCCGCCTTCGACCGCTTCGTCGCGACCGCGCGGGGAGGGCAGGGCAAGACGCTCGACTGGGCCGAGTTCGTCGCCATGGCGCATCCCAGCCGTAACGTCCGCCCTGCCAGCTATCCCCGGCTCCAGCCCGGCCTGTACGACCAGATCGTCATGAAGAACGGCGCGCCCGAGGGTGAGAAAGCCAAGGACGGACGCGAGCAATGAGTTTGACCGGCAAGCTCGGCTGGGACTCGATCCCGTTCCACGAACCGCTGCCTCTGGTGTCGGCGGGCGTCATCGGTCTGGTGCTGCTCGGTATGTTCATCTGGGTGTGGCGGCGCGGGCATCTGCCCTACATCTGGAGCGAGTGGATCACGAGCGTCGACCATAAGCGGATCGGCGTCATGTATTGTCTGCTGGCAGGCGTCATGCTGCTGCGCGGCTTTTCGGATGCGCTGCTGATGCGGTCGCAACAGGCGATCGCGTACGGCAACGAAGGTTATCTGCCGCCCGACCATTACGACCAGATCTTCTCGGCGCACGGCACGATCATGATCTTCTTCGTGGCGATGCCGTTCATGATCGGGCTGATGAACTTCGTCGTGCCTTTGCAGCTCGGCGTGCGCGACGTGGCGTTCCCGACACTCAATTCGGTCAGCTTCTGGCTGACCGCCAGCGGTGCCCTCCTCATCAACATGAGCCTGGTCATCGGCGAATTCGCCAAGACCGGATGGCTGGTCTATCCGCCCTTGTCCGAGTTGCGCTTCTCCCCCGGCGTCGGCGTCGACTATTATCTCTGGGCGCTCCAGATTTCGGGGATGGGGACGCTGCTGTCGGGCGTGAACCTCGTCACCACCATCCTGAAGATGCGTGCGCCGGGCATGGGCTATAGCCGGATGCCGATGTTCACCTGGACGTCGCTGGCGTCCAATCTGCTGATCGTCGCGGCCTTTCCGGTGCTGACCGCCGTGTTAGCCATGCTGATCCTCGACCGTTATCTCGGCTTTCACTTCTTCACGCCCGAGGCGGGCGGCAACCAGATGATGTTCGTCAACCTCATCTGGGCCTGGGGGCACCCGGAAGTCTATATCCTGATCCTGCCCGCCTTCGGCGTGTTTTCCGAGATCATCTCGACCTTCTCGTCCAAGCCGCTGTTCGGCTATCGATCGATGGTCATCGCCACCATGGTGATCTGCATTCTGTCCTTCATGGTCTGGCTGCACCATTTCTTCACCATGGGGGCCGGGGCCGATGTGAACGGTTTCTTCGGGATCACCACGATGATTATCGCGGTGCCGACGGGGGTGAAGGTCTTCAATTGGCTGTTCACCATGTATGGCGGGCGCATCCGCTATACGTCGATGATGCTGTGGTCGATCGGGTTCATCGTGACCTTCGTGATCGGCGGCATGACCGGGGTGATGCTGGCGGTGCCCCCGGCCGATTTCGTGCTGCACAACTCGCTGTTCCTGGTCGCGCATTTCCACAACGTCATCATCGGCGGCGTGCTGTTCGGGGCCTTTGCGGGTTTCAGCTTCTGGTTTCCCAAGATGTTCGGCTTCACGCTGGACGAGACCTGGGGCAAGCGTGCCTTCTGGCTGTGGATCAGCGGCTTCTACGTCGCCTTCATGCCGCTCTATGTGCTCGGCCTGATGGGCATGACGCGGCGGATGCAGCATTATGACGTGCCCGGCTGGCATCCGTGGCTGCTGGTCGCGGGTGTCGGCGCGCTGCTGATCGCCGCTGGCATCGCGTGCCAGGTCATGATGCTCTACGTCTCGATCAAGACGCGGAAAGACCGGATCGACGAAAGCGGCGACCCCTGGGACGGGCGCACGCTGGAGTGGATCACCACCTCGCCGCCGCCCGCCTTCAACTTCGCGGTGCTGCCCGATGTGAAGGGCGAGGAAGCCTATTGGGGCATCAAGGCAAAGGCGCGCGAGAACCGCGCCTTGTCCGATCGCCCAGATTACGAGCCGATCGAAATGCCGCGCAATTCGCCGACCGGGATCGTCGCGGCCTTCTTCGCCACGGCGATGGGCTTTGCGCTGATCTGGCATATCTGGTGGCTGGTGATCCTGGGTTTCTTCGGCGCATGGGGGACGTTCATCGTCTTCGCCTGGCGCGACAAGGCCGAGTATGAAATCCCGGTCGAGGAGGTCGAACGGCTGGACCAGGCCCGCCGGCGCAGCAAGGCGACCCTGCTCGACCTGCCCGAAGAGGCGCTGTCATGACGGCGCAGACGCATGATCCCAACAAGCTGGGCCGTTCGGCCGAGCCGAACCCGGACGGCCCCGCGCCCAAGCGGGTGGTGGTGTCTTATGGCTTCTGGATATTCCTGCTGTCGGACTTCATCCTGTTCGCCTGCTTCTTTGCCGGATATGCGGTGTTGAAGGACGCGACCGCGGGCGGTCCTTCGGGCAAGGACCTGTTCGAGCTGAAACTGGTTGAAACGGAGACGGTGCTGCTGCTCCTCTCCAGCTTCGCCTGCGGGCTGGCGGGGATCGCGACTCTGGCACGCGACATGCGCTGGTTCCAGATCGCGATGGCGGCGACCGGGCTGCTCGGCGCGGGCTTCCTGGCGCTGGAGACCTATGAGTTCCTGCACCTGATCGGCGAGGGGGCGGGGCCGGGGCGCAGTGCGTTTCTGTCGGCCTTTTTTGCGCTGGTCGGGTGCCATGGGCTGCACGTCCTCTTGGGGATGCTCTGGCTGACCACGATGATGGCGCAGGCCTGGGCCAAGGGATTCCGTGAGGATATTCTCCGCCGCATCCTGTGCTTCAGCCTGTTCTGGCATGCGCTCGACATCATCTGGGTGGCGTTGTTCACCATGGTCTATCTGATGGGAGTGCGCGGATGAGCGAGCGGCCCGACGAGGAAATGGCGCGCGACGAAACCGCGCCGGGCGAACAGAGCGAGCAGGACTCGATCGTCGGCGGCGTGCGCAGCTATGTCGTCGGCCTGATCGCGGCGGCGATCCTGACCACGGCGTCCTTCGCGCTCGTCCAGTTCGACATCGTCTGGGGCCCCGCCGTGCCCGCCGCGCTGGTCGCGCTGGCGATCGGGCAGATGGGGGTGCACTTGGTGTTCTTCCTCCACATCACGACCGGGCCGGACAACAGCAACAATGTGCTGGCGCTGCTGTTCGGCATCCTGATCGTGGCGCTGGTGCTGCTCGGCTCGATCTGGATCATGGGGCATCTGAACCACAATCTGATGGGGCCGATGGCGACGCCTTAGCTTTCCAGCATCGTGCCCCGGATCGCGGATACACCTCGTGCGCGGTCGAAACGCAGGATCAGGCGTTCGTTGCCGACAGGGACGTGCAGGGAAAAAACGTTGCCGGCATCCCAGTCCTCCGGCGTCATCGCAGCGCCGGACAGGTTGCGCCACTCGGCCCCGGCCAGCCAATCGGTCCAGTCGAGCGGCATGCCCCGGCGAAAGGCGCTGAGCTGTGCGACGAAATCCTCCAGCGCTTCATCACGGGATTCCCAATCGAGCCACGTCGTCTCGTTATCCTGCGCATAGCCGTTGTTGTTGCCGTTCTGGCTACGGCCGAACTCGTCGCCTGCGGTCAGCATCGGGGTGCCGCGCGACAGGAACAATGTGGCCAGCATCGCGCGGATTGAGGCTTTGCGGGCGGCAAGGATCGCGGGATCGTCGGTTGGCCCTTCTTGCCCATGGTTCCACGACACCTCGTCGCCATGGCCGTCGCGATTGTCCTCGCCATTGGCGTGGTTGTGCCGCCCGGCATAGGCAACCAGATCGGCCAGCGTGAAGCCATCATGGGCGGCGACGAAATTGACCGAGCGGCTGGTGGGGCCGGTAAAGACATCCGCGGACCCCGCGATCCGCGTCGCCAGGTCGCCGGCGCGCCCGTCGCCACGCCAGAAGCGCCGCACCTGGTCACGATATTTGTCGTTCCACTCCAGCCAATGCTCGGGGAAGTTGCCGAGCTGGTATCCGCCGGGGCCGATGTCCCATGGCTCGGCGATCATGATGCGGGTCGACAGCACCGGATCGGCGGCGATCTTGGCGAAGATCGGCGCGTGGGCGTCGAAGCCCGGCCCGCGCGCCAGGACGGTGGCCAGGTCGAAGCGGAATCCGTCCACGCCTGCCCGTGCAAAATGGCGCAAAGCATTGAGGATCATCGCACGGACGCCCGGGCGGCTGGCGTCGAGCATATTGCCGGTGCCTGCATCGTTGATGAGCGCGCCGTCCGCGGTCCGGGCATAGGCTTCCGGGTCGAGCCCGCGGAAGGACAGGGTGCCGCCATAGACGTCGCTCTCGCCCATATGGTTGAACACGAGGTCGAGGATGACGCCGATCCCGGCCTGCCGCAGCGCCGCGACGGTCGCGACCAGTTCGGCGACGCCGCCCGGCACCCGCTCCGGGCAGAGCGCCATCGGCACCACCGGGTTGTAACCCCAGGCATTGCGCAGGCCGAGCGGTGGCAGATGCCGCTCGTCGATCGCGGCGGTGATCGGCATGAGTTCGACGGCCGCGACGCCCAACTTGTGCAGATGGTCGAGCACTGCGGGATGCGCCAGCGCCGCCAGGGTGCCGCGCTGTTCGGGCGGAATGGCGGGATGGCGCATGGTGAAACCGCGCACATTGAGTTCGTAGATCAGGCCACCCGGCCGGAACAGCGGCGGGGCGGGGGTGTCGGTCAGCGGCGTGACGACACGGGCGCGGGGGACGATGTCGGCGGTGTCGTCGCCATAGGCCCCCAGACGCGGCGACTGGATGAAGGGACGGTCGAGTTCGAGGGCATATGGGTCGACGAGCAGCTTGGCGGGGTCGAACCACAGGTTGCGCGCCGGGTCGTATTCGCCGTGTGCGCGGTAGCCGTAGAGCGAGGCGGGGCCGGAGACCGTAGCGGTCCACACATCGCCGTCGCGGGTCATGGCGAACCGGCGTTCGTCTGCGTCGTCGAACAAGCATAGCTCCACCCGCTCGGCGGTCGAGTGGACGGCGAAGCGGGTGCCGCCGGGGACCGGCATCGGGCTGAGGGACTGGGCAGACTGATTCGTCATGGTGCCGCTACCCTAAACCAACCGGACCACCCCGGCGAAGGCCGGGGTCCAGCTGGGTCGACCTATCGGAAGTTTCACCAGCGTGGAGGCCACTGGACCCCGGCCTTCGCCGGGCACGAAGAGGGGGAGGGCGATAGTCTCTCCCCCCCCAAGAGTGATCAGGTTATCACATCGGGTTCGGTGCGGCCGGTATGCTGGGTGATCCCGGCGATCTCGTCGGCCGCCGCGATGATGTCCGCCAGCATCTCGGGCGTCTCGCGGTCGAGCTGATCGGCGGAATAACGCTCCAGATAGACGCGCAAGGTCGCGCCGCTGGTGCCGGTGCCCGACAGGCGGAATACGACACGGCTGCCGCCCACGAACAACACGCGGATGCCTTGGTTGCGGCTGACCGACTGGTCGGTCGGGTCGGTATAGGCGAAGTCGTCCGCCGCCTCGACCGTCAGCCCCGCGAACGTCTCGCCCGGCAGGGTGGCGAGCTTGGCGCGCAGATCGGCCATCAGCGCATCGGCGCGCTCGCTCTCGACGCCCTCATAATCATGGCGCGCATAGTAATTGCGGCCATAGGTCGCCCAGTGATCGCGGGCGATCTGGTCGACCGACTTGTCCGAGGCGGCCAGGATGTTGAGCCAGAGCAGCACCGCCCAGAGCCCATCCTTCTCGCGCACATGGTCCGAACCGGTCCCCGCGCTCTCCTCGCCACAGATCGTCGCCATGCCAGCGTCGAGCAGATTGCCGAAGAATTTCCAGCCCGTCGGCGTCTCGTACGCGGGAATGCCCAGCTTCTCGGCGACGCGGTCGGCGGCGGCGCTGGTCGGCATCGAGCGGGCGATGCCCTTCAGGCCCCCCGCATAGGCCGGGGCGAGGTGCGCGTTCGCCGCCAGCATCGCCAGGCTGTCCGACGGCGTGATGAAACGTCCGCGCCCGATGATCAGGTTGCGGTCTCCGTCACCGTCCGACGCTGCGCCGAAATCGGGCGCATCCGCCGCCATCATCCGGTCGTACAGTTCCTTGGCATGGACCAGATTGGGGTCGGGATGATGGCCGCCGAAATCGGGAAGCGGTGTGCCGTTCCTGACCGTGCCCTTGGCGAAACCCAGCCGGTTCTCCAGGATCTCGGTCGCGTAAGGGCCGGTGACGGCGCTCATCGCATCAAACGACATGGTGAAACCGCCTTCGACCGCTTTCCGGATCGCGCCGAAGTCGAACAGGCTCTCCATCAGCGCGGCATAGTCGGCGACCGAGTCGATCACCTCGACCGTCAGGCCGCCGACCGTCACCTCGCCCAGCGTATCGAGGTCGATGTCGTCGGCCTCCACCGTCAGCCAGCGGCTGATCGACTTGGTGTTGGCGTGGATCGCGTCCGTCACCTTTTCCGGTGCGGGGCCGCCGTTGGAGATGTTGTACTTGATGCCGAAATCTTCGTTCGGCCCGCCGGGATTGTGGCTGGCCGACAGCACCAGGCCGCCCAGCGCCTTACGCTGGCGGATCACGTTGCTGGCGGCGGGCGTCGACAGGATGCCGCCCTGGCCGACCACGACGCGGGCAAAGCCGTTCGCCGCCGCCATGCGGATCGCGACCTGGATCACCTCGCGATTCAGGAAGCGACCATCGCCGCCGATCACCAGCGTCTGGCCGGTCTTCTCGTCACCCAGTGCGTCGAACACCGACTGGATGAAGTTCTCGGCATAATTGGGCTGCTGAAAGACGCGAACCTTCTTGCGCAGGCCCGAGGTTCCGGGCTTCTGGTCGAGATAGGGCTCGGTCGCGACGGTCTTGATCATGGGTTCCCCAGCACGGATCGATAGAGTTCGGCATAGTGGCGGCCGCTATGGTGCCAGCTATAATCGGCATTCATGCCATTGACCTGAATGGTCCGCCATTGGTCTTGGTCGGCATAGAGTCTCATTGTGCGACGCAGCACCGCGACGATATTGTCGGCGGTGACATTGTCGAACTGCAGCCCGGTCGCGACGCCCATGGCCAGCGCGGCCTCGTTGGCGTCGATGATCGTGTCGGCCAGCCCGCCGGTGCGCGCGACCACGGGAACGCAGCCATAGGCGAGCGCATAGAGCTGGGTCAGCCCGCACGGCTCGAACCGCGACGGGATGACGATCGTATCGCAGCCGCCCTGAAGCAGGTGCGAGACCGGCTCGTCATAACCGATACGCACCGCGACGCGACCCGGATGGCGCAGCGCGGCGGTGGCGAAGGCGATCTCCAGTGCCGGGTCGCCGGTGCCCAGCACGACCAGCCGTCCGCCGAGTGCGACGAGGTCGTCGATCACCTCGACCAGCACGTCCATGCCCTTTTGCCAGGTCAGGCGGCTGATGACGGTGAAGATCGGGCTGTCATCCTCGTCCAGCCCGAACGCCTGTTCGACCGCGCGCTTGTTGGCGATACGGTCGTCCAGCGTGTCGACGGTGAAGGGAGCGGGCAGGGCGGGGTCGGCCTTGGGGCTCCAGATGGCGGGGTCGATGCCGTTGACGATGCCGCTGACGCATTCGGCGCGCTGGGCGATCAGGCCTTCCAGCCCCATGCCATACTGAACCCGGTGGATTTCCTCGGCGTAAGTCGGGCTGACCGTGGTGATCGCATCGGCGGTGCGCAGGCCCGCCTTTAGATAGCCGATCTGGCCATAATATTCGACGCCCTCCACCGACCACGCCTCGGGCGGCAGGCCCAGATCGGGGAAGTGGTGCGCCGCGAACGAGCCCTGAAAGGCGATATTGTGGATGGTGACGATGCTCTTTGCCACAGGCCCAGGGCCGGGCGCGTAATGGAGGAAGGCGGGGGCCAGCGCCGCCTGCCAGTCATGCGCGTGGAGCAGGTCGAAATCATAACCCGGCACCGCGCCTGAGGCGAGGTCGGCCCCGGCGCGTGCCAGCACCGCGAAGCGCCGCCAATTGTCGTGCCAGTCGTTTCCGGCGGTGTCGACATAGGGAAGCCCTTCGCGCTCCCAAAGCTGCGGCGCCTCGATCACCAGCAGGCGGTGGGTGCCGATCATCGCCTCGCGCAACCACGCCTCGGTGCCGATGATATGCGTCCAGTGATGGACGCGCGGCGCATCCTCGCCGATCGCGCGCATCACTTTCGGGAAACCGGGGATCAGCGTGGTGACGGCGATGTCGTGCGGCGCCAGCGCCTCGGGCAGCGCACCGACCACATCGGCGAGACCGCCGGTCTTGATGAGCGGGAACGCCTCCGAGGCGACCGACAGGACGGAAAGGGTCATGGTGACTTTCAGTTGGCCAGACGGTCGATCATCGGCTGGGTGATCAGGCAGATGCCCTTGTCGGTGCGCCGGAACCGGTGCGCGTCGAGCACCGGGTCTTCCCCGACCACCAGGCCGTCGGGGATCTTGACGCCGCGATCGAGGATCACCCGACGCAGCTGGGCCCCCCGCCCGATCTGGCAGAAGGGCAGGACGACGGCCTCGTTGAGCGAGGCGTAGCTGTGCGTGCGGACCCCGGTCGACAGCAGCGAGCGGTTGATTGACGATCCCGACACGATGCAGTCGCCCGCGATCAGGCTGGCCACCGCCGATCCGCGTCGTCCCTCCATGTCATGGACGAACTTGGCGGGCGGCGTGATCTCGGCATAGGTCCAGAGCGGCCAGCTGCGGTCGTACAGGTCGAGCTGCGGCACCACGTCGGTCAGGTCGAGGCTGGCCTCCCAATAGGCGTCGACCGTGCCGACATCGCGCCAATAGGCACCGGGTTCGTCCTCGGATCGGACGCAGCTGGCGGAGAAGCGGTGCGCCTGGGCTTTGCCATGCTCGACCAGATAGGGGATGATGTCCTTGCCGAAATCGCGGGCCGAGCCCGGCGTGGCGGCATCGCGACGCAGCTGCTCGAACAGGAAAGCAGTGCGGAAGACATAGATGCCGAGCGAGGCCAGCGACACGCCCGGATTGCCGGGGATGGAGGGCGGATTGGCGGGCTTTTCGACAAAATCGACGATGCGGTCGGTCTCGTCGACATGCATGACGCCGAACGCGCTCGCTTCCTCGCGCGACACTTCCAGACAGGCGACGGTGACGTCGGCGCCGCTGTCGACATGCTGCTGGAGCATCAGCTCATAGTCCATCTTGTAGACGTGATCGCCCGCCAGGATGACCATAAACTCCGGCGCATAGCTTTCGATGATGTCGATATTCTGGAACACCGCGTCGGCGGTGCCCTCATACCATTGGAATTCGCTGATCCGCTGGCTGGCGGGCAGGATGTCGAAGCTCTCGTTGCGTTCGTCGCGCAGGAAGTTCCAGCCGCGCTGGAGGTGGCGGATCAGCGAATGGGCCTTGTACTGGGTCGCCACGCCGATGCGGCGGATGCCCGAGTTGATCGCGTTGGACAGGGCAAAGTCGATGATCCGCGCCTTGCCGCCAAAATAGACGGCGGGCTTGGCGCGGGTGTCGGTCAACTCCATCAGGCGACTGCCACGACCGCCCGCCAGCACATAGGCCATGGCATCGCGCGCCAGCGGTTGTCCGCGCCTCAGGTCCATCGTCCGTCTCCCATCCCGTTTGTCTGTGGTGCAACGCGCCGACAACGCGTTGGTATTCTTGAGAAAGTCTCGATCCAGATCAGCCGTCGAAGCGCAGCATGACGGTGGCCAGCGGCGGCAGCGTCACCCAGGCCGCGCCGTCATGCGCATCCACACCGCCCATATTGCCCAGCCCCGAGCCCCAATATTGGCTGGCGTCGGAGTTCAGCACCTCCGTCCAGCGCCCGTCATGCGGCAGCGGCAGGCGGTACGGCGCGCGCGCGACCGGCGTCATATTGGCGATGACCGCGACCGGCTTTTCACCCGGTGCCTTACGCAGCCAGGCGAAGACCGATTGCGCGCTGTCGTCGGCGACCAGCCATTCAAAGCCTTCGCGCTCGCAGTCGCGGGCATGGAGCGCGGGCGTGTCGCGATAGAGATGGTTGAGGTCGCGGACCAGCGAGCGGACGCCTTCATGCGCATGGCTGCACCGCAGATGCCAGTCGAGCGGACGATCCTCCGACCATTCCTCGCGCTGGGCGAATTCCTGGCCCATGAACAGCAGCTTCTTGCCCGGATAGGCCCACATGAAGCCGTAATAGGCGCGAAGATTGGCGAATTTCTGCCAGTCGTCGCCCGCCATCTTGGTCAGCAGGCTGCCCTTGCCGTGGACCACTTCGTCATGGCTGAGCGGCAGGACGAAATTCTCGTCGAAAGCATAATGCAGGCCGAACAGGATCTCGCCATGATGGTGGCGCCGATGCACGGGTTCGCGCGCCATGTACTGGAGCGTGTCGTGCATGAAGCCCATGTTCCACTTGAAGCCGAAGCCCAGCCCGCCGTCATGCGCGGGGGCGGAGACACCGGGCCAGGCGGTCGATTCCTCGGCGACGGTGAAGACGCCGGGATGCTGGCCATAGACCTGACGGTTGACCTGGCGGAGAAACTCGACCGCTTCCCAATTCTCGCGCCCGCCCTGCTCGTTGGGCACCCACTCACCGTCCTTGCGGCTGTAATCGCGATAGAGCATCGAGGCGACGGCATCCACGCGAAGCCCATCGATATGATAACGCTCGGGCCAAAACAGCGCGTTGTTGACCAGGAAGCTCGCCACCTCGCGCCGCCCGAAATTGTAGATGGCGGTGTTCCAGTCGGGGTGGAAACCCTGGCGCGGGTCCTCATGCTCATAGAGCGCGGTGCCGTCGAAATGCGACAGGCCATGCGCATCGGTGGGGAAGTGCGCGGGCACCCAGTCGAGGATGACGCCCACCCCGGCGCGGTGCGCACCGTCGACGAAGCGCGAAAATCCCTCGACATCGCCGAAGCGCGCCGACGGGGCATAGAGCCCTGTCGTCTGATACCCCCAGCTGGGGTCGTAGGGATGTTCGGAGATGGGCAGGAATTCGATATGGGTGAACCCCATCTCGACCACATAAGGGATCAGCCGGTCGGCCAGCGCATCCCAGCTGAGATACCAGCCATTCTCGTCACGGTCCCATGACCCGGCATGGACCTCATAGATGCTGATTGGCACGCGGCGCGGGTCGATCTTCGACCAATGCTCGCGATGGGGGGCGTCCTGCCAGACATGCTGGGGCGGCGCGGTCGTCACCGAGGCGGTCTTGGGACGCAACTCGGCGGCGAAGGCGAAGGGGTCGGCCTTCATCGGCTGGTCCGCGCCATGCGGTCCGGTAATCGCGAATTTGTAGGCGCGGCCCTCGCCGATATCGGGGATGAAGATTTCCCAGACGCCGACATCCAGCCGTCGCCGCATGACGTGGCGGCCGGGGTTCCAGTCGTTGAAGTCGCCGACGACCGCGACCCGCTCGGCATTGGGGGCCCAGACGGCGAAATGCACGCCCGCCACGCTCTGATGCTCGATCAGGTGCGCGCCCATCTTGTCATAGAGGCGGAAGTGATTGCCTTCGCCCATCAGGAAGTCGTCGAGGGGGCCGAGGACGGGGCCGAAGCTGTACGGATCGGTGATCCACCATTCCGCGCCGTGACCCCGCGCGCGGTACTTGACCGGCTGGGCGGGGCCTTTGACAGCGCCCTCGAACAGGCCGCGCGCATCGACGCTTTGCAAGTCGCCCAGCGCCGTGCCGGACAGGTCGAAGGCCGTGACCTCCTCCGCACCCGGCACCAGCGCCCGCAGGAACGTGCCGCCCGGTCCTTCATGAGGTCCCAGCAACGCGAAGGGATCGGCGTTGCGGCCCTCGATCAGGGCATCCAGAGCGGCACGGGGTGGCTTCACATCACGTTCCAGATTTCCTCGGCATATTGCCGAATGGTGCGATCGGAGGAGAACCATCCGACTTTCGCGACATTGTGGATGGCCGAGGTCGCCCAGCCCGCCTGATCCTGCCAGCGGGTGTCGACGCTGCGCTGCGCGGCGGTGTAGGCGTCGAAATCGGCGGCGACCATGAACCAGTCGCCATCGTACAGCCCGCCCATCAGCCCGGCGTAACGGCCGGGATCGTCGGGCGAGAAGACGCCCGAGGCGATGGCGGAGACGGCCTGGCGCAGCTCCGGGCTGCCCTCGATCACTTCGCGCGGGTTGTAGCCGTCGCGGCGCTTTTCGGCGACCTTATCGGCGGTCAGGCCGAAGATGACGATATGATCGTCGCCGACATGCTCCTTGATCTCGACATTGGCGCCGTCGAGCGTGCCGATGGTCAGCGCGCCGTTGAGCGCGAACTTCATGTTGCCGGTGCCCGACGCCTCCATGCCCGCGGTCGAAATCTGTTCGGACAGATCGGCGGCGGGAATGATCTTCTCGGCCAGGCTGACATTGTAGTTGGGGATGAACCCGACCTTCAGCAGATGGCCGACGCTCGGGTCCGAATTGATCCGGCGGGCCACGTCATTGGCCAATTTGATGACCAGCTTGGCATTGTGATAGCTCGACGCCGCCTTGCCCGCGAACAGCTTGACGCGCGGCGTCCAGTCGCGTTCGGGATGGCTGCGGATCTGGTCGTACAGCGCCACCGTTTCGATGATGTTGAGCAGCTGGCGCTTATATTCGTGGATGCGTTTGATCTGGACGTCGAACAGCGCATCTGGGTCTATGCGCAGCCCGCTCGATTCCCGGAGATAATTTGCCAGCCCCACCTTGTTGGAACGTTTGATGCTGAGAAAGCGTTCCCGGAAATTCGCGTCCTGCGCAAATTCCGTGAGCGCTATCAATTTTTCCGCGTCATCCTCGAACCCCGGCCCGATCGCCTCGCGGATCAGCGCGGTCAGCTGCGGATTGCATTGCTGCAACCAGCGGCGCGGGGTGATGCCGTTGGTCTTGTTGTTGATCCGCGTCGGATAGAGGTGGTGGAGATCGGCAAAGACCGTCTTCTTCATCAACTCGGTGTGCAGCGCAGCGACGCCATTGACGCTGTGGCTGCCCGCAAAGGCCAGGTTCGCCATGCGCACCCGCCGCTCGCCGCCTTCGTCGATCAGGCTGATCGCGGCGATGGCGCGATCGTCGACGCCTTCGATGCCCCGCGCCTCCCGCAGCAGCTTGGCGTTGATCGCATAGATCAGCTGCATGTGACGCGGCAGCAGCCGCTCGAACAGGTGCAGCGGCCAGCTCTCCAGCGCTTCGGGCAGCAGCGTGTGGTTGGTATAGCCGAAGGTGCGACGGGTAATGTCCCACGCCTCGTCGAAACCCAGATCGTGATGATCGATCAGCAGCCGCATCAGCTCGGCGACAGACACCGCCGGATGGGTGTCGTTCAGCTGGATCGCCGCCTTGTCGGGCAGAGTGCGGATATCCTTGAAATACTGGATATGCCGCCGCACGATGTCCTGGATCGAGGCGGAGGAGAAGAAATACTCCTGCCGCAACCGCAGTTCCTGCCCCGCGGGCGAGCTGTCCGACGGATAGAGGACGCGGACCAAAGTCTCCGCCGCCAGCTGTCCCGCCAGCGCGCCGGTATAATCGCCGGCGTTGAAGCGATCGAGCCGGATGGGGTCGATCGCCTGGGCCGTCCACAGGCGCAGCGTGTTGACCCGCTTGCCGCGCCAGCCGACCACGGGCGTGTCGACCGCCACCGCCTCGACCGCCTCGGCGGGCTTCCAGTGGACCGCGCCGCTCTCGGTCCCGATCACCTCGCCGCCGAAGCCGACGAAATAGGCGCTCTCGCGTCGCTCGAATTCCCAGGGATTGCCGTGGCTCAGCCAGGTTTCGGGCAGTTCGACCTGCCAGCCATCGTCGATCCGCTGGCGGAACATACCGTTCACATAGCGGATGCCATAGCCATAGGCGGGCAGGTCGAGGCTGGCGAGGCTCTCCATGAAACACGCCGCCAGGCGGCCCAGGCCGCCATTGCCGAGCGCCGCATCGGGTTCGATCTCTTCCAGTTCGGCGAGGTCAACGCCCAGCGATTGCAGCGCGCCCGCGACCTGCGCCATTACCCCCATGTTCGACAGTGCGTCGCGCAGCAGCCGACCGATCAGGAACTCCAGGCTGAGATAATAAACCCGCTTCGCGCCCGCGGCATGGGCTTGGCGGGTGGAGGCCATCCAGCGTTCGATAATGTCATTGCGGACGGTCAGGATGGTCGCGGCCAGCCAGTCGTGCGGCCGCGCATTGGCGGCGTCCTTGCCGATCCGGTGCACCAGCGTGTCGACAATGGCGTCGGCCAGCGGCCCGGTGTCGTCGACATGCAGCGTGGTGATGGTGGTCGTCATTGATTCGGGCGTCCCTGTATCCCAGTTCGCGCCAGCTTAGCCGCGCGCCCCCCGAAGTCACGCGCCAACGTTTCGCAACTGCGGGACGATTCAGCCCGTCGCGATACCCCAGAGCAGGGTCAGGTTGAGCGCGATGATCGTCGCCGCGATGACCCAGGCGACCATGCGCAGCCAGAGGGAATTGGCAAAGGGGCCCATCATGCCCTTGTCCGCGGTGAAGCGGACCAGCGGCACGACCGCGAAGGGCAGCTGGAGGCTGAGGACGACCTGGCTGAGCACCAAGAGTTTCGTCGCGCCCGCCTGACCGCTGGCGCCGACGACGAGGACGGCGGGGATGATGGCCAGCCCGCGCGTGATGAGCCGCCGCAGCCAGGGGGCGAGCCGCAGGTCGAGAAACCCCTCCATCACGATCTGCCCGGCCAGCGTCCCCGTGACGGTCGAGTTCTGGCCCGAGGCTAGCAACGCCACACCGAATACCACGCTCGCCGCGCCAGCACCCAGCATCGGGGCGAGCAGCCGGTAGGCCTGGTCGATCTCGGCAACGTCGGTACGCCCGGCGACATGGAAGGTGGCGGCGGCCACGATCAGGATCGCGGCGTTGATGAAGAAGGCGAAGAACAGGGCCACCGTGCTGTCGATCGTCGCCATTTTGATCGCGTCACGCTTGCCCTCGGTGGTCAGGCCGAAGGCACGGGTCTGCACCACCGAGGAGTGCAGGTAGAGATTATGCGGCATCACCGTCGCGCCCAATATGCCGATCGCGATGTAGAGCATCGCCGGGTCGGTCACGATCCGCGTCGTCGGAATGAAGCCCGCCATGACAGCGCCGGGATCGGGGCGCGAGGCGATCAGTTCATAGAGAAAACAGCCGCCGATGATCAGCAGCAGCGCGATGATGAACGCCTCGACCTTGCGGAAGCCGTAACGTTGGAGCGCGAGGATCAGGAAGACGTCCAGCCCGGTGATCAGCACGCCCCAGACCAGCGGCAGGTCGAACAGCAGTTGCAGCGCGATGGCGGTGCCCAGCACCTCGGCCAGGTCGCAGGCGATGATCGCGATCTCGCAGAGCAGCCACAATATGCGCGAAACCGGTTTGGAATAGGCCGCCCGGCACGCCTGCGCCAGGTCCAGTCCGGCGGCGATCCCCAGCCGCGCCGACAGCGCCTGCAGGATCATCGCCATGATGTTGGAAAGGAGGATGACCGACAACAGCGCATAGCCATAGGCCGATCCGCCCGCGATGTCGGTCGCCCAGTTGCCGGGGTCCATATAGCCGACCGCGACCAGATAGCCGGGCCCGGCAAAGGCGAACAGCCGCCGCAGAAATGATGCGCCTTCCGGCACGGCGATCGAACGATGGCTTTCGGCAAGCGAGCGGGTGGCGGGCGTGGCTACGGTCATCGGCCTGAAGATGTGACGAAGTTTGCCCAACGCGACAACCCGGCAATGCGTTGCGCGCCCTAACAATCCTCCCCGGTACGGGGAGGAGGACCATGCGTAGCATGGTGGAGGGGGCTTGCGACAAAGTGTGTCCGATGCGGAGGCCCCCCTCGGTCAGCGCTGGCGCGCTGCCACCTCCCCGCGAGCGGGGAGGATTAGAGGCTGCTGCCCACCACCACGCACGCCAGCGTCATCAGCAATCCGGCAAAGCGGTTCGACCGGAACCGGTACAGCGCACCCGCGCCGTCGTCGGGTTGCAACGTCACCACCTGCCAAGCCAGATGCAGCGCAACCGGCACCAGGGCCGCGACCGCCAGCACGTCCGGTCGCACCAGCCAGATCGCCCCCGCCCAGCACAGCAGCGCCACCGCATAGAACGCCCCCACGCCCGGCTTCACATAGGCCCCCATGCGCAGCGCGGAGGAGCGGACGCCGATCATCGCATCGTCCTCGCGGTCCTGCAGCGCATAGATGGTGTCATACCCGATCACCCAGGCGATCGACCCGGCATAGAGCAGCCAGAGCGGCGCGGAGAGCACCCCCGCCACCTCAGCCCAGCCGACCAGCGCGGCCCAGCTGAACACCAGGCCCAGCCAGGCCTGTGGCCACCAGGTGATCCGCTTCATAAAGGGATAGGCGGCAACCGGCGCGAGGCTGGCGACCGCGACGATCGCGGCCAGCGGACGCAACTGCACCAGCACGATCAGGCCGATCAGGCACAGCAGCACCAGCCAGATCGCCGCCAGCTTCACCGACACCAGCCCGGACGGGATCGGCCGCGCGCGGGTGCGGGCGACCTGAGCGTCCAGATCGCGGTCGACGATATCGTTGAGCACGCATCCCGCCCCCCGCATCGCGATCGAGCCGAGCAGGAACCACAGCACCAGCGCCCAGCGCTCCGGCACGCCCCCTGCCAGTGCGATGGCCCAGACACCCGGCCAGAAGAGCAGCCACCAGCCGATCGGCCGGTCGAACCGCGCCAGCAGGGCCAGGCCGCGCAGCCGGGGTGGCAAACGCCCCACCAGTCCCTTATGCTCGCTATCGGGCACGATCTCGATCGTCATGGCGCGTGGCCTATGGGGGCGGGGCGTGGCGCGCAAGCCCGTTCGCGGCTATCGTCGGGGCGTGATCCTCCCGCTGCCCCCTGTTCGATGATCGGCCTGTCGGTCGCGGTCGGCCGTTTCGTCGAGGCGCTGTTCTGGGCGATCCTGCGCGTGGCCGGGATGGTCGGCGGCGTGGTGCTGGGCGCCGCGCTGGCGATCGGTCTGGGCTGGTGGCTGATCCGCCGCCGCCGTTAGGCGGCCAGCGTCGCCCGCTGCGAGCGGAGGACATCCAGATTATGCTGCGCCAGATGGCTGCCACGCCCGGCGACGCTGCCCTCCAGATCGGGGCGTTCGCCGATGGTCAGGCAGCGTTCCCACGCGCTCTCGGCCAGCGGCAACCAATGGTCGAGCGCGCGCTGCGGCTCGGCCGTGGCGGCTTCCAGGAACAGGTCGCCCATCACGAAATAGAAATCAGGCGATCGCGCCCAATGCGACATTTCGGTGTCCGCGATGGTCAGCGCGGCTTGCAGATGGCCACTTCTGACGAACTGGTTGAGCGCGTTGATGACCAGATCGTGCCGCCAGTTGGCCTCCGGCGGTGTGGCATCCAGCGCCTGGGCATAATAATCGCACGCCGACGCATGGTCGCCACGCATCTGCGCGTCCTTTGCGACCTGATAGAGCAGGTACGGGCTCTCCGGCTGATCGGCGAGATCGGCGAGCAGCAGCGGGGCGTAGCGATCCTTCTTCCGCTCCAGCTGCGGCGCCAGATCGCCGTCATGCCCGATATCGAGCGCGATGCGGTAGCGGGGCAGGACCGAGACGACCTGTTCGCGCACCCGCCCTGCGTAAAGGACGCCGCGCGGAATCACGCGGGTCATCCAGCTCCGCTGAACGGTCGCGCCCTCCGCCTCGTTATGGATGCACGGGCAGCCCAGCAGGTCGGTCGCCGACTCGCACCAGCCGCGAAGACCTTCGCCGCCGTCGATGATCCATTCATCGGCGTCGATGATGAGGTTCCAGTCGGCATCGGCCAGCGACAGTGCATGGTTGCGCGCCTCCGCGAAGCTGTCGGGCCAGGGGAGGTGGTGAACCTCCGCGCCCAAGCCCTGCGCGATAGCGACCGTGTCATCGGTCGATCCGGTGTCGAGCACGACCATCCGATCGACCCAGGGCGCGACGCTGGTCAGGCAGCGCGCGATGCAGCGCTCTTCGTTACGGACGATCAGCACGGCGGCGATCTCGATGGCATTGCGGGTCACGCGCGCGACTTTCACTTTGGGGGCCAGCGCCGGATGCGGTGGCCCCCTGCGTTAAAGCGCACCATGGTTAGGAAAGTCTGAACGCCGGACTATTTTGCCAGCCGTCCGTCCTCCAGTGCCGCCATCTCGAACGGAAAGAGCAGTTTAGGGTCGGGTGCATCGACCGAATCGGCGATGTCGGCGGGCGCGATGGCGTGCAGGATGTGGCGAATGATCGCGATTCGCGCATCCTTCTTGTCGTCGGCGTGCACGATATGCCACGGCGCGAAGGGAGTATGCGTGCGGGTCAGCATCGTGTCGCGCGCCGCCGAATATTCGGCCCATTTGGCCTGCGCCACCTTGTCCATGTCCGACACCTTCAGCGCCTTCAGCGGATCGGTGCGCCGCGCCTCCAGCCGCTTTTCCTGTTCCTTCTTCGAGATATCGAGCCAGATCTTGACCAGCCTGATGCCGCTCTCGACCAGCATCCGTTCGAAATCGGGGGCGTCGCGCAAAAACGCCTCCTGCTCGGTAGCGGTGGAGAATCCCATCACCACTTCCACGCCTGCCCGGTTGTACCAGCTGCGGTTGAAGATCACGATCTCGCCAGCGGCGGGCAGGTGCGTGGCGTAACGCTGAAAATACCATTGCGTGCGTTCGCGGTCGGACGGCTTGGGCAGCGCGACCACGCGGGTGGCGCGAACCGAGAGATGCTCGGTGATGCGCTTGATCGTCCCGTCCTTGCCCGCCCCGTCGCGGCCCTCCAGCACGATGACGACGCGCTCGTCCGATCCCGCCATCGCCATCTGCGTGCGGACCAGCGCGAGTTGCAGCGCCTCCAGTTCTTCCTGATAATGTTTCGCCATCGTCACCTCCTTTACGCGAAGGAACGCCCGAAATCGCAAAAGTGGCAAGCGCCGCGCGACCCGTGTAAGCGAGGCCCATGCCCGCTACCCCCGCCTGGCCGCCGCAATCCACCCCCCGCCTGTTCGTCGACCAGCCTTTGGCCGAAGGGCCGATCCGCATCGACGGCCCGGCTGCGCATTATCTGGTGTCGGTGATGCGCACCAAGGTCGGTGATCCGGTCAAGCTGTTCGACGACTGCAGCGGCGAATGGCTGGGCGTTGCCGCCTCTGTCGGCAAGCGCGACCTGACGCTCGACGTGACGACCCTGCTCCGCGAGCGGGAGGCGGTGCCCGATCTGTGGCTGTGCGCCGCGCCGTTGAAGAAGGGACGGGTCGACTGGCTGGCGGAAAAGGCGTGCGAGCTGGGCGTCGCGCGTCTGGTGCCCGTCGTCACCCGTCGCACCGTCGTCGACAAGCCCAATACCGAACGCCTGCGTGCACACATGATCGAAGCCGCCGAGCAGTGCGGCCGCACGGCTTTGCCGGAGGTGGCCGAGCCGGTGAAGCTGGCGGCATGCCTGCGCGACTGGCCCGAGGGGCGTGCGCTGTTCTTTGCCGACGAGACCGGCGGCGTGCCCGCGCTGGAGGCGATGCGCGCACATAAGGGGCCGGCAGCGATCCTGATCGGCCCGGAAGGGGGCTTCGACGCCGAAGAACGCGAGGCGATCCGTGCGCACCCGTCCGCCATCGGCATCGGCCTGGGCCCCCGCATCCTGCGCGCCGATACGGCGGCGGCGGCGGCGGTGTCGCTGTGGATGGCGGCGGCGGGCGACTGGCGTTGATTCACCCTATGGCGCGGACGCTTCCGCGCGCGTAAGGCGCGGTTCATGAGCACCAAGTCCGAGAGCCTTGCCAAGGGCGCCATCATCGAGTCGCGCGACCAGTTGATCGCAAGCTTCGCGCGCGGCGAAAAGCCTAGCGACCGCTGGCGGATCGGCACCGAGCACGAGAAGTTCGTCTATGCGCTGGGCGACCATCATGCGCCGTCCTATGACGAAGCCTCGGGCATTCGCGCGCTGCTGGGCGAGCTGGAGCAATATGGCTGGGCGCCGGTCATGGAGGGCGGCAACGTCATCGCGCTGACCGGGGCGGACGGCTCGATCAGCCTGGAGCCCGCCGGCCAGTTCGAGCTGTCGGGCGCGCCGCTCGACAATCTGCACCAGACCTGTGCCGAGACGGGGCGTCACTTGGCTCAGGTGAAGGCCGCCGGCGACAAACTGGGCGTCGGTTTCCTGGGCCTGGGCATGTGGCCGGACAAGACGCGCGCCGAGCTGCCGATCATGCCCAAGGGGCGCTATGCGATCATGCTGCGCCACATGCCGCGCGTCGGCTCGCTCGGCCTCGACATGATGCTGCGGACCTCCACGATCCAGGTGAACCTCGACTACGCGTCCGAGGCGGACATGGTGAAGAAGTTCCGGGTCGGCTTGGCGCTCCAGCCGCTGGCGACCGCGCTGTTCGCCAACTCGCCCTTCACGGAAGGGAAACCCAACGGCAAGCTCTCCTTCCGCAGCCATATCTGGTCGGACACCGACCCCGCGCGCACCGGCATGCTGCCCTTCGTGTTCGAGGACGGGTTCGGGTACGAGCGTTACGCCGACTATGCGCTCGATGTGCCGATGTACTTCGTCTACCGAGAGGGCAAATATATCGACGCGGCCGGGCTGTCCTTCCGCGACTTCCTCAAGGGCGAGTTGTCGGTGCTGCCGGGCGAGCTGCCGACGATCGACGACTGGAACGATCACCTTTCGACCGCCTTTCCCGAGGTACGGCTGAAGACGTTCCTGGAGATGCGCGGGGCCGATGGCGGCCCGTGGAATCGCATCTGCGCGCTGCCCGCGCTGTGGGTCGGGCTGCTCTATGACGACGGCGCGCTGGATGCGGCCTGGGATCTGGTGAAGGGCTGGTCGCTCGATGAACGGCAAGCGCTGCGCGACTCGGTGCCAGAGCTGGCGCTGGATGCGCCGCTGCCGGGTGGCGGGCG
>CAJYRW010000029.1:0-15385 GCA_913777475.1 uncultured Sphingomonas sp. | reverse complement strand
ACCCTGTCCGAGGAACAGCTGAAAGTCGCCCGCGCGCGTGCCGAGGCGCTGGGCGTCGCCGACAAGGTGAAGTTCGAGCTGATCGACTATCGCCGCGTGGAGGGGCAGTTCGACCGCATCGTCTCGGTCGGTATGTTCGAGCATGTCGGCCCGCCGCAATATCGCACCTTCTTCCGCAAGTGCCGCGACCTGCTGACCGAGGACGGCGTGATGCTGCTCCACACGATCGGGCGACTGAACGGGCCGGGCGTCACCGACGACTGGACGACCAAATATATCTTCCCGGGCGGCTACAACCCGGCGCTGTCGGAGATCGTCCGCGCGCAGGAAGGCTTGCGCATGTTCCTGACCGATGTCGAGGTGCTGCGCTGTCACTATGGCTGGACGCTCGACATATGGTACGACCGGACGGTAGCCGCGAAGGACCGCATCGTCGAGCTGTACGACGAACGCTTCTATCGCATGTGGCTCTTCTATCTGGCGGGCGCGGGCGCGGCGTTCCGCAATGGCGGGCTGTGCAACTATCAGGTGCAGTTGACGCGCGGGCGCCTCTCGGTCCCGGTCACGCGGGATTACATGTACGAGGGCGAACGCGAGCTGCGGGATTGAGGCATCCTCCCCGGCACGGGGAGGTGGCAGGCCGTCAGGCCTGACGGAGGGGGGCTTCCCCACAGGGCATCCCTGGCGGCGATCCCCCTCCACCAGCTTCGCTGGTCCCCCTCCCCGTTCCGGGGAGGATCAGGCGCGCAGGCGGCGGATGTCCAGCACGTCGACTCCGGCGAGCATCACCGGCCCGAACCGGCCATCGACTTCGGCCACGATCCCCTCAGCGGTCGAGCGGACCCGCGCCCAGGAGATTTCGCGCACCGCGATGCGCCGCCCCTGGAGCTTGATCGCCGCGACTCGCCCGTCCTGCGCCACGGCCAGCGCGCCCTGCCCATCGGCTCCGACCACCGCGCCCGCGACGGCAAAGCCCGCCAGCGCCGCCTCGGCCGCCGCCGCGACCTCTTCGGGCGAGCCGACGCGGCGGTCGCGGCGACGGCGGACCAGCCAGCCGATGCCGACCCCGCCCAGGACCGTGCCGACGCCCAGCCCGGCCAGCGCCCAGCCCGCCAGTGCGCCGGTAATGGGCAGGCTCATCCGGCGGCGTCCGCCAGCGCGTCCAGGGTCGGGCGCAGGCCGGACAGGTCGTATCCGGCGCTTTCCGCCTGCATGACGATCAGCGTCGGATTGCGCCCGGCCTTCGCCGCGGCCAGCGCCCATAGATTGCAGCTGCGCGTGCCGGACCGGCAATAGGCGAGCACCGGCCCCTTGGCCTCGACCAGCGCCTGGGTCATCTGGTCGACCATCTCATGGCTGAACCCGCCCGGCGTTACCGGAATGGCGGTATAGGCCAGCCCCTGATCCTCAGCGGCGGCGCGAATCGCATCGCCGTTGGGCTGGCCGGGCTCCTCGTCATCGGGCCGGTTGTTGACGATGGCGGTGTAGCCCGCAGCCTTGATCGCGGCGACATCCTCCGGCCGGATCTGGGGGGCGACGGCGACGCTTTCGTTGAGTGGACGGATCATGCAGCTCACCTATTCAATGGACCGTTTCACCGCAACTGGCGGCACGCCTTCCGCGCCATAAAAGACGCATCAGCCGGGGCTTGGCTCCCAGGCGGCGGAACATCCCCGCCCGCCCCTCGTCTGACCTGACGAGCATAGCGCCATCCAGGAGTATCCCCATGCCCATGATCGATCGCCGTCAGGGCCTGTGGGGCGTCGCCGCGCTGGGCCTCGCCTCCCTCCTGCCGCTGGCGTGGCGGCGCGCTCAGGCGGCGGCTCCGGAGCGCACGCTCGCCGTGGTGGAAAAGGGCGCGGGGCGAGTCGCCTTCTACAGCCTGCCCGAGGGGCGTCCGCTGGGCCATGTGCCGCTGGGGACCCAACCGCATGAGATGGTCACCGATCCGGCGGGACGCTTCGCCTATGTCGGTGGTTACGGCGTGAAGGGCTGGCAGTTCGGCGGCGAGGGCGGGCATCAACTCTGGGCGATCGATCTGGCCGATCGCAAGCTTGCCCGCACCATCGACCTGGCGCCGCATCGCCGCTGGCACGGAATGCGGATGGACGCGAAGGGCCGCCTCTATGCGCTGTCCGAAAGCGACAGCCTGCTCGCCCGTTTCGATGCGCCCGCCACCGCCGACGGCCCCGACCGGATGATCCCGGTCGGCGGCGCGCGCAGTCACTATTTCGTGGTGAAGGCGGATGGCTCGCGCGCCTACATCGCCGATACCATGAGCGGCCTGGTCATCATGGTCGACCCCGACGATGCCAGCTTCGCACCGGTCAAACAGCATATCGGCACCGCGCCCGAGGGACTGGCGCTGAGCCCCGACGAGCGCACCCTCTATGTCATCGACCGTCCGGCGGGCATCCTCTACGCGCTCGACGCAGGCACGTTGCGGCCCCGCGCCCGCAAGAGCTTGCGCGGCGAGGCGGTGCGGGTGGTGGTGCAAGGCGACGGACGGCTGATCATTGCCAACACCGCCGACAAGAGCCTGACCCGCCACTCGCCCGCGACGCTGGCCGAGGAAGCGCGCCTTCCCCTGCCCGCCGCCGCGCCAGGGCTGAACCTGCCGGCCGGAGGGTCGATCCTCTATGCCGCGTTGGAGAATAACCGCATCGCCATTGTCGATCTGGCAGCCTGGAAGATCACCGGCGGCTTCGCGACCGGCGAAGCTCCCGACACCGCGGTCCTTCTGTAATGGCACCGACCCTTTGCCTTGGCCCCGCTTTCCGGTAGCGGTGCGCGGATGGCTGCCAAAATCTCCTGTGATGTCGCGATCATTGGCGCCGGGCTGGCCGGTGGCCTGATCGCGCTGGCCCTGAAGGCCCGGCATCCGTCGCTCGACGTGCGACTGGTCGATGCGGGCGAGACGATCGGCGGCAACCACCTCTGGTCCTTTTTCGGCAGCGATGTCGCCAAGCGTGACCGCTGGATCGTCGAGCGGCTCGTCGCCCATGCCTGGCGTGGGTATGACGTCGCCTTTCCCGCCCATTCGCGCACGCTGAACCAGACCTATTATTCGATCGAGAGCCATCGCCTCGACACCCAGGTCCGTCGCGCCCTGCCACCGGAGGCGTTGCTCCTGGGCCGCAAGGTGCTGGCGGTATCCGCCACCGCCGCCGTCTTCGCCGATGGCGACCGGGTGGAGGCGACGGGCGTGATCGACGCGCGGGGCGCGGGCGACCTGTCCTCGCTGTCCTGCGGATGGCAGAAATTCGTTGGGCAGGAGTTGAAGCTCACCCGCCCGCACGGCGTCGAGCGGCCGGTGGTGATGGACGCCACCGTCAAGCAGCTCGACGGCTATCGCTTCGTCTACACCCTGCCCTTTGCCGAGGACCGGATCTTCGTCGAGGACACCTATTACTCGACCTCGGCCGAGCTGAACCGCCGCGCCATCGTCCAGCGGATCGAGCGTTATGCCGACAGCCGCGACTGGGTGGGGGCCGAGGTGGTGCGCGAGGAGGCGGGCGTGCTGCCCGTCGCGATGGGCGGCGATTTCGACGGTTACTGGCGCAGCGGCGGGGCCAAGACGCCCAAGGCCGGGATGCGCGCCGGGCTGTTCCACCCGACCACGGGCTATTCGCTGCCCGATGCGATCCGCATGGCCGCGATGCTGGCCGAGCGGACCGATTTCGCCGGCGCCGACCTGCACGATGCGACCTATCGCATGGCGCGCGCCGCCTGGGACGCGCGCGGCTTTTACCGTATGCTCGACACGATGTTGTTCAAGGCCGCGGAGCCGGATGAGCGATACCGCGTTCTGGAGCGTTTCTATCGACTTCCGCCCGACCTGATCGGGCGATTTTATGCGGGGCAATCGACCATGGCCGACAAGGCACGAGTTCTGACCGGACGGCCGCCGGTGCCGATCCTGCGCGCCATCGCCGCGCTGCGAAGCCAGTCGGGGGGCCGGGTATGAAGAGCGCGGTCGTCATCGGATCGGGTTTCGGCGGGCTGGCGTTGGCCATTCGCCTGCAATCGGCGGGCGTGCAGACCACGATCGTCGAGGCACGCGACAAGCCGGGCGGGCGCGCCTATTATTGGGAGCGCGACGGCTTCACCTTCGACGCCGGGCCCACCGTCATCACTGATCCGGCTTGCCTGGAGGAGCTCTGGGCGCTGACCGGCCGGTCGATGTCGGAGGATGTGAGGCTCGATCCCGTCAGCCCCTTCTACCGGCTCAACTGGGTCGACGGCACCAATTTCGACTATAGCAACGACGACACCCAGCTGCGCTCGGAAATCGCCAAGCTGAATCCCGACGATATCGCGGGCTATGGCAAGTTCCTGGACTATGCCGCGGGCGTCTATCACGAAGGCTATGAGAAGCTCGGCCATGTCGCGTTTCTCGACTTCGCCTCGATGGTGAAGGCCGCGCCCGCGCTGGCGAAGTACCAGGCGTGGAACTCGGTCTATGCCATGGTGTCGAAGTTCGTGAAGTCGGAGAAGCTGCGCGAGGCCTTGTCCTTCCACACGCTCCTCGTCGGCGGCAATCCGATGACGACCAGCGCCATCTATGCGCTGATCCACAAGCTGGAACGCGACGGCGGCGTCTGGTTCGCGCGTGGCGGCACCAATCGGCTGGTCGCGGGCATGGTCGCGCAGTTCGAGCGGATCGGCGGCGTTATCCGGCTGGGCGATCCGGTAACGCGGATCGAAACGCTGGGGGACCGTGCGACCGGCGTCGTGACCAAGAGCGGCCTGACCATCCAGGCCGATGCGGTGGCGACCAATGCCGACATCATGCACAGCTATCGCGACCTGCTGTCCGACAACCGCTCGGCCCGGCGCACGGTCAACCGGCTGGAGCGCAAGCGCTATTCGCCGTCGCTGTTCGTCGTGCATTTCGGCATCAAAGGCGCGTGGCCGGGCATCCCGCACCACATGATCCTGTTCGGCCCGCGCTATAAGGGCCTGCTGACCGACATTTACGACACCGGCGTGCTGTCGGAGGATTTCTCGCTTTACCTCCACCACCCGACCGTCACCGACCCGAGCTTGGCGCCCGAGGGGCATTCGACCTTCTATGCGCTGGCTCCGGTGCCGCACATGGGCAAGTTCCCGATGAACTGGGACGAGGTCGGGCCGATCCTGGAAAAGCGCATCCTGGACGAAGTGGGTCGCCGCCTGATCCCCGATATTCACGACCGGATCGTGACCAAGTTCCATTATGCCCCGGCCGACTTCGCGACCGATCTGAACGCGCATATGGGCTCGGCCTTCTCGCTGGAGCCGATCCTGACCCAGAGCGCCTATTTCCGCGTCCATAACCGCGACGATTCGATCCCGAACCTCTATTTCGTCGGCGCGGGCACGCATCCCGGCGCGGGTATTCCGGGCGTGGTGGGCAGCGCCAAGGCGACCGCCGCGCTGATGCTGGAGCGGCAGTAACCCCATCCTCCCCGGCACGGGGAGGGGGACCATGCGAAGCATGGTGGAGGGGACGGCCGCATGGGTTGTCCCTCGGAGTAGCCTTCCTCCGTCACCGCTTCGCGCTGCCACCTCCCCGTGCCGGGGAAGATGTATTTAGCCCTTCCACTAATTAGCGTTTATGCTAAACATCGGTCATGGACCCGGTGTTCGAGGCTCTTGCCCATCCCACCCGCCGCCGCATCCTGGAGATGTTGCGGGGCGGCGGCCTTTCGGCGGGCGTCATCGCAGACGCGTTCGACGTCTCTCGTCCCACCATGTCCGCGCATTTCGCCAAGCTGAAGGCCGCCGGGCTGATCCAGGCCGAGCAGCAGGGCACGACCATCACCTACACGCTCAACCTGTCGGTGCTCGAACAGGTGGTCATGGGCTTCATGACCCGGCTCGGCGTCGGCGAGGACAATCAGGAGGATTCGGCATGTCGTTCCGCCCGCTGATCGTCGCATCCGCCTTGGTCGCGGGCGGCATGGCGTTGGTCTCCGCCATCGCGCTGTCCCGATTGGCGCCGGGCACGATGTTGCCGACCCACTGGAACGCCGCCGGACAGGCGGACCGCTTCGCCGAGGCGGGCTATGCGCTGTTCCTGCCAGTCGTCCTGACCATCGGCGTCTCGGCGATCCTGGCGGCGCTGCCCCGGATCGAGCCGCTGCAACGGAATCTGGAGGGTAGCGCCCCGCTGCTTCGTACCGTCTGGGCCGGGTGCCTGGCGCTGTTCATCGGGATCGAAGCGATGGTGGCGGGCCCCGCCTTTGGCTGGACGCCGCCGGGCAGCCTGATGCTGGTCGGGCTGGGGCTGTTCCTGATCGCGATCGGCAACACCCTCCCCAAGTCGCGGCCGGGCTTCTTCGTTGGCATCCGCACGCCCTGGGCGATCATGGACACCGACAACTGGATCGCGACCCATCGGTTCGGCGGCTGGCTGTTCGCGGGCACGGGACTGGCGATCGTGATCGTCGCGCTGTTGCCGATCGACGCCGAGGATCGCGCCGGGATCGTCACGACCGCGCTTCTGTCCGCCGCGCTGACGCCGGTCCTGTTCTCCTATTTCCGCTGGCGGGTGACGCGCCCGCGCTGATGTCCGGTTCCGAGGGGGGATTTCCATGTCGTTCACCGCATTCTTCGCCGCCCTGCTCGCCGCCGCCACACCGATGGCCGACCGCGACATCTCCGCCCCCGGACCACAGGGGGCGCTGAAAGGCAGTTGGGCAGGCCCCGAAGGTGCCAAGGTGCCGGTGGTGCTGATGATCCCCGGATCAGGCCCGACCGACCGCGACGGCAACAGCCCGAGGGGCCTCAAGGCCGCCTCGCTGCGCCTGCTGGCCGAAGGACTGGCGGCCAAGGGCATCGCCAGCGTGCGCATCGACAAGCGCGGCATGTTCGCCAGCGCGGGGGCGATTCCCGATCCCAACACGGTGACGATCGACGACTATGCCGCCGACACCCGCGCCTGGATCGCCGCGATCCGAGCCAGGACCCGCGCACCTTGCGTCTGGGTTCTGGGGCATAGCGAGGGCGGCGTGGTCGCGCTGACCGCCGCCGCCGCGCAGGCAGAGGGGCTGTGCGGCGTCATTGCCGTCTCCACGCCGGGCCGCCCACTGGGCGCGGTGATGAAGGCCCAGTTCCACGCCAACCCCGCCAACGCGCCGATCCTGGCCGATGCCGACCGGGCGATTGATGCGCTGGCGGCGGGCCGCACCATCCCCGCGGCGACGCTGGCCCCGCCCTTGCCGATGATCTTTCCCGATGCGGTCCAGCCCTTCCTGATCAACGCCTTCGCCAAGGACCCCGCCAAGCTGGCGGCCTCCGTCACTAGGCCGATGCTGATCGTGCAGGGCGAAGCCGACCTGCAAGTTACGGTGGAGGATGCGCAAAAGCTGAAGGCCGGACAGCCCAAGGCCACACTCGTCCTGCTGCCCGACGTCAATCACGTCCTGAAAATGGTGGAGGGTGACAGCCGCGGCGCGAACATCGCAACCTATGCCGATCCCAACCTGCCCATCGCGCCCGGCGTGGTGACGGCGGTGGCCGATTTCATCACCCGCCATCCGGTACGATAAAGCCCGAATTGGCCACGAATAGGACATGATTGGTGCGGATTGTTACCCGGTCGTCACGACACCGGGAGATCATGATGCGCCGTGCTTTCGCCTGCCTCTTGCTGGCCGCCCTGACGGCCGCCACGCCGCCGCCGTCCGAGCGGGTGATAGCCCCTGACGGCAAGGCGACGCTGTCGGTCAACGGCATCCCACGAACCGTGCTGATCGATCCCGCCGCGCTAGGGATTCCGATCATCACCAAGGATTATGCCCAGGCGGCGGGCATGAAGCCCGGCATGATCGAAGTGGGTTTCACCGTCGGCCCGGTGAAACTGGAGGGAAAGACCGCCGTCGCCGAGATTCAGGCGGGCACGGGCGCGGCCTATAAGCGGCGGATCGCCTTTGCCGAGCGTCCCTTCGCGAACGGCTTCGACGGCGTGTTCGGTCCGGCCAGCCTGCCCGATCCGGTTGTCCGCTTTCGCCTGCGCGATCCGGAGCCAGGGGAGCGCGTGACCAGCCTGCCGATGGTCGGCGGCGGCGGCCTGTTCGGCGACTGGGGCTCGCGCTATGTCGTGATCCCGATCGAAGGCGAACCGATGCGGGTCATCTTCAACCCGCGCAAAGCCTATAGCAGCACCAATGCGGGCGGCGCGGTACGGTTGGCGCGCGCCTATCAGGGGCAGCTGACCGGCGCGACGACGCTGGGGGAAGTGGCCTTCGGCGTCGAGCGGCCGCTGCGCACCCTGGCCCTGCAGACGCCGGTCGCGATCGGCCCCTTCGCCATGACGCAGCTGAGCGTGCGGACCGCCGATACCGGCAGCACCGCGACCATCGCCGATGCTGACGCCCCCGGCGACCCGGACGAGGTCGTGGTGACCGGCAAAGGCAAGCACGACCCGAAAAAGGACTGGTTGTCGATTGGTGCCGACCAGCTCGGCCGCTGCTCGTCGATCGTGTTCGACAAGCCCGCCAAGCAGGTACGGTTGAGCTGTCTGTAACATCCTCCCCGGAACGGGAAGGTGGCAGTGCGCAAGCACTGACGGAGGGGGCGCGCCGCAAAGGACGTCCCATGCGGCGATCCCCCTCCACCATCCTTCGGATGGTCCCCCTCCCCGTACCGGGGAGGATCAGGCCAGCACCGCGTCCTCGTCCGCCTCTTCGACCTCGGCGGCCTGGCGCGCCCACATCTCTGCATAGAGCCCGCCCTTCGCCAGCAACTCGCCATGCGTGCCGCGCTCGGCCACCCGGCCACCGTCGAGCACGACGATCTGGTCGGCATGGACAATCGTCGACAGACGGTGCGCGATGACCAGCGTGGTACGCCCGCGCTCGATCGCCTGCAGCGTCGCCAGGATGTCCGCCTCGGTCCGGCTGTCGAGTGCGCTGGTCGCTTCGTCCAGGATCAGGATCGGCGGGTTCTTCAGCAGGGTGCGCGCGATGGCCACCCGCTGCTTCTCGCCACCCGACAGCTTCAGCCCGCGCTCGCCGACGCGGGTCGCATAGCCCTGTGGCTGGCGCTCGATGAAGTCGGCGATGGCCGCGCCCTTCGCCGCGCGCTCGACATCGGCCTGGTCGGCCCCCTCGCGGCCATAGGCGATGTTATAGCCGATCGTCTCGTTGAACAGCACCGTGTCCTGCGGCACGATGCCGATCGCCGCCCGCAAGCTATCCTGTGTCACCGTGTCGATCGCCTGACCGTCGATGGTGATCGCGCCCTCCTTCGCCTCATAGAAGCGGTAAAGCAGCCGCGCGAGCGTCGACTTGCCCGCCCCCGACGGGCCCACCACCGCGCAGGTCGTGCCCGCCGGAATGTCGAGGCTCAGTCCCTTCAGGATCGTCCGCTCCGGGTCATAGCCAAACACGACATTCTCGAACCGAATGTGCCCACCGGTCACGCGCAGCGGCGGGGCACCAGGCGCATCGACCACCTCGGCGGGCGTGTCGATCAGGTCGAACATTGCCCCCATGTCGATCACCCCCTGACGAATGGTGCGATAGACCATGCCGAGCAGGTCGAGCGGCCGGAACAGCTGCGACAACAGGGTCGACACCAGCACTACGTCGCCCGCCGACGCCGTCCCCCGGCTCCATTCGCGCACGACCCAGGCCATGGCGAAGCCCAGCATCAAGCTGGTGATCGCCGCCTGTCCGACGTTCAACCACGCCAGCGAGTTCTCCGACCGGGTGGCGGCGCGCGCATAGGCGGCGACGCCATTCTCGTACCGCCGCGCCTCGCGCTCCTCGGCGTTGAAATATTTGACCGTCTCGAAATTCAGCAACGAGTCGACCGCATGCGCCACCGCGCCGGTGTCGAGATCGTTCATCTGGGTGCGCAGCGCATTGCGCCAGTCGGTCACCTTGCGGGTAAACCAGATGTACAGGACCACCATCGCCATCGTCGTGACGACCAGGACGGGTCCGAAGCTGCGCCCGAAAATGGCGAGCACCAGCCCCAGCTCCAAAACCGTCGGCGCGATGTTGAAGAGGAGGAAATACAGCATCGTGTCGATGCTCTTGGTCCCCCGCTCGACCACCTTGGTGACCGCGCCGGTCCGCCGCTCCAGATGGAAGCGCAGCGACAGGTGGTGAAGATGGCGGAACACATCGGCCGACAACCGCCGGGTCGCGTCCTGCCCGACCATCTCGAACACCGCGTTGCGCAGATTGTCGAACAGGGTGGTCGCAAACCGCGCGCCCGCATAGCCGACGACCAGCAGGATCACGAGCGTCACCGCGCTCCGGTCGCCCCCCGCCATCCGGTCGACGGCATATTTGAACGTATAGGCCGCGCCGAGCACTTGGACGAGCTTGGACAGGATGACCAGCGCCATCGCCCCGACGATCCGTAGGCGGAGCATCGGCTCCCCGGCGGGCCAGAGATAGGGCAGGAAACGCCGGAGCGTCGGCAGCAGCGGCCGGTCGGACGTACCGGCGGTGGGATCGATGGGAGGCATGTCGCCTCCATGTCGGACGATCCGTGCCCGAGTTCAATGGCGGGATCGGCCAGAGCCTGTGCGGTTTGTCGTCGCCCTCTCGTCCGACACCGGGAACCACTCACCGCACCTTGGTGTTTTACCAGCAACTGGAGGCGGTTAGATGGAACCGATTTTCTATGTGATGGCGATCCTGGGCTGCGGTGACGGCAGCGTGGATTGCACCGAGGCCCGGATGGTCCCCGCGCGGTACGCGACCATGGCACAGTGTCGTGCCGACCTGCCCAACCGCATCGCCGCCAACACGGACGTGCCCTATCCCGTCATCGGTGCCGACTGCCGGCGCATGGGTGCGCAGATGGCGAAGGCAGAGCGTAAACCGACGCGCGGATAACGCTTGTTCGTTTTAGCGCGGCCGAGTCCATAGGGTCGGATCGCGGGGCTCGATCCTCATCTTTCCCCGCCGTGCTGCCTGGACACTGGCGCGCGTCATGAAGCCCAGCTTCTCCAGCTTGCTCGTTCCCACGCGACTATCCCAGGCCCGCCGCCCGCGTTGGGCAACCTTGCGCCCAATCGCGCCATATATCGCCGCCGCCGACAGCACCGCCCAAGCCGAACGATAGGATAGAGCCGGCGTTCCCATCCGCGCACTGGCCTCGAACGCCGCCGCCCGGTCGGTCAGCCGCCGCGCCAGCGCACTCAGGCCCGGCCGGTGCGACGGTGCCATGATCGCGTCGGGCGCAATGCTCTTATAATCGAGCCATGCCCGCGGCAGGTAATGCCGCCCCGCCTCCGCATCCTCGGCAATGTCGCGCGCGATATTCGCCAGCTGAAATGCCATGCCCAGATCGCATGCCCGGTCGAGCGTCGCCTCGTCATCCGGCGCGACGCCCATCGTCACTGCCATCATGCAGCCGACGACACCCGCCACATGATAGCAATAGCGGTAGAGATCCTCCTCGATCTCGGGCCGCCAGTCCTGGGCATCGAGCGCAAAGCCCGCGATCAGGTCGCGGGGCCAGCGATGTGGCATCCCCGTCTCGGCGACGACGACCCGCAGCGCGTCGAAGGCCGGGTCGCCGACCACCTGCCCCGCCAGCGCCGCCTCGGTCTTCGCGGTCAGCTCGGCCAGCCGCGCAGGCGCATCGGCGACGCGGGTCATGCCATGGCCATGATCCTGGCCATCGGCGATATCGTCGCAGCGCCGGCACCAGGCATAGAGAAGCCAGGCCCGCTCGCGCGTTTCGGGGTCGAACAGCAGGCTCGCCGCCGCGAAGCTCTTCGAGCCCTTGGCGATCGATGCCCGTGCCGCCGCGACCAGTGCCTCGCGCTCGGTCGGGGCGGCGGTGTCGCTCACAGATCGCCCGCGTTCATCCGCACGATCGGCTGGGTTGGCACATGCGCCCCCATCCGCGCGAGAAGGCCGTCGAGCGTGGTGTCGACGATCAGCAGATCACGGTGCTGCGGCCGCAGGAAGCCGACCTCGCCCATCTTTTCCCAGAAGGCGACGAGATGGTCGTAATAGCCGCCCGTGTTGAGCAGCCCGACCGGATCGGCATGATAGCCGAGCTGCGCCCAGCTCAGCGCTTCCCACAGTTCGTCCATCGTGCCGGTGCCGCCCGCGATGGTGACGAAGCCGTCCGACAGGTCGGTGAACGCCTTTTTGCGCTCATGCATGCCCGGCACGACATGCAGTTCGGTCAGGCCGCGATGCGCGACCTCGGCATCGACCAGCGCCTGCGGGATGATGCCGATCACCTCGCCCCCGGCTGCCAGCGCCGCATCCGCCACCGCACCCATCAAGCCCAGCCGCCCGCCGCCATAGACGACACCGATGCCCCGCTCCGCCAGCCCGCGCCCGACGGCCCGGGCGGTTTCGATATATTGGGGGTCGGAGGGGGTCGCCGACCCGCAGTAAATGGCCAATCGCTTCATGCCGCCAGCGCTAGGCCATGGGACGGAGCGGGGCAAGCGGGGTTGGCCCTGGCCCATCCGTCCAGGCTCACAACATGCCGATATCGTGCAGCCATTGCCGGGCCTGATCGGACCATTCCCGCGTGATCGGATCGGCGGTCGGCCGCAGGCCGAAGGCATGACCGCCCTTGGCATAAAGCCTCAAGTCGACCGGCACACCCGCATCGCTCAGCGCCAGCGCATAAGCCAGCGGCTGGCGGATCTTGTCCATCGGATCGTTCATCGCATGGATGATGAGGGTCGGCGGCGCCTTGGGACTGATCGTCACCCAGGGTTGCAACTCCAGACTATTGCGTCCCTTGCTGTCGTCCAGCATCCGGGCGGTATAGGCGATGATCGCAAAATCGGGGCGCGAGGGCTGCCGGTCCGCCGGGTCCGCCACCGGATAGGTGCGATCGTCCGTGTTGCTCATGTTTGCGGCCAGATAGGCACCGGCCGAAAAGCCGATCACGCCGATCCGGTGCGGGTCGATTTCGTACGCCGCAGCGTTCTCACGAAGCAGCCCCATCGCGCGCTGGGCGTCCTCCAACGCCAACAGGGTCTTGGGTCGTTGCTGCTTGCCATCGACACGCGGCCATATCTGCGGTACCCGATATTTCAGCACGGCGCAGACCATGCCCTGTCGTACCGCCCAACCGCAGATCTCGGTGCCTTCCAGATCGGTCGCCACCACCTCGAACCCGCCGCCGGGCAAGACCAGCATGGCCGTTCTGCTCTTGCGTCCGCGCGGCCGATAGACGGTCATCGTCGGGCGCGTCACATAGCTGGCCCAATGCCACAGGCGACCGCCGACCATCCCGGTGCCATTTCCCGTCGCTTCCGGGTGATCGCCGCTATCCGGCTTGGCGAGCGGGACCGAGGCGGGCCAAAGTGGAATCTGCTCACCGCCATCGGTGGATTGCCATACGCCCTCACGTTCATGCTTCGGGATCGCGACCTCAGGCACAGCGAGGACTTTTCCCGGAGCCATCCCCGCGGTCAGGCCTGCCAGCAGCAGAACCCCCACGATTGCCAAACGTGACAAATCCCTGTCTCCCGTCCCCGATGCGCCGCTGTGATAGGGAGACCGGCTCGGATCGCCCGAGCTGACTTTAGAAACACGGATTATGGCCCGCAAAGCATGTTTGGTCGGGGCAGGCTGCAATTTTCCTCATGCCGCCGGGAGACACGAAAAAGGGCGGTGCCGCCTAGCGACACCGCCCCCATTCTAAAATCGCGACCGAGCTTACTTGCCGCGCAGTGTGTTCAGCAGCGCGAGGCCCACGACACCGCCCAGCGCCGCCGAGGCGAAGGGGCGATCTTTTACGAACTGACGCGCTTGGTCGATCAGCGGGCGGACCGTCTGGTCGATGCTGGTCTTGGCATCGCCGAACGCCTTTTGCGTCTTGCCGCTCAGCTGCTCGCCCTTGCCTTCAGCCTCCATGGTCTTGTCGCCCAGCATTGCGCCCAGGCCCTGCTTGACCTTGCCGCCGAAATCGGTGGCTGCACCATTCATCGTGTCGGTGTTCATCGAACAGCTCCTTTTTGGATGGGGGTGATGGAGGGTCAAAACCCCGCAAGGCTCCGATGTTTCCTGGTATCTTTGCATTATCTGGCCGTAACGATTGTCTCAAACACCCTTAGTCGCCAGCAAAATACCGCTCCAGCCGGTCCGCTTCTTCCGGCGTGATCGCCGTCACCGATCCGTGCTTGGGTGAGGTAAAGTTGGTTGCCTTCATCGGCGAACCGGGGTCGTTGAAGTGGCCGATGTCGCGAAAGGTACGAAAGTCGCGGGTTTCGGAAAAGCCCATATTGTTGGGCCTGGCGCCGTAGACGTCGTACATCAGGACGTAGGTGTCGGTGCCGTGCCGCCGCCACAGGGTGGGCGCCTCCGTCGGCACTGCCTCCGGATCTACCTTGGCGGGATCGAAGACATAGCCGGCATTTACTCGCTCCGAGACGGCCTGGCGCAGATTGCCCGGCTTGTCGTCGGTGACATAGAACATGCGATAGGTGTCGCCCACGCGGGTGATGTCGGCATCGACCGTACTGGCCGTGGTCTTGGGATAGCGGAACAGCGGCTTGGGCGAGGTTGTCAGCCTGCGGAACCCCGGATCGGCATAGGCATAGACCAGATGGTTTTTGCCGTTGCCCAGCCGCGTCGTGAAATACACCATCATCCGCCGCGCGATCGGATCGTAGATGGTCTCGGGTGCCCAAGCGATCCCGGCATTGCGATACGCAGGGAAAGCGCGCGTGATGTCCACCTCGGCATGGGTCCAGTGGATCAGATCGCGGCTTTTCATCAGGATCATCTTTCGATTGTTGCCCCAACCATAATCCTTTTCCGGCCGCTCCCACTTGGTCGTGCGCAGCCCCTCTTCCTGAGCGTAGATGTGGAGGTCGGTCATCACCAGATAGAAGGCGTTATCTGGACCGCGCGTTAGGTGCGGGTCTCGGATTCCCTTCTGCTCGGCGATCCCCGTGCTGGGCAGGACCGGCTTGCCGTCGTTGATGTCAGTGAAGTTATAGCCGTCGCGCGACACCGCGAAGTGCAGCGCGTGTACATGCTCCTTGAAATAGGACAGCAGATACACGCTGCGGGCGCTTTCGGCGGGTAGCCGGGGATGGGGGCCACGGTCGACATCGGCGACGATCTGCAACCGGGGGGCGACAGAAGAGGCGGTCTCCCGGCCTTTCGCGCCGGTCCCGCCCAGGACGGCGGCAATGGATAGCAGTCCGGTCAAAACCCGCATGATACTTACTCTCCAATGATCCCGATCTGCGCCGATCGATGACAATTTGTCAGAGTTTTGCCACGATGCAAGCCCGGTGAATGACGGCCCGCCGAAAGCGGTGGCGCCCCTTTCCCCGGCTCTTTGCGCTCGCTACATGCACGGCAATGGTCGTCGACCCCCTTGCCAAGCTCCACGAAGTTTTCGGGTACAGCCAGTTCCGCGGTGTGCAGGAACAGGTGGTCGACCG
>CAJYRW010000028.1:0-17258 GCA_913777475.1 uncultured Sphingomonas sp. | reverse complement strand
AGGCGGAAGCCTCGAACGCCGCGCTGAAGTTCGAGGCGGCCGTCGCGGGCGGCATTCCGGTCATCAAGGGCCTGCGCGAGGGCGCGGCGGCCAATGCCATTGCGCGGGTCTATGGCATCCTCAACGGGACCTGCAATTTTATCCTGTCGAAGATGGAAGCCGAAGGCCGCGACTTCGCCGAGGTTTTGGCGGAAGCGCAGGCCCTGGGTTATGCCGAAGCCGATCCCAGCTTCGACATCGACGGCGTGGATGCGGCGCACAAGCAGTCGATCCTGGCCGCCATCGCCTTTGGCACTCAGCCGGCATTCGGTGACGTCGCGATCGCTGGCGTCCGCCATGTGCTGGCCGCCGATATCGCGCAGGCGGCGTCGCTGGGCTACCGGGTTCGCCTGGTCGGCGTGTCGGAGGAGGGGCCGCATGGCTTGTTCCAGCGGGTGCATCCGCACCTCGTGCCGCTCGACCATCCGCTCGCGCATGTCACCGGATCGACCAATGCGGTCGTCGCCGAGGGCAATTTCGTCGGCCGCCTGCTGTTCCAGGGCGCGGGTGCGGGCGATGGCCCGACCGCCAGCGCGGTGGTCGCCGACCTGATCGACATCGCGCGCGGCGAATATGGCGCATCCTTCGCCATGCCCGCGCATGAGCTGACCGCGGCGGTGAAGGCCGATAGCGGCGAGCGGCGCGGCCGGGCCTATCTGCGCTTCACCGTGCAGGACAAGGTCGGCGTCCTGGCCGAGATCGCCGCCGCGATGCGCGATGCGGGCGTGTCGATCGAGAGCCTGATCCAGCGCGGCGAAGCGGCGGACGGCGGCGTGATGATCGCGATCGTGACGCATGAAGGGCCCGAGCGTGCGGTGGCGCAGGCGCTGGAGCGGTTGCGTGGCAGCCAGAGCCTAGTCGGGCAGCCGTTGTTAATGCACATTCTGGGGTGATTATTGGGGGGGAGGTCTCTGCGAGGCACCTTTCCCTCCCCCAACCCAGTTTCAGGTAAACTATGCCCCGCATCGTTTAGGTCATGCCGGGGGCATGACCGACCTGAAACTCGCCTGCGGGAGGGGCGTGGCCGGTACAAACTATGGGAATAGAGGCGAAACCGCTGGTCTTGCCGCTCCCCTCCCGCAAGCGGGAGGGGGTGGGGGAGGGCAGGCCCCAAGCGATCCGCCCGAGTTACTTCTTGATCAACCCGATCTCCACCAGCCGCTCGAACAAATAGTCATGCGCGGTGATCGGCTCCGGATACCGATCCGGGTGCCCGTCACTCACCGTCCCCGGCAGCGTCTTGATCAGGAAATCCGGCGCCGGATGCAGGAAGAAGGGCATCGAATAGCGCGAGAAGCCGCGCCGCTCGACCGGTGGGTTGACCACCCGGTGCGTGGTCGAGGGCAGGACATGGTTGGTCAGCCGCTGCAGCATGTCACCGACATTGACCACCATCGCCCCCTCGGGCGGACGGACCGCCAGCCACTCGCCCGAATCGCGGTCGAGCAGTTCCAGGCCCGCCTCCTCGGCGCCCAGCAACAGGGTGATGAGGTTGATATCCTCATGCGCACCCGCCCGCACGCCTTCGGCATCGGCCGGAATCGGCGGATAGTGGAGCAGGCGCAGGACCGAATTGCCGTCCTTCACCGCCGGGTCGAACCAGTTCGGCTCCAGCTTTAGATGCCGCGCGATCGCCGACAGCAGCCGGTCGCCCGCCTTGTCGAAGGCCGAGAAGAGCGCAATGAAATCCTCGCGGAACCCCTCCGGCCGGTCGGGCCAGATATTGGCGGGCATCCGGTCGGCATAAGGGTGCCCCTCGGGCAGTTCGCGGCCGACATGCCAGAATTCCTTGAGGTCGACGACCTTGGCATCCTTGGCGATCTCGGTCTTGAACGGCGTATAGCCGCGCGCACCGCCGCCGCCAAGGACGTGATAGCCACGCTTCTCCTCCTCAGGCAGGTCGAACAGCGCCTTGGTCTGCGCCCAGGCGCGGTCGATCAGGTCGCCGGGGACGCCGTGATCGGCGACGATGGCAAAGCCAAACCGCTCGAACGATTCACCCAGCGCGGCGGCGAAGCCTTCGGGATCGCGGTCCTGGTCGGCGAGGCTGAGCGTCGGTACCTCGGCAGAGCGGGTGTCGGTCATGGCAATATGTCCAGAAAATCGAATAGGCTGCCACCTATATAACGCACCCGTCATCCGCGAACAGGGGAGGTTATCCGCCTAACGTGATCGTCCCCGTTGATCGGTCGCCGCCCGCCGAGCGCAGGTCCAGCCGGAAGGGCTTCTCCTCGGCCGTCTTGCCGACCAGCGTGCCGCCCTGGTCGGTCAGGGTGAAATCGGCCTCGCCCATCTTCTCCTGGAACCAGCCGCGCACGGTGGCGGGGTCGGCGGGGCTGTCGAAGGTCATGGTGAACGCCTTGTCGCGGCCATTGCCGACATCGACGTTACGGATCGTCGAGCCCGGATAGAGATGCACGCCGTTCAGCTCGAAATTATCGGCCTCCAGCGAAACCTTGGGCAGCTTGAACGCCCCCTGGAAGCCAGGAAGCGCCAGTTTCACCTCGCCCGACTTGCCGTCGACCGACGCCACGGTCTCGCCGTCCGAGCTGTTGACGGTGATCGACGTACCCTGGGGGCGGTCGCAAGCGGACAGGGCGAGCGCGGCGAAGAGCGGCAGGGCAAGAGTGGTTCGTGACACCAGGGTCATCGCGGCAAACTCCGTAAGCTGTTGCGTCCGTTATAACCGAGAGGCGGGATCATCCGTTGCGCGGGCTTTCGGTGGGATGAACGTCTCGGCCGGCGGTGCCCATCGGACAGGGTAATCGGCGCGTGGAACACAGCAATCAGAAAGGCGTTGGCGGGACGAGTTAGGGGGGAGCCCTATGCGTTACCTAAAGCTTGGTCAGCATGGCGATGATGTTCGCGCCCTTCAAAATAAGCTGAAAGTCTTCGTACCTGAGGTCGAAGTTGATGGACGCTTTGGTCCTCGAACAGAGCGCGCCGTGCGCATAGCCCAGCGTCGGCTTGGGTTATTTCCGCCAGACGGCATAGCAGGACCCAAGACGTTGGGGGCGCTGTTTGCCCAAAAGTCTGCAAAAGCCAATGCGACCGGTCAGCCTTCTGCCTTAACCCAGATGATGGGGGCGCTAAAGGCTGCGGAGGAAGCCATTTTGGCGTGGGTCAAGAAGCAGTTCGCCGGACCCCAAGTCGTGCCGGCCTCCATTCGACCCGCCGTGCAACCCGCCTTGCGGCGAGCGGAGTATCAGCCCGTTCAGTCGGGCACGGTCGCGCCTGTGGCGGGCATGCGGATGTCGGCGCAGGGGCGACTCTTCATTGTCCGCCACGAAACGCAGCCTGGGGTCAGCAATCGCCTTCATCACCCCAGTATGGGGAGTGGTGTTACACTCGGTCCGGGATACGATATGAAAGACCGTAGTCGGGCGCAGGTCGCCAATGATCTGAAATCCATCTTTGGGGTCGATCCCGCTGCTGCTGAACGCGTTGCAGAAGGGGCGGGGAAAAGCGGTCATGCGGCGCGCGATTTCGTTCGCGCCAACAAGGACGCGATCAACCTGTCTGACACGCAACAGGCCGCCTTACTGGCCAACATTGTCGGGCACTATGAAGCCATGGTGCGGCGCGCGATCAAAATCCCTCTGCACCAATATGAATTCGATGCGCTGGTTTCTTATGCCTATAATCCCGGCGGTGGATGGAAAAGGACTACCGCTTTGATCAACCAACATCGTCCTAAAGATGCTGCGGTCGAACTGTCAAAGCACGTCTATTCCCGCGGGCAGAGGATCAAGGGTCTGGTAGTGCGCCGGGCTGCTGAAACACAGATGCTGTTATATGGGGAATATCATTGATGACCATGTTCTTGGCCTGCGGTGCGTCCGCTGTACTGATTTTGGCAGGGTGTAGTTCGGCTTCTGATCAGCCCGGAAATAGCACGCCAGTTGAGCGTCCCTCCGGGGTGGTGGCCGGCGCATCGTTGATGCGGCCGAGCCAATCGACGCGGCCAGCCTCCTCTGCCACGGCTGCTGATCAGAATTTTGCACGTCAGCTCGAGAGCTTGTTGGTAGGACGTGCGACCCTGGACAATGCGGCCGTGACGGGGGTCCGAGCGATCGACAAATGCCACACGACGTTCGTAACGGCGAAAGGCGACACGAACATCGATTGGACCAAGGCTGGCAATCTTGCTCCACACGATGAAAATGGACGAGAAATCAGCCGACTGCCGTCCGCGGCCGGATGGCATGACATGTCCGTTCCGCTCGGCGAGTTGCCCGAACCGGCAGGCAATGTCGCCAACCGTTCCAGCGGCGCGTTCGGACAACTCGCTACCGAATGCGCTTGATCGAGGTTGGGATGTGCCGTCCAGCGTGCTTTTAACGGATGGCAGTGCCGTCATCAGGATGCCGGAAGTCCTCGTTGAGATGCGCGCTTAATGCTGCGGCGCTGTGGGCAGGCACTCCGCTTTGTTGGTTTCCCTGCCCGCCAATCATCCCTATGTGACAGCGATCATGTCCGAATCCCGTTCCGCTGATCCGGTGACGCCTGTCACCGCCGAACCCCCTGGCGCGCCGATCGGTTTTGTCGAGTTCGTCCTGCTGATCGCCGCGCTGATGGCGTTGACCGCGCTCGGTATCGATTCGATGCTTCCCGCGCTGCCCGCCATCGGCGAGGCGCTGGGGGCTTCGCCCGCCGCGCGGCCGTTCGTCGTCACCGCCTTCCTGATCGGGTTCGGGGTGGCGCAACTGGTCCATGGGCCGCTGGCCGATCGCTATGGGCGGCGGCGGGTGCTGATCGTTGCGCTGATCATCTATATCGTCACCAATGGGCTGGCGGCGGTGGCGGCGAGTTTTCCGCTGCTGCTCGCCGCGCGGGTCTGTGCCGGGGCGGCGATCGCGGCGACGCGGGTGGCGACGGTGGCGCTGGTCCGTGACTGTTATCACGGGCGCGCGATGGCGCAGGTCATGTCGATCGCTTTCATGGTGTTTATGATCGTGCCGATCCTGGCGCCCGCGTTCGGCCAGCTGGTGCTGCTGTTCGGCAATTGGCGGCTGATCTTCTGGGTGATCGCCGGGCTCGCCACGCTGGTGCTGGGCTGGTTCGCGCTGCGGATGCCCGAGACGCTGGCGCCTGAGGCGCAACTGCCCATCTCGCTGTCGCGCATCGCCAGCGGGTGGCGCGAGACGCTGAGCGATCGGCTGTCGCTGGGCTATACGCTGGCGGCGACGGCGCTGATGGCGGCGCTGTACGGCTATCTCAATTCGATCCAGCCGATCATGGCGGTGACCTTCGGACGCGAAAAGCTGCTCGCGCTGATCTTTGCCACGACCTCGGTCACCATGGCGGCGGCGAACCTGCTCAACTCGCGGATCGTCATGCGGCTGGGCACGCGGCTGATCAGCCATAGCTCGGTCGCGATCCTGATCACGGTGGCGGCGGCCCATCTGGTGATTGCGCGCTTTGGCGGGGAATCGCTGATCGTTTTTGCGGTGCTGCAGGCGATCACCATGGCGTGTTTCGGCCTGGCCACCTCCAACTTCTCGGCCATGGCGATGGAGAATATGGGGCGGATCGCCGGAACCGCCTCCAGCGTGCAGGGCTTTGCCAGCGTGACCATCGGCTCGCTGGTCGGCGCGGGCATCGGCCAGGCGTTCGACGGGACCACCCAGCCGCTGACCCTGGGCTTCCTGATCGCCGGGATCGCGGCCTTTGCCTTCGTCTTCGTAACCGAGCGCGGGCGGATGTTCCGCCCCGCTTGAGGCGGCCTGAGGCCAATCGGGGAACCGCCCGGCCAACACCACCGTTCCACCCTCCACAGTTCAAGAGGAGGCAGCGATGGGCGGACATCAGGTTCCCAGCCATGGACCCGGCGACGATGGCTGGGACGAGGAAGGCTATGACGAGAGCCAGCGGGCCGAAATCCTGGAGGTCACGCGCGACGGCCCCAGCGACGGCGTGCTGCTGACCGATCTCGAACCCGATCTGGGCGACGACAGCGTCGAGGACGAGCCGATCGGCGAGATCGACATGGATTCCGAAGAGGTCGGGACGAGCGATGCCTCGGTCGATATGGATGCCGAGGATATCGACGAGGACGATCTCCAGGAGGATTTCGAGGACGATACGGTTGCGGACGGCGATATCGACGAGGCCGATGACGCCGCGCTGCGGCCATGATGCGGTTGCCTGTCGCCTTGTCGGCGGGAGGGCTGGTGCTGATGGGTTGTTCGACGCTGCCCGACATGCGTGCTGGCCTGCCACCCATGGCCTCCCGGAATTTCCAGTGCGACAATGGCAGCCGTTTCTGGGTGCGCTTCGACAATCGCAATGACAGCGCGTTGATGCGCCTCGACGACGATCTGGAGATACGCTTGGCGGGGCAGCCTGTGGCTTCGGGTATCCATTACGCCGGCTTCGGCCATGACCTGCGCGGCAAGGGGGGTGAGGTTGTTTTGACACGCCCCACCGGCGATTCTCTGCGCTGCACCGCGATGGGTTGAGCGGCCGGGGTGGAATAGCGGCCGAAAAGTGGCGGAAAACCGCCATTGCCGCATTCCGCCCCCATTTGGTTCATCTTTGTGACAGGAACTGTGGTTTTCCTGACACAGGTCCCGACAAGGCGACCAAAAAAGTCGAATGTCGTGCAACCCATGGCGATTTTACCGGTTAAGCGGGCCTGGGCTGAGCGGTTCGATCCGCCGCCCCACATAGAAAAAAGAAGGGTATCTCGTATGCGTAAGCTTTCCATCGTCGCCGCTGCGGCGGCTGCGTTCGTTGCCGTGCCTGCCATGGCGCAGGACATGAACACCACCGACACCACGGCGGCTCCGGCGCCTGCAGCGACCGCTCCCGACGGCACTCGCGCCTTCGGTATCGAGCCTTATGTCGCGATCATGGGCGGTTGGGAGCAGTTCGATCGCCAGTCGGTCGCCGGCATCCCCGCTCAGCCCAAGGGCTACAACCTGGACGGCGCGCTGGTCGAGGGCATCGTCGGTGCCAACATCCCGCTGGGCCCCGTGTTCGTCGGTGCCGAGGGTTCGGTCGCCAAGGGCGTGTCGGGTGATATCGACTGGCAGTACGGCGCCTATGGCCGCGCGGGCTTCCGCGCCGGTGAGAGCGGCCTGTTCTACGGCAAGGTCGGCTATCGCTGGAACAACTTCCATAATTTCGCTCCGGGCGTCGCTGGCGACCTGAAGCGTGACTATCACGGCACCGTGTATGGCGTCGGCGCCGAAGTCGGCCCGAAGGACATCGGTCTGGGCGGCCTGACCGGAAACTCGGGTCTGCGCCTGCGCATGGAAGTTTCGACCTTCGACGACGCGCATTCGTTCCGCCCGATGGCGGGTGTCGTCGCACACTTCTGATCCCTTTCGGGGTCCAGTTGGCGTAAAGGAATGGGGTTCGGCAGCGATGCCGGACCCCGTTTTCTTATGTGTGGTCGATGCCCATATCGTGGCGATGGTCGGACGGGTGAAACGCAAGGCGGGTCTGCTGGCCGCCGCCGAACGGATCGCGGTTGGCGAAACGCCGGTCTGTGCGCTGTGCGAGCGGCCGCTGGGCGTGAAGGTGGAATGGCACCACCCGGTGCCCAAGAGCGAGGGTGGTCGCGGAACCGTGCCGGTGCATCCGATCTGCCACCGGACAATCCATGCGATGTTGAGCAACGCGGAACTGGCGCGGGGCTATTCCGACTTTGCGGTGCTGCGCGGACACCCGGATATGGTGCGGTTCCTGCGTTGGATTGCCGGGAAGCCGGCCGATTTCCATGCGCCGACGCGGGCTGGCCGGTAATTTGAGTTCGCGGCTTCGCGCGAACGAAAAAGGGCGGGCCGAAGCCCGCCCTCTGGAAGATCACTCCGCCGCGACGCCCGCGGCCGAGAACATGTCGCCGGTTTCGCTCGGCTCTTCGTTGGCGGCCTTGTTGGCCTTCGCCTTTTGGCGGGTGTCGAATGCGTCCCAGACGTCGTTCCACTGGCCGCGCGTCGCCGCCTTGGAATATTCCGTCGCGCGCGTCTCGAAGAAGTTGGCGTGCTCGACGCCGTTGAGCAGCGGGGTCAGCCAGGGCAGGGGATGCTCGTCGATCATGTAGATCGGCTTCAGACCCAGCTGGCCCAGCCGCCAGTCGGCGATGTAGCGGATATACTTCTTGATATCCTTGGCCGTCATGCCGCTGACCGGGCCCATCTCGAATGCAAGGTCGATGAAGTTATCCTCCAGCCGTACCGTCGTCTGGCACTGGTCGGCGATGTCGTCCTTCACCGCCTTGGTCAGGCAGCCGCGCTCCTTGGTGAAGGCATGGAACAGCTGGATGATCCCCTCGCAGTGCAGCGACTCGTCGCGCACCGACCAGGTGACGATCTGGCCCATGCCCTTCATCTTGTTGAAGCGCGGGAAGTTCATCAGCATCGCGAAGGACGCGAACAGTTGCACGCCCTCGGTAAAGCCGCCGAACATGGCCAGCGTGCGCGCGATATCCTCGTCATTGTCGACGCCGAACTTCTGCAGATAGTCGTGCTTGTCCTTCATCTCGGCATATTCGAGGAAGGCGCCATATTCGCTCTCGGGCATGCCGATCGTGTCGAGCAGATGGCTGTACGCCGCGATGTGCACCGTCTCCATGTTGGAGAAGGCGGTCAGCATCATCTTGACCTCGGTCGGCTTGAACACCCGGCCGTATTTCTCGTGATAGCAGTCCTGCACCTCGACGTCCGCCTGGGTGAAGAAGCGGAAGATCTGGGTCAGCAGGTTGCGTTCGTGATCGGTCAGCTTCTGCGCCCAGTCGCGGCAATCCTCACCCAACGGCACCTCTTCGGGCAGCCAGTGGAGCTGTTGCTGGCGCTTCCAGAACTCGAACGCCCAGGGATATTCAAAGGGCTTATACTGCTTGGAGGCTTGAAGGAGGGGCATGGGGGTTACTCCGGGTACGAATGAGATGAATGGGGTGAAGGCCGGTTCAGCCGCTGCTCGCCCAGGAGCGTAGAGCGGTGGCGAAACCGGCGAGAATGGTCCCGCCCGTGGCGAACATGGTGCCTGCGATCAGCCGGGCATAACGGCCCTCGTCCGACCGGGGCGCGCGGAGTTGCAGCAGCAGCGTTGCACCGATCCCGGTTAACAGGGCGGCAACGCCGTACATGATCGTGGCCCCTGTCATGCGACCAATTCCGGGCTGGCGCGTTCCCAACCCGAACCCAACACAGGAGACGAACAATGGTCGATGTCAGCCAGATCAAGGAACATGCGGAAGTCGTCGGTGCGGACGGCGTCCATGTCGGGACCGTCGACCATGTCGAGGGCGACCGCATCAAGCTGACCAAGAACGACAGCCCCCAGACCCAGGACGGGCAGGGCGCCAAGCATCATTACCTGCCGATCGGTCTGGTCGCCGAGGTCGAAGGCAACACCGTTCGCCTGTCGGCGACCGCCCAGAACGCCGTCGACGAGTTTGAAGAGGCGGAGTGAGCCTTTAGTCCCTCTCCCCTTGTGGGAGAGGGAGGGGCCCGCGGCCATAGGCCGTGGGAGGGTGAGGGGGCCGTCCATCACGGGCGGCCCTTTTGCTTATGGGCGATCCACGCGCCGATCGCCGTCACGACACCGTCGAGCTGGGTCATCACGTCGGCATTGGCGAAACGGATCACGTCATAACCTTCGTGTTCGAGAAAGCGGGTGCGCCGGGCATCGCTTTCCTGTTTCAGCGCATGATCGTCGCCGTTGACCTCGACGATCACTCGGGCCACGTGCGAGCAGAAATCCACATGGTATGGTCCGATTGGGACCTGACGACGAAACTTCATGGTCGGCAAAGCATCACGTAGCGCGCGCCATAACCGCCGTTCGGGTTCTCCGGCATTTTGGCGCAATTCACGCGATCGGCTGACCGTGGTTGCGGGGAGCAACTGCCTTTTGGTCAGGCCCTGGGCATTTCCCCTCACCCCTCCCACGGCCGGTGGCCGCGGGCCCTTTTCCTCTCCCACAAGGGGAGAGGGAGGTGGGGAAGAGCGATGGGTCATGATGTGACCTTCCCGTTAGGCGGCCATCACCTCACTGACACGCCAGACATTCGTCGTAATCGGTCGTTTCCCCGATCTCGAACTTCGGCGCACTGATCGTATTGTCGGCCTCGACGCCGCCCGACCCGGCGAAACCGGCGCGCTGCACCGACTTCGAGCGGAGATAATAGAGCGACTTGATGCCCAGCTCCCACGCGCGGAAGTGGAGCATGAGGAGGTCCCACTTTTCCACATCGGCCGGGATGAACAGGTTCAGCGACTGCGCCTGGTCGATATAGGGCGTGCGGTCGCCCGCCAGTTCGAGCAGCCAGCGCTGGTCGATCTCGAACGAGGTCTTGAACGTGTCCTTTTCTTCTTGGGCGAGGAAGTCGAGATGCTGGACCGAGCCGCCATGCTCGAGGATCGAGTTCCAGACCGAATCCGCGTTCTTCGCCTTATCGATCAGCAGCTTTTCGAGATAGGGGTTCTTCACGACGAACGAACCCGACAGCGTCTTGTGGGTGTAGATGTTTGCCGGGATCGGCTCGATGCACGCGCTGGTGCCGCCGCAGATGATCGAGATCGACGCGGTCGGCGCGATCGCCATCTTGCAGCTGAAGCGTTCCATCACGCCGACATCGGCCGCGTCGGGGCAGGGCCCGCGCTCGACCGCCAGGGTCATCGACGCCTGGTTCACCTGGGCGCTGACATGCTTGAACATGCGCAGGTTCCACGACTTGGCCATCGCGCCCTCGAAGGGAATGCCACGCGCCTGGAGGAAGCTGTGGAAGCCCATCACGCCCAGGCCGACCGAACGCTCGCGGCTAGCGGAATAGGCGGCGCGCTCCATGCCCGGCTCGTGGCGTTCGATATAGTCCTGCAGGACGTTGTCGAGGAAACGCATCACGTCCTCGATGAACTGCTTGTCGTCCTTCCACTCGTCCCAGGTTTCCAGGTTCAGCGACGACAGGCAGCAGACGGCGGTGCGGTCCTTGCCCTTATGGTCGATGCCGGTCGGCAGGGTGATTTCCGAACACAGGTTCGACGTCGACACCTTCAGCCCCAGCTCGCGGTGATGCTTGGGCATGTTCTTGTTCACATGGTCGGCGAAGACGATGTACGGCTCGCCGGTCGCCAGGCGGGTTTCGACCAGCTTCTGGAACAGCGCGCGCGCGTCGACGGTCGCGCGGACCTCGCCGGTCTTCGGGCTCTTGAGATGCCATTCGGCGCCGTCGCGCACCGCCTCCATGAAGGCGTCGGGGATCAGCACGCCGTGATGGAGGTTCAGCGCCTTGCGGTTGAAGTCGCCGCTGGGCTTGCGGATTTCCAGGAACTCCTCGATCTCGGGGTGCGAGATGTCGAGATAGCAGGCGGCCGAGCCACGACGCAGCGAACCCTGGCTGATCGCCAGCGTCAGTGAGTCCATCACGCGGACGAAGGGAATGATGCCGCTGGTCTTGCCGTTGAGACCCACCGGCTCGCCGATGCCGCGCACATGGCCCCAATAGGTGCCGATGCCGCCGCCGCGTGACGCCAGCCAGACATTCTCGTTCCAGGTGGTGACGATGCCGTCCAGGCTGTCGGGCACCGAATTGAGATAGCACGAAATCGGCAGGCCGCGACCGGTGCCGCCGTTCGACAGGACCGGCGTGGCGGGCATGAACCACAGCTTCGAGATATAGTCGTACAGCCGCTGGGCGTGCTCGGCATTGTCGGCATAGGCCGAGGCGACGCGCACGAACAGGTCCTGATAGCTTTCGCCGGGCAGGAGGTAGCGGTCGTTCAGCGTTTCCTTGCCGAAATCGGTCAGCCGCGCGTCGCGCGCATGGTCGACCTCGACCGGATAGGGTTGCGGGCGCACCGACTTGGTATCGGCGGGCGTCGGGGCAGGCGCGGTCACCGTGTCCGCGGCCATTTTCTCAAGCATATCAGTCGTCATGTCGCTATCCCGGCTATCCCTGAAATCCATCATCGATGCCGCTCCTTTGTTCTTGTTCCGTTCGAGTCGGCATCATGCCCCGTAACACCCCGCGCCGCGTACGTCGCGATCCGGGCAGAGGGTCGGACGAGACGCCGTTTCCGGTGTCCGGTCTTTGTCTCTGTCCTACCAGTGCTTGGGGCCGCCCCCGACCTCTTCCACAATCCATAGTGGAAAATCCCGGGCGGGACCGCAAGAGCCTAAAGCATGGGGAGCGGGTTGGTTGCGACGAATGACGCTTGCGTCAGGCGCTCGAAAAGCCGCGACGCACGGATGTCTGCGGGGTTCGCGAAGCGCAAGCCCCTAAAAATTTTTTTAGGCGGTTGCGATTAACCGAATGACAACAGAAGCAGCGCGATCAGGCCGACCAGCGCGACCGCCATTTGCGGTGGCCGCAGCCGTGCGAAATGCTCGGGCGCTCCGCCCCAGCGGGCCGTCCAGGGATCGGTCACCGCGATCGACGCATAGCCCAGGATCAGCAGCACGAACGCCGTCAACGGCCCGGCGATCAGGGCGAGCAGCCCCAAGGTGAAGCGCAATCCCATGACCAGCATCTGCGACCGGTGCGGCCCGCCCGGCGTGAAGAAGCTGAGCCCCCGCGCCACGCCCGCCAGAAAGATCAGGATGGCCGCGCCCCATATCTGGCCGATCAGCAAGGCCAGCGACGCCCCCGCCCAGGCCGCCAGTGCGGCCAGCGGCAGGACGAGCACCGGGCCATAGCCGAAGACGATACTGAGCGCGGGGATGCGGGGCGAAGCGCCTTCGGGCGTCGGGGAGGAAACAGTCATGACGCCGCGAACGTGCGGGAGGCAGTTTCCTATCCCGATGGCAAGACTACCCTTGCCGTGGGAGCGACATCACGCAGACTGGCGGTGATGGTCGTGGCTATCGTCGCCTTCCAGCCAGGGGTGATCCTCGGCCAGCGGCGTGGCGAAGGCGATGCCGACCCGCCCCTCGCGCTCCCAGCGTATATAGCCGCGCAAGGGGCGGTCCGCGCCCAGGCGGATGCCGATCGCCGCGCCGCATACGATATAGGCGGGGGGCAGCCCCTCGATCATCACGCCGGTCGTCGACATGTCGCGGATGCGCACATCGATCGTCGCGGTGCCCGACATGATCTGGGCGGTGCGCAGGATCTTCATGCGCGGGCGGCGATTGGATTTCAGGCCGACCGGCTCGGCGCGGCCATCGCGATCGCGCAGCATCCGGTGCACTTCGTCCGATCCGGCGGGCTTGCCATAGACATAACCCTGGATGTGGCTGCACCCCAGGTCGCGGATCAGCTCGATCTCATCCTGAATCTCGACGCCCTCGGCGGTCGTCTCCATGCCCAGCGTGTCGGCCAGCGTCACGATCGCACGGATGATCGCGGCGTTGCGGCTGCCGGCGCGGATCGCGCCGTGGACGAAGGACTGGTCGATCTTGATCTTGTCGAACGGCGCATGGCGCAGATAGCCGAGCGAGGAATAACCGGTGCCGAAATCGTCGAGCGCCAGGCGGACGCCCAGCGCCTTGAGCGCGGCGAATTTGCGGTCCGACTCCTGATTGTCGTTGAGGAAGACGCTTTCGGTGATCTCCAGCTCCAGCCGCGACGGCTCCAGCCCCGATTGCGCCAGCGCCTGCGAGACGAGGGCGGGCAGATGCGGCTTGGCGAACTGGATCGAAGAGACGTTGACCGCGACGCGCGCAGGGCGGGGCCAGCTCGCCGCCTCCAGGCAAGCGGTGCGCATCACCCATTCGCCGATCTGCTCGATCAGCCCGCACTCCTCGGCGATCGGCACGAACTGCGCGGGCGAGATGTCGCCCTGGGTCGGGTGACGCCAGCGCAGCAGCGCCTCATAGCCGACGATCATCGCGTCGCGGGTCGACACGACGGGCTGATAGGCGAGGTGGAACTGGCCCTGCGTGATGGCGACGCGCAAATCCTCTTCCATCCGCTTGCGGCTGCGCGCACCCTCCAGCATCGCCTCGGCATAGAAACGGTGGACGCCGCGCCCGTCGCCCTTGGCGGCATAGAGGCCAAGGTCGGCGTTGCGGATCAGGGTCTGCGAATCCGCGCCGTCTTCCGGCGCGATGGCGATGCCGATCGAACAGCCGATCGTCACCTCGTTGCCGTGCACGTCATAGGGGCGCGACAGGGTGGCGATGATTTCCTTCGCAAGGCTCGCCAGTCGGTCGCGCGAGTCGATGCCGGGCAGCAGGATCTGGAACTCGTCGCCGCCCAGGCGTCCGACCAGCCCGACATCGCCGACCACCTGTTCCAGCCGCCGCGCGACCAGTTGCAGCAACAGGTCGCCCGCCGGATGGCCGAGCGTGTCGTTGACCGCCTTGAACCGGTCCAGGTCCATCAGGAACAAGGCGGTCGGGCGATAGGGGCTGACCGACTGTTTCAATGTCTTGTCGAGCGACAGCTTCATCCGCTGGCGATTGGCCAGGCCAGTCAGGCTGTCGAACAGCGCCAGTCGGGTGATCTCAGCCTCCGACCGGCGCTTTTCGGTCAGGTCGGACCCCGATCCGATAAAGCCGCGGAACCGGCCGATGCTGTCGATGATCGGCCGCCCCGAAATCGACCACCAGCGATCGGCGACGGCGGGGCCGCCCGCCACCGCGCAGACCGTATAGTCGGAAAAGCTGGTGCGCGACGCCATGTGGAAGGACAGGGTGCGTTCGCTGCCCGGCGCGGTGGAATCCATGTGGAACAGCTCGGTCAGCGCATGGCCGTGATAGTCGCCGTCCGGCCCGACCAGATCGTCGGCGACCTTCTTCGACAGATAGGTCAGCCGTCCCTGGCGATCGGTTTCCCAGAACCAGCCGGTGCCATGTTCCTCGAACTCGGCGATCATCTTGACCGCCTGTTGCCCCTGGCCGAACTCGCGGGCCCGCGCGCGTGCCGCATCATAGTCCATCCGGCCCAGGCGCTGCGCCTTCAGTACCAGGAACAGCAGGGGCGGCGTGACGGCGGCCAGCACGGGCAGGACAGGCACGCCCCAGGCCAGCGCGGCGATCGGCGCCAGGAAGGCAAAGCCGAAGGAATAGCCGAGCAGCGCACCGCGCACCGGGTTCAGCATCGCCGCCATCGACCACATCGCGCAGATCAGCGCCAGTGCCGAGGCCCATCTGTGGCTGCCGGACTGCGACCCGGTCAGGATCAGCAGCAGCGGCGCGGTGGTGAGCGACAGGACCAGACCCATCACGCTCAGCCATTGCTTGAACCGGTAAAAGGGCCATTGCCGCGATTGGCCCCGCCACAGGACGATGCCGAATGCCACCGTGCCCAGCATCATGGCCGCGCAGCCGATACCCTTTTCGATCAGCACCGGCCGGGGATCGCTCAGCGCGCCGAAGCCCGCGATGATCGCCACCGTGACGAGACTCTGCAGGATCGCCAGCGGCCATGTCCGGCACAGCCTCTTCAACCGATCGAGGTGCAACGAGATCAGCAGCTCGTCATTGTCCTCGACGAGACCGATCAGGGCCAGAAAGGAGATTCGGTCGGTGGCGGACGGCATGAGGATATCGCGGTTCCACTGGGGTTCGACCGACCCTCGCGAATCGAGGTTAAGATTGATTGAAGCATGGCATCATCGCGAATCGCCGGACCGGTGAACGACGGGCGTTGCGTGCGCGGCCCCGCTGTCGCAAAAGGCCACCCCATGACGACCCTGATCCGCGACACCGACCTGATCGAGAGCGTGGCCGACGCGCTCCAGTTCATCAGCTACTATCACCCGATGGATTATATCCGTGCGCTGGGTAAGGCCTATGAGGCCGAGAAGAGCCCGGCGGCCAAGGACGCCATTGCGCAGATCCTGACCAACAGCCGCATGTGCGCGGAGGGGCATCGCCCGATCTGCCAGGACACCGGCATCGTCACGGTCTTCGTGAAATGGGGCCAGGACTGCCGCCTGTCGGGCGACCGGTCGTTGCAGGAAGTCGTCGATGAGGGCGTACGCCGCGCCTATCTCCACCCCGAGAACAAACTGCGCGCCTCGATCCTGGCCGACCCCGCCTTCACCCGCCGCAACACCAAGGACAACACACCGAGCGTCCTCCATGTCGAGATGGTGCCGGGGAACAAGGTGACGGTCGACGTCGCGGCCAAGGGCGGCGGGTCGGAGAACAAGTCGAAGTTCAAGATGATGAACCCGTCCGACTCGATCGTCGACTGGGTGCTGGAGATGGTGCCGCAAATGGGCGCGGGCTGGTGCCCGCCGGGCATGCTCGGCATCGGCATCGGCGGCACCGCCGAGAAGGCGGTCCTGCTCGCCAAGGAATCGCTGATGGGCGCGATCGACATGGGGCAGCTGAAGGAACGCGGCCCCCGCAACGATATCGAGGCGCTGCGCATCGAGCTGTTCGACAAGGTCAACGCGCTGGGCATCGGCGCGCAGGGGTTGGGGGGCCTGTCCACCATCCTCGACGTCAAGATCCTCGACTGGCCGACCCATGCCGCGTCCAAGCCCGTCGCCATGATCCCCAACTGCGCCGCCACCCGCCACGCGCACTTCACGCTGGACGGCTCCGGCCCGGTCTATCTGGAGGCCCCCAAGCTGGAGGAATGGCCCAAGGTTGACTGGAAGCCGGACCTCCAGGCGGCCAAGCGGGTCGACCTGAACACGCTGACGCCGGAAGAGGTGAAGAGTTGGAAGCATGGCGACCGGCTGCTGCTCAACGGCAAGATGCTGACCGGCCGCGACGCCGCGCACAAGCGCATCGCCGACATGCTGGCGAAGGGCGAGGAACTGCCGGTCGAGTTCAAGGGCCGCGTCATCTATTACGTCGGCCCGGTCGATCCGGTCGGCGAGGAAGTGGTGGGGCCGGCGGGTCCGACCACCGCGACGCGGATGGACAAGTTCACGCGGATGATGCTCGATCAGGGCTTGCTGGCGATGGTGGGCAAGGCGGAGCGCGGGCCGGCGGCGACCGAGGCGATCCGCGACGCGAAGAGCGCTTATCTGATGGCGGTCGGCGGCGCGGCCTATCTGGTCGCGCGCGCGATCAAGGGCAGCAAGGTGGTCGGGTTCGCGGACCTGGGGATGGAGGCGATCTACGAGTTCGAGGTGTCCGACTTCCCGGTGACGGTGGCGGTGGATGCCGAGGGCAACAACGTCCACCAGCTCGCGCCGCTGGTGTGGCGCGAGAAGATCGCGCGCGAGCGGTTGCTGGTGCCCGCCAATTGATGTCGTCCCGGACGTGATCCGGGATCCCGCTTTGTGCCGTCTCGTGCGAGAGAAGAGGCGGGGTCCCGGATCAAGTCCGGGACGACGGAGGGTCGTCATTGCGAGCGTAGCGAA
>CAJYRW010000027.1:0-10125 GCA_913777475.1 uncultured Sphingomonas sp. | reverse complement strand
GGCCCGGCGATCGCACAAGGCACGCATGACGTGCTCCGTCCCGGCGGCGCGTTCCTGGTCTATCAGTTCAGCCCCAAGGTGAAGGACTTCCTGGTCCCGCACTGGTCGAACATCGACCACGATATGGAATGGTGGAACGTGCCGCCGGCGCAGCTTTACTGGGCCTGGAAGGACTGAACCTTATCCTCCCCGGCACGGGGAGGGGGACCATGCGAAGCATGGTGGAGGGGGCGCACCGATAGGGACGACCTGTTTGGAAGCCCCCCTCCGTCAGGGCTCCGACCTGCCAGCTCCCCGCGAGCGGGGAGGATCAATCCCCATCAGGCGACTCGATCCCGAAGTTAAGCCCCCGCGACACCGACGGATCGATCACCGCGATCAGCAGATAGGCGGCGAACTGGCGCAGCCGCTGGAACCAGCCGGTATTCCGTTTGTACCAGTCGGGCGTGATCGCTTCGGACCGTGCGACCTCTCCGTCGATATAGGCGCGGACGTGGGTCGCAAAGACGGCGTCGTCAATCCGCAGCATCAGCTCCAGATTCACGAACAGGCTGCGCATGTCGAAATTGGCCGAGCCGACATGCACCGCATCGTCGATGACGTATAATTTCGTGTGCAGCTTGGTCAGCTGATATTCGAAGATCCGGACGCCCTTGCGAAGTAGGCCCGCATAGGTGAAGCGCGCGGCCGCGATCGTCGCCTCGTTGTCGGACTTGCCCGCCGTCACGATCCGCACCTCGGCGTCGCGCCGCCCCGCCCGGTCCAGGCGACGGAGCATGGTGGGGCTGGGAGTGAAATAGGCGGCAATCACGTCGATGCGTCGCCCCCGCCGCATATCGTCGCGCACGGTTCGCGCCCAGGGCGACAGCCGCCGGGTCGGGCCGCCGATCAACCAGCGCAATCTGCCCTTCGACTCGCTCCAACGCGCCAGCGCCTTGTTCAGATCGCGGAGGCGCCCCTTGGGATTTTCCGTCCAGGCGAACAGCGCATCGAAATAACCCGCCAGCCTGCCCGCCGCCGAACCCTCGACCAGCAGGCCGAGATCGCGCCAGCTCTGCTCGGCGGGGGTGCCGAAATAGTCATCCTCGATATTGAAGCCGCCGATGATGATCGAGGGGGAGGGTCCTTCGGCATCCGCCAGCGCTAGCTTCTGATGGTTGCGGAGCAGGTAGCGGCGGCCGAAGCGCGGCTCGAACCGCGACAGCCGCGCGCCCGTCTCGACCAGCGGGCGGAAGAACGCCTCGTCCGCGCCCGCGCCGAAGCCATCGACGATCACCGACACCGCAACGCCGCGCCGGGCCGCCGCGATCATCGCGTCGCGGACCCGCCGCCCGGTCCCGTCATCGGCATAGATGTAATAAAGGATGCGCAGCGAGACCTGCGCCCCGTCGATCAGCGCCAGCACCGCCTCCAGTCGCCGCGGCCCCGTGTCGAGCAGGGTCAGCCGTTGCCCGTCGACCAGGAAACCGGGCTGTTCGGGCGGATGGGGGGCGGAAATGGCGCGGCTCCTTGGCGTATATGATCCTGTCGAAAACGTAACGACCCAGGGGGCAGGGGTGTTGCAAGCCCAAGGCTTTTGACTTGGGCAGCCTTTGCTGCTAGGCGGCACGCTTTCATCCCAGCATTATTTGCGAAGGACACACGCATGGCGCGCGTCACCGTCGAAGATTGCGTCGACAAGATTCCCAACCGTTTCGATCTGGTGCTGTTCGCGGCGCAGCGGGCCCGTCAGATTTCGGGCGGGGCGGATCTGACCGTCGACCGCGATCGCGACAAAAACCCGGTCGTCGCGCTGCGCGAGATCGCCGAGGAAACGGTTCGTCCGACCCATCTGGAAGAAGCCGTGGTCAACAGCCTGCAGCGCGTCCAGATCGACGACGAGGACGAGGCGGATGACGTCGGCAGCCTGCAGGCTTCGGCCGAGGCGCTGCGCCTGACCGCCGCGGCGCCGCCGCGCAACCAGAATCTGGGTGCCGACTACGACGGCTGATCGGCTGCGGGCCGATCGCTCCGCGTGATCGCACAGGAAAAAGGGGCCGACGCTAACCCAGCGTCGGCCCCTTTTTCCGTTGGCGTCGGGGAGGGGCTTACCAGCCCCAGCCGCGATGCCGCCAGGAATCCCAATATTCCGCCTTCTTCGCCTCATGCGCGAAACGGGCGGCCCGCCTGGCTTCCGACCGGCGGATCGAGGCGTCGTGCGCATAGGCATTGGCGGCGCGGTAATCGCCATAATAGGCCGCTTCATCGGCCGCGCGCTGGTCCCGGCCCGCCTGATAGGCACGATACTGCGCATCCCGATGCGCCTGCTGCGCGACATATCCGTCATAGCGCCAGTCCTGCGCACTGGCGGCCGTGGCCGTCAGCATCGCCCCACCGACCAGGGCCACCAGCAATCCGGTCTTGAGCATCTTCATTGCCCGTTCCTCGAAACGTATTCGCTCCCGTATGGTAAGGATATTGAGGCATTTGATCTGAACGAAGCATGGCGGCGGCGTTCAGCCAATTGGCAGCTTGCGACGGGCGGGAGGCCCCAGCGGCGGAAGGAACGGGAGAGCCAGGATGATCGCGGCATTGATCCTGCAAGCCAGCATCACCGGGCCGTTACCCGATGATGTCTGGACGGACATGACCTATGAGCCGTCACTTGCCTATAGTTCGGAAACCGTCGCGTTTCTTCGCGACGAGACCAGCAGCATGGCGGATCCTCGCATCCTGCGCATGACCTTACGGCGACATGGCAAGCCGACCGTCACCACATGGGCCGACAGCCGGACATGTCCCGGCGCGGCCGAAGCCGTTCGCATTTGCAATTCATCCCCATGCCGACACCGTCGTTGCCCAGTAACGCGACAGCCCTGATTCTGGACGGCGTGAGCTATAGGGTCCGCTTCCGAGCCCATTACGGCTCGGAGATCGGGTTCCCCCTCGAACTGAATTCGAATGCGGGCACGCCTCTTGCCGAGTGGGTGAACCGGACGCGCGTGATGCTGAAACCCTGCTGGACCATGACTCGTCCGGAAAAGGACGTGTGAGACAAACCAGTGAGCGCACAAGGTGTATGATTCGGGTGCAGCGCCTGTTGATAAGCCTGTGTAACACGGTGAAAAATATGATGTAGATCAATTTGAAAGGGTTTTCATATTGGCGTAGGCCGATCAGGAGACATGATATGACGATCGGCACGAAACTGACCACGTGCTTGTTGGCGCTGGGTTTGATCATCGTGGGGCTGGGCGGGCTGGGATTGACCAGCATGACCGGCAGCGAAGCGGCCCTGACCACCATGTTGCAGGACCGGGTGGTTCCTCTGCGTGATTTGAAGATCGTGGCGGACAAATATGCGGTCGACATTGTCGACGCCTCTCACAAGGCGCGCAACGGCAATCTTGCATATTCCGACGCAGCCGATCGGGTGCGCCAGGGCGTCATCACCCTGCACCGTCACTGGAAACAATATCGTGCGACCGAGATCAATGCGCAGGAAGCCGTGCTGGCCGACGAGGCTGCACGCAACATGCGGATCGCCGACCAACGGGTTGCCGAACTGGCGGCTATTCTGGATCGCGGCGATCGTGCAGCGCTCGACGCCTTCGTGATCGGCAAGCTCTATCCCAGCATCGACCCGGTATCGGCATCGATCGGCAAGCTGGTCGATCTTCAGATCAAGGTCGCCGAAGAAACCGGCACCGAGGCGCGCGATCGGGCGGCGTTCAACCGCAAGCTGATGATCGGCCTGATGCTGGTTTCCGCCCTGATCCTGGGCCTGTCGATCCTGACCATCGCCCGTACCGTGCTGGCTCCGGTCAAGCGGCTGGCCACGACCATCCGTGACCTAGCGCGCTCGAAGGGGACCGCCGCCGTTCCGCACCTGGACCAGCGCGACGAGATCGGCGACATCGCGCGCTCGGTCGATGCCTTCCGCCAGTCGGTGGTCGATGCCGAACAGGAAAAAGCCCGCGCCGCATCCGAGGCGACCGAAATCCTGGGCCGTAGCCTTTCCGCGCTGGCGGCGGGCGACCTGACCTGCAAGATCGATGCGGAATTCCCCGACGGCTATGCCAAGCTGCGCAGCGACTTCAACAGCACGGTGACCGAACTGAACACCACGCTCGCCCAGGTGGCGGCCAGCGTGACCCAGATCCGCACCGGCGCGAGCGAGGTCAACCAGGCCTCCGACCATCTGTCGCAGCGCACCGAGCAGCAGGCCGCGAGCCTGGAGGAAAGCTCCGCCGCCATGGCCGAGGTCACCGATACGGTCCGCAACACGGCGAAGGACGCCGCCCAGGCGAGCGAGGTGGTGGGCAAGGCCCAGGAGGACGCCGAGCGCAGTGGCGAGGTGGTGCGCCGGACGGTCGAGGCGATCGCCCGCGTCGAGCAGACCTCATCCGAAATCAGCGAGATCATCTCGGTCATCGACGGCATCGCCTTCCAGACCAATCTCCTGGCGCTCAATGCCGGGGTCGAGGCGGCGCGCGCAGGCGACGCCGGCAAGGGCTTCGCGGTCGTCGCGTCCGAGGTCCGCGCCCTGGCGCAGCGTTCCGCCGAGGCGGCCAAGGACGTCAAGGCGAGGATCAGCGCCAGCGCCCAGCAGGTCGAGGCCGGGGTCGCGCTGGTCGGAGAGACGGGGCGGTCGCTGGAACGCATCATCGGGCGGGTCGGGGAGATCAGTGCGCTGACCCGGACGATCGCGGGCGCCGCCGAGCAGCAATCGACCGGCCTGCAACAGATCAACACCGCCGTCTCGGAGATGGATACCGTCACGCAGCAGAATGCGGCGATGGTGGAAGAGGCCAATGCGGCCGCGCGCAATCTGGCGAACGAGGCGGACATGCTGGCGAATCAGATAGGACGCTTCCGGCTGGATCGGACGAGCCCCGCCGCGGCCCCCATGGCGGCGCCGACCCCGGTGCCGACCGCTCCGCGACCGAGCCGCAAGCTGCCCGCCCGGCACGGCAATCTGGCGCTGGTCGAACGGAGCGAGGACGACTGGTCCAGCTTCTGACCGACCACCGCCAGACGGAACGCGGAGCCATAAAAAGGGGGTGTCCCGTCCCGGCGGAGACACCCCTTTGTTGTGAGAGCGAGACCCCGCTCAATAGGCGTAGGCGCGGACCAGATCGTAGAGATAATCCCGTCCGTCGTAGAGCGAGCTGACCCGGATGCGCTCGTTCAGGCCGTGGATGCCCGACATGTCCTTCTCGATGAAGATGCCCGGCGCGCCGTAGACGGGAATGCCGATCGTCTGGAAGAAGATGCCGTCGGTCGCGCCGGTCGACATCATCGGGACCAGCGGCACACCGGGGAAGTGCTTGGCCGCCAGCGTCTTCATCGGGCCGATGATCTTCGGGTCGAGCTTGGGCGGGATCGCGGTCGGGCGGACCGGCTGGTTGGCGGTGACGGTGATCTTCGGCCCCGCCAGTTCCTTGAGTTTCGCCAGCGTCCCCTCGACCGTCTCGCCAGGGAAGATGCGGCAGTTGATATTGGCGGTCGCGCGCTGGGGCAGCGCGTTTTCGGCATGGCCCGCCTGGAGCAAAGTCGCGACGCAGGTGGTGCGCAGCGTCGAGTGCAGCGCCTTGTCCTGGCTGACGATCGCGTCGGCCGCCTTGTCCTCCGGGTTGGCGAGCAGCCGCGTGATCGCATCGCCCAGCCGGCCGCCGACTTTCTGCGCGGTCGCGGTCAGGAAGGCACGGGTCGTGTCGGTCAGGTGGATGGGGAATTCATAACCCTGCACCGCCTTCACCGCATCGGCCAGTTCGTAGATCGCGTTTTCCGGTGTCGGCTGCGAGCTGTGGCCGCCCGGATTGGTGGCGAGGAAGGTATAGTTCTGCGCCGCCTTCTCGCCGACCTGCACCGCCAGCAGCTCGCGCTTGCCGTCCGAATCGAGCCGTCCGCCGCCGCCCTCGTTCAAGACGAATTCGGCGGCGATCAGGTCGGGCTTGTTCCTGGCCAGCCACTCCGCGCCGTTGAAGGCGAAGGTCGTCTCCTCGCCACAGGTCAGCGCCATCTTGATGGTGCGCTTGGGCGGCGTCTTTTTCAGGCGGATCAGCGTGTCGGCCCAGACCGCGCTCATCGCCTTGTCGTCGACGGTGCCGCGTCCATAGAGGAAACCGTCCTCCTCGATCAGCTTGAACGGATCGCGGGTCCAGTCCTCGCGCTTGGCCTCGACCACGTCGAGATGGCCGAGCAGCAGCATCGGCTTCAACCGCTTGTCGGTGCCGGGCAGGACCGCGACGATGCCGCCGTCCTTGGGATGCTCGGGGACCGAGAATAGGGTGATGTCGGCATCCTTGTAGCCCGCCGCCTTCAATCGGTCGGCGATCTGGGCGGAGGCCTGGGTGCAGCTGCCGACCGACAGGCTGGTGTTGGTTTCGACCAGCTGCTTGTACAGGTCGAAGAATGCCTTCTGGTCGGGCCTCCCTTGCGCCGCCGCGATGCCGGGCATCAGCGCCCCGGGAATCGCCAGTGCCGCCGCCACCCCGCCGAGCCATTTTGCCAACCGCATGTGATCCCCCTTGTTTTTGTGTTGGCGGGAATAGAGCGTGTCACGGGGTGCGGTGCAAGTGTTCCTCCCCGTGCCGGGGAGGATTGCAAGTCCTTTGCCCCGGACCGTTTTCGCGCTAGCAGTCGACGATGGACCATCCCGACGTCGTTGCCCGCCCGCGCCTGATCTCGCCCTCGCTCTTCGCCCTGTCGATCTTTTATGGCGGCATGGTCTGTATCGCGGGCGTGCTGGGCAACAAGCAGGTGGCGCTCGGCCCGCTGGCGGTGGAGGCGGGTATCTTCGCCTTCCTGTTGCTGGTCGTCACGTCGAGCGCGGTGGCCGAGTTGCATGGCCCCGCCGTTGCGGGTCGGCTGGTGCGGGTCGGCTTCGTGCCGCTGCTCGTATCGCTGGCGCTGTCCTGGGTGGTATGGATGCTGCCGCCGTCACCCGACATGGTGCCCGCCAATCGCGAGGCGATCCAGCTGATCCTGGGGTCGACCTGGCGGATCTGGCTGGGCGGGATCGTCGCCTATGGCGTGTCGCAGACGCTGAACGTCACCATCTTCGCCGCGCTGAAGGGGCGGGAGGGCAGCAAGATGCTATGGTTGCGCGCCGCGGTGGCCAGCATGCTCAGCCAGGTGGTCGACACGCTGCTGTTCGTCACCATCGCCTTTTACGGCGCCTTCCCGATCGGCCAGCTGATCGTGGGACAGATGATCGCCAAGGTGGCGTTGTCCGCCATTCTGGTCCCGCCGCTGATCTATCTGTTCGTCGCGGTCGGGCGTCGGCTGGATCGCGCCTGAGAAGGACCCGTTCGCGATATTGCCGGTTTTCCCCATTCCCGACCCGCGATAAAGGGCGCGCCATGACCAACCACGATCCCGACGCCGCCCTGCTCGCCAAGGCCGAGACGCTGACCGAGGCGTTGCCCTATCTTCAGCGTTACGCGGGCAAGACCTTCGTGGTGAAATATGGCGGCCACGCCATGGGCGATCCCGAGCGTCAGCGCGACTTCGCTGAGGACATGGTGCTGCTGAAGGCGGTGGGCATCAACCCGGTCGTGGTCCATGGCGGTGGCCCGCAGATCGGCGCGATGCTCAAGCGGCTGGGGGTTGAGTCGCAGTTCGTCAACGGCCTGCGCGTCACCGACCGCGAGACCGCGCAGATCGCCGAGATGGTGCTGGCGGGGTCGATCAACAAGGAAATCGTCAGCTGGATCTCCGCCGCCGGGGGCCGCGCGGTCGGCATTTCGGGCAAGGATGCGGGCCTCGTCATCGCCGAGAAGATCCAGGGGCGCGAGGCCGATCCGCTTCAGGGGATCGAGCGGCATGTCGACCTGGGCTTCGTCGGCGAGCCGGTCGCGGTCGATCCGCGCCTGATCGAGAGCCTGTGCGCCGACGGTATCATCCCGGTCATCGCGCCGGTCGCCATCGGGCTGGACGGGCATACCTATAACATCAATGCCGACACCATGGCGGGCGCGATCGCCGCGCGACTGGGTGCGTCGCGCTTCTTCCTGCTGACCGATGTCGCGGGCGTGCTGGACAAGCAGGGCGAGCTGATGACCGACCTGAACCCGGCGCGGATTGCCGAGCTGCGCAGCGACGGGACGATTTCGGGGGGCATGATCCCCAAGCTGGAGACCTGCGTCAACGCGGTGGAAGCGGGCGTGGATGCGGCGGTGATCCTGGACGGGCGCGTGCCGCACGGGATGCTGCTGGAGATCTTCACCACGCAGGGGGCGGGGACGTTGGTGCGGCGGTGATGCGCCACGCCTGAGCGTGGCCTTCGACTTCGCTCAGGCTGAACGGAGGTTTGAGAGTCCGACCTTCTGCTCTTGCCGCTCCCCTCCCGCGGGCGGGAGGGGATGGGGGAGGGCAGGCCCCAAGCGATAAACTCTGCGAGGCTCCTTACCCTCCCCAAACCCCTCCCGCCTGCGGGAGGGGCTTCAGAACAAGGAGGGGCTTATGGCCGGTCAAAAATCAACCGCCACGCCCTTCAATTCCCAATCCCCGTAGCGCACCGGATTCTTCCCCAACGGATCGCTTTCCGGCTCCGGCTTCACCTCCGGCACCGGCACCGGCGGATTGGGCGAGAGATAGGCGGGCGGCTTCACATGGTCGGGGCGCTGGCCCATGAGCGGTCCTTTCGACTAAGGGGACGGAATATTGCAGCCCATGTCGGGGCTGACAGGAGTTTTGCCAAGTGACACGTCCTCCCCAATCGCCGACCCGTGGCCGTCCCGATCGTCGTGGTGGCCCCAAGGGCGAGGACCGTCGCGGGCGGCAGCAGCGCCCGACCGAACCGCTAGGCACGGCAAGCCGCCGCGCCGCCATCCGCCTGCTGGACGCGGTGCTGCGGCGGGGCGAGCCGCTGGAGGCCGCCCTCGCCTCGGCGACCCGTGCGCTGCCGGGCGGGCCCGACCGGGGCCTGGCGCATGCCATTGCGGCGGAGACGCTGCGGCGCCTGCCGGATCTGGACGCGCTGATCGACTCGGCGACCAAGCAGCGGCTACCCGACGACGCCAAGGCGCGCTTCGCCCTGCGCATCGCGCTCGTCCAGGTGCTGGCGCTGGGCACGCCGCCGCATGCGGCGATCTCGACCGTGCTGCCGCTGGTCGATGGCGGCCCGCGCAAGCTGGTGCACGGCGTGTTCAGCACCATCACCAAGAGCGGCGTGCTGCTCCCCGAAATCCCTGCGCTGCCCGACACGACGGAGGCGCGTTGGGAAGAGAATTGGGGCGAGGAGATGGTCGAGGCGGCGGCCCATGCCATCGCCGCGCCGCCGCCGCTCGACCTGACGCTGGCCGATCCCTCCGCCACGCAAGAATGGACGGAAAAACTGGGCGGGGTCAGCCTGCTGCCCGGTCATGTGCGTTTGCCTTCGGGCAGCGCGGTGATGGAGTTGCAGGGCTTCGACGAAGGCGCCTGGTGGGTGCAGGACCTTGCCGCCTCGATCCCCGCACGGCTGCTGGGCGAGGGCAAGGGCCATGTGCTCGACCTGTGCGCCGCGCCGGGGGGCAAGACGCTTCAGCTTGCCGCCGCCGGCTGGACCGTCACCGCGATCGACCAATCCGAGTCGCGCCTCGCCCGTCTGAGCGAAAATCTGGAGCGCACCAACCAGTCCGCCGAGATCGTCACCACCGACCTGCGTGAATGGAGCCCGAAGACGCCGGTCGACGCGATCCTGGTCGACGCGCCGTGCAGCGCCAGCGGCATCTTCCGCCGTCACCCGGACGTCCTCTACCGCGTCCGCCCCGCGATCATCGCCGAGATGGCGGAGTTGCAGCGGGTGATCCTGACGCGCGCCGCCGACTGGCTGAAGCCCGGCGGGACTTTGGTCTATGCCACCTGCTCGCTGGAGCCTGAAGAGGGCGAGCGCCAGATCGAAGCCTTCCTGGCCGAGCGCCCCGATTATGCGCTGTTGCCGATCACCGGCGAATGGCCGGGGATCACCGAAAAGGGCACGATCCGCACCCTGCCGACGATGCTCGCGAAAGAAGGGCGGCTCGACGGGTTCTTCATCGCGCGACTGCAACGCAAAGGCTGACTTGGGCGCGATATGACGTTAAGGACAAATGCCATGCTCCCGGTCCGTATCGCACCCTCCATCCTGTCCGCCGATTTCGCCCGTTTGGGTGAGGA
>CAJYRW010000026.1:0-12554 GCA_913777475.1 uncultured Sphingomonas sp. | reverse complement strand
GCCACCGCCATTGCCGAGGCGTTCCGGGCCGAGGGCAAGAAAGTGCTGCTCATCATGGATTCGCTGACCCGCGTCGCCCATGCGGGGCGCGAGATCGGACTGGCGCTGGGCGAGCCGGCCTCGGCGCGCGGCTATCCGCCGTCGGCGATCGCCATGCTGCCCAACCTCATCGAACGGGCCGGGGCCGATGCGCATGGCACCGGATCGATCACCGCCATCTACACCGTGCTGGCCGATGGCGACGACGGCAACGACCCGGTGGTCGACTCGGCGCGGTCGATCCTGGACGGGCATATCGTGCTCAACCGCCATCTGGCCGAGCGCGGCGTCTATCCCGCCATCGATATCGGCCCGTCGGTCAGCCGCGTGATGACCGATATCGTTGGCCGCCCGCATGCGCAGGCGGCGCGGACGCTGCGCCGTCATCTGGCGACCTATGAGGAGAATCGCGATCTCGTCCTAATGGGCGCGTACCGCGCGGGCGCGGACCCGGCGATCGACGCCGCCATCGCCTGCCACCCGGCGGTGATGGAATATATCCGGCAGGACGCCGACGAGGTCGTGCCGCTCGATCATGCGGTCGAGGAGCTGGTGGGCATTTTCGGCCAGCCGCTAGGCTGAGCCGTTTCCAAGGGGGGAAACAGACATGGCATCCCGGCAACAGACGATGCTGTCCCGGCTTCACCGGGTCCGCACGCTGCAACTCAATCTGACCATGGCCGACGAGGCGCGCGCGCAGGAGCGAGTCGCGTCCGAGCATCAGCTGTCGCAGCGCATCGGCCAGCTGATCGATGCGGTGACGCCGACCCCGGCGGTGACCGCCTCCGCCGCCTCGCTGATGGCGAATGCGCATTTCCGTAACCGCCTGCTCGAATCGGCCGATGCCGCGACGGCGCGGATTCAGGTGGCCGAGCATCGCGCCGCCCAGGCAGGCGAACAGACCAAGGCGGCCAAGCGCGACCAGACCGCCGTCGAGAAGCTGATGGACCGTGCGCGCCTCGCCGCGATCCGGGCCGAGATGCGCGCGCTGGAGGATATGCCCGCCAGCGGCGGCGCGCGTCGCAATCGGCACGATCCTTGCTGACAGACTTGTCATGATGTCCTCCATCACCTCGCTCACGCCCTCCGGCACCGCGTCCGCCCGTCTGCAGGCGGGCGGTGGCGCGGGCGATCCGATGGCCTCCGCCTTCGCGATGCTCTTCGCGCTGATGCCCGGCATGGGCGACGCGGCGGATACGGGCAGCGCCGAGGGCGTGCCCAAGTCAGACGGCGACACGGCCAAGGACGGCAGCACGACCGAAAAGGACGGCAAGGACGTGCCGAGCGACGCCGCGGTCTTGCCGGTGATGCCGTTCGCGATCCCGACCGTCCCACTAACGCCGGCCGAACCCGTCGCGTCGCCGGTCGCCGCGTCGGGCGCTTCGCCCGCACCGATCACCACGCTTCTGGCGGCGATGCCGACCCTGCCGGACGCCGGGTCCACGCCGACGACCGCGCCCGCTCCGACCACGAGGCCGGTGGTGGCGGACTCGCCGATCGCCTTCGATCCGCTCAAGGGTACGATGCCCATACCGCCCGCCATGACGGCGGCCATGACGGATGACGGTGTGCCCGAGCTGCCGGTCCCGAACCGAACCGCTCCGACGCTGGCGACGGCCGTGCCGACCGGCGCGGCGGCGACGCCAGCGCCCGCGTCACCCGTCATGGTGGCGCAACAGGCGGCTACGACCGCGCCCGCGGTTGCGCGTGACACGGTGGCAGCCCTCCAGACCTCGCCAGCCCCGGACGTGACCCCGCCCGTAAATGAGCCGGCCGTCCGTGCCACCGCGCCCGGCATCCCGCTGGCGATTCGCGGCGATGCCTTGCCGACCGCGCTCCCGATCGACGCCGCGCCCGTTGCTGCGGCGAACGATGGCATACGTCCCCTATCCACCCGGCAGGACACCCCCCTTCGCTTTGCGGTTACGAACGGGTCCGCGCCCGTCGTGGCCCCCTTGCCGATTCAGGCCCCTGCCCCGATCATCCAGGCGGGCCAGAGCGCCCCTGCCATCCAGTTTTTCGGAACCGCGATGCGCGGCGAGCAGAGCTTCGACCCGCGCACCGATCGCCGCAAGGACGAAACCGCGCTGTCGGTCGACCCTGCAACGCTGACCCGTGCCGACTCGCTGACCGCCGCGTCGGTCGTCGCGACGACGGGGGCCGAGCAGGCTCCGCTCGACATGACGCAGCATCACTGGCCGCAGGGGATGATCGACCGCATCGACCGGATGCGCGAGGACGCCGCCACCGCCGATACCCGTATCCAGCTGTCGCCCGACGCGCTGGGCGGCATCGCGGTGAACCTGCGCCATGAGGACGGCGCGACGCATATCTACTTCACCGCCGACCAGGCGCAGACCGCATCCCTGCTCGCCGACGCCCAGCCGACCCTGGCGCGACTCGCCGAGGAAAAGGGGATGCGCCTGGGCCAGACGGCCGTCGATCTTGGCCAGTCGGGAATGGGCGGCGAACGACAGGCGCCGCCGCGTCGCCCCGATCCCGTGATGCCGACCCGCCCCGCCTTTGCGGGCACCACCGCTTCCAGCGACGCCGGGGACCCGGCCGCCGCCTCCACCCGAATCGCCTGAGGACTGAACCATGAGTGACGCGAAGGAAACCGACGAAAAGGCGCCCAAGAAGAAGGGCAAGCTGGGCAAGATCATCGTGATGGTGGTGGGCGTGCTCGTCCTGCTGGGCGGGGGCGTGGGCGCCGGGCTCTATGCCGCCAATTCCGGCCTGATCGGCGGTGGCGGCCACGCCAAGGAAGACAATGGCGAGGCCGAGGCCGAGGCCAAGCATCCCGGCCCCAAGCTGGTGCCCAAGTCGGAGCAGAAGCGCGCCGGGGCCTCGGGTGAAGGCGGCGAGGGCGGCGAAGGCGGTCATGGCGGCGGTGAAGGCGGCGGCGAGGGCGGCCATGGCGAAGGCGGCGGCGAGGCCCATGAAAACAAGGGCATGCCGACCCCGGTGGGTGATGGCGGCGAACGCTATGCGTCCAACTATTACGAGCTGCCCAAGGACTTCACCTCGAACATGCGCGACTCGGTGCATATCATCCAGGTGGGTCTGGCCATCTCGACCCCCTATGACGACACGGTCATCAACAACCTGAAGACCAATGACCTGGCGGTCCGCTCGGCCATCCTGATGACCCTGGGCGACGCCAATGAGGAGATGGTGTTTTCCAGCGAGGGCAAGCGCCAGCTGCAACGCAAGCTGGTCGACTCGATCAACGAGATTCTGCGGCAGAAGGAGGGATTCGGGGGCGTCGCTAACGTCTACTTTACCAATTTTGTTGTTCAGTGAGGCATGGTTAACGCCGCCCCTCAGGTTGAACGCCGCGAACGCGGTCGTGAACAGATCGCCGATCACGGCGTGCTGGGCACGACCAAGCTCAATCCGTTCGGTGACCTGCATACGATGCAGCATCTGTCCGCGCGTCTCGCGCGGTCGCTGCGGGGGCTGTTCGAATCCCTTCTGCGCGAGGAACTGCGCTGCTGGGCGGAGCCGCTGGTCGTCCAGCGCTTCGCCGATTACCGGGCCGAGCGTGGCGACGGCCTGAGCGCATGGCTGCCCATGGCGATGACCTCGCCCAGCGGCATCACCGCCGACGCCCAGGCGCTGATCGTCATCGACGGCGCCTTCAGCCTGGCGATGATCGACCTGCTGTTCGGCGGCACCGGCGCAGTGCCCGATGTCCTGCCGCCCGAATTCTCGCCCGCCGCCGAGGCGATGGTGAGCCAGCTGGGCGACATGATGGCTGCGCCCCTGCGCGGCGCCTGGGAATCGCTCGCCCGGATCGACTTTCGTGCCGGTCGTCCCGAAGCCTCGCCCGCCATGCTGTCGGGCATCGAGGGCGACGACGCGATGATCGTCACCCGCTTCGGCATCGACGGCCGCAATCGCCGCCCGACCATGATCGACATCCTCTACCCCGTCAGCGCGTTGAAGCCGCACGGCTCCGCTTTGACCGGCAAGGTCGTCGACAAGCAGGCCGAGGTCGATCCCACCTGGCGCGGCGACCTGACCCGCGCGGTGATGACGGTGCGCTTCCCGGTCCGCTCGGTCCTTGCCGAACCCGTCGTGTCGCTCAGCCGCCTGATGGAGCTGAAGATCGGCGACGTGATCCCGATCAGTTTCGGCCCGGAAGTGCCGGTGATGGTCGGCGGCGACCTGCTCGGCATGGGCACGGTCGGCACCGCCAATGGCCGCGCCGCCGTCCAGCTTACCTCGCTCAACCGGTCCATCGAAGGACTGGCCCGCGCTCACGAAGGATTCGAAGAATGAACGATATGGCCGGGGGCTTCCCCGTCGATACGTCGGTCGCGGCCAATTTCCGGCTGCTTCAGGATGTCGACGTCAAGCTGACCGTGGAGATCGGCTCGACCCAGCTGTCGCTGCGCGAGCTGCTGGCGCTGTCCGAATCGAGCGTGATCGAACTGGACCGTCAGGCCAACGAGCTGCTCGACGTGCTGGTCAACGGCACGCTGATCGGGCGCGGCGAGGTGGTGACGGTCGGCGACCGGTTCGGCGTGCGCCTGACCGAGCTGGTCAACCCCGACAAGCGCGGCTGATCCCCCCATGCTCTGGTCCTATATCCTGAAGCTGGTCATCCTGCTGCCGCTGATCTGCGGCCTGATGATCGGTTGCCTCTATCTGTGGCGCCGCCTGGAAAGCCGGATGCCGGGTCGCCCCGCCACACGGCTGATCCATGTCCGCGAGACGATGATGATCTCGCCCGGCCTGCGCCTGGCGGTCATCGAGTTCGAGGGGCGCAACCTGCTCGTCTCGGTCGGGCGCGGCGGCGTCCAGCTGGTCGACAAGGTCGAGGGCAATGGGACCACGCCTGCGGCCGCCAACTCTGCGCCCCTGACGCCAACGCCCCCGCGCCGCCCCGATTTCGTCTCGCGCTTCGCGCCCAAGACGTTCGACCAATGAGCATTTCCGTGACCCGCCGGGGCACCGGCCCGGCGCTGATCCGCAGCCATGGCCGCGACCTCCCGAAGCGCAGCCTGAAGCCGCTATGGATCCTGCTCGCCCTGCTTCTGGCGCTGGTCATCGCGATGCCCGCCTTTGCGCAGGCCGCTCCGGCCGCGGCTCCGGCGGCAGCCCCCGCACCGGGCGTCGGCGATGCGGTCGACCGCGCGCTGGGCCAGCTGGGCGGCGGCGCCAATGGCGGCTCGGGTTCGCTGAGCCTGTCGCTCCAGGTCCTGATCATCATGGGCCTGCTGACGATCCTGCCGGGCATCATCCTGATGATGACCAGCTTTACCCGGATCGTCATCGTGCTTGCCATCCTGCGCCAGGCGCTGGGCCTGCAACAGACGCCGCCGAATCAGGTCCTGATCGGCCTGTCGGTCTTCCTGTCGCTGTTCATCATGGCCCCGACGATCAGCCAGATGAACACCAACGCGATCGAACCCTATGCGCAGGGCCGCCTGCCCGGCACCGAGATGATCAAGGCCGCAGGCGCGCCGCTCCACGCCTTCATGGCCAAGCAGACGCGGGTGAAGGACGTGACGATGTTCGCCGAAATGGCGAAGTCCGGCCCCTATGCCAGCCCCAACGACATCCCCTATGCCGTGCTGCTGCCCGCCTTCGTCACCTCGGAGCTGAAGACCGCGTTCCAGATCGGGTTCCTGATCTTCCTGCCCTTCATCGTCATCGACCTGGTGGTCGCCACCGTGCTGATGGCGCTGGGCATGATGATGCTGTCGCCCTCGATCATATCCCTGCCCTTCAAGCTGCTGCTCTTCGTACTGGTCGATGGCTGGGCGCTGACCATGGGCAGCCTGGCGAACAGTTTCGCGACGTAGGCACTTTTTCCCTCTCCCCTGGACAGGGGGAGGGTTAGCGAAGCTTGCCAGCCCGCTGGCCAGCGCAGCTTGGGTGAGGGGTTGAGCGAGCCTTTGCTTTCGCAAAGGCCAAGTCTGCGCAACCCTCTCACCTCGTTGAGGGGCGAGGGAAGATCAGGACGGGAAGGTCTTCGTTAACCAATCTCGCCGATAATCCATGACATCCTGGGTGAAGTCGAAAGCCACGGGAAAACCCTCACCCACACGGGACCAGAGACCGCATCATGGACGCCCAATATTTCCTGACGCTGGCCAACCAGAGCATGTGGGTGCTGGCGCTCGCCGCCGCGCCGATCCTGGTGCCCGTGCTCGTCTCGGGCCTGGTGATCGGCATGATCCAGGCCGCGACCTCGATCAACGAACAGACGCTGTCGTTCGTGCCGAAGCTGATTGTCGTCGCCGTCTCGATCCTGATCTTCGGCAGCCTGATCGTCGGACTGCTCAGCGACTTCATGGTCAGCATGTTCGAGCGTATTCCCGATCTCGTGAAGTAACTATGCTCGGCTTCGGCCTCTCGATCGAGCCGCAGGCTTGGGCGATCCTGTTCCTGATGATCCGCATCGGGGCCGCCTTCATCACCGCGCCCGTGTTCGGCGCGGTGTCGATCCCCCTGCCCGTGCGGGTCAGCCTGGCGGGGGCGATCGCCTTTCTGGTGAACGCGGTCCATCCGGTCGTGCCGCCGCCCGTCATCTTCTCGGTTCCCACGATCATGTCAGTCGCGGCCGAGGCGATCGTCGGCCTGGCGCTGGGCCTGATCCTTCAGATCGCCTTTACCGCCCCCCTGGTTGCCAGCGAGCTGATCGGCGGGTCGATGGGGCTCAACTTCGCCACGACGGTCGATCCGCTCAACGGCCGGTCGAGCCAGGCGCTGGGCCAGTTCTTCACCGTCATGCTGACCCTGTTGTTCCTGTCGGTCGACGGGCACCTCGTCCTGGTCGAGACGATCGTGAAAAGCTATGAGGCGATGCCGCCCGGACAGGCCTGGATGGCCCCGGCACAGTTCAAGGCGATCGCGCTGTTCGGCGGCTATGCCTTTCTCGCCGGGCTGCTGCTGGCGCTGCCGGTCGGTTTCCTGCTGCTCTGCCTGAACCTCGTCATGGGCATGATGAGCCGCGCCGCGCCCTCGCTCAATCTCTTCTCAGTGGGCATGCCCGCCGCGCTGACCATCGGCGTCATCACCATCGCCGTCGCCTTCCCGGCGATGGGCGACTATATGCTCGTCATCATCCGCGAGGCGCTGGCCGCCACCGAGACGTTGGTGATCGGCTGATGTCGGAGGGCGGCGAAAAGACAGAAGCCCCAACCCAAAAGCGCCGCAACAAAGCGCGCGAGGACGGGCAGATCCTGCGCAGCCGCGACCTGGCGGCGGCCCTGGTAATGATGGCGGGTATCGCCTGGCTGATGTTCGCGGGGCCCACCTTGCTGGGCGCGTGCAAGGCGGTGATGGCGACCAGCTTTCAGTTCACCCATGCCGATGTCGAGGATTTCGAGCCGTTCCGCCCCTTGCTGGAGGCGGGGGGCAAGCTGTGGCCGTCGCTCGCCTCGCTGTTCGCGGTCACGATCGTCGCGACCATCGCGTCGCAGGCGGGCCTCGGCTCGCTCCAGTTCAATCCCAAGGCGATGGCGCCCAAGCCGTCCAAGCTGAACCCCGCCTCGGGCCTGAAGCGCATCTTCGGCGCGCATGGCTGGATCGAACTCGGCAAGTCGCTGCTCAAGGTCGTGCTGCTCGGCGCGCTGGGCGCCTATATGCTGTGGAAATCGTCGCGCACGACCCTGGGGCTGGCGCAGTCGGACCTGAACGGCGCGATCGGATCGCTGGGCGGCACCTTCATCACCATCCTGCTGGTCATGGGCTTCGGCCTGATCCTGATCGCCGGGTTCGACGTGCCGATCCAAATCATCCAGCTCTTCTCCAAGCTCAAGATGACCAAGCAGGAGGTCAAGGACGAGCATAAGGAAAGCGAAGGCAATCCGGAGGCCAAGGCGCATATCCGAGGCAAGCAGCGCGAGATGTCGCGCCGGGCCGTCCGCGCGGCGGTCATGGAGGCGCATGTCATCCTGACCAACCCGACCCATTTCGCCGTCGCCCTGCGTTACGACCGGGGGCAGGACGAAGTGCCGGTGGTGGTCGCCAAGGGACGCGGCGCGACCGCGCTGGCCATTCGCGAACTGGCGGCCGAGCTGGATACGCCGGTGCTGGAATATCCGCAGCTCGCCCGCGCCGTCTATTACACCAGCCGCGAAGGCCAGGAGGTGCGCGCCGACCTGTACCAGGCGATCGCCGTCGTGCTCGCCTTCGTCTTCGGCCTCAATGCGGGGGCGGGCGGTACGTCGCAGCCGCCGGTCGAGGTGCCGGTGGGCGCCCGCTTCGACGAGAACGGCGTCGAGCAGCCATGATGCGCATCGCGCCCCGTCATTCGTCGCATCCCCCTAAAGCCCGGCGGCCCGCGGCCGTTAAGCAAGGCAAGCGCGCGCCGGAGTATCGTCGATGACCACCGTTTCCTCGAGTACATCGTCCAATACCTCGACGACCTCCTCCACATCCTCGTCCAGTTCGACCAACGCGAGCAACGCCGCGCAGAATGCGACGAAGACCGCCGCCCAGCAGCTGTTCAACTCGTTGCAGGCGGGTTCGGGCATCGACCTTTCGACGGTCGTCCCCTCGCTGATCGAGGCGCAGTTCGCCGCCAAGACTGCGGCGCTCAAGGCGCAGTCGGACACGCTGACCGCAAAGATTTCGGGTGTGTCGTCGATCAAGAGCGCGATCACCGATTTCGCCTCCGCGCTGGCCTCGCTGGCGAGCGGGGGAACGCTGGCGACTCAGGCGACCAGCTCCGATCCGTCGACCATGAGCGTGACGACGGCCGCGGGCGCCAAGCTGGCGGGCATGTCCAAGTCGATCACCGTCAATGCGCTGGCCAGTGCGCAGGTATCCTCGACCAAGGCGTCCTTTTCCAAGACGGCCTCGCTGGGCACCGGCAGCCTGTCGATCAAGGTCGGATCGAAGGATGCCGTGTCGGTGTCGTTCGGCACCGACGACTCGACGCCCGACCTGCTGGCGGCCAAGATCAATGCCGCGAATACCGGCATCACCGCATCGGTCGTCACCGATGCCAGCGGCAATGCCTTCCTGTCCTTCACCGGGGCCAGCGGCAAGGACAACAGCTTCACCATCACCGCAACCGAAGGCGATACGGCGGGGCTCGCCCGACTGAACGTCGGCAACGGCGCGACCGGCACCGCGACATCGTCGACCGCCGCCAATGCCAGCATCACGATGGATGGCGTCACCGTCGAGCGGGCCAGCAATACCGTCAACGACCTGGTGCCCGGCGTGAACATGACCCTGTCCGCAGTGTCGACCAAGCCGCTGACGCTGACCGGCTCCAGCCCCAGCGCGGCGCTCAGCACCGTCGTGTCCAACTTCGTCTCGACCTATAACGACAATATGACCGCGCTGAACAAGGCGATCGACCCGATCACGGGCGATCTGCGCGCCGATCCCGCCGCGCGTTCGCTGGCCCAGACGATGCGCACGCTGACCACCACCAAGCTGGTGCCCGGCAGCGACGTCGATCTGGGCCCCAAGACGCTGGCCGATCTGGGCGTCAGGACCGAGAAGGACGGCACGCTGACCGTCGACCAGACGCAGCTGTCCAAGGCGCTGTCGACCTATCCCGGTTCCGTCGAGAAGATGTTCCAGGCCAGCGGCGACAATCTGATCGGCCTGTCGGCGCGGATGAACAGCATTCAGCTGTCGGCGACCAGCAGCGTTTATGGCCTGACCGCGTCGTACAGCAACCTAACACAGGCGCAGAAGGATCTGGCGGATCAGCAGAGCCGCCTTTCCGACAATCGCGAACGGGCCAGTGACGCGCTGACCGCGCGCTTTGCGGCGATGAACAGCCGCGTGTCGGCCTATAAATCGGCACAGGGTCTCATGGACCAGCAGGTCAAGATGTGGACGAAGAGCAACTGATATGACCTATGCCTCTGCCCTTCTGACCGATCCCGCCGCCGTCTATCGCCAGATCGACGTGGTCGGTCGCACCGCCATGGCCGACGGCCCCGCGCTGGTGCAGCTGCTCTACGAGGAACTGATCTCCGCGCTCCGTTCCGCCGCCTGGGCGACCGAGCATGGCCAGCTCGCGCGCAAGAGCGAGCGGGTGACGCGCGCCACCGCGATCCTGTTCGCGCTGGAGGCGGGGCTGGATTTCGAGAATGGCGGCGAGATGTCGATCACCTTCGCCCGCCTCTATGGCGGCGCGCGCAAGCAGATCGTCGATGCCTCGCTGGGTCAGGACGCGCATATCTTCCGCAACGTTGCGGCCAGCATCGCCGACATCGCGGAGGCGTGGGAAACCGTGCGCAAGATGAATGCGCCGAAGGCCAAGAATTAACGCACGAGCTTATCCCGCCCTCCGCTCAGCCTGAACGAAGCCGAAGTGCACGCCCGGCGCCTTGCCAGGGGAGATGTCTCCTCTGGCATCATTGCGGTTGGTTCACCTTACCGCCGGAACCAGTGTTTCTGGACGAAGTAGATGACGATCCCCGCCGCGATCAGCGCACACGCGCCCAGGATCGCATCGAACGCCCAGGGTTCCTCGGCATAGGGCAGGTTCTTGACGTTCATCCCGTAAAGCCCGGTGATAAAGGTCAGCGGCAGGAACACCATCGCCACGATCGAGATGACGAGCGCGCGATTGTCGATCTGCTCGGCCCGCATGTCGGTCAGCGTTTCATGGACGAGCGCGGCGCGTTCGCGGATCGATTCCAGTTCCTCGGCCATGCGCGCGGCGCGGTCGGCGGCGGCGGACAGGTGCAGCCGGTCGTCATCGGCCAGCCAGTCCCCGGGCAGCGCCGCCAGCTTCTCCAGCGCGGCGCGCTGCGGATTGAGGAAACGGCGATAGCCGATCGCGGCGACGCGCACCCGGCTGACCGTGCGGCGCAGCTGGAAGACACGATGTTCGTCCAGCTGCTCCTCGCAACTGTCGAGTTCGTCGCCCAGGCCCGCCACATCGGGATCGAGATCGTTGGTGATGGCGGTGGCGAAGGCGGTGATCAGGTCACCCGGATCGGCGATGGTGCCGCCCTCGACCTCCTTGCGCACCGTATCGACCGCCAGCAACGGGCGGCGGGTGACCGAATAGACGCGGCCCTTCATCGCCCAGATCCGCACCGACGCGAGCATATCCGAACCGTCGAGCGGCGCGCTGCTGCGCCCGCGCAGGTTCAGGAACGCCCCCTCGCCCACCGCCTCGCAGCGCGGTCGGGTCTCGGCGGCGGTCAACGCATCGATGACGTAATCGGCCAGATGCGCCGAATCGCGCAGCCAGCGCTGCGCCACCGCGTCATTGGTCTCCAGATGTACCCAGACCAGCCGTGCCTTGGCCTCCACCGCCGCGCGGATCGGGATCGCCTCGGCCTTGCCGCCGTCGATGCCATAGGCGAAGCCGGTCATGCGCGGTGGTCCATGGTCAGGTCGACGATCTGCCCGTCACCCGGCTCGACCGGGAGCGCGTCGCACTCGATCCGGACCGCATCGGCACGCGCCCGGTCGAGGATCGCGGGTGGCACATCGGCACGGTGATAGACCCGGTCGGCCGCCGCCAATGCCCGCGCCTGGCGCAGGGTCAGGTCATCGGGGTCGGTCGAGGTCAGCACGAACGCCTCGACCCTCGCCGCCGGGCGGGCGGCCTGCGACAGCCAGCCGTCGACATCGGTTTCCCCCGCGAGCGGATCGAGCGCGCCGCCGGGCGACAGCGCCGCCCCGATCGCACGCCGCCGCTCCGCTCCGTCGGGGAAGCGCGCGCGCAGGGCGCTTCGGGCAGCGTACAGCCCCTCGGCCAATGCGCCGAGCCCTGCGGGCAGCAAGGTCTCCAGCCGCTGGCGCAACGCCGCCGCCAACCCGGCCGACACGCCGCCGGTGCCGATCGCGACGATCACCGGCCCCCGCTCGACGATGGCGGGCAGCGTGAAGTCGCACGCCGCAGGCCGGTCGACTGCGTTGACCAGCACGCCGCGCGCCTTCAACCGCGCGATGGCGGCTTGCGCTTCGTCCTCATCCTCGATCGCGACGATGGCGAGCGCGGCTTGTGCATCCTCGCCGACCACCAATGCGCCCGCGCGGTCGAGCAGACGGCGCTTGGCCTCGGCAGGCTCGCCCTCGCCGAGGAGAATCACCGGGCGATCGCCCAGCCGGACGAACAGCGGCAGGCTGTTGAGACTCACCTGCCCTTTCCTCCCCTGTAAGGGGAGGGGGTGTGCGAGCTTTGGCTTGCCCCCGGCAAGTCAAGATTGTGCCGGGGGCACAATCTCGCTCGCACACGAAGCTGGTGGAGGGGTGTCACCATTGGCGAGGAAACACTCCCTCGCGACCGCCGACACCCCTCCGTCAGGCCTGCGGCCTGCCACCTCCCCTTACAGGGGAGGAAGGCCGCATATGCCGTCACTTCTTCAGCCACTCCGGCACACGCTCGGCGGCGATGATCGTCTCGGCGGCGATGCGGTCGGCGACGACGGCGAAACGGTCGCCCTCTACCATGACTTCGGGCACCAGCGGACGGCTGTTATAGGTCGACGCCATGGTCGCGCCGTATGTGCCCGCCGTGCGGAACACGGCAAGGTCGCCCGACTTCACCGCGTCGATCTCGCGGTTCATGC
>CAJYRW010000025.1:0-49418 GCA_913777475.1 uncultured Sphingomonas sp. | reverse complement strand
AGATCTTCTGCGCATGACGCTCGGACAGCGAACCGCCGAACACGGTGAAGTCCTGGCTGAAGACGAAAACCAGCCGCCCGTTGATCGTGCCGCTGCCGGTCACCACGCCGTCGCCGGGGATGACCTGCTCGGTCATGCCGAAGTCGGTGCAGTTATGCTCGACGAACATGTCGAGTTCCTCGAAGCTGCCCTCGTCGAGCAGCACGTCGAGCCGCTCGCGCGCGGTCAGCTTGCCCTTGGCGTGCTGCGCCGCGACGCGCTTCTCGCCACCACCGGCACGAGCACCCTCGCGGCGGCGTTCCAGTTCGACCATCGTCGATGCCATGACCTCTCCTTACGTCTTTGCCCGGGCTTATGCCCGAGTGGCGTGGGGGATGGCAATCGCGGGGATTTCCGTTTTCGTAAGGGGAAGGTGGGTGAAGAAGGCCGACGCTGGCCAAGCACGCTCCCCCTCCCGCAGGCGGGAGGGGGTTGGGGGGAGGGTTGGGAGTCTCACAGAGACCATCGCCCGTGGCCCTGCCCTCCCCCAGCCCAGTTTCAGGTGAACGATGCCCCGCATCGTTTAGGTCATGCCGGGGGCATGACCGACCTGAAACTCGCTTGCGGGAGGGGAGCAGATGGAAATTAGATATCCAGCGCCCAGCCGTCGCGGCCCTTGGGATCGAACGGTGCATTCGGCACGAACCGCTCCTTGCCTGCCCGCAGCCGCAGCACGCTCCAGTCGCCACGCCGATCGACCGTCTCCAGCGCACAGCCGCAGGCTTCATAGGCCGCGACCACATCGGCCCGCTGCGTCTCCAACAGACCCGCCAGCACCAAAGTCGCCTCCGGCACCGCAATCGCCGCCAGTTCCGGCGCCATCGAGATCAGCGGCCCCGCCAGGATATTGGCGATGACCAGATCATAGGGGGCCGCCGCCATGATCGGATCGGCGAGTGCACCGTCGGCGACGATCAGCTCGACGCCGTCCACGCCGTTGATCGCGGCATTCTCGGCCGTCACGTCGATCGCGATCGGATCGATATCGGTCGCGACGATCTTGGCTTCCGGCCAGAGGTGGCGGGCCGCGAAGGCGAGCAGCCCGGTGCCGGTGCCCACGTCGATCGCGTTCTCGACCCCCTCGCTCGCCATCGCATCGAGCATCGCCAGACACCCGCTGGTCGTCTCGTGATGCCCCGTCCCGAACGCGCGCCCCGCCGGGATGTGGAAACCGCGCAAGCCCTCCGGCACCGCTTCGTCGCCGGTGTGGACGAAGAAGCGCCCGACCGACAGCGGCTCCAACCCCGCCTGGCTGATCGTCACCCAGTCCTGCGCGGGCACATGCTCGACCGTCGCGGGATGGTCGCCCGCGCTCGGTACCAGCGCGCGGATCGCTTCGATGGTGGCGGCATCGGGCTCCGCCTCGAAATAGGCGTCGAGCCGCCAATGCTCGCGATCGTCCTCCTCCTCCTCGGTGGTCATGATGACCGCCTCGATCGCCAGATCGTCGGCCGCGTCGATCGCCTCCGCGTCGTCACGGGTGCACGGCAGGGTCAGCTTCCAGCTGTCAGCGGACATAGCTGGCTCCATTCACGTCGAGGATCGCGCCGGTCATCGAAGGCGGCGCATCGGTGCACAGGAAACGGACGGTCGCGGCAACCTCCTCCGGGCTGGCGACCCGGCCGAGCGGGATGTCGGCGAGCAGCGTGTCCCCGCCCCGGCTGACCAGATAGTCGTCGGCCATGCCGGTCATGGTGAAGCCGGGGCAGACGGCGAAGGCGAGGATGCCCTGCACCGCATAGCCGCGCGCGATGGTCTTGGTCATCGCGACCATGCCGCCCTTCGACGCGGCATAATGCCAGTGCGCGGGCGAGTCCCCGCGATAGGCGGCGCGGCTGGCGATGTTCACGATCCGCCCGCCGACGCCCCGCTCCTGCCAATGCAGCACGGCGAGGCGGCAGAGTTCGGCCGAGGCGGTCAGGTTGACCTGCATCGTGCGCGCCCAGCTGTCCGACCAGTCGTCGGCCTCCAGCGGGCTCGCCTCGAAGATACCGGCGTTGTTTACGAGGATGTCCACCGCGCCGCCTGCCTGCTCCAGCGCCTCGACCCAGAGCCGGGCGGGCGCATCGGGATCGGAAAGATCGGCGGCCAGATTCGCGCCAAGGCCGCTGCGCGTGGCATGGCCCAGGACCCGCGTGTCGGGCAGGTCGTGCAAGCTCGATGCGATGGCTGCGCCGATCCCTCGGCTGCTGCCCGTTACCAATATCGTCGTCATGCCCCTGCCGTGCCGGGCAAGGGCCGATGCGTCAACCGGCACCCCAACTTCCTCCCCTGCAAGGGGAGGTGGCGCGCGTAGCGCGTCGGAGGGGTGTCACCCTCTCGATGGCGCGACACCCCTCCGTCAGGCCTACGGCCTGCCACCTCCCCTTGCAGGGGAGGAATAAGTTACGCCGCGACTCGCGCGACGAACAGGCTGGCGCTGGTCTTCAGGTCGCCCAGCCGGGTGTCGAGATGGTCGAAGCCGCGCCCGACCCGGTCGATCTCCTGCGCGACATGCTCAGTATCCTGGCGGATCGCGGCGATGGTGTGCGACATCGAGTCGGCGGCCAGCGCGGTCTCGTCGACGGCGGCGGTGATCGCAGTCACCGTCTGCGCCTGCGCCTCCATCGCATAGCGGATTCGCTCGGCCGAGACCTGTACCTCGTTGACCGTCGCCTTGATCGACGCGTTGGTCTCGACCGTGGAGCGGGTTGCGGCCTGGATCGCGGCGATCTTGGTGGCGATATCGTCGGTGGCGCGCGCAGTCTGGCTGGCGAGGCTCTTCACCTCCTGCGCCACGACCGCAAAGCCGCGTCCGGCATCCCCTGCCCGTGCCGCCTCGATGGTGGCGTTCAGCGCCAGCAGGTTGGTCTGGCCCGCAATGTCGCGGATCAGGCCCAGGATCGATTCGATCGACTTGGCATGGTCGGACAGCATCTCCGACATGCCGACCGCCTGGCCCGCCTGGTCGGCGGCGCGGTTGGCGACATCGGCGGCCTGGTCGACCTCCGTCCGGGCATCCTCGATCGCGCGAATCAGCCCGGCGGCGGTCTGCGCCGCTTCGCGCATCGCGACCGCCGACTGTTCGGCGGCGGCCGCGACCTCGCTCGACTTGCCCAGCATGCCGCGCGTCGACACCGAGGCCTCCTGCGCCTGGCGTCGCAGGTCCTGCCCTTCGACCGAGGCATTCTCGACCACGGCGGCGATGCCGTTGCGGAAATCGCCCGCCAGCCGCTCGCGCTCGCGCTCCGCGCACCAGTTGCGATAACCCGCGAACAGCTCGACGGTCAGCTCGGTCTCCATGCCGTACAGCCGCAGCAGCGTGTCGACCGCGACCGAGCGGCGCGGGTCATCCGCCGGCATGTCTTCCAGAATGACCTTCAGCGCGGCCCGGTCGCTGGCACAGGACATGGCGAGCACCTCCATCGGCGCGATGTCGGCGGCAAAGGCCGATGCGACCGAACGCCCCAGCGACTCGAGCCATTCGCGTCCGGCCAGATCGCAGAAGCGATTGCGCAGATAGGCGCGCCCGGCGGTCAGCTGGCGCTCGCGGTCGAGCGGCGTCCACTCCGGCTGCCCCGGATTCTTGCGACGCCAATGGTCCCAATAGGCGACGACCACCTCATCGGCGCGCGGTTCGATCACCGACCAGATTTCGGCGGCCAGCCGGACCAGCGAGCCATCCCCGCCGTCAAAGGTGCGAACCCGAGCATCGAGGTCGATTTCCACGGTAATGACCGTGGGCGGCGGCAGGTCGGAGCGCAAGATGTGGGTCTCCCATTCGGCAATGGCCAGATTTTCCCGCTCTTTCTGCGACCAAAAGGGTTAAGGGCATCTTATCTCTGCGACTGTCGGCACTCCGTCCCGAACGGCAACGCCCATTCGCGGCGACGAAGCGTGCCGCAGGTGCGCTCACGGCTTGCATCCTGTCGGCGTCTTCACCATAGGCGTATCCGCAAACCAGCCTGACTTTAGACTGTTCGAGGATCTGCCCTTGGCCGCCCGCAACACCGCCCGCCCGCTTTCGCCGCATCTCCAGATCTGGAAATGGGGCCCCAACATGCTGGTGTCGATCCTGCACCGTGCCACCGGCACGGGCATGGCGACCGTGGGCACGCTGCTGCTCGTATGGTTCCTGGCCGCCGTAGCTGGCGGGCCGGAAAGCTATGCGACGTTCCGCGACGTCTTCACCGTCCAGTCGGGCAAGCTCAACATCATCGGCTATGTCGTCGGCATCGGCCTGACCGCCTGCCTGTTCCAGCATATCGCCAACGGCATCCGCCACCTGTTCATGGATGTCGGCGCTGGCTTCGAGCTGAAGGCGAACAAGCGGCAGGCCCAAGCCACCATGGTCTTCGCCGTCGTCGCAACCGTGGCGTTCTGGCTCTATCTGGGGATCAAGTGATGCGTTCGGGAACCGCAATCGGCCGCGTGCGCGGCCTGGGCTCGGCCAAGTCGGGCACTCATCATTGGTTGAACCAGCGGCTAACCGCCGGTTCCAACTTCCTGCTGATCGCCTGGCTGCTGATCTCGATCCTGCGCCAGCCGTCGTTCGACTATGCCGCGATGCACCTGTGGCTGGCCAATTCCTGGGCCGCCATCCCGATGGTGCTGCTGGTCGCGTCGATCTTCTATCACATGCGCCTCGGCCTTCAGGTCGTGATCGAGGATTATGAGCAGGACCAGAACCGGGTCGCGCTGCTCGTCGTCATGAACCTGTTCGTCTTCACGACCGCCGCCGTCGCCATCTTCTCGATCCTCAAGATCGCTTTCGGAGCCGCTGCATAATGTCCGCTGCCGCTTACAAGATCATCGACCATACCTATGACGCCGTCGTCGTGGGTGCGGGCGGCTCGGGCCTGCGCGCCACCATGGGTATTGCCGAGGCGGGTCTGAAGACCGCCTGCATCACCAAGGTGTTCCCGACGCGCAGCCATACCGTCGCCGCGCAGGGCGGTATCGCCGCCTCGCTGGGCAATATGGGCCCCGACCACTGGACCTGGCACATGTACGACACCGTCAAGGGGTCGGACTGGCTGGGCGATCAGGATGCGATCGAATATCTGTGCCGCGAGGCGCCCGCCGCCGTGTACGAGCTGGAGCATGCGGGCGTGCCGTTCAGCCGCACCGAAGAGGGCAAGATCTATCAGCGCCCGTTCGGCGGCATGATGCAGAATATGGGCGAAGGCCCGCCCGCGCAGCGCACCTGCGCCGCCGCCGACCGTACCGGCCATGCCATGCTGCACGCGCTGTACCAGCAGTCGCTGAAATATGACGCGGACTTCTTCATCGAATATTTCGCGCTCGACCTGATCATGGACGATCAGGGCAATTGCCGCGGCGTGATCGCGCTGTGCATGGAAGACGGCTCGATCCACCGTTTCCGCGCGCATAACGTCGTGCTGGCGACCGGCGGCTATGGTCGCTGCTATTTCTCGGCCACCTCGGCGCACACCTGCACGGGTGACGGCGGCGGCATGGTGCTGCGCGCTGGCCTGCCGCTCCAGGACATGGAGTTCGTGCAGTTCCACCCGACCGGCATCTACGGCGCTGGCGTCCTCATCACCGAGGGCGCGCGCGGTGAGGGCGGTTACCTCACCAACTCCGAGGGCGAGCGCTTCATGGAGCGCTATGCTCCGTCGGCGAAGGACCTCGCCAGCCGCGACGTCGTGTCGCGTTCGATGGCGATGGAAATCCGCGAAGGGCGCGGCGTCGGCAAGGAGGGGGATCATATCTACCTCCATCTCGACCATATCGACCCGAAGGTGCTGGCCGAGCGCCTGCCCGGCATCACCGAAACCGGCAAGATCTTCGCCGGTGTCGACCTGACCCGCCAGCCGCTGCCCGTCACGCCGACCGTCCACTATAATATGGGCGGCATTCCGACCAACTATCATGGCGAAGTCGTCCGGCTGAAGGACGGCAACCCGGACTCGGTCGTCCCCGGCCTGTTCGCGGTCGGCGAAGCGGCCTGCGTGTCGGTGCACGGCGCGAACCGCCTCGGCTCCAACTCGCTGATCGACCTCGTCGTGTTCGGCCGCGCGACAGGCTTGCGCATCAAGGACACGCTGAAGCCCGGCACGCCGCACGCGCCGCTGCCCAAGGGATCGGAAGAGCTGGCGCTGGGTCGCCTGGACCACTTCCGCAACGCCGCTGGCAGCTCGACCACCGCGTCGGTGCGCAGCGAGATGCAGAAGACGATGCAGCGCCACTGCGCCGTGTTCCGCACCGACGAGCTGCTGACCGAAGGTCGCCAGATGATCCGCGCCACCTATGACCGGATGAAGGACATCGGCATCAAGGATCGCTCGCTGATCTGGAACACCGATCTGGTCGAGACACTGGAGCTGGACAACCTCATCAGCCAGGCGGTCGTGACGATGGAATCGGCGCTGAACCGCAAGGAAAGCCGCGGCGCGCACGTGAACGAGGACTTCCCCGATCGCGACGACGCCAACTGGATGAAGCACACGGTCGCCACCTTCGACGGCTGGGGCGGCCAGGGCGGCGGGGTCGCCATCGACTATCGCCCGGTGCATGATTACACGCTGACCGACGATATCGAGTATATCAAGCCGAAGAAGCGGGTTTACTAAACCTGTATCCAAGGTTCGGAAAAGAGGGGCTGGCGAGCGATCGCCGGCCCTTTTTTGTTTTTGCCCACGCCCTCACTTCTTCTCCCCTCCCGCAAGCGGGAGGGGTTGGGGGAGGGGAAGGCCACGAGCGACGTCGCTCGAGGAACGGGCCCTCCCCCCATCCCCCTCCCGCCTGCGGGAGGGGGTGTGCCCAGCCGCTCGGTCACAGCTTCCTCGTCCCCCCTTCCGTAATCATTTCGGCAGCGCAGCGGAACGCGAGCGGCGGGGATGGGTTCACTCGGCATGTCCGCATCCGCTATGCTTTCGCCCATGCCGGTCGACCTCGCCCCACCCCCGCCCCGCCTGTCCGCCACGGACAGCCTATTCCTCGATTTCGACGGCACGCTGGTCGAACTCGCCGACAATCCGGAGGGGGTGCATGTCAGCCCCGAGCTTGCCGATCGGCTGGACGCGCTGGCCGCACACATGCCGGGCCGCCTGGCCATCGTCAGCGGCCGCTCGATCGCCCAGCTCGACGCGCTGTTCGGCCCCCAGGCCCAGCATTTTATCCTCGCGGGCAGCCATGGTGCCGAACGCCGCTCGCCCGACGACGGCCATGTCCAGCCCGACAAGCCCCCTCACCTGGCCACGGCGACGGATGAGATGCGCATGGTCGCCGAGGCCCAGGACCTGTATTTCGAGACCAAGAGCTTCGGCGCGGGCCTTCATTACCGCCGCAACCCGGACGCGGAACCGCTCGCCATCCGCGAAGCCACCGCCATCGCCGAGCGTCACGGCCTGACCCTGCAACCCGGCAAGATGATGGTCGAGATCCGCCTGCCCGGCGACAAGGGTCAGGCGATCGAGACGCTGATGCAGGCCCCCGCGATGCAGGGCACGGTCCCGATCTTCTTCGGCGACGATGTCACTGACGAGGACGGCTTCGTTGCCGCCGCCGCCCTGGGTGGCGCGGGCGTGCTGGTCGGACCGATGCGTGAGACCGCCGCCCGTTACCGCCTGCCCGATGTCGCCGCCGTCCATGAGTGGCTCGCCCAAGCGCTGGAGAATGCAAACTGATGCAACAGGATCTGAACCTCTGGCCGATCGGCAATTGCCAGGTTTCCGCGCTGGTCGATTCGGCAGGCCGCTTCGTCTGGGGCTGTGTGCCGCGCGTCGATGGCGATCCGGCCTTTTGCGCGCTGCTGGGCGATGGCGAGCCGGAGACCGGCTATTGGGCGATCGACCTGGAGGACCGGGTGTCGACCACGCAGGGCTATCTGCGCAACACACCGATCCTGGTCACCACCCATATGGACGACCGGGGCAACGGCATCGAGATCACCGATTTCTGCCCACGCTTCTCGCGCGAGGGCCGCGTCTATCGCCCGACCAGCTATGTGCGGATCGTGCGCCCCATCGGCAGCCCCCGCATCCGCATCGCCCTGCGCGTCGCGACCGACTGGGGCACGCCCACCGAGCGGACGCAAGGGTCCAACCATATCCGCTATCTGATGACGCAGCAGACGCTGCGCCTGACCACCGATGCGCCAGTCGGCCATATCGCCGCCGAGCAGTGGTTCCGGCTCGAACGCCCGATCCACATGTTTCTCGGCCCGGACGAAAGCTTTGCGGGCGTGCTCAGCGAAGCGAGCCGCGCCATGCTGGAGCGCACTACGCATGAATGGCACCACTGGGTTCGCGGCCTGGCCACTCCGGTTGAGTGGCAGGCGGTCGTCATTCGTGCCGCAATCACGCTGAAGCTGTGCCAGCATGAGGAAACCGGCGCCATCGTCGCCGCGCTGACCACCTCGCTGCCCGAACATGCCGATTCGGGGCGCAACTGGGACTATCGCTACTGCTGGATTCGCGACGCCTATTATACGGTGCAGGCGCTCAACCGGCTGGGCGCGCTCGACGTGCTGGAAGGGTATCTCGAATATCTGCGCAACATCGTCGATGCCGCGCGTGGCGGACATATCCAGCCGCTCTACGGCGTCGGTGGCGAAGCGACCCTGGTCGAGCGGATCGAGACCAAGCTGCCCGGCTATCGCGCCATGGGGCCGGTGCGCGTCGGCAACCAGGCCTATGAGCAGATTCAGCACGACGCGTACGGTCAGATCGTTCTGCCCGACGTGCAGGCGTTCTTCGACACCCGCCTGTTCCGCATGTCGGGCGTCGAGGATTTCCACTCGCTCGAACGTGTCGGCGAGCGGGCCTGGGCCAAATACGACCAGCCGGACGCAGGGCTGTGGGAGCTGCGCACCAAGAGCCATGTCCACACCTACTCGGCGGCGATGTGCTGGGCGGCATGCGATCGACTCGCCAACGCCGCGCAGGCGCTGGGGCTGGAGGAACGGCGCGCCTTCTGGCAGGAGCGCGCGGACCAGATGCGCGAGACGATCGAGCAGGCGGCGTGGCGTCCCGAGACGCAGCGCATGTCGGCGACCTTCGGCGGCGACGATCTGGACGCCAGCATCATCCAGCTCCTGGACCTGCGCTTCCTGTCGCCCGACGATCCCCGCTTCCGCTCGACGCTGGATGCGGTCGAAAAGGGGCTGCGCCGGGGCAGCCACATGCTGCGCTATGCCACCGAGGATGACTTCGGGCTTCCGCATACCGCCTTCAATGTGTGCACTTTTTGGCTCATCGAGGCGTTATATGTTACCGGGCGCCACGAGGACGCCCGCGCGCTGTTCGAGGAGATGGTGGCGCGCTGCACCCCCGCCGGGCTTCTGTCCGAGGATATCGACCCCAATACGGGCGAGCTGTGGGGGAATTACCCGCAAACCTATTCGCTGGTCGGCCTGATCAACTGCGCCGTCCTGCTGAGTAAACCATGGAGTGCCGTGCGATGAGTCGCCTGATCGTCATCTCGAACCGGGTCCAGCCGCCCACCACCGGGCCGGGCGGAAATCAGGGCGGGCTGGCGGTCGCGCTTCTCGCCGCCTTGCGCGAACAGGGCGGCATCTGGTTCGGCTGGTCGGGGGAGACCACCGACCAGTTCAGCGGCCATATCAACTTCCAGCAGGGCGGCGGCGTCACCACCGCCACCATCGACCTGGAAGAGCAGGATATCGACGAATATTATAACGGCTATGCCAACCGGACGCTGTGGCCGCTCTTCCACTACCGGATCGACCTGACCGAGTTCGAGCGCGACTTCGATTCGGGCTATGCGCGCGTCAACGAGCGTTTCGCCGAGACGGTGCAGCCGCTGATCGAGCCCGACGATCTGGTCTGGGTACATGACTATCACCTGATCCCCCTGGGCCGCGACCTGCGCAAGCGGGGGTTCAAGAACCGGATGGGCTTCTTCCTGCACATCCCGTGGCCGCCGGTGCGGCTGCTGATGTCGCTGCCCAGCCATCGCAAGCTGGTGGAATCGCTCTTCGCCTATGACGTGGTCGGCTTCCACACCGAGGACTGGCTGGACAGCTTTCGCGACTATGTGACCAAGGAGCTGGGCGGGACCCTCGGCGAGAATGGCGCGGTGACGTGGAACGGCAAGACGATCCAGGCGATCCGCGCGCCGATCGGCATCGAGACCAAGGAGTTCGAGGACGCCGCGAACGGCCATGACGCCCGGTTCGCGCGCGAACGCATGTATATGTCGGCCACGGGGCGCAGCCTGATCGTCGGTGTCGACCGGCTGGATTATTCCAAGGGGCTGGCCGAGCGCTTCCTGGGCTATGAGCGTTTCCTGGCGCAGAACCCGGAGCGGCGGGGCCTGGTCTATATGCTCCAGATCGCACCGCCCAGCCGCGAGAAGGTGAACACCTATCAGGAGATTCGCGCCAATCTCGATTCGCTGTCGGGGCGGATCAATGGCGAATATGCCGATATCGACTGGGTGCCGATCCGCTACGTCAACAAGGGGTTTCCGCGGCCGGTTCTCGCCGGCATCTACCGCGCCGCGCGGATCGGGCTGGTGACGCCGCTACGCGACGGGATGAACCTAGTCGCCAAGGAATATGTCGCGGCGCAGGACCCGGAGGACCCCGGCGTGCTGATCCTGTCGCGCTTTGCCGGTGCCGCCGAGCAGTTGAAGGACGCGGTGCTCATCAATCCCTACAGCGCGGAGGAAATGTCCGACGCGATCGTCCAGGCGCTGGCCATGCCGCGCGCCGAGCGTATCCGGCGCTGGGAAAGCCTGATCGACAATGTCCGGCGCGAGGACGTGTTCTGGTGGTGCGAGCTGTTCCTGGCGGCGCTGCGCGGGGATGGGGTGAAAGCGGAAGCCAAGGCGATCGAAGAGGCGGCCCACTGATCCTCCCCGGCACGGGGAGGTGGCAGGGCGTCAGCCCTGACGGAGGGGGGCTTCGACGAAGGGCTACCCCAGCGGCACGCCCCCTCCACCAGCCTGCGGCTGGTCCCCCTCCCCGTGCCGGGGAGGAATGGAATGCTCCAGCCGCCGCCGGGGCAACGCCTCAGGCATTTCCAACCGGATATATTCCAGCAGCCCCTCGCGGATCTCGCACCGCAGGTCGAACGCGGTGGAGGCATCCCGCGCCGTCATCAACCCGCGCACCTCGATCGAGTCCGGCTTCACATCCGTCACCTGCATGTTGAAGAACCGCCGGTCCCAGCGCGTACTTGCCTCGACCAGTTCGCCCATCTTCGCACGCAATCGAGGAATGTCCGCCGCCGGATCGAGATACCAGAAAACCGAACCCAGCAACTGGCTGGTCTCGCGCGTCCAGTTTTGGAAACTGTTCTCCAGGAACTTGGCAACCGGCACCACCAGCCGCCGCTCATCCCAGATGCGCACCACGACGAAGGTCAGGTGAATCTGCTCGATCCGCCCCCATTCATTGTCGATGATGACCACGTCGTCGAGGCGGATCGGCTCGGTAAAGGCCATCTGCACGCCCGCGATCAGGTTCTTGAGCGCGGGTTGCGCGGCGGCACCGACGACCAGACCCGCGATACCCGCCGAGGCCATCAGCGTGACACCGATGGTGCGGATGCCCGGCACGCTCAACAGCATCAGGCAAACGGTCAGGAACACGATCAGGAAGATGCCGATCCGCCCCAAAATCTGCGCCCGCGTCCGCTTGCGCCGGGCGCGTAGATTGTCCTCGACGCTGATATCCGCGCGCAGATAGACGACGCCTTGAAAGGCACGCAACGCTGCCACGGCCAGCCAGCCGAGCAAGGCGGGGACGAAGAACCCCAGCACCTGTCGCCATATCTCTCGCCCCTCCCCCGACATGGGCACCAGCCGCATCGCGAAGCTGACCGCGATGGCGATCGCCACCCAGCGCAAGGGCTGGCGGATATGGGCGAGGACCAGATCGTCGCTCTGGCTAGCGGTCCGTCTGGCGGCGTGTCCGGCGATCCGCATGGCGATGCTGTGCACCACGACGGCGATCAGCACCGCCGCCGCAATGATGAGGACATGTTGCAGCCACAGCCATTCGGCCGGAATGTCGAGCGATCGAAGCCAGCGCATGAGGCGCTAAAGGGTCAGCGCGGCGAAGGTTCCTCTTGCCGAGCGGGATTTCCTCGACCCGACGTACGCAAAGACGCCCCCGACCACAGTCGGAGGCGCCTTCGTCAGGACGGGATCAGGCCGCCGGGCGAACCGCGCCGGTGGGAGCCGGGGCCGGGGCTCCAGCGGGCGGCGGGGGCGGCGGCACCGGCGCACCCTGCGGCGCCGCGCCGTTCACCGGCGGTGGGGGCGGAGGGACCGCACCCGGTGCGCAGCCACCCGGCGGCGGCGGCGGGGGAGCGCCCGGACCACCCGGGGCACCGGGCCCGCCCGGACCACCGGGGGGCGGCGGAGGCGGCGGCGGACCGTCACCGCGCGGGCCACCGGGGCCGCCGGGACCACGCGGACCACCCGGCGGGGGCGGCGGCGGGCCGACCGGCACGACCGAGCCATTGGGGTCGACCAGATACTGGGCGTGCATCACGCCGTCATCATAGCGCCCCTGCACCATCACGTTGCTGCCGACAGACGGCATCGCATCGCGCGACGCCGCGACCATCGCGCGGCCGGTGCCGTCCTGCACGACGAAGCGATCGCCGAAGACTTCGGCCACCCGCCCCTTGGCGGTGACGACGCCGCTGGTGGAGGCCAGCTTGGCGATCGGCGTCTGGACGGTCGGCGCCATGGTGACGGTGGGCCGCGTCATCGAGACGGCGGCGGCGCCACCGCCCGCACCCAGTGCGATCAGGACCGCAGCGGCGGCGGCCAGCGGTGCCTTGCCCTGCAAGCGGGGGGTAGGAATATGGAAACGAGACATTGTCGATCTCCTTGGTTGATGGAGATGCTTTTAGGTGATTCGCCCCGATGCCCGCTGAACCGCGCGGTTCAGATTGGGTTTAGGCTATGCGACGATAGCGGGGCGATAAGGGGATAACGGATACGTCATGCGGATTCTGCTGGTCGAGGATGATCCCGCACTGGGCCCCGCCATCGCGCGGGCCTTACGTGCCGAGCAATGCGCGGTCGACCTGTTCGCCAGCGGCGTGGACGCGGGCCATGCGGGCGATACCGAAATCTATGATGCGGCCGTGCTCGACCTGGGCCTGCCCGATGGCGATGGCATGACCCTGCTCCGCCAGTGGCGCGAGGCCGGGCGTGCCTTGCCCGTGCTCATCCTGACCGCGCGCGACGGCTGGTCGGACAAGGTCGCCGGGTTCAAGGCCGGGGCCGACGATTATCTGACCAAGCCCTTCCGCGTCGAGGAGCTGGTCATGCGCCTTCGCGCCCTCGTGCGCCGCGCGGCGGGCCATGCCCAGCCGCGCCTGACCTGCGGCCCCCTCTCCTTCGACAGCCAGACCGGGCAGTTCGAGCTGGACGGCCTGCCCCTGAAGCTCACCGCGTTCGAGTGGCGCGTCCTGTCCGCGCTGATGCTGCGCAAGGAAGCGGTGATCCCCCGGCTGGAACTGCTGGAGCGAGTCTATGAAGGCGATGCCGATGTCGATTCCAACAGCCTGGAGGTGATCGTCGGGCGTGTGCGCAAGAAGATTGGCGCCGATTTGATCGAGACGGTGCGGGGCATGGGCTATCGCCTCACCGCCGGAGAGGGTGCGTGAGACCTCCCCGGTCCATTCATGGCCGGATGATCCTGATCTCGGGCGTGGCGATCCTGGCGGCGCTTTTGCTCGCAGGCTGGGGATTGGCCAGCGCGCTGGAAGGAATCGTCACCCGCGGGCTCGATCAGCGGCTCGATTCGGAAATCGCCGTTCTGGCCGCCGCCGTCGATCCACAGGGTCGGGTCGACCGCGACCGTATCGCCACGCGGCGCGGGCTGCTCGAGCCCGAACCGGGCTGGCGCTGGCGGATCGCAGGACCCGATGGTGTGATCGGATCGGGCGACTTCCCCCCGCTGGCCGCACCGCATCCGCCGGGCCCCGCACCGATCGCAGGCGGTCCCCCGCCTGCCCCGCCGCCGCCGGGCGGCGTGGACCAGCCGCACCCGGCCGATGGTCGTACCGAGCAGGGTGTGCGCGTCCATGCGCGGCAGATTACCATCCCCTCGTCACGCGGCCCCGTCACGATCAGCGCCGCCGCCCCCCGCGCGGTGGTCGCCCGTCCGATCCGTGCCGCCCTGGTCCCGCTGCTCGCGATGCTGGCGGGGCTGGGCGTGCTGCTGGCCGCCGCGAGCCTGCTGCAGCTACGCCTCGGCCTGCGCCCCTTGCATCGGCTGCGCGACGAAGTGGCCGCGATCCGGACCGGCGAGCGTGCCCGCGTCGATGAGGATCAGCCTGCGGAGCTCCAGCCGCTCGCCGCCGAGCTGAACGCGCTGGCCGCCGATAGCGAACGTGCGCTGGCAACCGCCCGCGCTTCCGCCGCGAATCTGGCCCATGCGCTGAAGACCCCGGTCGCCACGCTGGCGCTCGACCTGGCGGGCGATCCGCCCCGCGCCGCGCAGGTCGCGCGGATCGATGAGACCATCCGCCACCACCTCGCCCGCGCGCGGGTGCAGGCCGGGACGGTGCGTGCGGTCACCGCGCTGGCCCCGGCGATCGGCGACCTGACGGCGGCGATTGCCCGGCTTCATGCCGATCGCGGCATCACCCTTACCGCCGACATTCCGGGTGACCTGTCGGTCGTGATGGACGCGCAGGATCTGGACGAGGTGGCGGGCAACCTGATCGACAATGCCGCCCGCCACGCCCATGCGGCGGTGCGCGTCCAAGCATGGGCGGAGGATCGCCAGATTCGCCTGACCGTCACCGATGACGGCCCCGGCATCGCCGAAGCGGATCGGATTCGCGCAACGGAGGCGGGCACGCGGCTGGACGAGCGGGGCGACGGCCATGGCTTCGGCCTTGCCATCGCGCGCGAACTCGCCGAGCTTCATGGCGGTCGGCTGATCCTCGACCAAGCCCAGGGCGGGGGCCTGTCCGCCACGGTGCTGCTACCTCGCGCCGCGCCCATCGACCGGAGAGCATGATGACCCGCCGCCTGATCCTTGTCCCCATGCTGGCGCTGCTGCTCCAGGCACAGGCCATGCCGCCCTCCCCGGCCGATATTTACGGCCCCTTGTTCAGTGCGGTGCAGGCGGCGCAGGTCTTTCCCGACGGCAAGACCTTTGCCGATGCGGTGCCGCGCGAGGCGCCACAGGCGATCATGGCCGCCTATGCCCGCGAAAAGCCGGTCGGCAAGGCCGCGCTGACCGCCTTCGTCCGTCGCTATTTTTCGGTGCGCGGCGATACGCAGGCCCGCGCCCCTTTGCGCGACCGCATTCGCGAGCTGTGGCCGATCCTGGGCCGCGCGCCCTTCGCGCCTGTGGCGGGATCGTCGGCGCTGGGGCTCGACCATGGCTATGTCGTGCCCGGCGACCGGTTCCAGGAGATTTACTACTGGGACAGCTATTTCACGATGCTGGGCCTGAAGGCGGACGGTCAGGCCCCGCTGATCGAGGCGATGCTGGCCGATTTCGTCGATCTGGTCGAGCGTTACGGCCATGTCCCCAACGGTACGCGCACTTATTATCTCAGCCGCTCGCAACCGCCCTTCCTGGCGCTGATGATGGACCTGTCGGACAATCGCGATCCCGTACTGGCGAAACGGCGGCTGGCGGCGCTGGTCCGCGAGCATGAGTATTGGATGGCGGGGTCGAACTGCCTGGATGCGAGCGGGGCGTGCCAGCATGTCGTGCAAATGCCCGACGGCAGCCTGCTGAACCGCTATTGGGATGCGCGCGACACGCCGCGCGACGAAAGCTGGCGCGAGGACCGCGAGACCGCCGCGAAGGCCGCACCGCGTGCGCCCGCCATCGTCCAGCGCGACCTGCGCGCGGCGGCGGAGTCGGGCTGGGACTTCAGCTCGCGTTGGCTGGTCGACCCGATGCGACTGGAGACGATCCATACCACCGACATCGTGCCGGTCGATCTCAACAGCCTGTTATGGGTGAACGAAAGCCGGATCGCCGCGCGGGCCAAGGCTTTGGGCGACGAAGTGCTGGCGCGCCGCTTCGCCAAGCTGGCCGCACGGCGAAAGGCCGCGATCGACCGCTATCTGTGGGTGGCGGGGGACAAGCGGTTCGCCGATTGGGACCGGTCCGCCCGGCGGCCGACGAACAGCCGCACCGCCGTGTCGCTATTCCCGCTCTTCGCCGGACATGCCAGCGCCGAACAGGCCCGTGCGGTCGCGGCGACGACGCGCGCGACGCTGGTCGGCGAGGGCGGGCTGCGCACCACCAATATCCGTACCGGCCAGCAATGGGATGCCCCCAATGGCTGGGCCCCGCTGCAATGGGTCGCGGTCGAAGGGCTGGGGCGGTACGGCGAACAGGCGCTGGCCAAGGACATTGCCCGCCGCTGGATCGCCACCGTCGCGCGCACCTATACGGAGACGGGCAAGCTGCTGGAGAAATACGATGTCGAAGAGCGCAAGCCCGGCGGCGGCGGGGAGTATCCGACCCAGGACGGCTTCGGCTGGACCAACGGCGTGACGGCGGCGATGCTGGATCGGTGGCCGGATTTGGCGGCGAGCGAGGCGACAACAATCGTACGCTAACCTTCTTCTCCCCTCCCGCAGGCGGGAGGGGCTGGGGGAGGGCAAGGCCGCGGGCGATGGTCTCGGTGAGACTCCAAACCCTCCCCCCACCCCCCTCCCGCCTGCGGGAGGGGGAGCAAAAGAGCCTCCACGCAAACAAAGCCCCCTCCCCTCAGCGCCCGCATCGTGTAGCGGACCCCGCATGACCGATACCCCGCACACCGTCCTCGGCATCGACTTCGGCACCACCAACTCGGTCGTCGCCCGCGCCGAGGACGGCGAGTCCCATCTCGTTCCCCTCAAGGCCCCGAAGGGCGAAGACCCCGTCTTCCGCTCGGCGCTATGCTTCTGGGAAGATGACGGGATCGAGGTGGAAGCAGGCCCTTGGGCGATCGCCGAATATCTCGACTTCCCGGGCGGCAGCCGGTTCATCCAGTCGTTCAAGTCGGTGGCCGCCTCGCCGGTGTTCGAGCACGCGACCGTGTTCGACAAGCGCTATCGCTTCGAGGAACTGGGTCGCGCCTTTCTCGATCGGATGGCGGCGCGCAGCGGCGGCACGCTCGATGGCAAGGCGGCGCGGATCGTCGTCGGGCGGCCGGTCGAATATGCCGGGCATCGCCCCGACGAGGCGCTGGCCCGCCAGCGCTATGACGCGATGTTTGAGCGGCTGGGGACGGAGATCCATTATGTCTACGAGCCGCTGGGCGCGGCGTTCAGCTATGCGTCGCGGATCACCGAACCGGCCACCGTGCTGGTCGCCGATTTTGGCGGCGGCACCAGCGACTTTTCGGTCGTGCGCATCGCCGCCCCCGGCGCCGACCGGCGTTGCGAGCCGCTGGGCCATGCCGGTGTCGGTATCGCGGGCGACCGGTTCGACCAGAAGCTGATCGATCACCTCGTCCTGCCGCTGCTGGGCGCGGGCGGGAAATATCGCTCATTCGACAAGATACTGGAAATCCCGCGCGGCTATTTCGCCGATTTTGGCGACTGGTCGCGCCTGGCGCTGATGCGCAACCGCAAGACGCTGGCCGAACTGGAAAAGCTGCGCCGCGCCGCGCTCGACCCGGATGCGATCGGGCGGATGATCGCGATCATCGAGGAGGAGCAGGGATATCGGCTCTACGATGCGGTCGGCCGGGTGAAGCGCGACCTGTCTTCGGCCGAGGAAGCGCGGTTCCGCTTCGAGGGCGGCGGCCTGTCGATCGAGGCGGATGTGTCCCGCACGGATTTCGAGGCGTGGATTGCGCCCGAACTCGCCCGGATCGAACAGGCGGTCGACCGCGCGCTGACCGCTGCGGCGACCGAGGCGGCAGCGATCGACCGGGTGTTCCTGACCGGCGGCACCTCGTTGATGCCCGCGATCCGGCGGATGTTCGAGGACCGCTTCGGGTTTGAGAAGATCGCGACCGGGGGTGAACTCACCTCGATCGCGCATGGGCTGGCGTTGATCGGTGAGCAGCCGGATATCGCGGCCTGGGCGGTGTAAAGCCCTAAGGAAAAGCCCCTCTCCCGTCAGGGGGAGGGGTTGGGGAGGAGCAAGAGCCGCAAGCCGATGGTCTCGGTGAGACTCCCCGCCCTCCCCCATCCCCTCCCGTTTACGGGAGGGGAGCGGCTAGAGGGTAGCGGAGGACGCTATCAGAACCCCTTCTTCAACGTCACGAACCACTGGCGCGGGGCACCCGCGAGTAGCGTCTGGTTGTCGCCGCTGGCGGTGAAGCCGTTGGTGCCGATGGTCGAGATATAGCTCTTATCGGTCAGGTTGGTCACGCTGCCCTCGATCGAGAAGCCGCCCCATTCCTGCGGGAACCGATAACCGATGCTGGCATCGACCAGCACGCGGCCCGCGACCGACTGGTCGTTCAGATAGGTGAAGTAGCGCTTCGACATATAGTCCGCGCCGACGCGGCCGAAGAAGCGGCTGTCGTCATAGACCAGCTCGCCCTTGACCATGTTCTGCGGCGTGTCGACGACATAGCGTCCCTTTTCCGCCAGCAAATTGCCCGACCCGTCGCGCACCGTCTGCTGATAGGTGGCATGGTTGTAGGAATAGCTGGCCAGCGCCGAGAAGGCGGGGGTCAGGCGGTAGAAGGCCGAAACCTCCGCGCCATAGCTTTCGACGCCGCCGACATTGTTCAGCGTCGGCGGAATGCCCTGGATCGCGGTGCCGATCGAGTAGGTCAGCAGGCGATCGGAAAAGTCGATATAGTAACCGGCCGCCGACAGCTGCAGCCCGCCGGTGCGATACCGCACACCGCCTTCGGCCGTCTTGGACTTTTCAGGGCGCACCGTGCCCGACACCGCGTTGAACGCCGCCTGGCTGATCGAGAAGGGCGGCGCGGTCGCGGCGGCGATGAAGGCGCGCATATTCTCGGTATAGCTGGCGAACAGTTCGGCCTGATTACCCAAGTGCAGCACCGCGCCGATCTGCGGCAGGAACCAGTCTTCGCTCTTGATCTTGCCGCGCGCCAGCGTGCCCGCCAGCGTGTTGGCCTGGTTGCGCACACGCACGCCCTTCCAGCCGCCGTTCAGCGTCAGCTGGCCGATATCGAGCGTGTCGCCGATCGAATATTGCAGCGTCTCGGTATCGTATTTGCCGTTCCACACGGTCGCCATCGGATTGCTCTGGAAGTCCAGCGCATTGCGGTTCGGCGTCGCGGTGTCGGTCATGCCATAGAGGCGACGCGCCTGGTGCAGGGTGTTGCTCTCATACCAGCCGGTCAGCGCCAGCGTGTTGGCGCCGGTCTTCAACGCCAGCTTGGCGATGGTCCCTGCGCGGGCCAGGCTATATTCGGTCGTGCGGAACGACAGCGGCGCCGGATTGGTGATCGGCGTACCGTCGGCATTGGGTGCGCCCGCTACCGTCGGCGTATAGGGCGTGATCCACGACCCCTGCCCCTTGTTGTGATGATAATAGCTGGTCGAGGTCAGCGACAGCGCGTCGGTCAGCTTGGCGGCGAAGGTGATCCCGCCCAGATAGTCGCGGCGCAGACCGGCGGCATCATAATAGCCGTCGTCCAGCGTGATCCCGCTCGGCAGGCCGATCTGCACGCCCGCATAAGGCGCGGTGAAGCCGGTCAGCGAACCGTTGTTCTTGGCCGCATAAGCTGCCGCCGCTGCACCGTTGGTCGCCTGCTTGGCATAGAGGATCGCAAGCGGATAATCGTTCGAAATATTGTCGTTATAAAGCCCGCGACGCTTGATGATATCGAGGCTTAGGTCCTGATAGTCGTTCTCGCGGCGATCCGAGAAGTTGAAGAAGCCGGTGATCGAGCCGCGGTCGCCGAAATCCTTGACGATCTTGGCATTGGCCTGATGCTGACGCTGGCTGCCATAACCCTTCCACTTGTCGGTGGTCAGATAGGCATAGCTCAGATAGCCCTTCAGGCCGCCGCCCAGGTCGCCGCTGTCGGCGCGGACGAAGCCACGAATGGTGTTGTTGCTGCCATAGGTGCCCGAGGCGGCCAGCGCGGCGGTGTCGGACGGCGCGCGGCTGGTGAACTCGATCGTGCCGCCCAGATTGCTGGTCGACGCGGTACCGAGCGCGCCCGCGCCCTGCGCCACGCTGGTCGAGGCGATGTTCTCGGAGATGATCGCACGGCTGATGTGCAGGCCATTGGTCGGGCCGTAGCTCATATCGCCCAGCGGCACGCCGTCGAGCGTGAAGCCCAGGCGGTTCTGGTCGAAGCCGCGCAGCGAGATCTTGGTCGACCATTCATAAGCGCCGAACGGATCGGCCGACTGGAAATTGACGCCCGGCAGCTTGGAGATCGCCTTCAGCGGCGAGGTGCCGGGGGTCAGGCGGCCGAGATCGGCGGCGTTGACGGTCTGGATCTGACGGCTCTGGCCAAAGCCGAGCACGACGACGTCGCCCGAGGCACCGGCTTGGTCGTCGGTCGCGGCGGGGGTGGCCGTATCAGCCGCGACAGGATCGGCCGCGCTGGCGACGGCGGCCTGGGCGGGCAGGGTCTGCGCCGACACCGCAGGCGCGATCAAAGCGATCGGCGCGACCGTACCCAGCAACTTCATGATCTTCATTTCGCCCCCAATGGCTCTTTCACGGATGAGGCGGGCGCATGGGACCGGGGCATGACATGTCCGCGACAACGCGGTGACCGGATTGTGACGGAGGCGGAATGTGCTTTCCGGGTCACGCCCGAATTCGCCCTCCCATGGGGGCACGAAAAAGGGGCCGGGCAACCTCTGTTGCCCGGCCCCTGCCTTATGCTCTGTCGGCGAAAATCAGCGCGCGATGCCGCCCGCTGCCAGCACCGCCAGCGTGACCAGATCGCCAGCCGTCGAGGTCATCGGCGCGATCTGCACCGGCTTTTCCATGCCGATCAGCATCGGGCCGATCATGCTGTCACCGCCCAGTTCGCGCAGCAGCTTGGCCGAGATATTGGCCGACTGCAGCCCCGGCATGATGAGGACGTTCGCCGGACCCGATAGGCGCGAGAAGGGGAAGTTCGCCATCTGCTTGGGGTTGAGCGCGACGTCGGGGGCCATGTCGCCTTCATACTCGAAACCGACCTGCCGCTTGTCGAGCGCGGCCACGCCGTCGCGGACATTGTCGATCCACTGGCCTTCCGGGTTGCCGAAGGTGGAGTAGGACAGGAACGCCACGCGCGGCTCATGCCCCATGCGGCGCGCGACAGCGGCGGTGCGCTCGGCGATGTCGGCCAGTTCCTCGCCCGAGGGACGCTCATTGACCGTGGTGTCGGCGATGAAGACGGTGTGGCTCTGCCCGACGAGCAGATGGATGCCGAACGGCACCTTGCCGTCGACCGGATCGATCACGCGGCGAATCTCGCGGAAACTCTGCGCATAGGTGCGGGTGATGCCGGTGATCATCGCATCGGCCTGGCCCAGCTGGAGCATGACCGAGCCGAAGATGTTGCGGTCCTGATTGATCATCCGTTCGGCGTCGCGGCGCAGATAACCGCGACGCTGGAGACGCTCATAGAGGAAGTCGACCATCTGCGGCACCATCTCCGAGGTGCGGCTATTATGAACCTCATATTCCTTGGGATTGGTGACGCCCAGCGCCTTCAGGCGATCATACACGTCGTCGCGGCCGACCAGCACCGGTGTGCCATAGCCGCCTTCCTTGAAGGCGATGGCGGCGCGCAGCACCACTTCCTCTTCGCCTTCCGCGAACAGCACGCGCTTGGGATGCGCCCGGGCGCCTTCATAGGCCAGCGTCAGGACCGAGGTGGTCGGGTTCAGGCGCGCGCGCAGCTTCTGGCGATAGGCGTCCATGTCCAGGATCGGCCGCGTCGCCACGCCCGAATCCATCGCCGCCTTGGCGACCGCCGAAGGAACCAGCTCCATCAGGCGCGGGTCGAAGGGCGCGGGGATGATATATTCGGGGCCGAAGCTGTGCTGCGTCCCATAGGCCAGCGCGACTTCTTCCGGCACGCGCTGGCGCGCCAGTTCGGCGATGGCGTTGGCGGCGGCGATCTTCATCTCGTCATTGATGCCCGTCGCGCGCACGTCGAGCGCGCCGCGGAAGATGAAGGGGAAGCCGATGACGTTGTTGACCTGGTTCGGATAGTCCGAACGCCCGGTCGCGACGATCGCGTCGGGGCGCGCCGCCTTAGCCAGCTCGGGGCGGATTTCCGGTTCCGGGTTGGCCATCGCGAAGATGATCGGCGAAGGTGCCATGTCCTTGACCATCTCGGGCTTCAGCGCGCCCGCCGCCGAAAGCCCTAAGAACACGTCAGCGCCGTGCAGCGCCTCGGTCAGGGTGCGGCGGTCGGTGGCGGCGGCGTGCGCCGACTGCCACTGGTTGATGTCGTCGCGGCCCTGATAGATCACGCCGGTGCGGTCGCACATGATGACATTGTCGTGGCGCACGCCCATCGCCTTCATCAGCTCGGTGCAGGCGATCGCCGCCGCGCCCGCGCCGTTGACCACGACCTTGATCTCGTCCAGCCGCCGGTTGGTCAGCAGGCAGGCGTTGATGAGACCCGCCGCGCAGATGATCGCGGTGCCGTGCTGGTCGTCATGGAAGACCGGGATGTTCATCCGCTCGCGCAGCGTCTGCTCGATGATGAAGCATTCGGGCGCCTTGATGTCCTCCAGGTTGATGCCGCCGAAGCTCGGCTCCATCAGCTCGATCGCGTCGATGATCCGGTCGACATCCTCGGTCTTCAGCTCGATATCGATCGAGTCGACGTCCGCGAAGCGCTTGAAGAGCACCGCCTTGCCCTCCATCACCGGCTTCGACGCCAGCGCGCCCAGATTGCCGAGGCCCAGGATCGCGGTGCCGTTGGAGATGACCGCGACCAGATTGCCCTTGGCGGTATAGTCGTACGCGGTGGCGGGATCTTCGGCGATGGCGAGCACCGGCACCGCGACGCCGGGCGAATAGGCCAGCGCCAGGTCGCGCTGCGTCGCCATCGGCTTTGACGCGATGATCTCGATCTTGCCGGGCCGTCCCTCGGAATGGAACAGCAGGGCCTCGCGCTCGGAGAACTGGTCGGTGGGTTCGTCGGACATGCGCGCGGCCTTCGATGCTGTGGATACAAGGACGCTACGGCTCTTGAAGCTTTCGGGCACGGCTGACAACCCTGTCACGCGGGAGTTTTGCCGCCCTAGGCAAGGCGAAGCATCAGCCTTATACATTGATCTATGGAGCATGAGCCCGGCATTTTCGAGCAGCGTGACGAGGCGGCGGAAGCGCTGTCGCTGGAACGCGCTCGTGCAGACTACGCCGCCGGGCGGTATCATGATCATGCCACCGTTTCCGCCTGGCTCCGCACTTGGGGCACCCCGAACCGCAAATCGTTTCGCGAATGGCTCAAGTCGTCTGGTTGAACGAGGCGCTCGACCAGCTCGATCTTATCGTCGCCTATCTCGAAGCCTTTGATCCCGAAGCCGCTGCGCGAATCGCACAAAGACTGATCGATCTGGGCGAAAGTCTACGGGACTTCCCTCGTCGTGGTCGCCTCGCTGCGGACGGAACCCGAGAGCTTGTGACGGTTCCTCCCTATATCCTCAGCTATGACGTGGACGGCGACATCGTCTCGATCGTCGGCATCCGTCATGGCGCACGTAATCTGGATTCTCGACCCCGATGACCACCCCCACCCCGATGATGGCGCAATATCTGGCGCTGAAGGCCGAGGCCGAGGATTGCCTGCTCTTCTACCGGATGGGCGATTTCTTCGAGCTGTTCTTCGACGATGCGCGGATCGCCTCGGGCGTGCTCGACATCGCGCTGACCTCGCGCGGGGAGCATGAGGGCGAGAAGATCCCGATGTGCGGCGTGCCTGTCCATGCCGCGACCGCCTATCTGCAGCGCCTGATCAAGGCCGGGCACCGCGTCGCCATCGCCGAGCAGACCGAGACGCCCGCCGAGGCCAAGGCACGCGGTGGGTCCAAGGCGCTGGTCGCGCGCGGAATCGTGCGGGTTGTCACCGCGGGCACGCTGACCGAAGAGGCGCTGCTCGATGCCAAGTGCGACAATTGGTGCGTCGCGATCGGCGAGGCGGGCGGCGCGGTGGCGCTAGCCGCTGCCGACATCTCAACCGGGCGGTTCGTGGTGATCGACGTGAAGCCGGATGCGCTGGGGGCCGAACTCGCCCGCCTGGCCGCCGCCGAAGTGGTCGCCGCCGAGAACGCGACCCATGCCGATGCCGCGACGACCCTGCGCCCCTCCGCGACCTTCGACAGCGGCAGCGGCGAGGACCAGATGAAACGGCTTTACGGCGTCGCCACGCTGGACGGCTTCGGTCAGTTCAGCCGCGCCGGGCTGTCGGCGGCGGGCGGGCTGGTCGCCTATCTCGACCATACCGCCAAGGGTGCTCTCCCCTTCCTCCGTCCGCCCGTGCTGTCCCAGGCGGCGGGGGCGATGGCGATCGACGCGGCGACGCGCGAGAGCCTGGAGCTGACCCAGACCGCCCATGGCCAACGCAAGGGCTCGCTGCTCGATGCGGTGGACAGGACGGTGACGGGCGCGGGTGCGCGGGCGCTGGCAGGGGATATCGGCGCGCCGTTGATGGACCGGGATGCGATCGAGGCGCGGCTCGATCTGGTGCAGCATTTCCATGACGATGCGGGGCTTCGCGAAAGGCTGCGCGCGGCCTTGCGGGCGCTGCCCGATATCGGTCGCGCGATCGGTCGGATCGCGGCGGGGCGCGGGTCTCCGCGCGATCTGGGGCAGTTGCGCGACGGCCTTGACGGAGCCTGGGCGCTGTCCGAACAGCTGACCAACGGCCCTCCCCTGCTGCGCGAGACGACGCCCCGTTTGCGCGGCCATGGCGAACTGATCGACCTGCTCCGCCGCGCGCTCGTCCCCTCGCCACCGATCGAGGCGAGCGAGGGCGGCTATATCGCGGCGGGCTATGACGTGGCGCTCGACGACCTGCGCGACGCGGGCGCAGGGGGGCGGCGCGCCATCGCCGCGCTGGAGTCCGAGTTCCGCCAGAAAACCGGCATCACCGCGCTGAAGATCCGTCACAATGGCGTGCTCGGCTATCATGTCGAGGTGCCCGCACGCTCGGCCGACGCGCTGATGAAGCCCGAGTCCGGCTTTACCCATCGCCAGACGCTGGCAGGCGTGGTCCGCTTCAACACGCCCGAACTGCACGAGGTCGCGAGCAAGGTCGCTCAGGCGGGCGCCCATGCGCTGGCCGCCGAGGCCGCGCATCTGGAGGAACTGACCGCCGCCGCGCTCGCCTCGCGCGAAAGGATCGCCGCGACGGCGGACGCACTGGCCCGGCTGGATGTCGCGAGCGGGCTGGCCGAGCGCGCGGTCGAGGGCGGCTGGGTGCGGCCCGAACTGGTGGACCACAGCTGTTTCGACGTGACGGGCGGGCGGCATCCTGTGGTCGAGGCGGCGGTGGCACGCTCGGGCGAGCGGTTCGTCGCCAATGACTGCTCGCTGTCGGAAAGCTCGCGGCTCTGGCTGGTGACCGGCCCGAACATGGGCGGTAAGTCGACCTTTCTCCGCCAGAACGCGCTGATCGCGGTGCTGGCGCAAGCGGGCTCCTATGTGCCCGCGACCCATGCGAAGATCGGGCTGGTCGACCGACTGTTCAGCCGGGTCGGCGCGTCGGACAATCTGGCGCGGGGACGCTCGACCTTCATGGTCGAGATGGTCGAAACCGCCGCGATCCTGGCACAGGCCACCCCGCGCAGCTTCGTCATTTTGGACGAAGTGGGCCGCGGCACCTCGACCTATGACGGCCTGGCGATCGCCTGGGCGGTGGTGGAGGCAATCCATGAGGATAATCGCTGCCGCTGCCTGTTCGCGACTCACTATCACGAACTGACCCGGCTGGCCGAGCGGTGCGACGCGCTGTCGCTCCACCATGTCCGCGCGCGGGAGTGGAAGGGCGAACTGGTGCTGCTGCACGAGGTCAGCGAGGGTCCGGCCGATCGCTCCTACGGCCTGGCGGTGGCGCGCCTCGCCGGGATGCCGCCCACCACGGTGGCGCGGGCCAAGGCGGTGCTCGCCAAGCTGGAGGCGGGCCGTGCCAAGACCGGCGGGCTGGCAGCGGGTCTGGACGATCTGCCGCTGTTTGCGGCTGCGGCGCAGATCGAGGAAGAACAGTGCGACGCGATCCGGGCGGAAGTGGAGAAGCTCGACGTCGACAGCCTGTCGCCACGCGAAGCACTGGACGCGCTGTACAAGCTGAAGGCGTTGGCGCGGGAGGGGTAAACCCCTCTCCGTGCCCCGGCGAAGGCCGGGGCCCAGTTGCGGTGAACGATGAAAGGCGCGGGACGGCTTGCCTCCCCCGCGCCGGGTAGCGCGCCATCAACTGGGTGGAGCCTGGGCCCCGGCCTTCGCCAGGGTCGAAGATAGGGTTGGCACCCACACCCCAGCGCCCTGCCACAGGGGCAGTCCGCGCACTTCGACTTCGCTCGGCGCGAACGGAAGGTGATGCAACTGGCGAGAGGCTCAGCACGCTCATATCAAATCCGGGAAAGTGGGGAGCTTCTGTTGCCCGGTGCTCCCCGTACCGCTGGATTCCCCTTCTGTTGCCCGGTGGGGTCCGACCGCGCTATTTTGGTGTAATGTCAGGCCGTGAGGCCCTCAATTACGCCGCAATCGCGAGTGCTTCGTTATCGTTGGCACTTGTGAGTATGGGCCGTTGCGGTGGTCCCATTCCGAACGAAAACAGCGCTTTTCAACACACGTCGATCCTGGTTCGGCCCCGTCAGAAACGGTGTCCAAGTACACCACCTTTTATGGTGGAGCCGCCGGGTACTGCCCCCGGGTCCGCTGCGTCTATTACTCGCCGCAGTTTATCGTCATAGCCGGGTGAAACCCGGCACGAAGGGATATAGGTATCCCGGCGGGTTTACGCAAATGCCTTTCGCTCGCCCCAATTTGGGTCCATGGGGAACTCCATGTTGACCCAGCGGTCCCGTTATGCGCTGCGCGCGATGCTGTTCCTGGCGGAGATGCCTGCCGATGGTCCGCCGACCTCGATGACGCGCATCGCGACCGAGGCGAATGTCCCGCGCAAGTTCCTGGAGTTGATCCTCGCCGACCTGAAGGGCGCGCAGTTGCTCGACAGCCAGCGTGGCAAGATGGGCGGATACCGGCTGGCGCGGCCCGCGCACCTGATCTCGCTGGGCGACATCATCCGCACGATCGAAGGGCCGCTCGCCTTGGTGCCGTGCGTCAGCCGGACAGCCTATCGCCCCTGCAACGACTGCAAGAGCGAAGCCGACTGCGCCATCCGCCACGCGATGATGCGCGTGCGCGACGAGACGGCACGGATTCTCGACGGCACCAGCCTGGCAGACGCCACCGCCAAGAAGCTGGCGGCGGCGTAAGCCCTTTACCCAACATTGCGCCACCCCGGCGAAGGCCGGGGTCCAGTTGCGGTGAAGCAACGGAGGCGGGGCGACGCCGCCTCCCAAGCAACGTTGCTGCGCGCCACGGGCTTGATGGCAACTGGGCCCCGGCCTCCGCCGGGGAACACCAGCCTTTTGATCGGTCGACTTACGAACGCCGCGCGCGCAGTTCGTCGCGGATTTCACGAAGCAATGCGACATCGGCGGGTTCGGCCTTGGGCTCGGCGGCGGCAACCGCCTTGTCCTTCTCGAACATCGCGGTTGCGCGGTTCACGGTGCGGATCAGCAGAAAGATGATGAAGGCGACGATCACGAAATTGACTGCCTGCGTTACGAATGCGCCGTAACCCAGCAGCGGCACACCCGCCTTCTTCAGCGCCGCATAATCGGTCAACGAGCCCGCATAATTGGCCGGAATCGGCCCCATCCGAACGAAATAGCTGGAGAAATCCAACCCGCCAAAGATCTTGCCGATGACCGGCATCAGCACGTCGTCGGTCAGCGAGGTCACGATCTTGCTGAACGCCGCGCCGATGATGACCGCCACCGCCAGATCGAGCACATTGCCCCGCGCGATGAAGGCCCGAAATTCCTTGAGCATCGCCCACTCCCTCAAATCGATGAAGTTCAACGCTATCGTCGCTTTTGCCCTTCGCCAAGGGACAGCCGCGTCTTATATAGCCGATACAGTTGATGGAGGATTTGTCGAATGCGTCGTTCCGCCCTTGCCCTGACCCCGGTCGTGATGGCCGTCGCCCTGTCGGGCTGCGGCATGAACAGCGTGCCGACGGCGGAGGAAAACGCCAAGGCGAAATGGGCCGATGTCCAGGCTGCCTATCAGCGTCGCGCCAACCTGATCCCCAATCTCGAAGCGACCGTGAAGGGCGCCGCTGCGTCGGAAAAGTCGATCTTGACCGAGGTGGTCAACGCCCGCGCCAAGGCGACGTCGGTCCAGGTGACCGGTGCCGACCTGTCCGACCCCGCCAAGATGCAGCAGTTCGCGCAGGCGCAGGGCCAGCTGAGCGGCTCGCTCGGCCGGCTGCTCGCCAATGTCGAGGCCTATCCGAACCTGAAGAGCCAGGACAATTTCCAGACCTTCATGAGCCAGTTGGAAGGCACCGAGAACCGCATCAACATCGCGATCGGCGATTATAACAAGGCGGTGGAGGCGTATAATGTCCGCATCCGCACCTTCCCAGACGCGATCGGCGCCAAGGTCTTTTACGGTGCCAAGGCCATGACGCCCTATCAGGCGACCACGCCGGGGGCCGAGAACGCGCCCAAGGTGAACTTCGGTAGCTGATCCTGCCCCGATGACCCGGTTCACCCGGCTGCTCCGCCCGGTCCTCGGGCTCTGGCTGATCTTCTGCGCCGTCCCCGTGATGGCGCAGACCTTCCCCAAGTTCGACGGACTGGTCGTCGACGCCGCGAACAAGCTCGACCCCGCCACCAAGGCGCAGCTCGAGGCGAAGCTGGAGTCCCTGCAAAAGGATACCGGTCGCCAGCTGGTGGTGGCGACGATTCCCGATCTGCAGAACTATCCGATCGAGGATTATGGCTATCGGCTGGGCCGCGCCTGGGGTGTCGGGCTGAAGGACGCCGACAATGGCGCGATCCTGTTTGTCGCACCCAATGAGGGCAAGGGCCAGCGCGGGCCCCGGCTGGAGGTCGGGCGCGGACTGGAGCCGATCCTGACCGACGCCTGGTCGTCGCAGATGATTCGTACGCTGATGTTGCCGCGCCTGCGCGAATCGGGGGACATATCGGGTGCGATGAACGCTGGTGCGGATGCCGTCATCGCCCAGCTACGAGCTTCGCCGGAGGAGGCCAAAGCGAAGGTGGCCGAGGCCGCCAAGCAGTTCGATCGTCAGCATCAACGTGGCGGCGGGGATGCCAATGGCTTTCCGATCTTCATCATATTGATCGTGTTCATCGGCGCATTCGTCGTTCTCGCCATCGTCCGCCGCAAACAGGGCCAGCGTTTCCACGACGATGACGATGACGATCATGGCGGCGGCGGACGACGCGGCGGCGGCTGGCCGATCATCCTCTGGGGTCCCGGCTGGGGCAGTGGCGGCGGATCGGGCGGCGGCTGGAGCTCGGGCGGCGGATCGTCCGGCGGAGGCAGCGACGGATCGTGGTTCGGCGGCGGCTTTACCGGCGGCGGCGGCGGCGATTTCGGGGGCGGCGGCGCCTCGGGGGATTGGTGAGATGTTGAGCGACACCGATAGCGATCTGGTCACCGCTGCCGTCGCGCGGGCCGAAGCCACGACCGATGCCGAGATCGTCACCATCGTCGCGCCCCGCTCGGACGACTATCGCGATGTCGCGCTGTGCTATGCGGCGGGAGCGATGCTGCTGGTGCCGCTGTTCGCGGCGCTCTTTCCCCACCTGGGGTTGAAACTGCTGGCGCTGGTCCATGACGGCTGGAGCGCGCCCGGCGAGGACCTGATCCTCGGCGTGCTGATGATCGCGCAGGTTGTCGTGTGCGCGATCGTGGTGACGGTGCTGGGCACCACCCGACGCCGGATCGCGCTCGTCCCCAAGAGCATTCGGCACGCCCGCGTCCGGGAACGCGCGGTGCTGCTGTTTCGCGTCGCAGCCGAACGGCGCACCGACAGTCGCTACGGTGTGCTCCTCTATCTCTCGGAGGACGAGCATATGGCCGAGATCGTCGCCGACTCCGGGCTGACCGGCAAGGTCGGGCCGGAAACCTGGGGCAAGGCGATGGCAGTGATGCTGCCCCATGTCGCGAAGGGCCATGTCGGCGAAGGGCTGAGCGCGGCGGTCGAGCGCATCGGGCTTGTGCTGGCGACCCATTTCCCCAAGACGGCGGCCGACACCAACGAACTGCCGGACAGACCCATTTCGCTATGACCGATCCCCGTATGGACGCCCCCCTCGAAACCCTGGCCGAGGGACGGTTCCTGGCGCTGCGCAAGCGCGGCACCTGGGAATATGCCGACCGACCGCGCGACATTCGCGCCGCCGTCATCCTCGCGATCGAGGACGGCCATATCCTGCTGGTCGAGCAGTTCCGCATCCCGCTGGGCGTGACCTGCCTGGAAATGCCCGCCGGTCTGATCGGGGACGAAACCGAGGGGGAAGCGGTGCTTGACGGTGCCGCGCGCGAGCTGGAGGAGGAAACCGGCTATCGCCCCGCTAGGATCGAGGCGCTGGGGGAATTCTGTTCCTCGCCGGGCATGACGTCGGAGCGGTTCACTTTGGTTCGCGCGACCGGGTTGGTGAAGGTCGGTGATGGTGGAGGCGATTCGGACGAGCAGATCGTCGTTCACCGGGTGAAGCTGTCGGAGGTCGTCGCCTTCATCGCTGAACGCCGGGCGGCGGGGGTGGCGGTCGATGCCAAGCTGCTACTGTTACTGGGCGGCGGCATTTTGGGCTTTTGACTTCACGCGAAGCCGCGAGGACGCGAAGACGATTTATCGCGCGGAGACGCGGAGGCGCGGAGATGTCGTATTCGCGGCAGCGAAATATCTCTTCAACCGGCCGTTTGTCATGCGCGCCGATGCCACCAGACACGCCACCTCTGCGCTCTCTGCGCCTCTGCGCGAACCAATTCACAAATTCTTCGCGTCATCGCGGCTTCGCGCGAACAAATGGTGACACGCCGGAACCGGCGGGCAGGTGCCAAGAAACTTTGTTCGCGCAGAGGCGCAGAGGACGCAGAGGGGATGGGGCGCGGAAGCGACATACCGCTCTAATCAGCCGGTTATGAGGCGATCCTGATGCCGGAGGGCGAGACACCTCCGCGTCTCCGCGCGAACCAACCTTCTCAAGCGCTGCGCGCGAAAGAAAAGCGCCCCGGCCGTGACCGGAGCGCTCGAAACTCAGCGGAAATTGTCGGCGTAGCTTTGCAGCTTCAGCGTCTTTTGCGGCGTCGGCACGACATGGTGGTCGAGCCCTTCGCGCTGGCAATAGGCGATCGCCTCTTCCAGCGTCGCGAAGGTCAGGCGGACCTGTTCCTGCGTGTCGCCGCTGCCGGCCCAGCCGGTCAGGGGATCGGGCTTTTTCGCCTCGACGGGTTCAAATTCGAGTTGCCAGCGATCGGTCCGGTACTTGCCGGATTGCATCGCGTTCTTGGGGCGCTGGAAGATGCGAGCAGTGGCCATAATCCAAGTCCCTTATCGCGAACCGGCGGCTCTTGCATCCGCCTTTTTCGTGCGCAGCGTCGCGGAGGCCGCCGCAGGGTCGTCGGGCCAGGGATGGCGGGGATAGCGACCGCGCATTTCCTTGGCCACCGCGCTCCAACTTCCCGTCCAGAAACCGGGCAGATCGCGCGTCGTCTGAATCGGCCGCCCGGCGGGCGAGGTCAGACTGAGGACCAAGGGCACGCGCTCCGTACCGATCACCGGATGGGTCGCCAGGCCGAACAGCGCCTGCACGCGAAGCTCGACACGAGGACCACCTTCGGCTGCATAATCAATCGCATGGCTGCTGCCCGCCGGGCTGGAGAAGTGCGACGGTGCCATCGAATCGATCCGCCGCTGATCGTTCCAATCGACCAGATTGCGGATCGCCTCGGTCAGGGCGCCCGGCGCCAACGCATCCAGCCGCCGCTTGCCCGCGACCAATGCGGGCAGCCAGTCGTCCAGCCGCTCGATCAGCGTCGCATCGTCCAGTGCCACCCCGGCATAGGCGGCGCGGGCGCGGTACGCCCCCGCCCCGTCGCTCCAGGGCAGCAGCGACAGGCCATGCGTCCGCACCCCCTCGACCAACGCCGCGGCGATGGCGTCGGGTGACGCGCCCGAATCGGGGCCGCTCGACAGGCGAAGCCCGCCCAGCCGCCGTTCGCGCAATGCCTCGACGCCGCCCGTTGTCGGGTTGAAGGTGACGGTCCGCCGCGTCTCGATCCGATCGGCGAACAGCGCCTCGACGGTGGCGAGGTCGAGCGGCGCGGCCGACAGGATGCGCGCTCCCGAGGCCGCGCCTTGCGTCTCGCCCACCGCCAGCCATTCCGAACTGGCCAGCCCCGAGGCGGGATCGAGCCGGAAGCCCCTGCCTCCGACGCTCGCCCAATTCTCGCCCGTGCCGTCGCGCCGCCGCGCCACCCGGTCGGGATAGGCGAGCGCGAGGCAGACGCCCGCGGCGTGATCCCAGACCTCCTGCTCGACCGGCTTGGGAGCGAGGCCGGTCCAGCGTTTCGCCATCGCCCTTGCCGCCTCCGCCTTGGGGCCGCGCTCGGTCCGCCAGCGGCGGAGGCGCTGTTCGACATCGACATCCTGCCCGCCAATGCCACGCTCGCCGAGCAGCACCGCGACTTCGGCGGCGGTCGACGCCAGCCCGCGCTCGCCGCTGCGGATCAGCATATGCGCCAGGCGCGGCGGCATGGGCAGTTTGGCGATCGCCTTGCCATGCGCGGTTGGACGGCCGGTTTCGTCCAGTGCCTCCAGCACGGTCAGGCGGGCGCGGGCTTCCGCAACGGCCGCCTCGGGCGGCGGGTCGAGCCATGGGAGCGCGCGCGGATCACTCACGCCCCAGAGCGCGGTGCCCAGCAGCAGCGCCGACAGGTCCGCCTCCAGGATCTCGGGCGGGTCGAAACGTGGCAGGCCCGCCGTCGCGGCTTCCTCCCACAGCCGATAGGCGACACCCGGCGACTGACGCGCGGCTCGGCCCGCGCGCTGGATGACGGCGGCTTGGCTGGCGCGTTCGGTCACGAGCCGGGTCATGCCCGCCGCGCGGTCATAGCGCGGGCGGCGGGCCAACCCTGAGTCGACGACGATTCGCACGCCGTCCAGCGTCAGGCTGGTCTCCGCGATCGAGGTCGCCAGCACGATTCGCCGCCGCCCCTCCGGGTCGCGTCGGATCGCCGCGCGCTGCGCCGCCGGATCGAGCGAGCCGTGGAGTTCGTGGATTGCGATGGCGGAGGGCAGGTTCGCCAGCCGCTCGGCAGTGCGCGCGATCTCAGCGGTGCCGGGCAGAAAGGCGAGGATGTCGCCCTCCGCCTCGTCCTGCAAAGCGCGGCGGATGACGGCGGCGACCGAATCCTCGATCCGCGCTTCGGCGGCCCGTCCGAGATGGCGCAGCGTCAGCGGATGGCTGCGCCCCTCGCTCTCGATGACGGGCGCATCGCCCATCAGGCTCGAAAAGCGGCGTCCGTCCAGCGTCGCGGACATGGCGACCAGCCGCAGGTCGGGCCGCAACCCGGCTTGCGCGTCCAACGCCAGCGCCAAGCCGAAATCGCCGTCGAGGCTGCGTTCGTGGACTTCATCGAACAGCACCGCCGAGACGCCTGCCAGCTCGGGATCGGCCTGGATGCGCGCGACAAAGATACCTTCGGTGACGACGGTCACGCGGGTCGCGGCGCTGACCTTCGTGTCCATGCGCGTGGCATAGCCGAAGGTGCGGCCGACCGGCTCCTCTGCGAGTGCTGCCATGCGCTCGGCGGCGGCGCGGGCAGCAAGGCGGCGGGGGGAGAGGAGCAGGACTTCGCCGGTGCACCATGGCTGGTCGAGGAGCGCGGGCGCGACGGCGGTGGTCTTGCCCGCGCCTGGGGGGGCCACGAGGACCGCATTGGAGGCGTCGGCGAGCGCGGTCAGCAGGTCGGGGAGGACGGCGGTGACGGGCAGGGTCATGGGGTGGCGATAGGAGGTTTGGCAGGCGGGGTGAAGGACTTCCCCCCCTTTCCCGCTCACCAGTTCCCCGGCGAAGGCCGGGGCCCAGGCTCCACCAAGCTGGTGGCGCGCCACACGAGGCGGGGGAGGCAAACCGCCTCGCGCCTACGACACTGCACGGCAACTGGGCCCCGGCCTTCGCCGGGGAACGACCGTGTGGCTTTAGTAAGCCCGCGCGACCGCAAACTCGACGGCTTCGATCATCGCACTCTTCGCCGGACCATCGGCAAAGCCCCGCAGCGCCTCGATCGCCAGCCCACCATAGTGCCGCGCGCGCGCCATCGTGTCGTCGACCGCGCGGCTCTTGCGGACCAGCGCGATGGCATGAGCGAAGTCTTCGTCCGACGTCCGCCGCCCCTCAACTGCGTCCTTCCAGAACTGGCGCTCTTCGTCGTTCGCGCGTGCATAGGCCAGGATCACCGGCAGGGTCATCTTGCCCTCGCGGAAATCGTCGCCCGCGTCCTTGCCCATGGTGCCTGCGTCCGACACATAGTCGATCGCATCGTCGATCAGCTGGAACGCGATGCCCAGGTTCCGACCATAGGCCTCCAGCGCCAGTTCCTCCGCCTCGGGCCGCTCGGCGACGACCGCCGCGATGCGACAGGCGGCGGCGAACAAAGCGGCGGTCTTGGCGTCGATGATCGACAGATAGCGTTCCTCGGCCAACCCCACCTGCCGCACGGCGGTCAGCTGGTTCACCTCGCCCTCGGCGATCACGGCCGAGGCGCCCGACAGGATGTTCAGCACCTTCAGGCTGCCCGCATCGACCATCAGCTGGAAGGACCGGCTGAACAGGAAGTCGCCGACCAGCACGCTGGCGGGATTGCCCCAGATGATGTTGGCGGTCCGCCGTCCACGCCGCAAGTCGGAGCCGTCGACGACATCGTCGTGCAGCAGCGTGGCGGTGTGGATGAACTCGACCGCCGCCGCCAGGACGTGATGGCTGGTGCCCTGATATCCCAGCAGCTGTGCACTCGCGAGCGTCAGCATCGGGCGCATCCGCTTGCCGCCGCCTGCGATCAGGTGGCCCGCCAGTTGCGGGATCAGCGGGATTTCGGACGCCATGCGGTCGATGATGACCTGGTTCACGGCGTTCATGTCGTCGGCCACCAGCCGGATCATCGGGTCCAGCGAGGGCGCGGGCTTGGCGAGGCGGGTGGCGGTTACGGTCATGGGCAGGTAAGAGCCTCTGGCGACAACGCTTGCCGAACGCAAGCCTAAGCGCGAAAGGGCGCACGCGAATTCATGTGCGGCGCGGGCCGCCAGAGGGAGACAGACCGATCATGTCCGACACCGTGCTGACCGGCTATCGCCAGTCGATCGACAATATCGACGCCGCGCTGGTCTTCATGCTGGCCGAGCGGTTCAAGATCACCCAGGCGGTCGGACGCTACAAGGCGGAGAACGAACTGCCCCCGGCCGATCCGGGCCGCGAGGAGTCGCAGATCGCCCGGTTGCGCCAGCTGGCGATCGATGCGCAGCTGGACCCCGAATTTTCCGAGAAATTCCTGCGCTTCATCATCGACGAAGTGATCCGCCATCACGAAGGCTTTCGCGGCTGATGGCGTTCCTGCTGGCGATCGAAGGCGCGGACGGCGCAGGCAAGGCGACCGCGACGGCGGCCGTCACCGAGCGGCTGAACGCCGCCGGGCTGTCGGCGGCCGCCTTGTCCTTTCCGCGCTATGCCGAGACGGTCGGCGGCTGGGCGCTGGGTGAGTATCTGGCGGGCCGCCTGCCCCATGCTGCCGCGCCCGAAACGGCGGCGACGCTCTATGCGCTCGACCGATTCGAGTCGCGACCGCATCTGATCGAGCTGGCGGAGGCGCACGATGTGATCGTGTTCGACCGCTATATCGCGTCGAACATGGCCTATCAGGCGGCGCAGGTCCCGGCGGACCAGGCCCCCGCGCTGCTGCAATGGATCGAGCAGTTGGAGACGGTGCAGTTCCGCCTCCCCGCCCCGCATCTGTCGGTCTATCTCGACACGCCGCTCGACGTCGCGCGCGACCTGATCGCCCGCAAGCACAAGCGCAGTTACACCGACGACACCTATGACGCCTATGAGGCGGACCTGGGGCTTCAAGCCCGGGTGCGCGCGAACTACGCCGCGATGGCGGACGGGGCGATGCTGGGCGAGTGGGCCACGGTGTCGACCGTGGCGGACGGCGCATTGCGCGATCCGGCTGAGATTGCGGACGAGATCACCGCGCTGGCGATGAAGCGCCTGCGCTAACGGCTTTTCGGCGACCCACTGTTCCCCGGCGAAGGCCGGGGTCCAGTTTCTCGGCGCTATCGAAGGCGCGAGGGATTGGCCTCCCACGCAAAGTTTCAGCACGCCATCGGCTTGGAAGCAACTGGGCCCCGGCCTTCGCCGGGGAACGGGAAAAGGGATATGATCTTTGATCTCACGCGAAGCCGCGAGCACGACAGGTCCGCGTTCTCCGCGCCTCTGCGCGAAATAAAGCTCTTCGCGCCTTCGCGGCTTCGCGGCTTCGCGGCCTCGCGTGAACAAATTGTGCCGAGGAACGCCCCCGCTCAATTCGACGCGCGGATCGTCCCCGCCAGCGGTGCGAAGCGGGCAACCTGTTGGCCAACCAGGCGCAACTGCCCTTCGACCGCCGGGTCGCTGATCCGCCCTTCGTCATCGAACCGCGTCTGCTGCGTGTTCACCGCCGCCGCAAAGGGCGTCGGCCAGCCGCGCAGCGCATGGACGATCGAGCGCAGCGCCGCGATGGTCGAGCCGGTCGCCTGCCAACCATAGGCCGTCGCGATCAGTCCCACGGGCAGATCGGCGAGATAGGGCCGCTGGTCCTTCGCCGTTTCCTCCAGCAGGTCGAGCGCGTTCTTCACCAGGCCCGAGATGCTGCCATGATAACCCGGACTGGCGATGATGATCGCCGAGGCCTGTCGCACCGTGTCGACGAACACCTGCTCCGCCTCGGTCCGTGTCGCCGCGCGGGGATTGTAGAGCGGCAGGCGCGCCAGACCCTCGCCGCCGAAGACATGGGTACGGAACCCCTCGTCCGCCGCCGCCGTCATCGCGGTCCGAAGCGCGCGCTCGGTCGAGGAGACGCTGCCGATCGTGCCGCCGATGCCGACGACGAGCGGAGAAGAGTTATGGGCCATGTCCCGCCTTTCACCCCGGACGGCACGGCGGGGCAAGCGCTAAGTTCCGGGACAGGGCTTCCCATTGCGGCGCTCGACCTCTCGCCCTATCCAACATGACATGGAGATGACGAATGCGTGAACTGGTTCTGGGGGTTGCCATGCTGCTGGCCTGTCCGGTCTCGGCGCAGGAGGTGCGTCAGAGCGCCCCGCCGCCCGGTATCGCGCCTGCGTCCCAGACAGGCTGGAGCATTACCCTGGGCGCCGCGCCGGTCCTCGGCCCCGCCTGGCAGGGTTCGCGGGAGATGGCGCTGTCGATCTTTCCCGACCTGCGCGTGAATTATGGCGAGACGCTCTTCGCCTCGGTGCCCGATGGGATCGGGTGGAACGCGGCCAACCGCGACGGCTGGCGCGCCGGGCCGCTGGCGAAAATCCGCTTCGGCCGGAACGAGCGCAATGGTGGCTCCCCCTTCCTGATCGCAGGGGGCAGCGACGCGCTGGCGGGCATGGGCAATATCAAGGCGGCGGGCGAGGTCGGCGGCTTTGTCGAGAAGTCGTTCGGTCCGCGCCGGGCCTGGCGCACTCGCGCCGAAGTACGGCAGGGTTTCGGCGGCCATGACGGCGTGGTCGCGGACCTGTCGGCGGCATACCGCGCCCGGATCGGCCGTGCGATCGTCAGCGCGGGGCCACGCATGACGCTCGCCAGCGCGCCGTTCATGCGGACCTATTTCGGCATCTCGCCGGCCCAGTCGGTACGCACCGGCCTAGCCCCCTATCGCGCGGCGGGGGGCGTGCTGTCCTATGGCCTGGGCGGCAACGTCATCCGCCCGCTGAACCGGCGCAGCGCCCTCACCCTCTTCACCAGCTTGGAGCGGCTGGGCGACCCGGCCGCCGATTCGCCGCTGATCCGCGAGCGCGGCCGGCGGATGCAAGCCACGCTGGGCCTGGGCTACGGAGTCCGCTTCGGGCTCTGAGTCGGGACGGCGGGCGGCGAGGCGCTGACCGGGCCGAGCCAGAAGATGCCGTCATAATCCGGATCGGGCTGCTGTCCCGGCAGGCTGCCCAAGGCGACGAACGGCGCGCGATCCAGATCGGCGTCCTTGCCCAACGGGTGCGCCGCGCATTCCACGTCCGCATCGGTGTTCGGCGCATGGGGCTTGGGCACCACCCCCGGCTTCAGCTCACAGGTCCATGACGAGCCGCCCGCCGACGTCATGTTCAACGCGATCACCGGAACCGATCGTGCCAGTCACATGGCCATCGGATCGAAGGGTATGGGGGTATAGGTGACCGGCCGCTTTCGGGCATGGGTATTGCCCGCCAGCACCAGCACATGGTCGTAAGGCTGACGCGCCGCCGCGATGCGAATATTCTCGGCCTGCGCCGCATCGTGCGGCCCCTGCCCGGGCAGTTGCGCGAATTGTCGCGCTTGCGCCTCGTCCTTGACGCCGCTGAAGGCGACGATGTCGATCCTGCGTCCCATCCGCGCCTCGTGATGCAGCGCGACCAGCATCGCCAGCATCGACTCGCTGCCGACGCCGTCATCACGCTCCGCCCAGCCAGCCTTGGTCAGCGCAGGGACGAACGCGGCGTCCGACATCGCCCAGGCCTTTTGAAAATCGTCGTCGTTGATGGCGTCATGCTCAACCGCGACCAGGACCCGCTCGCCCTTGGCGGCCAGCGCGCAGGCCAGATTGCCGACGAAGCCGGCGCCTCGCGCGTCCCGTGCATCTCGCCGAACACCACGACCTTCGCACCTTGGGCCACAACCTGATCCCAACCCGGTGGCACCTGGCATGGGGTGGCGTCGGTCGCCGTGGGTACGTGCGCGGCCTGTCCCGGACTCCATGCCGCCAATGCGACCCCCAGCCCCAGCATCACGGCAGCCTTACGCATCAATCCCCTCTCCCGGTCGATCCGGGACGAGTGTGCCACCACGGCGATGCGGCACAAGTCACAATCCACCTTTGCCGACGCCCCTGTTTTTTCAGGGCTGGTACACCCCGCTCGCCAAGCTAGAAGAGACGGAAAGAGCATAATCGGAGGACCGACAGGGCATGACGAAACACCTTCCCTGGATCGCGCTGGCGATCGTCGGCGCGGGCGCACTGGGTGTCGTTGCCACGGTGCGCGGCGAACCCGTCAACGCGCTTTGGATCGTCGCGGCTGCCGTCTCAGTCTATCTGATCGCCTATCGTTATTATGCGCTGTTCATCGCCAAGGTGATCGGCATCGACCCCAGCCGTCCCACCCCGGCCATCCGCCGCGCCGACGGGCTGGATTATGTCGCGACCGACCGGACGGTGTTGTTCGGCCACCACTTCGCCGCGATCGCGGGGGCGGGGCCGCTCGTCGGGCCAGTGCTGGCGGCCCAAATGGGTTATCTGCCTGGAACGCTGTGGATCTTGGCGGGCGTCGTGCTGGCGGGGGCGGTGCAGGACTTCCTGGTGCTGTTCCTGTCGATGCGGCGCGACGGGCGGTCGCTGGGCGAGCTGATCCGCATGGAGATGGGCCCGGTGGCGGGCACCATCGCGTTGTTCGGCGCCTTCATGATTATGGTGATCATCCTGGCGGTGCTCGCCCTGATCGTCGTGCGCGCGCTTGCGGAAAGTCCGTGGGGGCTGTTCACCGTGGCCGCCACCGTTCCGCTGGCGATGCTGATGGGCGGCTATACCCGCTGGGTGCGGCCGGGGAAGATCGGCGAGGTGTCGATCATCGGCTTTATCGGCCTGATCCTGGCGATCGTCTATGGCCAGTCGATCGCGCAGTCGGCGGTGCTCGCCCCCCTGTTCACCTTCACGCCCGTGCAGCTCTGCTTTCTGCTGATCGGCTACGGCGCGGTTGCCTCTGTGTTGCCGGTGTGGCTGCTGCTCGCGCCGCGCGACTATCTGTCGACCTTCCTCAAGATCGGCGCGATCGTGGCGCTGGCCATCGGCATCGTCATCATGGCGCCGCCGCTGAAGATGCCTGCGCTGACCAAGTTCATCGACGGCAGCGGGCCGGTCTGGGCGGGGCCGCTCTTCCCCTTCCTATTCATCACCATTGCGTGCGGCGCGGTGTCGGGCTTCCACGCGCTGATCGCCAGCGGCACCACGCCCAAGCTGATCGCCAGCGAGAAGGACGCGCCGTTTATCGGATACGGCGCGATGCTGATGGAAAGCGCCGTCGCGATCATGGCGCTGGTCGCTGCCTCGATTCTCGATCCGGGCGTCTATTTCGCGATGAACGCGCCCGCCGCTGTGCTGGGCACCGATCCAGCCAGCGCGGCCGCCGCCGTTACCGCGATGGGCTTTCCCATCTCGGCCGACACGCTGGCGCAGGTCGCGCGGGACGTGGGCGAGCATACGATCATTTCCCGCGCAGGCGGCGCGCCGACACTGGCGGTGGCGATGGCGGAAATCTTCAGCCATGTCTTCGGCGGACAGGCGATGAAGGCCTTCTGGTATCACTTTGCCATCCTGTTCGAGGCGCTGTTCATCCTGACCGCCGTCGATGCGGGCACGCGCGCAGGCCGGTTCATGCTGCAGGATCTGATCGGGCTCGTCGTCCCCAGCTTCCGGGGATCGAGCAAGGTCGCGCCGGGCCTGATTGCGACAGCCTTGTGCGTCGCGGCCTGGGGCTTCTTCCTCTATCAGGGCGTTACCGACCCGCTGGGCGGGGTGAACACGCTGTGGCCGCTGTTCGGCATCTCCAACCAGATGCTGGCCGCCGTGGCGCTGATGCTGGCGACCGTGGTCCTCTTCCGCATGAAGAAGGACCGCTATGCCTGGATCACCGTGATCCCGACCGTCTGGCTGCTCGCCTGCACGCTGACCGCCGGGTGGATGAAGATCTTCTCGACCGATCCGCGCGTCGGCTTCCTGGCCCATGCCGACAAGTTCGCCAGCGCTGCCGCGTCGAGCAAGGTGCTGCCCCCCGCCAAGACCATGGGCGACATGGGCCGGATCGTCTTCAACGACCGGATCGACGCGGGACTGTGTGCGATCTTCCTGGGCGTGGTGCTGGCGATCCTGGTCTATGCAGTGCGGACCTGCCTGATCGCGCGTAGGATCGACCGGCCGAGCGTGACCGAGGTCCCGCCCGAACTGGTGGCCGCCGAATGAACTGGCTCGCCCGCCTGCGCCAGATCGGCAACGCCATGGTCGGGATGCCCAGCTATGACGCCTATGTGGCGCACATGGCGGCGAAACATCCCGACCGCGAACCGATGGACGAGGTGACCTTCTTCCGCGAGCGGCAACAGGCGCGGTATGGTGGCAAGAATGGTGGACGCTGCTGCTGATTGTTCACGCGAAGCCGCGATGACGCGAAGGAGGAAGAAGGTTGGTTCGCGCGGAGGCGCGGAGACGCGGAGGTGTTGGGCTTGGCCGACAGGCCAGACCATCCCAACGCCTGCCTTATAGTCTCCCGCTTCTGAGCGCGGGCAAAGCCCCTCTGCGTCCTCCGCGCCTCTGCGCGAACAAAAAACCTTCGCGCCATCGCGGCTTCGCGTGAACCCAAAACCCCGTCTCCGCCCCTACCCTTGCCTTTTACCCGAGCCACAGCTACATCGCGTTCCCATCCGAACAGCGCGGACGGACCTTTCGTCGCAGGCCCCCTGGGGCAGGCGACGGCGGACCTATGCCCCGCTGACACTATTTCAACGCAGGTGCGGGAACGGCACGAGTGGCGAAGACGACCCCCATCGAATTCATCAACCAGGTCAAGACCGAGACCAAGAAGGTCGTCTGGCCGACGCGGCGCGAAACGGTGATGACCGGCGTGATGGTGGTCGTGATGACCACGATCCTCGCCATCTTCTTCCTGGCAGTCGACTCGTTCTTCGAGACGCTGGTCCGCACCCTGCTGTCGCTCGCGAAGTAAAAGGTTTTCCATGGCGCGCTGGTACATCATCCACGCTTATTCCGGTTTCGAGGGCAAGGTCCGCGACTCGATCATGGCCGAGGCGACCCGTCTGGGCCTCGACCATCTGGTCGACCAGATCGAGGTCCCGACCGAAACCGTGACCGAGGCCCGCCGCGGCAAGAAGATCGCGGTCGAGCGCAAGTTCATGCCTGGTTACGTGCTGGCCAAGCTCGACATGACCGACCAGGTCTATCACCTCGTCAAGAACACGCCGAAGGTCACCGGCTTCCTGGGCGCGATGGGCAAGCCCCAGGCGATCAGCGAAACCGAAGCGACGCGGATGCTGAATTCCAAGGAAGAGGCCGCCGCCGCCCCGAAGCACAAGGTCAAGGTCGACTACGAGATCGGCGATGCGGTCAAGGTGCTGGAAGGCCCCTTCGCCAGCTTCAACGGCGTGGTCGAGGAACTGGATTTCGACAAGTCCAAGGTCAAGGTGTCGGTGTCGATCTTCGGTCGCGCCACCCCGGTGGAACTGGATTTCGAGCAGGTCGAACGCTCGAAGTAAGTTCGGACCATCCGACGAAACAGGGGCCGGGGCGGCGACGCCACCGGCCCTTTTCGTATCTGGCGTCCTACAGCTTGGCGCTGTCCGCCACCTGTCGGAACGCCGCCACCCCGGCGTCGAAATAATGCAGCCGGGGCGCCTCGAAGGTGATCAGGTACAGCTTGCCGCCGATCATCGCAGCCCGCCCCTCGCCCTTGCGCGGCAGATCCTCGTTCGGCCGCGTGAAGCTATAGGTGAAGCGGATGCCCGGCTGGCCCGCAAAGGCCATCGGCTCCATCCCCTCCACGGTAAACAGCGGCGTATCGAGCGCGATGCGATAGCTGTTCTCGACTAGCGTCGGGATGTCGGTCACCAGCATCGTCGCCTTGACGCGCGGCAACGGCTTGGTGCGCTTGCTGACCTCCCGGAACAGCGTATGTTCGGGCTCGATCCCGCCGTAAAAGGTCAGGTCGTTCAGCGCATCGCCATCGAAGGTCCATGTCTCCGAATTGCGCCCCGGCCGCGCACCTAGCTTGTTCCATTCGACCGAGGGGGTGACCGTCAGCACCGACTTGGCGACCGCCACCGGCTGCCCCGCCGGGATCAGCTTGTTCCCCGCCAGCACCGGTGCCGCGACCAGCGCCAGCCCGATCGCTGCAATCTTGAAACCCCTCATTGCACGCCCCCTTCCCCGATCAACATCGCCATGGCCGCCCGGTCGCTCGCCTGCGGTGCGCGCTCCAGATAGGTCCTGAGCGCCGCCCGTCCCGCCGCTTCCTGCTGCCCGCGCAGGAGGGACAGGCCCAGCCCGCGCCAGGCGACCGGATCGGTGCAACCCGCGTCGATCGCCTGCTGATAGAATTGCGCCGCGCTGACCAGATCGCGGGGATTGCCCCGCTCGCGATAGAGTTCGCCGCGCGTCAGCAGCAGCTCAGGCGTCCATTGCCCGCCCGCCAGCTCGCCGAGCAGATATTCCGATCCGCCGAAATCGTTGAGCTTGATCTGGTCGGCCAGAAAGGTCGCGCGCCACGGCTGCATGGCCGTCGAAAACGCATCGCGTGCTTCCTCGCCACGCTCGCCGTCCGTGCCCGCCGCGTCTCGCAAATAGGTCGCGCGGGTGAGTTCGGTCGGATGGTCGGCAAAGAAACCTGCCGCATAATGATGCCTGACACGCCGTTTGCGCACCAGCGCGGTCGCATCCTCTTCCGCCATCAGCCGCTCCCAGATGCGCGAGGCCGCGAGCGGCCGATACCCCGCCGCCGTCAGATAACGCAGGCCCATCAGGTCCGCCTCCGTCTCTTGCGCGCGATTATAGGAGAAGTGCAGTTGGACCAGGCTGACCGGCAGGGTGCTGTAGGGTGAGAGGACGCTGGTCCAGGCGATGATGTCGCCGATCGTCCGCGCCCGGCGAAACGTCTTCAGCCCATGGCGCATCTCGAAATGCCCGAACTCATGACCCAGCACCGCCGCCAGTTCCGCCTCGTCGCGCAGACGGAGCAGCGCGCCGGTCCAGACAACCATCATGCCGTTGGGCGCCATGAACGCATTGAAATAGGGCGCGCGCACCACATAGATTCGCACGCCTTTGCACCGATCCTCACCGACCGAGCGGCAAAGGACCTTGCTCATATAGGCGTTCAGCGCCACGTCACGGACCACGGCGGGCGAGTCGCGCAGGTCGCGCTCCGCCTCGTCCGCCTGCTGCCACAGCCCGCGTTCGTCGACCGTGGTCGGCGTATAGGCCGCGCCATAAGGCGGCAGGGGCGCGAGCTTGTCTGACGCGCCATGGCCCAGGGCCGCGCTCGCCAGCGCAGCGGCGATCATCCATCCAGCCATGCTCGCCCGCCCTTAACGTGCCGCGGTCTGGGCGGTGGTGCCGGGGAAACCCTCCAGCAATTGCGAGACCCGCTTCACCGCGCCCTCCGGCGTGCGGACATCGCCGCCCATCGCCAGATCGGCGTTCAGCCAGACCAGATCGCCGGTCTTCAGGTCGATCAGCCCGGCATAGCCCTTGTGCACGCCCGCCGTCACGCCGACACCCGCCACCCCGGCGGCAACCACCTGGAGCAGCTTGCGCCCGGTCGAGCCGTAATGATCCACCGTCGTGACGAACAGGGCATAGTCGGCCCCCTGCAGGCCCGGCAGCTTGGCGACCTCCGGCCCGATCGACCACAGGAAGCTGCCGTCACGCTTCTTGGTGGGCAGGCGGTTGCCCGGAAAGAACTGATAGGTGATGACCGAGTCGGCCAGCGCGGTGAACAGCGCGCGATATTCATGCGCGGTCGCCGCCCCCTGCCCCACCGGCTCGACGAAGTTCACGACCTCGTTGCCGAGCTGTCCCTGGGCCTGGGCCAGCGCCAGGCCCAGATTTTCGCGCGCCTGGTCGGTCCAGTCGGCATTGGGCTCGAAGGCGCCACCGGTCGACTGCGCGCCGACCGCGATTTCGGGCCGCATCAGGACGATGGTGGCGGTGCCGGGCGTAAGGGTGAAACCGGGCTTGTTGCCGGTCTTTTCCTGCGCCGCCAGCGGTGTGGCAGCCATCGTCAGCGCCGCCGCAAAGGCCAGCGCACCCCATCCCCGTCCCATATGTCGAACCCCCGTTCGAGCGATGGCGGAACCGGTCGCTCCCTCGACCGGGTCGTCCATCATGGAATCCAGAGTGACATGCCCGGTTCGCTCCTGACAAGCACAATGCTTGCCTTGCTTTCCGACCCATATTCCGCTATCGGCCCGCGCTTCCCTAGCATCATGCGACGGAACCCTTGCGGGAGGGTGCGCTGGCTTATGCCTCGCGCCCGTCACGACCGCTAGACTCGAAAAGAGAGTGACATGGCAAAGAAGATTACCGGCTATATCAAGCTGCAGGTCCCTGCAGGCGCCGCCAACCCCTCGCCGCCGATCGGCCCGGCGCTGGGTCAGCGCGGTGTGAACATCATGGAATTCTGCAAGGCGTTCAACGCGCAGACCGGCGAAGTCGAGAAGGGCACGCCCCTGCCCACCGTCATCACCGTCTATGCCGACCGTTCGTTCTCGTTCGAGACGAAGACCGCGCCTGCGACGTACCTCATCAAGAAGGCCGCCAACCTGAAGTCGGGCTCGAAGGAGCCGGGCAAGGTGTCGGCGGGCAAGATCGCGCGCTCGAAGCTCGCGGAAATCGCCCAGGTCAAGATGAAGGATCTGAACGCCAACGACATCGAGGCTGCGACCAAGATCATCGAAGGCTCCGCCCGCGCGATGGGCCTCGAAGTGGTGGAGGGCTAAGATCATGGCCAAGCTGACCAAGAAGCAGAAGTCGGTCCAGATCGACTCCGAGAAGCTGCACGGCATCGACGAAGCGATCTCGCTGGCGCGTACCCACGCGACCTCGAAGTTCGACGAGACGATCGAAGTCGCCGTCAACCTGGGCGTTGACCCGCGCCACGCCGACCAGATGGTCCGCGGCGTCGTCACCCTGCCCAAGGGCACCGGCAAGACCGTTCGCGTCGGCGTGTTCGCCAAGGGCGCGAAGGCCGACGAAGCGCGCGCCGCTGGCGCGGACGTCGTGGGCGCCGAGGACCTGATGGAAACCATCCAGGGCGGCACCATCGACTTCGACCGCTGCATCGCGACCCCGGACATGATGGGCGTCGTCGGTCGCCTCGGCAAGGTGCTGGGCCCCAAGGGCCTGATGCCGAACCCGAAGCTGGGCACCGTGACCATGAACGTCGCCGAAGCCGTCAAGGCGGCCAAGGGCGGTCAGGTCGAGTACCGCGTCGAGAAGGCCGGCATCATCCACTCGGGCATCGGCAAGGCGTCGTTCCCGGCGGAAGACCTGCGCGCGAACTTCGACGCGCTGGTCGACGCTCTGATCAAGGCCAAGCCGTCGGGCGCGAAGGGCAAGTATGTCCGCAAGGTCGCCGTCTCGTCGACGATGGGCCGCGGCATCAAGGTGAACGTCTCGGAAATCCCGGGCGCGTAAGCCACGCCGCCAGCGCAAGCTGACAGGATCAGGGGGTCGGAACTTCGGTTCCGCCCCCCTTTTTCGTGCGCACGGATGTCGAAACCTCGAAAATATTGCAGCATCTCATATTCGGGATCTAATCCCTTTTATGGTCAATGACGGCAATCAGCATCAGGCGTTGGCGGCGCATTTGAAAGCGCTCAGGACCGATCGGAATTGGAGCCTGCAAGACCTCGCCGAGGCCAGCGGCATCAGCCGCGCCACGCTTTCGCGCATCGAGAATGCCGATGTAAGCCCCACCGCCGAAAGCTTGGGCCGATTGGCCTCGTCCTTCGGACTCCCCCTTTCCCAGCTTTTCGCCCCGCTCGATCCGAGCTTCAAGGCCTTGATCCGCCGCGACGAGCAGAGCATCTGGACCGACCCCGAAGGCGGCTTTTCCCGCCGAATCCTCTCCCCGCCCGGCACCCAGCTCAAGATCGATCTGATCGAGTGCAGCTTGGAGCCGCACCGGTGCATCCGATATGATCACCCCGCCTTTCCCGGCCATGAGCATCACCTCGTCCTGCTGACCGGCGCGCTGTCGATCGAGGTGGATGAGGTGGCTCACGGACTGAGGCCCGGCGATTGCCTCCGCTACCGGCTACGGGGCCGGTCCGTGTTCACGACGGAGGACGATCCGGCCCGTTACATCATCGCCATGGCGTAAGGCGGCATAGGATGGACCTGCAACTGATCGAACTGGATGCCGACGCCATTGGGACTCACCTGAGCGATCTCCGGCGTATTCTGGTGGACAGCGTCCATGACGGTGCGGCCGTTGGCTTCATGGCGCCCCTGCGTGACGACGAGGCTGAGGCGTTCTGGCTGGCGACGGTGCTGCCCGAGGTGGACCAGCGCCGTCGCGTGATGCTCGGCGCGCTTTGCGAGCGGAGGATCGTGGGGACCGTGCAGTTGATCCTGTCGATGCCGCCCAACCAGCGCCATCGGTGCGAGATCGCCAAGATGATCGTCCACCCCATGGCGCGCCGCCGGGGGATCGCACGTCGCCTCATGACCAAGGCCATGGAACGAGCCGCAGAGTCGGAAAAGTCCCTGATCACGCTGGATACGAGAAGCGGCGATAGGGCGGAGCCGCTTTATGCGTCACTGGGTTTTCATGTCGCCGGTATCATTCCCGGTTACGCCTGGGACGCGGATGGCCAGGCCCGCCACGCGACGACCTATATGTTCCGCCACCTTGGTTGAGCCTTAAGGAGCCCCCTCCCCTCCAGGCCTTGCCCGGAGGGGGGCTGGGTCGGCATCACGCCACCGGGACGCTGCCCTCGACCAGGCCCGGGCCCTGCAGGACCAGCGCCACGCCGATCGTCTCGCGGGCACCCGCCGGGAGCGTGACTTCCAGCGCCTTGTCGGTGCGGCGGAACGCCAGCGGCGTCGAATCCCCGGACAGGGTGACGCGCTCCACGCGGCCTCGCCCGATCGGGTTGTCGTTCGCCAGCAGGGTCAGCCGCGCGACGCCATCGTCCGGCCAGCCCAGGACGAACGCATGCAGGTTCTCGCCCTTGCGGACATAACGGATATCGGCCGCACTGTTCTTCGAGTGCTGCGTCTCGCTGAACATGCCGCCGCCGGCCGAGCCGGGTCCCTCGCCATGGACGCGCCAAGGCCGCGTGCCATAGATCGCATCGCCATAGCGCCCCATCCAGGCGGCGATCCCCTCGACGATCCGCTCTTCCTTCTCGTCGATCGTGCCGTCGCCGCGCATCGGCACGTTGAGCAGCAGATTGCCGTTCTTCGACACTACGTCGCACAGCGTGTGGATCACCGTCGCCGCGCTCTTATAGCCGTCATTGTCATAGATGCTGCGGTCGTAATGCCAGGCGCCGAGGCAGGTATCGGTCTGCCACGGATAGGTTTCGATATAGGTCTTGCCGCCCCGCTCGACATCATCGACCACCGCCATGCGCCGCTGCGGCGGCGTGGTCTTGATGTTGAGCACCGCCTCCAGCCGCCCGTTATGCCAGCGCTGGCTGGCGTTGTAATAATAGGCCGCCATTTCCAGTCCGATCTCTTCCATCGGCAGGTCGAAATTGTCGAAATAGACCAGGTCGGGCTGGTAATTGTCGATCAGCGCCCGGCAACGGCGCGCCCATTTCGCGGCCAGATCGGGACGGCCCAGCGGCTTGCCCTCATTCCAGAGCCTGTCGTTCCGCTCATGCCAGCCATCGACTTCGGTCCGGTTCCGGTATCCGTCGGGAAGCTTCATGATCGGGCCGTTGTACAATTCCTGCGGGTCCAGCCCGTCCCACCAGGTGCCGCGCCCATCCGCCTTGGTCCGCCAGGCCGCGTCATAGCGCTTGCCCTGCATCGGCCCTTCGGAATCATAGGCATAAGCGGGCTGATACCAGTGCCAGCTATGGGCGCTGTGGTTCGATACGCCGAAGCGCAGCCCCCGTGCCTTCGCCAGCTTGGCCCAGGTGCCGATAATGTCGCGCTTGGGCCCTACCCGGGTGGTGTTCCAGGGGTGTGGCGAGTTGAAGCAGTCGAGATTGTCGTGATGGTTCGCCATCGCGACGAAATATTTGGCCCCGGCGCGCTGGTAGAGATCGAGCTGCCGCTCCGGGTTCCAGTTCTCGGCCTTCCACTTTCCAATGACGTCCAGGAAACCGACCTTGCTGGGGTGGCCGTATTTGCGAACATGAGCGTTATAGGCGCGCGATCCCTGCTCATACATGCCGCGCGCATACCAGTCGCCTTCCTCGGGCACGCATTGCGGGCCCCAATGCGCCCACATGCCGAACTTGGCGTCCCGGAACCAGTCGGGCGCGCGGTAACCGTTCGTCAGCGAGGCCCAATCGGGGGTGAAGGTTCGGCCCTGCCCCGGCGCCGCAGCCTGGGACGCTGCCACCGGGCCGAGTGCGGTGGAGGCTCCTGCCACACCGACCGCCCCCAAGAGATCACGCCGATTCACCTTCATCTCCACACTCCCGCACCGGTC
>CAJYRW010000024.1:0-19138 GCA_913777475.1 uncultured Sphingomonas sp. | reverse complement strand
CGGTGAGGACGTGTGGTCGTGGCAAGGCTATCTTGCCGCGCATCGCCGCCGCCGCGCCGACTTCCGCGCCGCCGGCGCGACCGCCACCGATCACGGCCACCCCTCGCCCCGCACCGCCAACCTGTCCCCGCATGAGGCCGAAGCCTTGTTCGCGCGCGTGACGGGCCCCGATCCCTCGCCCGAGGATGCGGACCTGTTCCGCGCGCAAATGCTGACCGAGATGGCGCGGATGAGCGTGGAGGACGGCATGGTGATGCAATTGCATCCGGGGTCGTTCCGCAATCACAACGCGGCATTGTTCGCCAGTCACGGCCGCGACAAGGGCGCCGACATACCGATGCGGGTCGAATACGTGTCCGCGCTGAAGCCGCTGCTCGACGTGGTCGGCAACGAGCGCGATTTCACGCTAATCCTCTTCACGCTCGACGAATCAACCTACGCGCGCGAGCTCGCGCCGCTGGCCGGCCATTACCCGTGCCTGCGGCTCGGCCCGGCGTGGTGGTTCCACGATTCACCCGAGGGAATGCGGCGCTACCGCGAGATGACGACCGAGACCGCGGGCTTCTACAACACGGTCGGGTTCAACGACGACACCCGCGCCTTCCTGTCGATCCCGGCACGGCATGACGTGGCGCGGCGGATCGACTGCGGCTTCCTGGCGCGGCTCGTGGCCGAGCATCGGCTGGAGGAGGATGAGGCCGTCGAGCTGGCCCATGCGCTGACCAACGGGCTGGTCCGCACGGCGTACCGGCTGTGACCCGGCTGAGCGAGGCGACCATCGCCGCCCTGCCCGACAGCGTGGCGCGTCCCGGTTACGACCGGGCAGGCCAGCGGATCGGGATCGTCCATCTGGGCCTCGGCGCGTTCCACCGGGCGCATCAGGCGGTCTATACCGATGACGCGATGGCGGCGGGCGACCGCGACTGGGCGATCGCGGGCGCATCGCTACGGTCGGCGGGCGTGCATGACCAGATGGCGCCACAGGACGGGCTCTACACCGTCACCGAACGGTCGAGCGAGGGCGAGTCGGTCCGGCTGATCGGTGCGATCCGCGAGGTGACCGTGGCGGCCAAGGCCCCGGAGCGACTGGCGACATTGCTGGCTGCGGCGGACACGCGGATCGTCACGCTGACCGTCACCGAAAAGGGCTATTGGCGGCGGCCCGACGGCGCGACCGATCTTACGGGCATCGTCGCCGATGGGAACAGCATCTACCATCATCTCGCCCAGGCGGTGGTCGCGCGGCAGGCGGCGGGTCTGGCTCCGCTGACGCTGGTGAGCTGCGACAATCTGCCCGACAATGGCCGGGTGCTGCGCGCAGGCGTAGCGGCGTTTCTCGACCATCAGGGCCAAGCGGCGGCGCGCGACTGGTTCGAGCGCGACTGGCGCTGCCCCAACACCATGGTCGACCGCATCGTCCCCGCCGTCACCGACGACGATCGCGCACGGGTCGAGGCGATGCTCGGCATGCGCGACGAAGCCGCCGTCATCACCGAACCCTATCGCCAATGGGTGATCGAGGAAGACTTTGCGGGCGACCGCCCCCGCTGGGAAGTCGGCGGCGCACAGTTCGTCTCCGATGTCGCGCCCTATGAGACCGCCAAGCTGCGCATGCTCAACGGCGCGCACTCCGCGCTCGCCTATCTGGGGCTGGAGCGCGGCCACCGGTTCGTGCACGAGGCGGTGGCCGATCCGGCGATCCGTCCGGTGGTGGAAAGGCTGATGCGCCAGGAAGCGGCGACCAGCTTCATAGCGGCGGAGGGGCAGCGGCTCGATCCCTATGCTGATGCACTGCTCGCCCGCTTCGCCAATGTTACGCTGGAACACCGGTTGTCGCAGATCGCCAGCGATGGATCGCAAAAGGTCGGCCCGCGCTGGCTGTCCTCGCTGGCCTCGCATGGCAGGGTCGCGCCCGCCACGTTGACGGCGCTGGCGGCGTGGTTGCGGTTCATCCGCACCGGAAATGACGCCTCGCCTGATCCGCGTCGCGCGGAGCTGGCCGGGCTGTGGGCGCAGGGCGATGCGGCGCAGGTCGTGGATGCGCTGTTCGGTGCGGGCAGTTCGATGGCGGGTCAGTGGCAGCCGACCGAGGCGCAGCGTCAGGCGCTGGTCCGAGCGATTGAACTGTAATTCCTCCCCTGCAAGGGGAGGTGGCAGTCCGAAGGACTGACGGAGGGGTGTCCCGCTTTCGAGAGGGGGACACCCCTCCACCATGCTGCGCATGGTCCCCCTCCCCTTACAGGGGAGGAATGATAAGGCGTTACTGCCCGTCCTTGGGCTCGACACTCTCGGCAGGCGCATCGCTGCTCGGGGTACGCTGGACGCGCGCGGTCATGCCGGTGGCGGATGCATCGTCCAGCATCTGCTGGTCGACGGTACGCTCGGGCGGCGGTGGCGGCACGGTGTCGGCGGCCATGTTGACCGGCGCGACGGTGTCCGCATCGTTGGTCATGACCGGGGCCTCTTCGGGCGCCGACATGTTGTCCTCGACCACCGACGTGTCGTTCTCGACCGGCACGGGCGGGTCCTCGGACGAGCGCGAGCAGCCTGCCAGCGCCGGGAGCAACAGCCCCACCGCGACCAGTGCCATCGCCCGCTTGTTCATCATCTTCATCATGCTTCCCCTTTAATCTTTGGTCGACTGGGCCCGCTCGGCCGAGCGTGCCTCGATCTTGCTCGCCAGCAGCGCGTCCCAGCCATAGGGGTCCTCACGGAATCCCACCTGGCCATCGGCATTGGCGAAGGCGGTCCAATAGAGCAGATAGACCGCCACCGGCTCCGCCATAGTCGCGCGCACCGTCTTGCCCGAGGCGATCGTCGCATCGATCTGCGGCTGCTGCCATTCGGGCGTGGTCTTCAGCATCAGCGAGGCCAGCTCGGCGGGCTTCTCCAACCGGACGCAGCCATGGCTGGCCAGCCGGTCGAACTTCGAGAACCCGGCCTGGGCGGGCGTGTCGTGCAGATAGACCGCGAAGTCGTTGGGGAAATCGAACTTGTACCGCCCCAGCGCGCTCTTTTCCGACGATTGCTGCAACCGCTTCGATCCGTCGCCATTGTCGATCACGCGAAAACCGGCACGCTTCAGATAGCCCGGATTGGCCTTTTCCTTGGGCCACAGCTCCTTGTTGGCGATCGAGCTGGGCACGTTCCAGGGCGGGTTCAGCACGATGCTGCGGATCGTCGACACCAGCATCGGCGTCTCGTTGCCCGGACGGCCCGTGACCGCCTTCATCGACATGACCGGGTTGTCGCCGTCGAACACGGTCAGCACGGCGGCGGCGATGTTCACCTGGACGCGCTTGGCCTCCAACTGTTGCGGCAGCCAGCGCCAGCGTTCCATGTTCGCCATGATCTGGCGGATGCGCTGCGCCACCGGCACGTTGAGCATCGCGATGGTCTGACTGCCGACGGTGCCGACCGGGTTCAGGCCATAGCGGCGCTGCGCCCGGCGGACGGCGGCGAGCAGTTCGTCGTCGAAGCGCTCGCCGGTGGTGCTGACCGCCGGGTCCTCCATTGCTAGGCGCTTGCGCAGCGCCAGCACCTGCGGCCCGCTCGTGCCGAAATTGATCGTGGTCGTGGGCAAGGACGACCAGCCGCCCGCCGCCGCCATGGCGCGGTAGCGGGCCAGCCCCTTCACCAGCGCGTCATAGCCCGCATAGGGTGGCGGCAGCGAGGCGACCCAATCCGCCAGCCGATCGCGTCGCACCGCATCGGCAAAACCCGGCACGGCGTCGAAGGGCTGCGGCCGGATGCCCCAATCCTTGGTGAAGTCACCCGGATCGAGCCGTCCGACATGGACCGCATGGGCATAGTCGAGCGCGACACGGGTCAGCGCGGCGGGCGACAGGGTGGACAGGTCGCGCGGCGGCCCCTGGCGCAACCCCTGCGCCACCTCTCCTTGCGCGATCAGCGTGGCGAGCTGGCGCATTTGCGCCTCGCTCAGCGTCGGCATCGCTGTCGGCGCAGCGACGGAGGGAGCAACGGGCGTCGTGGTGATGGCGGGCGGCGGTGTCTGCCCGCCCGGCGCGGGGGGCACGATGACCGGCGGCGGCGCGACTTGCGCGATTACCGGCGTGGTCACCAGCGACCCGACCGCTACGGTGGCCAGACAGCGGGCGAAAAAAGGGCGATTCACGGAAAAAAGCGATGCGGTCATGTCGGTATGATAGCCCCTATTCGTCCTATTGTCGTCGCAGCAGCGCGCTTACGCCGCGCAATCCTACGCCAAGCTGAACCGAACGACGATCCGCCGACAAATTGGCTCCCAAAGAACCGAAAAGGGCCGACTACATCTCCTGGATGCGGCTGAGCCGCGAGACGCCATGTTCGTCGAACGCCTCGACCGCGACATAATAGCGCTGTCCCACGGTCAGCGCGCGCAGCGGCAACGCGGCCTGCTCGCCCGCCGCCACCCGGTCGGCAAAGACCTGATAGGTCAGCGCCAGCCGATCGGGCCGGATGCCCCAGCGGACATTATAGCCGACCGCACCCGGCACGCGCTTCCACCGGATCATGGCGTTGCGCGTGTCCGGCTCGCGCGTCGCGGCGGTCAGCTCGGGGGCGGCGGGATCGACGCCATCGGCGTTGCCGAACACCCGCAGGTCGCTGATCGCCAGATGCGCGCCCCCGACATGACCGTGGACATAGCGGACATAGCGCGCCCGAACCGGCGCTGGCAGCGCGAAATAGGCGTTGGGCCGATCGCGACGTGGCGCTTCGGTCCGGGCTAGCAGCCGCCAGGTACGACCGTCCACCGACTGCTCCAGCCGGAACTCGGTATAGATGTCGGGCGCATCGCCGAAGCGGCCTGCCTTATAGTCGGCGAAATTGACCTGCACCGCGCGCACCGTCTTCACCCCGCCCAGATCGAGGGTCAGCGTCGCGCCGGGGGCCTTGGTCGGCGACAGCCAGAAGCTGCGCGGATTCTCGTCGGTCGCGTCCGAGGCCGGATGCCCCGCCACCTCGCCGCTCGCCACCGCCCGCTTGCGATAGGATAGCAGCATCCAGCCGGTGAACAGCGATTCCGGGTCGGTGACGCGCGTGGTCGGCATCCGGTGCGGGAAGTCGCCGAAGCGGGTCGACACACGCATCTGCCCGTCCGCCTCGAACGCGGCGGGCCATAGGCCGATGCGCCGCTCGAAGGTCCAGTTATAGCCGATCCAGGGCGTGCCGGTATTCCACCAATTGCCATGCGCATCCTGGAAGGTGTTGCCATGCCCCGCCCCCTGCACGAAGCCACCGGGCTTGTAGCCGACCGGGTTGTACGGCGCATAGGTGAACGGCCCCATCGGCGAGGTGCCGACATAGGTGCCGGTCGCATAAGCATTATACTCGGTACCCGGCGCGCCATATTGCAGATAATATCGCCCGGCGACCTTGGTCATCCACGCCCCCTCCATGAAGGGGGTGATCGGCGTGCCATTCGGCAGCGTGCCGCTATGATCCTGGCCGAACCGTTCCCAGCCGTGGTGTGCCGGGTCGAGCAGGATGAAGGAGCGGCGCGGCTCGCCATAGACCATCTTCCCATCGACGAAGCGGACGGGCGCGCCATAGATCGGAAAGACGTTGGACGAGTTCCAATAGAGATACCAACGCTTATCATCGTCCTGGAACAGGTCGGGGTCCCAGGGGCCGGGTGGCACCTGGCCGGGCTTGATGCTGTCCTCGAACCCCGATCGTACCGCGCCGGGCAGGGGCGGTATCCGGCGGACGAAATAGTCGATCTTGCCGCTCGCCGGATCGCTGGTCGAATAGATGGTGCCCTGATCGGTCATCGACGGCATGATCAGCAGCCGCTCCCCATCCGAGGTGACGGCGGGCGCGACAATGCCTTGCGCGGGCCAGCGGCTGGGCGTGACGAAGCGCCAATGGACCAGATCGGTCGAGCGCCAATAACCATCGGCCAGCGTCAGGAAGAGATAATAGGCCCCCTTGAACCGCACGATCACCGGGTCGGCGCCCGTGCGATAGGAGACGCCTTCGTTCACCTGCTCGAAATTATAGCGGTAATCGATGTCGACGGGATTGGCATAGGTCTGGGCGGGCATGGTGGCCGCCGCGAGGGCGAGGGACAGGATCATCGTTGCGCCTGGACGAACAGGTTGGTGGTGAGGCGACCGACCCGCGGATCGTCGCTGAGCGGCATGTCGGGCGGGATGATGCCCGAATGGAGCAGGCTGCCCTGATAGATGACGACGCGGTCGGCCTTCGCCTCGACCAGGCCGATCTGCTCGAAGGCGGCGTTGCTGGCGTTGGTGTATCCCGTCAGCCCCGCGCTATCCCGTCTGGCGGCGGCGATGAAGGCATCACGATTGGCGGGTGTCACCCGCTCGATGCCGGTGGCGCGCTGGCGGTAGAAGGCGGTGCCGCTTCGCTTCGTATCCGACAGATAATGGAGGATCGCCAGATAGCCGGGATCGGCCGAATCGAAATGCGGCGCGCGCTGCGCCGGGGACAGGGTGGCAGGCGCGGCGGTGACCATCGAGAAGCTGCCCTCGATCCAGTCGAAGCCGTCCACCTCGAACGCGCCGCCGATGAAGGGCGCTACCGCCTGGAGCAACGCCGTCGCATAGCCGTGCGCAGGGCCGTCAGCGGGCGACAGGACACGCCGGACGCCGGGATAATAGCTGTCCGGCACCTGGGGAAAGGGCGCGAGCGCCGCCGCCAGAGCGACGACGCCCGCCACATCGCCCAGCACATCGTCGACGACCACGACCGGGCTTTGTGATTGCCCGACACGCAGGAGGCGCGGCGTCACGACGCCGCCCTCCCCGCATACCAATGACGACATGGCCCCATCGGTCTTTTGCTCATTCGGGACCACCCCGGCGCAGGCCGGGGTCCAGTTGCCATGCGATCGGCGTAGATCACCAATGCTTCCTCAACTGGGCCCCGGCCGTCGCCGGGGCGGAGCAGCGGATTTTGCTGTGCCCCTTGAAAGAAGGGCGACGACGCAAACCGCCCTCGCGCCTCAGAACTTGTACCGCGCCCCGACCTGGAACGAACGCGGCACGCCGGTCGTGTCGAATTCGCGCTTGGTCGGGTTCAGGCCTGAGCCCGCACCCCAGGCCGAATAGGTCCGGTTGACCGAGTCGAACAGGTTGAACGCGGCAAAGTTGACCTCCAGATCGTGGCCCCAGGGCATGTGGAAGTTCTTCGCGATACGCAGATCGACCGCCGCATAGCCGACAATCTGGTCGGGCCAGAACACGCCGCCGAAATTGCCGTAAGCGGTAGCATTCTCCGGCTTCACGGCCGGGAAGATGACCTGGCCGAAGGACGGACCCGAGCTGAACGTGCCGGTGACCGAGATCTTGGTATCCCACGGCCCCTTGGCGATGCCGGTGCCGACGAAGCGCCACTTTTCGACGCCCGCGACATAATTCCAGCCATAGGCATCCATGCGCGGACCATTGTAGAATTCGTCGCCCTGCAGTTCCTGGGCGACGTTGCTCTTGGCCTGCTGCACGGTCAGCGTCGCGGTGAAACCCCATTTCGATCCGGTCACGAACGGCTTTTCGGCAGTGAAGTAGAGCGCATTATACACCGCCTTGCCCGCGTTCGAGCCGATGTTCAGCTTGCCGCTATAACCGGGCAGGATGCCCTGGGCGGGGAAGTTATCCTCGATCCACTGATCGCCCTGGCTGGTATATTGCCCGCTGGGCAGGCGGTTGCCGCGCACATATTTGAAGATATTGTGACTGCGGATGTGGCTGAACGTCACCGAGGTCTGGACCACGCCCAGCCGCTTGCGGAAGCCGATGTTGAACTGGTCCGAATAGGGCAGCTTGGTGTCGTTGTTGAGCAGCCAGACCTCGCCGCCCACGCCCGTGGCGGTCGCCGCGGCGCGCAACGCGTCGACATTCTTGTAGTTGTTGTTCCAGGCGAGCGTCGTGGCGGGCAGCGCGCCGTTATTGCCAGCGCGGATGCTGGCGCAGCTTGGCTGGCCGGGGCCGTCGCAGAAGCTGAGCGTGACGGTCTGCTGATAGAGCGCCTTCACCGTCTCGAGCCCCGAGGCAATGAACAACGGCCGGTCGTAATAGCGGCCCGCGCCCGCGAAGAAGATGGTGTCGCGGTCGCCGTTCAGGTCATAGGAGACGCCAAGGCGCGGCTGGAACGCCTTCCAATAGGGTTTCCGATTGCTGCCGGTGGAAATGTAATCCTCCGGGTTGATGCCCGCCGCCTGCCAGGGCTGATAGTTGCGCAGCGCGTTGGCGATGGCGGTCGGCGTCACGAACTTCTCGTTCTTGGCGTTGGTCTCGTAATCCCAGCGGATACCGGCATTGACCGTCAGGTGATCGTTGACCGTCCAGTCGTCCTGAACGAACAGGCCGATCTGGGTGTCCTTGGCGGTCGCGGGACGCACCGGCACCACCGAAACCGCCGCCTGGAGCGGGGTCGAGGCGTCGAAGCTGGTGTAGGTCGACGGCTGGAAATAATAGCCGCCATTGCCCAGATTGTCCTCGGCGCGCGACAGATCGTTCAGCGAGACCTTCGCCCCCGCCTTCACGACATGGCGGTCACCAAAGAAGGTGACGTTATTCTTGAACGTCCAGGTCTTCTGATTGTCGAACTGCTCGAACCCATTGGTGCCGAGCCGAGCCACTTCTGCGCCTGGCAAACCAAGATTGATCTCAGGTCCGCTGCTGGTGCGCGGCGTGCCGTTGAACACGCTGTTATAGGCGATGGTCAGCTCGTTCAGCCAATGGTCGCCGCGATGGTTCCATTCGAGCTGATAGAGATCGATCTTCGACTGAAGCAGATGGCCGTGCGACGGGACCGAGGTGCCGCCGAAATCGGCCAGATTGCTTTCGCGCCGGAAGAAGCCGCTGAAATTGACCGTATCCGCCGCCGAGACATAGCCGGTCAGCTTGCCGAAATAGAGGCGCTGGCTGAAGTCCTGCGGATAGCTGCCATTATACTGGCTGGCGATCGCCTGCGGCACGACCTGGGTCGGGTCGGACGTGCTGGTATTGCCCAGCTGAACCGCGGTCGACGGAGCCTTCTGGTCGGTCGCCTCGAACGCGCCGTAGATGTGCAGCACGTCCTTGATGATCGGACCGCCCAGATCGGCGCCATATTGCTTGCGATCGAACTTGCCGAGATCGCGTGTGCCGTCCTGGTTGTTCTTCTGACCCGGACGATCGAAATATTTCGTGCCGTAGAACGAGCTCGGCTGCCACTCGCCGAACAGCGTGCCGTGATAGCTGTCGCCGCCGGTCTTGGTCACGGCGGTGATGATCGCCGACCCGGCCTGTTCATACTCGGCCTTGTAGTTCTGGGTATCGACCTTGAATTCCTGCACCGCCAGCTGCGGGAAGGGATTGCCCTGGCTGAAATTCTGGCCCGCGACGCCGCCGTGATTGACCTGGTTCTTCAAGGACAGGCCATCGATGAAGACGTTGACGTTGTCGGCGCTGACGCCGCCTGCCTGGACCTGACGGTTGCCACGACCCGGCGTCACCGCGACGCCCGGCGCCAGCGCGGCGAAGTTCAGGAAGTTACGGTCGCTCTGCGGCAGGCTTTCGATCTGCTGCTGCGAGACGTTGGTCGAAACCTCGGCGGTGCGCACTTCCTGGGTGCGGCGGCCGGTCACGACGACATCGCCCGAAGCCGCGCCACCAGCGGCGACCTCGCTACCGGCGGCAGCGGCGGGTTCACCGATATCGGCGGTGATGATCTGGCCGATCGGCACCACGACCTGTTCGGGCTGCTGACCCTGAACCTCGACGCGATAGGTGCTGGGGCGGATGCCGGGGATGGTATAGTCACCCGACGCATTGGTGCGCACGGTGATGACCTGGCCGGTGGTCAGATCGGTGATCTTGACGGAGGTGCCGGCCGAGGCGCCCTCGACATGGCCGCGCAACGTGCCCGTCGCCTGGGCATAGGCCGGTGCACTGACGACCAGTGCTGCGGCCATCGCCAGCGCCGAGATTCCACGGCTCATGCGCGCGCGATCGATAGTGGATGCCATTTCAGTCCCCTCCTTGTCATCCCTTGGCGCCCCTTCCTGCCCCCGGCCGACCTGGCGCGCACGCGCCGACCGACCAGTTGGGAGAGGCTTATGAAACCGGTTACTTGCGCGCGTAACCGGTTACAACTGCCGTTGTGCATTCCATTTCACTATCGTGACGGCTGTTGCGCAAACGTCACAGGTGACGCATCGGTCAGCCCTGGAGCGGCGGGGCCTGGCAATGGCGGGCGATGAACGCCTCATGGGTGGGCAGGCTGCTCGCCACCTCGGCGATCACCTCTTCGACATCGCGCAGGAAGGCAGTAGTCTGCGCGTCGGGGATCATGTCGACCATGGGGTCGTATTGCGCGTCGAGCCCCTGCCCCAGCAGCACCTGCACCCAGCTTTCCTCGCGGAACAGCTCGGCCTTGCCGTGCATGAAGAAGCGTGCCGAGGAACGGAACAGCTCGATGCGTTCGGCTAGGCTGTCGGGCACGTCCATATGGCGCAGATACTGCCAGAAGGGCGTGTCCTCGCGCAGCGTCACCTTGTAATGCGCGATGATGAAGTCGCGCACGTCGCGATATTCGAAATCGGTCTGGCGATTATATTCGGCCATGTCCGCCGCGTGGAACCCGCGCCCCGGAAACAGCGCGAGCAGCCGCAGCAGCCCGGTCTGGATCAGATGGATGCTGGTCGATTCCAGCGGCTCCAGGAAACCGCCCGCCAGCCCCAGCGCGACGACGTTCTTTTCCCAGGCGCGAACCCGCTTGCCCGGCCGAAAACGCACGGGACGCGTGTCCCCCAGCGCCGGCGTATCGAGATTCGCCAGAAGCGTCGCCACCGCCTCGTCGTCCGACACGAACCGGCTGCTATAGACATGGCCGTTGCCGGTCCGATGCTGCAATGGAATGCGCCATTGCCAGCCTGCACCATGCGCGGTCGAGCGCGTATAGGGGGTCAGCGGCCCACTGCCCCGCGCGCTCGGCACCGCCAACGCCCGGTCGCAGAGCAGCCACTGGCTCCAATCCTCATAGCCGACGCCCATCGCCTCGCCGATCAGCAGGCCGCGCATGCCCGAGCAGTCGATGAACAGGTCGCCATCGACGGTCCGCCCATCGGCCAGCACGACATGATCGAGATGGCCATCGCTTGCCCGTCGGTTGGCAGCTACGATCCGCCCCTCGATCCGCTCGACCCCCGCCTTTTCCGCACGCGCCCGCAAGTAGCGCGCATAGAGCGAGGCGTCGAAATGATAGGCATAGTCGATATCGGCGATGGGCGAGTTCGGATGTGCCGGATCGGGCATGGTGAAGCGGTTCATCCGCGCCGCCAGTGTGTTTAGTGCATAATGGTCGAAATGCTTCGCGCGACCCCGCGCCGCTTCCTTCAACCAGAATTGGTGGCAGTGCAGCCAGTAGAGATCCTGCCCGATCTTGCCGAAGCCGTGGATGTAGCTGTGCCTCGGCGCGCGCCAGTTGCGGAACTCGATGCCCAGCTTGAAGGTCGCCTGGGTCGCGCGGACCATCTCGAACTCTTCGATCCCGGCCAGCCCGTTGAAGGTGCGGATGGCGGGAATGGTCGCCTCGCCTACCCCGATCGTGCCGATCTCCTCCGACTCGATCAGCCGGATCGTATAGGCACCAAGCAGCAGCCGCGACAGCAAGGCCGCCGCCATCCACCCGGCCGTCCCGCCACCGACGATGGTGACGGTCTTGATCGGCGAATTGGGATGCGCCGCCCCCGTCATGCCGCGCCCGCCGGGCTGGTCGCGCGGATCACCAATTCGGTCGCGATGGTCTGCGTCTCCAGCGCCAGCATCCCGCCCTCCAGCGCATCGACCAGCCGGGCGACGGCGCGCTCGCCCATCTCGGCCAGCGGCGCGCGGACCGTGGTCAGGCCCAGATAACGGGCCAGCGGGATGTCGTCGAAGCCGGTGACCGCGACCGCCCCCGGCACATCGACCCGCCGCTCGCGCAGCACGCTGAGCACGCCCAGCGCCATCATGTCGTTGCCCGCGACGATCCCATCATAGCGCACGCCCCGTCCGGCGATCTCGGCCATCGCCGCCGCGCCCGAATCCTCGTGGAAATCGCCCTCGATCACGACCGGCTCCATCTCGGGAGCCAGCCGCGCCATGGCGGACAGATAGCCCTGACGCCGCTCGTCCGCATCGATATTGCCGAACGGGCCCGAGACATGGACCAGACGTCGCCGCCCCTGCGCGACCAGATGTTCGACGCTCGCCGCGATTCCCGCCGCATTGTCGATGTGGAAAGACGCGCGCCCCGGGCCATGCTGGGAATTGATCAGGACGGCGGGCACGCCCAGCGGCAGCGCCTCGTCCAGCCCGCTCGCGACCAGTTGCGGCGCCATGACGATCAGCCCGTCGACGCGGCCGCGCATCGACCGCACCGCCTGCGCCGCCCGTTCGGCATCGGCATGCATGTTGGACAGCAGCAGGTGATAGCCGCGCGCCGTCACCTCGCGGTCCATGCCGCGCACGATCTCGGAAAAGAACTCGCCGTGCAGGTCGGGCAGGACGACACCGATCGCATGGCTGCGCGACAGCGACAGGCTGCGTGCGCCCGCATGGGGGACATAGCCCAGCGACCGCGCGGCGGCCATTACCCGCTCGCGCGTGTCGGGATGCACGCTGCTATGTCCGTTCATCGCCCGCGACACCGAGGCGACCGATACCGCCGCCTCGCGCGCCACATCACGGATCGTGGCCGATGACTGCCTCACATTCCTCCCCTTCCCCGCAAAATGCGCGAGGAAACCCGCTATAGCATGTGTCGCATCTTGTGCGATGCCGATCGCCTGTGTAACCGGTTACACAATAGCGTCAACATCCATGCTGTAATGCGAAACGTCCAAACGTTCGCCGTGGTTTAGGGGAGTAGAAGGCCGATGTCCGACAACACCATTTCGCGCCGCGCCGCGCTGCTGGGCATGGGCACCGTCGCCGCCTGGGCGGCCAGCCCCGCCCGCGCGCTGCTGGCGCAGGGAGACGGCACCACCCTGTCCGCCTCGGTCGAGGCGATCCTGGCCAAGATGACGCTGGAGGAAAAGGCCGGGCAGTTGCAGCTGAACGCGGCCGCCTGGGGCGGCGGCGTCGCCACCGCGCTCAATCCGCCGTCCAACGGCCCCAGCTTCGAGGGACAGCTGGCCGATGCCGTCGCAGGCAAGCTGACCGGCGTGTTCAACGGCAACGGCGCGGAGATGGCGCGGCGGATGCAGGGCGCGGTGATGCGCGATTCGCGCCTGAAGATCCCGCTGATCTTCGCCGCCGACGTCATCCATGGCCATCGCACCATCTTCCCGGTGCCGGTCGCCGAGGCCGCCAGCTTCGACCCCGATCTGGCGATGCGCACCGCGCGCATGGCGGCTTACGAGGCGGCGGGTGCGGGCATCGACTGGACCTTCTTCCCGATGGTCGACATCGCGCGCGACCAGCGCTGGGGCCGGACCATGGAGGGCGCAGGGGAAGACCCGATGCTGGGCCAGCTCTTCGCCATCGCCCGCGTCAAGGGCTTCCAGGGCAAGAGCCTGGCCGCCGACGATGCGGTCATGGCCTGCATCAAGCATTTCGCGGCTTACGGCGCGGCCGAAAGCGGCCTCGACTACAACATCGTCGACATGTCCGAACGGACGCTGCGCGAAGTCTATCTGCCGCCCTACAAGGCCGGGTTCGATGCGGGCGCGATGAGCGGCATGGCCTCGTTCAACGAGATCAACGGCATCCCCTCGACCGGCAATCCCTGGCTGATGAAACAGCTGCTGCGCGACGAGTGGAAATTCCCCGGCATCATCGTCTCCGACTATACCGGCGACGAGGAGATGATCGCGGCGGGCTTCGCCAAGGACGGCAAGGACGCCGCGCGCATCGCCTTCCTGGCGGGCGTCGACATGAGCATGCAGTCGAACCTGTACGCGCTCCACCTGCCCAGCCTGGTGCGCGAGGGCGCGGTGTCGCAGGAGGTGCTCGACCGCTCGGTCCGCCGCGTGCTGGCGGTCAAGCAGATGCTGGGCCTGTTCGACGATCCCTTCCGCCGCATCGACCGCAAGCGCGAAACGGCCCGGTCGCGGACCAAGGCCGCCATCGCCCTGTCGCGCGAGGCGGCGCAGAAGTCGATGGTGCTGCTGAAGAATGACGGCGACCTGTTGCCGCTCGACCCAGGCCGCAAGATCGCGCTGATCGGTCCCTTCGCCAGCGGCCAGCATGACCTGAACGGGCCGTGGGTGGTGTATGGCGACAACAACCAGGCGATCGACCTGGTGACCGGCCTGCGCGCGGCGGGCGCGAAGAACGTGACGGTCACGCCGGGCTCAGGCGTCGAGGACGCGCTACCCGGCGGGATCGAGGCGGCGGTCGCGGCGGCGCAGGGCGCGGATGTCGTGGTACTGGCGATCGGCGAGAGCGAGAGCATGTCGGGCGAGGCGCAGTCGCGCACCTCGATCACCGTGCCGGCGCCACAAATGGCGCTGGCCGAGGCGGTAGCCAAAACCGGCAAGCCGATCGTCGTTCTCCTCAAGAACGGCCGCGGCCTCGCGCTGGAGGGGGCGGTCAAGGACGCGCCCGCGATCCTGGTCACCTGGTTCCTGGGATCGGAGACCGGCCATGCCATTGCCGACGTGCTGTTCGGCAAGGTCGGCCCCTCGGGCCGTCTGCCGCTGAGCTTTCCCTATGAAAGCGGGCAGGAACCCTATTATTACGCGCACAAGGAAACGGGCCGCCCCGCCCCCGCCGGTGCGCGCGTGCCCTACAAGACCCAGTGGCGGACCGCGCCCAATGCCGCGCTCTATCCGTTCGGCCACGGCCTGACCTACGGCAAGGTCAGCTATGACGCCGCTGACGTACCCACCAGCCTGGCCTGGGACGGGCGGATCACCGTGTCGGCGACCGTGACCAACACCGGCACGCGGGCCTGCGAGGAGCTGGTCCAGCTCTACATCCGCGACCGGGTGGCCAGCATCACCCGGCCGGTGCGCGAGATGAAGGCGTTCCGCAAGGTCGCGCTGGCACCGGGCAAGAGCGAGCGGGTCAGCTTCACCCTGACCCGTGCCCAGCTCGAGTTCCTGGGCACCGATCTGCGCCCGACGGTCGAGCCCGGCACGTTCGACGTTTGGATCGCCCCCTCGGCACAGGCCGATGGCGCGCACGGGACGTTCGAGCTGGTGAAGTAAGTCCGTCACGGAACCTGCCGCCCCCTTCCAGCGAAGGCCCGAATGCCGTTTAGGAAGCTATGCAGCCCCTCTCCTCTATCCGGAGAGGGGCTGCATCAATGTCGATCGTCTTTCGGGATTTAGCCATGGTCACCGCCACCTGGCATCCCTAGACGGACCATCATGACGGATCAGACTGAGCGCGCCCCCATGCGCGCGGGCGAATATGTCGCCTTCATCGCGGCCCTGATGGCGGTCAACGCCCTGGGCGTCGACCTGATGCTGCCGGCGCTTGCCGATATGGGTCGCCAGCTGGGGATCGCCACCGCCAACCACCGGCAATGGATCATCACCGTCTATATGCTCGGCTTCGGCGCGGGTCAGCTGGTCTATGGCCCGCTCGCCGATCGTTATGGGCGCCGACCGATCCTGCTGGTGACGCTGGCCGGATTCGTGGGCGCCAGCATCTTCGCGGCGGGGTCGCAGACCTTTGCCGCGCTGCTCGGCGCGCGGGTGTTGCAAGGGCTGATGTCCGCCTCCACCCGCGTGCTGGCGGTGGCGATCGTGCGCGACCGGTTTTCGGGCCGCCAGATGGCGCGCACCCTGTCGATCGCACAGATGATCTTCTTCCTGGTGCCGATCATGGCACCCAGCCTGGGCCAGGTGCTGCTGGGGTTTGGGCCGTGGCGGTTCATCTTCTACGCGCTGGCCGGTTTCGCTGCCTTCGTGCTGGCCTGGTCGGCGCTGCGGCTGACGGAATCGCTGCCCATCGCGCGGCGCCAGCCCCTGTCGCTGGCGTCGCTGAAGAACGCCTATCGCCTGACCCTGACCAACCGCTTCTCGGCGGGCTATGCGGTGTGCGCGTCGATGACCTTTGGCGGGGTCATCGCCTTCGTCTCCTCGGCCCAGCAGATCTTCGTCGACGAGTTCGGCGCAGGCGACCGCTTCACCATCCTGTTCGCGCTGTGCGCCTTTTCCATGGGCTGCGCGTCCTTCGCCAACAGTCGGTTGGTCGAGCGGCTGGGCACGCGGCTGATCTCGCAGTCGGCGGTGCTGGGGCTGATCGCGCTGTCCGTGCTGCATCTGGGTGTCATCGCGGCGGGACACGAGACGCTGATCACCTATATGCTGTTCCAGGCGCTCAGCATGACGTGCATCGGCCTGTGCGGATCGAATTTCGGGGCGATGGCGATGGAGCCGGTCGGCCATATCGCGGGCACCGCCTCGTCGATCCAGGGCTTCATCACCAGCGTCGGCGCGGTCATCGTCGGCTCGGCGATCGGCCAGGCCTATAACGGCACCACCTATCCGCTGGCGATCGGCTATCTGGCCATCGGGCTGGGCGTGCTTGCGCTCGTCTATCTCATCGAGGACCGCCAGCTGTTCCGCGCCCGCCATGGTTAAGATGACAGGCCGTTCACTTGACACCGACCGGCGACGGGTTCTCCATCCGCGCCAACATCACCGGATCGCAGGACCATCATGAAGCGCTACGCGTTCGCCACCGCCCTTCTCGTCACCACCGCCGCCATGGCCCAGACCGGTTCGCTGCCGGGCGTGGACAAGGCCTATATGGACCCCAGCGTGAAGCCGGGTGACAATTTCGACACCTATGCCAATGGCGGCTGGCGCAAGACCGCCGAAATCCCCGCCGATCGTTCGTCGATCGGCGTCGGGCTGGACGTGTCGCTGCGCGCCGAGGCCCGCACCGCCGCGATCATCAAGGGTGCCGCCGCGACCAAGGGCGCGCCGGGTAGCGACCAGCAGCGGATCGCCGATTACTATGCCGCCTATACCGACACGAACGGTATCGAGGCGCGCGGGCTGACGCCGATCCAGGCGAGCCTTTCCGCCATCGCCGCGATCAAGGACAAGAGCGACCTGTCGCGCGCGATCGGCGCAGCGATGCGGTCGGATACCGACCCGTTCAACAACAACAACTACGCCAGCACCAACGACCTGTTCGGCCTGTTCGTCAGCCAGGACCTGAACCAGCCGACGCGCAACGTCCCCTATCTGATGCAGGGTGGCCTGGGCCTGCCCGACCGCGACTATTACCTGTCCGACAAGCCCGAAATGGCGGAGATCCGCACCGCCTATCAGGCCTATCTGGCGCAGCTGATGCAGCTGGCGGGCCTCTCCGATCCGCAAGCGCGCGCCGCCCGCGTCTTCGCGCTGGAGACGAAGATCGCCGCCGCCCAGACCGACATCATCGCCAGCCAGGACGCGCATAAGGGCGACAATCCTTGGACCCGCGCCGATTTCGATAAGCGCGCGCCTGGGCTGGACTGGACCGCCTTCTGGACGGCGGCGGGCCTCCCCGCCGGGCAGCGCGACTTCATCGCGTGGCAGCCGGACGCGATCACCAAGCTGTCCGCGCTGGTCGCCAGCGAACCTCTGCAAAGCTGGCAGGACTGGCTGGCCTTTCATACGATCAATCAGGTCACGAGCGTCCTGCCCAAGGCGATCGACGACGCCTCGTTCGGCTTTTACGGCCGCACCCTGACCGGCACGCCCGCGCAGCAACCGCGCGAGAAGCGTGGCATCGCGGCGGTCAACGGCGCGCTGGGCGAGGCAGTGGGCAAAATCTATGCCCAGCGTTACTTCCCCGCCTCGTCCAAGACCGAGATCCAGACGATGGTGAAGAACATCGTCGGTGCCTTCGACCAGCGCGTCGCCGCGCTCGACTGGATGGCACCCGCGACCAAGGCGGAGGCACGGCGCAAGCTGGCCGTGCTGAAGGTCGGCGTCGGCTATCCCGACCATTGGTGGAATTATCCGAAGTTCGCGGTGCGCGCCGACGATCCCGTCGGCAATGCCCAGCGCGCCCGGCTCGCCCTGTACCGCTATCACCTGTCGAAGCTGGGCAAGCCGGTCGACCGCAGCGAATGGTGGATGACGCCGCAGACGGTGAACGCGGTCAACCTGCCGCTGCAGAACGCGCTGAACTTCCCGGCCGCCATCCTCGAGAGCCCCTATTTCGACCCGAAGTTCGACGCGGCCGCCAATTACGGCGCGATCGGATCGGTGATCGGGCATGAGATCAGCCACAGCTTCGACAATCTGGGCGCCGATTTCGACTCGACGGGCCGGCTGCACAACTGGTGGACGCCCGCCGACCTGAAGCGGTTCGAGGCCGCGGGTCAGGCGCTCGTCGCGCAGTACAGCGCCTATGAGGCGCTGCCCGGTCTGCACCTGAACGGCGAACAGGAACTGGGCGAGAATATCGCCGATGTCGCCGGGCTGACCGCCGCCTATGAAGCGTACAAAGCCTCGCTGGGCGGCAAGCCCGCGCCGGTCATCGACGGGCTGACCGGCGACCAGCGCTTCTTCCTGGCCTTTGCGCAAGGCTGGCGGACCAAGATGCGCGACCGGGCGCTGCGCGCGCGGATCGCCACCGATGTCCACGCGCCAGCACCTTGGCGCGTGCTGACCGTGCGCAACCTCGACGCCTGGTACGCGCCGTTCCACGTCCAGCCGGGCCAAGCGCTGTACCTGCCGCCCGAAAAGCGCGTCCACGTCTGGTAAGAAGGGCCCCCGGCCCGCCATCAGGGCGGGCCGGGACGAGCCGCATCAAAAGGCGAGTGTCAGCCCCATCTTGCCCGCCACGCCGGTATGGTCCTGCTGGCGCTCTTCGCCGACATCGACATTGACGGCGAAATAGCGGCTGCCCCCCTTCAGCCGGACATTGCCCAGCCAGCCCGCCTTGCGCGCCTCGGGCGTCAATGCGAAGTCGCTGCCGCCGGCGAAGGTCGCCACCGTCGGGTCCATATGACTGTTGGTGATCCCGCTGGTGACGCCGGGATTGGCCAGGATGCCGATACTGTTGCTGATGTCTCTCGACGTGATCGAACCGGCATTGGACACGGTGGCGTTGCTATCGATGGTGACGGCCGCTCCCGCCCCGCCCGGCGTGACCGACCCGCCGCTGGCGATCGTCACATTCCCCGCGGTCGAGGTCGCGAGCGGCGTGGTGGTCGCGCCGCCCACGGTCGTATCGGCCAGCGCCGGGGT
>CAJYRW010000023.1:0-17270 GCA_913777475.1 uncultured Sphingomonas sp. | reverse complement strand
GCCCGCATTCACGAACATCAGCGTCGGGTCGTTCTGCGGCACGAGCGGCGCGGAGGGCACGATCTGGTGCCCTTCGCTTCCGAAATAGTCGAGAAAGCCGCGGCGGATGTCGTTGGTCGAGGTCATGAACGCGACTTAGGCGAGGAATTGTTCCTGCTCAAGCGCCCGCGCGCGGAGGGCCGTTCATCGCATCTGGCCCATATGCCTCAACCGTCGACGGCCCATGACAATCCGCCGGGCAAATCGTCCGCCGACAGATCGATTTGCAGGAGGCGCCGACGTCGCCCAGGGCTCGACCGGGCAGAGCCATGAAGGATAAGCGTGCGATAGAGCCAGACCGAACCCGCCTCCGCCTGGCACATCGCCTCGCCCTGCCGGGCCACCACGTCACCGATCGCATCTTCGGATATCAGGCCCAGCCGATGCGAGCCCGGCGCGACCAGCAGAGGCGCATTATCGGCATCGACCGGATCGAGATGGAAGCGCACCGTCATCATACGCTCCAGCAGCGCCACGAGCGGCGCGACATGCACCCGTCCCTGCTTGACCGTCCATGGCCCGAAACCCTCGACATCGCGCCGTTCAACCACCTCGATGGTCCGGTCCTGATGCCAGGCCAGCGCCCAATTCGCGTCGTCACTCTTATCGAACAGCACCGCCCGAACCGGGCGCATCGCCGGAGCCTGATCGGCGATCAGCCGTCGGACCCCGGCCAGCTGCATCACCCGCCCGGCATCGATCCGCTGCCCAGGACGCCCGGCCGGCCAGCCGTCGAACAGCGCGGCAAGCTCGATACGCTCACCATCGTCCAGCCGCGACGACCAAAGGGCATAGCCCTGTTCTTCCAGCGTCACGCTCAACCGATCGGGGCTTCGATAGACTGCGGCGGTTTGGAGAACCACACCGGCCCGTTCTCGGTCATATGGAAGCAATCCTCCAACCGGATGCCGAACTTGCCCGGCAGATACAGCCCCGGCTCGTTGGAGAAGCACATGCCCGGCGCCAGCGGCGTCGCCTCGCCACGCACCAGATTGACCGGTTCGTGCCCGTCCATGCCGATCCCGTGCCCGGTCCGGTGCGACAGGCCCGGCAGGCGATAGTCGGGACCGAAACCTTGGGCGGTGTAGAAGCGCCGCACCGCATCGTCTATGCTGCCCGCCGGTGCCCCGATCTTCGCGGCGGCAAAGGCGACCTGCTGGCCCTTCGCCACGGTGTCCCAGACTCTGCGCTGCTCGATGCTGGCCGTGCCGTGCACCCAGCTGCGCGAAACATCGGACTGATAACCCTGCACCGTGCAGCCGCAGTCCATCAGGACCACCTGCCCGCCCGCGACGCGGTGCACCTGTTTGCTCCCATGCGGATAGGCCGATGCCTCGCCGACCAGCGCCATGCTGAACTCCGGGCTACCGCCCAGCTTGCGGGTCGCCGCGCTCATCAGCGCGCCGATTTCCGCGTCGGTCATGCCCGCCTCGACGCGGGGGTGCAGCCAGCGATAGGCAGCCATGGTCACGTCGGTCGCCAGCTGCATCAACGCGATCTCGGCCGGCGTCTTGATCATCCGGCATCCACGCACGACCGGATTGGCCGACACCAGTCGGATGCCGGGCAGCGCCTTTTGCAGCCCGTCAAAGGCGAAGAAGCGCGCCGTCTCCTCGATCCCGACCGGCCGATCCGCCAGCTTGCGGTCGCGCAGGAACTCGACGACCACAGCAAGCGGGTTCTGATCCTCCTGCCACACTCGCACCTCGGCGGGCACGGCCAGCGTCTCACGGACTGAGGGCTCCTCGAAGAACGGTGTGACGATGCAAGGCTGGCCCTCGACCGGGATGATGGCGGCGGTCAGCCGCTCGCTCCGGCCCCAGCGGACACCGCTGAAATAGACCATAGTCGATCCCGGCTCGATCAGGATCGCACCGATCCCGTCCGCTTTCATCAGGCCTTGCGCCCGCGCCAGGCGCCGGGCCCGTTCCTCCGGGCCGATCGGCACCGCCCCGCCGGTGATGTCGCGCAAGGCCGACAGGTCCGGCTCGGCCGCGCGCAACAGTCCCGGCCGAACGAGGAGCGGCAAGGCGGCGGCGGCGATCATCGCGCGGCGGGACAACAGGGTCTGCATGACGCGCACGATAGAATTCTTGACCTGAGCGCCGCAATGCCCTTGGCTCGCGCGCGGAACTTATATTGGGGTAGGCATGGCCAAGCGGCTGACCTTGTACATCTTCATCGGCCTGGTTTTGGGGCTGATCGTCGGGCTTTCGATCAACCTGTCGCTGGACGACGGCAGCGCGGCGGCGACCGCGCAACTGAAGTCGATTGCGGGCTATTTCGCGATCGTCACCGGGCTGTTCCTGCGCCTGATCAAGATGATCATCGCGCCACTGGTCTTCGCGACTTTGGTGTCGGGCATCGCGCAAATGGGCGATACCAAGGCGCTGGGGCGGATCGGCGTGCGCTCGCTCGCCTGGTTCATCTCGGCAAGCCTCGTCTCGCTCAGCCTGGGCATGTTGCTGGTCAATCTGCTTCATCCCGGCGTCGGCCTGAACCTGCCGCTGCCCGCCGTCACCGCCGATAGCGGGGTGGTGAAGGCCGGGTTCGACCTGCAGAAATTCGTCACCCACCTCGTCCCCGCCTCGCTGATCGAGGCGATGGCGACCAACGAAGTGCTGCAGATCGTCATCGGCTCGCTGTTCCTCGGGGTCGCGATCACCGCGGTCGGCGAGCGGGCCGCGCCCTTGGTCCGCGCGGTCGATGCGCTGGTCGCGGTGATGTTGCAGGTCACGGATTACGTCATGCGGGTCGCGCCGATCGCGGTGTTCGCCGCCGTCGCGGGCACGCTGACCGAGCAGGGGCCGTCGGTGATCGGCAAGCTCGCCATCTTCATGGGCAGCTTCTATCTGGGCCTGTTGCTGCTGTGGTGCGTGCTGCTCGGCATCGCGACCCTGTTCATTGGGCCGCGCATCCGCGACCTGATCGCGCATATCCGCGCGCCGCTGATCCTCGCCTTCTCGACCGCGTCGTCGGAGGCCGCTTATCCCCGTATCCTGGAGGGGCTGGACCGGTTCGGCGTCCCCCCGCGCATCGCCAGCTTCGTCCTGCCGCTGGGCTATTCGTTCAACCTCGACGGCTCGATGATGTACATGACCTTCGCGTCGCTGTTCATCGCGCAGGCTTACGGCATCGACTTGTCGATCGGGCAGCAGATCACCATGCTGCTTGTCCTGATGGTCACGTCGAAGGGGATTGCGGGCGTGCCGCGCGCCTCGCTGGTGGTGATCGCGGCCACCATGCCGATGTTCAACATTCCCGAGGCGGGCTTGCTGCTGATCCTGGCGGTCGACCATTTCCTCGACATGGGGCGTTCGGCGACCAATGTGATCGGCAACGCGGTCGCCAGCGCAGTCATCGCCAAGTGGGAAGGCCCGCTCGATCCGCCCGAGCCGGTCGACGTTCCCTCGCTCCACGCGCCCTCCGGCACCCCGACCGAGCCCGCCCCCGACAGTTTCCGCCAGATCGGCGGACACTGATCGCAGGCGGCGCGTCAGCGTGCCGTCTCAGGCATAGGCATAAGGCCCACCCTTGGCGAGCGCGACCTGATAGGCGGGGCGGGCGTGGATGCGCTCCAGCCAGGCGATGGTCGCGGGGCGGCGCTCGTCCAGCCCCGCCCGCGACCGCGCCGCCTCCAGCGGGAAGCTCATCATGATGTCCGCAGCCGTCATCTCGTCGCCCGCGAACCAGGGAAACTGGGTCAGTTCACTCTCGACGTAATCGAGATGGCGGTCAACCATCGGCTGGAAGCGCTTCATCGCCACCTTGCCCATGACGGGAATGCGGCTGAGCACCAGCAGCACGAACAGTGGCGGCATCAGCGACCCTTCCGCATAATGCAGCCAGAAGCGCCAGCGCTGCATCGCCTCGCGATGCGCGGGCGGGCCCAGTCGGCCATCACCCTTGCCCACCAGATATTCGACGATCGCGCCGGTCTCGGCGATGACCAGGCCATCATCCTCGATCACCGGCGACTTGCCGAGCGGGTGCACCGCCCGCAGCTCGCGAGGCGCGAGCATCGTCTTGGGATCACGCTCGTAGCGTTTCACCTCATAGGGCAGGTCCAGTTCCTCCAGCATCCACAGGATGCGCTGCGACCGGCTGTTTTCCAGATGATGGACGATGATCGTCATGCCAATTCCCCATGATGCGGGCGCGATAACGCGTCAGAGCCCCAAGCGGGCGCAAAGGCTGGTTGAAGGACGGTCCTTCGTCCTTATGCCCAAGGCGGCGCGAATATGAGAGACGCGTGAACGGGAGGCACTAGGCCATAAAATGGTCGTGCGACACCGGATCGCTATTCCAACGCCCCCCGTAGGACGCGTGATAGGAAGTGGGGTGGCAATGCGTCCACCACGACTTCCAGAGGACAGATCCGTCTACCAGCGGCGCGGGACCTCAGCCCCGTTCTGCGGCCCCACCACTGCTCTCATGGCTCCCGATCATGCGTCATTCGAGGGAAAGGGCGGATGATCCTCAAAGTCTCGCTCGGGCAGTAAAAGAGCCCAAAATCCGGCTTGGGGCAGGCGAGGACGTCAAGGATTCCGACGCACTCCTTCAAGCCCCGGCGCGCAAATGCCATATCCATGCCGATGCGGGCAGCTTAACTTGGTCTCCCACGCGGTAACGAGACAGTGCCGCCCGCAGCCGTTCCTCGATGCGCGCCCGTTCATCCGCACCCGCCTCGGCCAAGCCCCGCGCGGCGGGACCGATCCGTGATAGGAAGGACAGCGCATCCTCCACCGGATCGTCGCCCTCGCCGGTCACATAATCGAAAGACGCCTGCGTCGCGATCTCGGTGTGCCAACCCGACCGCGTGAGCAAATCCTCCACTTCATCCCTGTCGGCAAAGGCGAAGGGCCCCGGCTGGTTTTCCATGACAGGCGTCGGAGGTGTTCCCAGCGCCTCGTCCGCGACGGTCGCGAAAGCGTTTCGCGCGCGGTCGTCGAAACAGGAAAAGACCATCGCCGCGCCGTCGCGCGCAGTGGATCTCAGCCGGGTGAAGGCCGCGACGGGATCGGGAAAGAACATCACGCCGTGGCGCGACACGAACAGGTCGAAGGGCCCTTCGCGCTCCGCCACCACCAGCGCGTCGTCGCAGATGAAATGGGGGGCATCGCCTCCCCTGTCCTCCGCGCGGGTCCGGGCCCGCTCCACCAGGCCCAGGGACAGATCGGCACCGGTCACTCGCAATCCCGGACGCGCGGCCCGGAGCGCCAGGCTGGTCGCCCCCGCCCCACTGCCGATGTCGAGCGCATGGCCCTGTTCGGGCGCGACCGTAGCGATGGCAGCATCCAGATGGCGAGACAAATCAGCCAGGCTACGATCGGTACGACGCCATTCCGCCGCCCAGACATCGCCGACCCGGCCCTGCCAATCCATCATGCCGGTCATGCCGCGGCCCCGCCCTTGTCCTTATTCACATCGGAAACAAAACGGCCCGCCGTCTCCGGCGGGCCGCCTTGGCCTTAGATATCGTCCTCGGCATCCGGGCCGGTCATCATCTCCTCGGCGACCTTCTCGGTCCGCTGGCGGATCGCCCGCTCCAACCGGTCGGCCATGTCGGGATTGTCGCGCAGATAGTTCTTGGCGTTCTCACGCCCCTGCCCGATCCGCACCGAGTCGTAGGAGAACCAGCTGCCCGACTTCTCGACGAGGCCCGCCTTGACGCCCAGGTCGAGGATTTCGCCGATCTTCGAGATGCCCTCGCCGTACATGATGTCGAATTCGACCTGCTTGAACGGCGGCGCGACCTTGTTCTTCACCACCTTCACGCGGGTGGTGTTGCCGGTGATGTCCTCGCGGTCCTTGATCTGGCCGGTGCGACGGATGTCGAGCCGGACCGAGGCATAGAATTTCAGCGCGTTGCCGCCCGTCGTCGTCTCCGGGTTGCCGTACATTACGCCAATTTTCATGCGCAGCTGGTTGATGAAGATCACCATGCAGCGCGAACGGCTGATGGAGCCGGTCAGCTTGCGGAGCGACTGCGACATCAGGCGGGCCTGAAGGCCGACATGGCTGTCGCCCATCTCGCCCTCGATTTCCGCACGCGGCACGAGCGCAGCGACCGAGTCGACCACCAGCACGTCGATCGCGTTCGAGCGAACCAGCGTGTCGGTGATTTCCAGCGCCTGCTCTCCGGTATCCGGCTGCGACACGATCAGTTCGTCGATATTGACGCCCAGCTTCTTGGCATAGACCGGGTCGAGCGCGTGTTCGGCGTCGACGAAGGCGGCGGTGCCGCCCATCTTCTGCGCCTCGGCGATGACGTGCAGCGCCAGCGTCGTCTTGCCCGATGATTCGGGGCCGTACACCTCGATCACGCGGCCGCGCGGCAAGCCGCCGACGCCGAGTGCGATGTCGAGGCCCAGCGAGCCGGTCGAGATCGCCTCGACCTGCATCGTTTCCTTTTGCCCCAGCTTCATCGCGGAGCCCTTGCCGAATGCCCGGTCGATCTGAGCGAGCGCGGCGTCGAGCGCCTTTTGCCGGTCTGCGTTTGCGGTTGCCATGCCTGTTTCGATCACTTTCAGATTGGCGGCCATCAGATGCTTCCCTCGCTAGACCAACATGGTGGTCCATTCAACGCATCTGCAATGTATGCACTTTGTTCCATGAGAACAAGATGCGAACAAAGCCTATCGCAAAAAAGTCGCCAGCGCCCACCAGTCCCGGGCACGCGCCGCGTCCGCCGCCGCATCGCGCGCCGTTGCATCCTGGAAAATGGCAAAGCAGGTCGCACCCGACCCCGACATGCGGCTGAACAGAACACCGGGCGATGCCTCCAGCAGCGCCAGCACCGCGTCGATCTCCGGCGCGATGGCGCGCGCGGGTGGTTCCAGATCGTTGCGCCCCGCCGCCGCGACCGCCATCACCTCGCCCTGCCCCAGCGGCCCGCGATCCACGCCGTCCCAGCGCCCGAACACCGCCGCCGTCGACACGCCGACACCGGGATTGACCAACAGTACGGGCCGCTCGCCCAGCGGCTCCAGCGGCTCCAGCGCATCCCCCTTGCCCTCGCCGCGCGCAGTCCGACCGAACAGGCAGGCGGGCACATCCGCGCCCAATTCTCCGGCAATCCCAAAGAGATCGACATGATCAGGCGCGATGCCATGAAGCCGTGCCAGCGCCCGCAGCGTGGCCGCCGCATCGGCTGACCCGCCGCCAATCCCCGATGCGACCGGCAAATGCTTGTCGAGCGTGATGGCATAGTGGTCCGCCACCGCGAACCGCGCTTGGAACGCTCGCACCGCCCGCATGACGAGGTTGTCGTCCTGCGACTCACCGGCCAACGCCGCGGCGAACGGACCGGTCAGCGTCAATGTGGTCGCCGCCGCCCGCTCCACCGTCACCACATCGCCATCCCGGCAAAAGGCGAACAAGGTCTCCAACTCGTGATAGCCATCGGGGCGACGGCGGCGGACATGGAGCGCCAGGTTGATCTTGGCGGGAGCGGTCTCGACGATAGCAGTCATGCGCCGTCCCATGCGGTGCACGGGACGGCGCGGCAAGAGCGATTAGCCCGCCAGCTTCGCCGCAATTTTGGCCTGCGCATCCGCCTCGGCGGTCAGCGCCGCCGCGCGCCAGGCGTAGCGCGCCTCGTAACGACGCCCCAGCGCCCAATAGATGTCGCCGAGATGGTCGTTGATCTCGCTATTGGCAGGCTCGGCCATGGCGGCGCGCTCGACCAGCGGGAGCGCCCGCTTGATCTGCCCCGCCCGATAATAACCCCAGCCGAGCGAATCGGTGATCGAGGCATTGTCGGGGTCCAGCTTGCTCGCCTTTTCGAGCAGCGCCAGCGAGGCTGGCACCTCCTTGCCCCGCTCGATCCGGGCATAACCCAGATAGTTGAGCGCCAACGGCTCGTCGGGGCCCAGCTGCACCGCCTTGGCGAGCGCGGCATCCGCCTCATTGACGCGGCCCGCCTGGTCGAGCGCACCGCCATATTGCAGCCATGCCGCCCAGGGGATGGGTGGATCGGCGCGGGTGACCCGTTCGTACCAGATCGCGGCCTCTGCCGGCTGCTTGGCGGCGATCAGCTGGTCGCCATAAACCTGCCAGTCGTCGACCATGGCCTGCTTGCCGGTGGCGAGCCCCCTGGCGAGCATCAGCGCCTCGCCATCCCGGCCCGCCGCGCTCAGCAGGCCGATGCGCACGATGGCGGCCCGGTGCGCGAAGGCACCGCGCGGGGAGACGCCCTCCAGCGCGGCGATGGCGGCGTCCCACGCTTCGTCCTTGGACAGCGCTTCCGCCATCAACAGCCGGGCGCGGTCATTCTCGGGATCGGCGATCAGCGCGGTGCGCGCCAGCGCGATGACCAGCGGGCGCGGCCCCTCGCCCACCAGCTCGGCCGCCACACGGGCGAGCAGCCGGGAGACCCCGAAACCGAGATCGGGCTTCGCGCCGAGCGCGCGACGGTCGGCCAGGACCAGCGGATCGCTCAGCAGCCCCTTCGCATTCGCTTCATCCCCGCGCCCCGCCATCATCTGTGCAGCGGCGATACGGGTATCGGCGGGTGCGCCCATCGTCTCCAGCAGCACGCGTGCGCTCTGATCGTCCATGCGCTTGGCGGCCAGCGCCAGGAGAATGCGATGCTCGTCGGCCAGTCGCCGCGCGACCGGCTCCTTGCCCGCGCTGTCGAGCGCCGGTTCGACCGGCTGCTTGCGGTCCCATGCCGCCCAGGCGCGCAGCACGGGGGCGACGATGCGCAACGCCCCCGTATCGATCCGGGCGAGCGCGGCATCATAGCCCGCCCGGTCCCCCTTGCGCGCGGCGATGGCGAGGTCGAGCAGCGCGACGTCGATGGGGGCGACCTTCTCCGCCTCCATCACCCTTGCTGCCCGAAGCGCCAGCGCCTGGTCGCCGCTGATCATCGCCTCGCGGTAAGCCCGCACCGCAACCGCCGGATCGTCGGGCCAGCCGTTCAGCGCGATCGCATAATCCCCGCTCGCTTCGGCCGATCGCCCCTCCGACGCGGCGACCCGCGCGGCGAGATAGGAGGACAAAGGCGAACGGCCGGGACCGACCGCTGCCCAGGATACGGTGGGCCAGGACGCCGCGACCAGCATAGTGCCGGTCAACAGGCGAAAAAACGAACGCTTACATATTGGGATAATTGGGTCCTCCGCCGCCTTCCGGCACGACCCAGTTGATGTTCTGGGTCGGGTCCTTGATGTCGCACGTCTTGCAGTGGACGCAGTTCTGGGCGTTGATCACGAACTTCGGATCGCCCTCTTCCACACCCACCACCTCGTAAACACCGGCGGGACAGTAGCGTTGCGCGGGCTCGTCGAACAAGGGCAGGTTGTGCGCGATCGGAACGCCCGCGTCCTTCAGCGTCAGGTGGACCGGCTGATCCTCCTCGTGATTGGTGTTCGACAGGAACACCGAGGATAGGCGGTCGAAGGTCAGCACACCGTCGGGCTTCGGGTAATCCGGCTTCTTCACCTGATCCTTGCGCCACAGGCTTTCGTGATCGGGCTTGTGCTTCATGGTGAAGGGCATCTTCAGGCCGAAATGCTCGGCCCACATGGTCGCGCCCGCCAGGCCGGAGCCCAGCGTGTCGCCATATTTCTTGACCAGCGGCACGACGTTGCGGACGGTCGACAGTTCCTTGTAGAGCCACGACGCGCGGAACGCTTCCGGATAATCGGTCAGTTCATCGCCCTCGCGACCCGCCTGTACGGCGGCAAACGCCGCCTCGGCCGCCAGCATCGCCGACTTCATCGCGCCGTGTGTGCCCTTGATGCGCGGGACGTTCAGGAAGCCCGCCGAACAGCCGACCAGCACGCCGCCGGGGAAGGTCAGCTTCGGGATCGCCTGCAGCCCGCCGTCATTGATCGCGCGCGCACCGTAGGACACGCGCTTGCCGCCCTTCAGCAGCTCGGCGATGACGGGATGCGTCTTCCACTTCTGCATCTCCTGGAACGGGGAGATATAGGGGTTGGTGTAGTTCAGCCACGTCACGAAACCGAGCGCGACTTGCCCCCCCGCCTGGTGATAGATGAACCCGCCGCCATTGGCGTCATGGCCCAGCGGCCAGCCCTGGGTATGGATCACCCGGCCCGGCACATGCTTGGCGGGATCGATGTCCCACAATTCCTTGATGCCCAGGCCATAGACCTGCGGCTGGCTATCGCGCGCGAGGTCGAACTGGCGGATGATCTCCTTGGACAGGTGCCCGCGAACGCCCTCGGCAAAGAAGGTATATTTGGCGTGCAGCTCCAGGCCCGGCTGGTAATCGGGCTTGTGCGTACCGTCACGCGCCACGCCCATGTCGCCGGTCGCGACACCCTTTACCCGGCCATCCTCGTGGAACAGGATTTCGGCGGCGGCGAAACCGGGGAAGATCTCGACGCCCAGCTCCTCGGCCTTGCCCGCGAGCCAGCGGCACAGATTGCCGAGACTCCCGGTATAGGTGCCTTTGTTGTGCATGAACGGCGGGGTCAGCGCGTGCGGCAGGTTGCGCTGCTTGGTCGCGCTCAAGATCCAGTGGAGGTTCTCGATCACCGGCACCTCGGCCAGCGGACAGCCATCCTCGCGCCAGTCGGGCAACAGTTCGTCGAGCGCGATCGGGTCGATCACCGCGCCCGACAGGATATGCGCGCCGACTTCCGATCCCTTTTCGAGGACGCAGACGGCCAGCTCGCCACCTTGTTTAGCCGCAAGCTGCTTCAACCGGATCGCCGCCGACAGGCCCGCCGGACCTGCGCCGACGATCACCACGTCATAGGGCATCGATTCGCGTTCGCTCATGGCATCCTCGCTTTTTGACCGCGCCGCTGCCGCTTGCCCCCCTTAGAGCGGGTTCGTCCGGGCGCGGACGGAAAACATCTTGTCCCGACTGTCGATCCGACAGATTGACGCGAACGTCAACCTTGCAGCATGGACCGATGCCATATGGGGGCTATTCCGACGTTCGATACCGCGCCGCTGGACGGTGCACTGGCCGCCAGCATACTCGACTGGTGGCATGATGCGGGCGTCGACCTGCTGGTCGAGGACGAGGCGCGCGACTGGGCGACCGCCGAACCGGCCCGCGTCGCCGTTTTCGCGCCCGCCGCCAGCCCCGCGCCCGCCGTACCGGCGGTCGCCCTGACATCCGTCGCGCAATTGCCCGACACGCTGGAGGCGTTTCTGGCGTGGCGGCTGTCCGATGCCGCGCCGGAAGCGAATTGGGATGGCATTTCGCTGACCGCGACAGGCCCGGCCGATGCGGTGCTGATGGTGCTGGTCGACTGCCCCGACCGCGATGACGGCGATGCAGGGCGTATCCTGTCGGGCGCGCCGGGTCGGTTGTTCGACCGGATGCTGGCCGCGATCGGCCAGTCGCGCGAGACGGTGCACATCGCCTCGGTCTGTACCCGCCGGCCGCTGGCGGGACGCACGCCCACCGACCTGGAGACCCGGCTGGCCGAGATCACGCGGCATCATGTCGGGCTGGTCGCCCCGCGCGCGCTGCTGCTGCTCGGCAATGCGGCGAGCCGTGCCGTCCTCGGGACCGAACTCACCAGTGCGCGCGGACATTCACACGCTGTTGACCATAAAAGCGGCAAGTCTCGTGCTGTCGCCAGTTTCCATCCGCGCTTTCTGATCGAAAAGCCGATGGCGAAGGCGGAAAGCTGGAAAGATTTGCAAAGGGTCATGGGGGAATTGGACGCATGAAGCTGAGCCGGGCGATCGCGCGAGGAGCGACCATCGGGGCTTTGCTGGCCGGGGCAAGCGCTGCCATCGCCGCCGAACCCGCCGCCACCACCGACGCCCGCAGCCCGGCCGCGATCAAGGCCCCGCCCAGCATCCCAGCCCTGCTCGATGCCGACCAGAAGGCCGGTTACGCCCGCGTCTTCGCCGCGATCCGCGACGGCCGCTGGACCGACGCGCAATTGCAGCTCGACGCGCTGAAGCCCGGCCCCCTCCACGCCATCGCCCGCGCCGAGCTCTATACCGCCAAGGGCTCGCCCAAGGTCGATGTCGAGCGGCTGGTCGCGCTTCTCAACGAAGCCCCCGAACTGCCCCAGGCCGAGCAGCTGGCCCGCCTCGCCCGTTCGCGCGGCGCCCGCGACCTGCCCCCGCTGCCGGAAACGCATACCCTGATCTGGCAGGATGGCGCGCCCCGCCGCGTCCGCGCCAAGAGCGTTCGCAGCGACCAGATCGCCGCCGAACTCGCCGCCCGGATGCAGCCCTTCGTCAAGGCGGATGACGGCCCATCGGCCCAGGCGCTGCTCGAATCGACACAGGGCCTGTCGCCCGAGGCACTGACCGAGTGGCAGCAGAGGGTCGCCTGGATCTATTTCCTGATGGGCGACGACGCCCATGCCCGCACGCTCGCCGCCCAGGCGGCGGAGGGTTCGGGCGACTGGGCGGTACAGGGTCGCTGGACCGTCGCGCTGTCGGCCTGGCGTCAGAATGACTGCCAGGCCGCCGAAACCGCGTTCGAGGGCACGGCCGCCCGCGCGACCGATGTCGATCTACGCGCCGCCGCGCTCTACTGGGCCGCGCGCGCCGATATGGTCTGCGGCCGCCCCGACAAGATCGAGGGTCGCCTGCGCTCCGCCTCGCAATTTCGCGAGAGCTTCTACGGCCAGCTCGCCCGCCAGGCGCTGGGGATGCGCGGCGATCGCGAGCCCAAGGGGCAGCTGGTCGCCACCGACTGGGCTGCACTGGATCGCCGTCCCAATATCCTGGTCGCCGCCGCGCTGGTCGAGATCGGCGAAACCGACTTGGCCGATCAGGTGATCCGCCAGCAGGCACGCATCGGCCAGCCGACCGAATTCCGCAGCCTGGTTCGCCTCGCCGAATCGCTCGACCTGCCCGCGACGACCGTCTGGCTGGCGCATAATTGTCCGGCAGGCGTCACCGCCACCGCCGAGGCGCGTTATCCGACTCCCAATTGGGCCCCCGACAGCGGCTGGCGCGTCGACAAGGCGCTGGTCTATGCCCATACGCTCCAGGAAAGCGGCTTCCGCAACAAGGTGGTCAGCCCGGCGGGTGCCTATGGCCTGATGCAGATCATGCCCGCCGCCGCGACCGACTTCGCGCGCGAACGCGGTGTGTCGATCGACCGCAGCGCGCTGACCAAGCCGTCGACCAACATGGATATCGGCCAGCGCCATCTGGAGCGGCTGCGCGACATGACCGGCATCACCGGCGGCCTGCTGCCCAAGGTGATCGCGGCCTATAATGCGGGGCCCAAGCCGGTGGGCGAGTGGAACAGCCTGGTCCGCGACGGCGGCGACCCGCTTCTCTATATCGAGAGCATCCCCTATTGGGAGACGCGCGGCTACGTCACCATGGTCCTGCGCAACTACTGGATGTACGAAAGCCAGACGGGCAAGACCAAGTCGCCCAGCCGCGCTGCGCTGGCGCAAGGTATGTGGCCGCGCTTCCCCGGCCTGCCGGGCGCCACCGCTATCCGCCTGCAACGCCCGAACGTCGCACAGGCCAGCGTAGCCCCACGCACGACGATCGCGCTGAACGCCACCGTCAGCCCGCAGTCGAATACCACGGTGCCGCAGGCGAACTGACGGGGTTTGCGGGGTTGAGGGACGCTCGGAGCGCCGGGCGTCTTTCTGGTGCAATGATCGCGGCGCGATGGTTCCCCGGCCTTGGATCGCGCCCGGTCTGCCCCCAGGTTTTGACCGACGCCTTATCCCAGCGCACCCAAAATCATTTCGAGACGTTCCGATCCCATGCCCATCGACACGACCCGCACCTTCCTTCCGGTCCGCATCGCAGTGCTGACCGTGTCCGACACCCGCTCGCTGGCGGAGGATCGCTCGGGCGATACGCTGGTCGCATTGTTGACCGAAGCCGGGCACGAGCTGGCCGAGCGCACCATCCTGCGTGACGACGCCGATCATATCGTGGCGCAACTGCATCGCTGGATCGACGATACGAGCATCGACTGTATCCTGACCACCGGCGGCACCGGCGTGACGGGGCGCGACGTCACCCCCGAAGCGGTCGAGCGGGTCGCGACCAAGATGATCCCCGGCTTCGGCGAGCTGTTCCGCTGGCTGAGCTTTCAGACGATCGGCACCTCGACCATCCAGTCGCGCGCCTGCGCCTGCGTCGCGCGTGGCACCTATATCTTCGCGCTGCCCGGCTCGACCGGCGCGGTCAAGGACGCGTGGAACGGCATTTTGCGCGACCAGCTCGACAGCCGCCACCGTCCCTGCAACTTCGTCGAGCTGATGCCGCGCCTGCTGGAACGCTGATCAGTCGGGCTGCATCGCCGCGATCTCATGCCCGTCGACGTCGCGAAAATGAAAGCGCCGCCCGCCGGGAAAGGCGAAGATCGGCACCGCGATCGTCCCGCCCGCCGCTTCGACCGCCGCCAGTGTGGTTTCCAGATCGGCCACCCGGATCACCGGCAGCGGTGCCTTGACCTTATCCGGCGCGGCGTCGAGCCCCAGATCGGTATCCCCGCTCATCGTCGCGGCATAATCGGGCCCGAAGTCGGTAAAGGTCCAACCGAACGCCGCGGCGTAAAAGCGCTTCGCCTCCGCCCGATCGGCGACCGGCAATTCCAGATAGTCGAAGCGCGCCATACCCACCTCTCGTTCTTGATATGTTCGCAACGCTCTCATATTATCGCCCCATGAGCAAGACGCTTAGATCATGGTGATGACAGGCGGACGCGGCGCAACCGGAAACGCGACCAGCAAACGCTTCGCGCTGCCCGAGCGTGAAGCGGACGGCGACTGGCTCGACACGCAGGGGCTGGTCGACGGCGCACCGCCGCCGCTCCGCACCAGCGTGACCATGCTGAAGCCGCGCACGATCCTGACCCGCAACAGTTCGCCCGATGTACCATTCATCCAGTCGATCAATGCCTATGCAGGTTGCGAGCATGGCTGCATCTACTGCTTTGCACGACCCACCCATGCCTATCATGACCTGTCGCCGGGTCTGGATTTCGAGAGCAGGTTGTTCGCCAAGCCCGACGCTGCCGAACTGCTGCGTGCGGAACTCGGCAAGCCCGGTTACCGGGCCGCGCCGATCGCGCTGGGGACCAACACCGATCCCTATCAGCCGATCGAGGGGGAGTGGCGGATCACGCGGGCAATCCTGGAAGTGCTGGCCGAGACGAACCATCCGGTCGCGATCACCACCAAGTCGGACCGGGTGGTGCGGGACATCGATATCCTCGCGCCGATGGCCGCCAAGGGTCTCGCCACGGTCTGCGTTTCGGTCACCTCGCTCGACGCAAAGGTCGCCCGCACCGTCGAGCCGCGCGCGCCGACGCCGGAGCGGCGGCTGGCGGCGGTGACGAAGCTGACCGAGGCGGGCATCCCCACCTATGTCTCGATCGCGCCAGTCATCCCTGCGATCACCGATCACGAGATCGAGCATCTGGTCGAGCGGGCGGCACGGGCTGGGGCGCGCCATGCCTTCTTCATTCCCGTTCGCCTGCCGCACGAAGTCGCACCGCTGTTCCGCGCCTGGCTGGCCGAGCATTTCCCCGATCGGGCGGGCAAGGTGATGGCGATTATCCAGTCCTTGCGCGGCGGGCGCGACAATGATCCCGATTTCTTCACTCGAATGAAGGGGCAAGGGCCCTGGGCCGAGTTGCTGCGCGTCCGCTTTCACCGGGCGTGTCGGCTGCACGGCCTCAACCGCGACCGGCCGCTGCTCGACACCAGCCAGTTCCGTCCGCCCAGCGGCGCGCAGGGTGAGCTGTTCTGAGGATCGCGGGCCTGTGTCGATGCGTTGAGACATGGAAGGAGAGATGCGATGATCCACGACCCCGAACAGACCACGCCCCAGCCGACACAGAATGACGACGACGCCGATCACTCGGGCGGCGGCTATGGAAATCATGGCGAAGCCGGTGAGGATGAGCAGGACCGACGCGAAGTCGGGGGCTAACCCGTCGCGGCCCTATTCTCCGCCCGCCACAAAGGCCCGGGCGGAGAATAGGGTTACAAGGCCTTAGCCGACCAGCGCTAGTCGCGCCTCGGACGACTTCATCGCCACCGCCTTCACGCCAGGCAAATCCTCGATATGGCTGGCCAGTTCGGCATCGAGCAGAAAGTTGCGGCCCAGCGTCAGCAGCGTGTCACCGGCCTGCCCCTCGATCCGCGCACGAACTTCGCCCCGACCGTTGCGCAAGGGGTCGAGCATGGCGTGCAGCGCCTTGAACGCCACCTTGTCGGTCACCGTCACCTCAACCACGAATTTGGCGGTGCTGGCGAGACCGTCGAACAGCTGGACCCGCTTGATGCTGACCCGCGGCGCTTCCTCGCCGGGGCGGCGGTCCAGTTCGACGGTGATGAGCGCGCAATCGCCGTCCTTGGCCGCCTTTTCCAGGTCGGCCGCGACCGAATCGTCGAAGCATGTCGCCAGGAACTGCCCGGTCGCATCGGACAGTTGCGCCATCATGTAACGCTTGCCACGCGCCGAGGTGCGCCAGCGCGCGTCTTCGACCAGTGCCGCCATGGTCGCGCCGATCCGCGCGCCGTCATCGGGAATGATCAGCTCGGTCAGCGAGGTATAGGTCCGCGCGCCGTGCATCTTGGCGATATGCGCGTGGCGGTCGACCGGATGCGCCGAGAAATAGAAGCCGAACGCCTCCTTCTCCTGCTCCATCCGCTGCGACAGGGTCCAGCGGGTGCCGGTCGGTAGCTTGATCGCGTCGCCCGCGACTTCGGTTTCGCCGAACAGTCCGCCCTGCCCGCTCGTCCGCCCCTCATGGGTGCGCGCGGCGATGGCTAGGACGGTTTCGGCGACCGCATGCACACCCGCCCGGTTGGGCTCGATCCCGTCGAACGCGCCTGCCGAGGCCAAGGTCTCCAGCTGGCGCTTGTTCATCAGGCGCGGATCAACTCGCTTGGCGAGCGCATCGAGGCTGGCAAAGGCCCCGCCCGCCTCGCGCTCGACGACCAGCTTCTCCATTGCGCCCTCGCCCACCGACTTGAGCGCGCCGAGCGCATAGCGGACGGCCAGGCCATCCTCATGCGCCTCGACATCGAACTCGGCCTGGCTGGCGTTGATGCAGGGCGGCAGCATCGTCACGCCCATGCGCCGGGCATCGTCAACGAAGATCGCCAGCTTGTCGGTCAGCGCCATGTCGTAGCACATCGACGCGGCATAGAATTCGTGCGGATGGTGCGCCTTCAGCCACGCCGTCTGATAGGCGAGCAGCGCATAGGCGGCGGCGTGGCTCTTGTTGAAGCCGTACCCTGCAAACTTGTCGATCAAGTCGAACAGCTCATTGGCCTTTTGCGCGG
>CAJYRW010000022.1:0-28335 GCA_913777475.1 uncultured Sphingomonas sp. | reverse complement strand
CCGACCACGACTTCCTGCTGAAGGGCGACGTGTTCACCAAGGACCAGATCGAAAGCTATATCGAGCTGAAGATGCACGAAGTGATGCGCTGGGAAATGACCCCCAGCCCGGTCGAATACGACATGTATTACAGCGGCTGATCCAGCCCCTGCACGATGTCACTACGGGGAAAGGGGCTGCAAGGCCCCTTTCTTTTTGCGCCCATCCCGCCCCGTAAATGACCAGGATCGCATCATAAAGCCGAAAAGCCCCCCATGTTCGTAACTGCGGGCGCGCCTGTAACGGACTGAATAGGACCAAAGCGAGCATATAGGCGCTTTCATTTTTACATATAAAATTTGCAACAAAGGCGACATAGATCGCTTCTAGTGCGCTGCCCCAAGGCCAATCCAAGCCTGTGGGGACCAAGCATGAAATCGAGAATCACCCGCGCTGCCGGGTTCGGCGGCGCGTGCCTGATGGCGTTCACGTCACATATCGCCATCGCTCAGACCGCCGGAACGATCGCCGCCGAGGCTCAGGCCGAAGACGATGTCATTGTCACCGGCCAGAAACTGGCCAGCACGGGCATCGAAATGTCTAATTCGGCCAAGGCGCGCGCGGTCGTCACCCAGGACTATATCGCGCATACCGTCCCCGGTCAGTCGATCTTCAACGCCATCAACATGGTGCCCGGCGTCAACTATGTCGCCAGCGACCCTTATGGCGGCAATGGCGGCACGATCCGCATCCGCGGCTTCGACCAGTCGCGGATCGCCTTCACCTTCGACGGCCTGCCGCTGAACGATGCGGGCAACTACGCCATCTACTCCGCCCAGCAGGTCGATCCCGAACTGGTCGAATCGGTCAATGTCGGCTTTGGCTCGACCGACGTCGACACGCCGTCGGCCAGCGCGTCGGGCGGGACGGTCAACTATCGGACGATCATGCCGACCGAGAAGGTCAGCGCGATGGGCGTCTATTCCCATGGGCGGGGCAACATGAACCGCGTCTTCGGTCTGATCAACACCGGCGATCTGAACCAGAGCGGCACGCGGGCTTGGGTGGCGGCCAGCAACCAGCGTTACGACCTGTTCCCCTTCTCCATCGTGCGCAAAAGCCAGTATAACGCCCGCATCTACCAGCCGCTGGGCTCGGGCAAGGATTTCGTGTCGCTGGCGGGTTTCTTCTACCAGCATCGCAACACCGGCTATGGCAATCCATCGGTCGCGCAGATCAATACGATCCTCGGCAATCCGTTTCCGATCAAGACGGCAACGGCCGCAAATCCGGTGCGCGTCGATGTGACACGACAGCAATATGATCAGGTGCTGGCGACGGGCGGCTTCTTCAACTCGAATGAGTGCACGCTGGCTTCTGCCAGCCCCGGTGCCGGGTCCGTGCAAGACGATCGGCGTCTGTGCACCAATGTGCGACAGATCAACGTGAATCCGGTCGACACCGGCAATCTCCGCTTCAACAGCCTGTTTACGTTGAGCGATCACCTGACCTTCACGGCCGACGGCGGGTACAGCTATACGCTCTCCAATGGCGGCGGCTCCAACGTATTCGCCGAAAGCGATGCCAATGCCACGCAGTCAGGCGTTTCGCGCAACCAGTTCGGGCGGATGGGTGCAGGCCGCGCGGCGGGTCGCGATCTGAACGGCGATGGCGATCTGCTGGATTATGTTCGGCTCTTCTATCCCTCGAACACGCAGACCCATCGCCTGATCGCGATTGCCGGTCTGCGCTATGATATCGACGCGGCCAATCTGGTGCGTCTGGCCTATACCTGGGATCGGGCGCGCACCCGCCAGACCGGCGAGGCGGGTTTTCTGTACCCCGATGGTCGTCCCAAATCCTATTTCGGCGGCCTGGGCGGCGGTGACGCAGCGGTATTGGATGCGGCGGGCGCGGCGCTCAGCAAGCGCAATCGCCTGACCTACTCGATCCTGCATCAGCTGTCGGGCGAGTATCGCGGGCGACCGATCGACGACAGCCTGTCGCTGACCATCGGTTTGCGCGCGGCCTTCTATCGCCGCAACATGAGCAATGCCTGCTATACGATCCCCGGAAGCGGCAGCGAAGCCTATTGCACGTCCCAGTCCGCGCAGCAGGTGGCAGCCGACAGCCGCACGGCCAAGTTCGGCCCGCCCTATACTGGCCGTATTCGCGAATATCGCGCGTTCCTGCCCAATATCGGCATGGTGTGGCAGATGGCCCCCGCCCTCAGCCTCTATGCCAGCTGGAACCGCGGCTTCTCGGCCCCCAGCACCGACATCTATTCCTATGACGACAAGGTCATCTCGCTCAAGGACAAGGAGGCGGTTCCCGAGCGTACCGACTCCTTCGACACCGGCCTGCGTTACACCAGCGGCATCGTACAGGCTCAGCTGGGCGGTTGGTTCATCCGCTACGACAACCGTATCCTCAACGTGACCGTGCCGCTGGAGGGCGGTGGTACGATCAGCGCCAGCCGCAATGTCGGCCGGGTGGACAGCAAGGGCATCGACGCCACCCTGTCGCTCACCCCGACCCGTTGGTTGTCGCTTTACGGGTTCGGCTCCTACCTGAAGTCGACGCTCCGGGACGATGTGCTCAATGGTGACGGCTCCGGGGCGATCCTGATCGCGACCAAGGGCAAGCAGTTGGTCGATACGCCCAACTGGCAATATGGCACTCGGGCGCAAATTACGCTGCCCAGCCTCGTCCTGGGTGTCTCGGCCAAGCATGTCGGGGATCGCTTCATCACCGATGAAAATGATGCGATCTCTGCCGGCTATACGCTGGTCGACCTCGATGCGCAGATCGGCCTGGGCGCGGTCGGCCTGCCCAAGACCTATTTCCAGCTCAACGTGACCAACCTGCTCGACAAGCGCTATTACAGCAATGTCTGGTCGGCGCCCCGGATCGCGAATGGCGGCTGGCTGAACTTCGGCAACGGCCGGACGGTCATCGGTACGCTTCACTTCGAGTTCTGATCGGCAGGGCGCGACGGAGAGCTACCGTCGCGCCCCATCCGTTCAGTGCGAGGTCACTGCGTTACCGCAACCCGCTTGGCCGACAGGATCTTGACCGGCGCGGCCAGCATCTCGCCCTTGAACGGTCCCTTGGAGGGATCGGCTGGCTGGTCGAGGATGGCATGGATCACGTCCATCCCCTCGACGACATGGCCGAAGGCGGCATAGCCCAGATTGTCGCCGGGTTTGGTGGGATCGGCATCGAGCGAGGGCTGGTCGCCGGCCATGATGGTGAAGTCACCGCGCGCCGTGCCCGGGGCCAGCCGCGCGACCGAGATGGTGCCGTTCAGGTGCTTGATGCCGGTCTTGGTCGTTGGCTCATGCGCGATCGGGGGCAGGATGCGCTTGGGCTCGTTCTGGATACCGAACTGGACGAAGCCGAAATCGGGCGCGACGCGAACCGAGCGGTAGAAGGTCACGCCGTCCAGCCGATGCTGGTCGACATAGCGCAGGAAATTGGCGGTCGTGATCGGCGCGTGGGTCCGGTCGAGATCGAGAACCACGGGTCCAAGGCTGGTCTGCATCGCGACACGGACCATGACGGGCTTGGGCGCTTCGGTCGTGGTGGGCGCGGGTGGCGCGGCGGGGGCCGCTTGCAGGGCCAGCAGGGCGAGCGGCAGGAGTGCGATCATCGAAGGTCTCCAGGCATGGGGTCGGCGGCAGGATAGCGAAGTGCCGATGACAGGTGAATCCGTTGTTGCCCGCTCAGGGGATCAACACCGTACTGCCCACCGTCTCCCCCGCCTCGATCGCCCGATGCGCCTCGGCCACGTCGGTCAGCGCGAAGCTCTGGCCGATCTCCGGGGTGATGGCGCGCTTTTCCAGCATGGCGAAGACCCGCGCGATCAGGCTGCGCTTTTCCGCCGCCGTCACCGCATAGTCGAGCAGGGTCGGCCGGGTGACGAACAACGAGCCCTTGGCCGCCAGGACGCCGAGGTTGACGCCGTCCACCGCGCCCGAGGCATTGCCGAAGCTGACCACCAGCCCACGTCGGGCGGCACTGTTCAGCGAGGCTTCCCAGGTCGCCTTGCCCACGCCGTCGAGCACCACCGGCACCCCCTGCCCGCCGGTAATCTCGCGCACGCGGGCGGCAACATCCTCCTGTCGATTGAGGATGACATGATCGGCCCCGGCGGCCCGCGCCTTTTCGGCCTTGGCCTCGCTGCCCACGGTCGCGATCACCGTCGCGCCAATCGCCTTCAGCCAGCCGACCGCAAGGTGCCCGACACCGCCCGCCGCCGCATGGACCAGCACCGGCCAGCCCGGTTGCACCTTCGCGCAATCGTCGATCAGGAAAGCGGTCGTCGCGCCCTTCAACAGGATCGCCGCCGCCGTCCGATCGTCGACATGATCGGGCAGCGGCACGAGCAGGTCGGCCGCGACGTTGCGCGCCGTGGCATAGGCCCCGCGCGCCGGACCGAACACGCCGACCCGGTCGCCGACCTTAAAGTCGCTCACGCCCTCGCCCACCGCCTCGACCACGCCCGTCGCTTCGGAGCCCAGCTTGCCGGGCAGGTCGATCGGGTACAGCCCGCTGCGGTGATAGGTGTCGATATAGTTCAGCCCGACCGCATGGTGCCGCATCCGCACCTCGCCGGGGCCGGGCGGCGGCAGTTCTTCGTCACGCCACTGGATGACCTCGGGCCCGCCGGTCTTTTCGATGAAGGCGGTGTTTTCCATGCGCCAAACTCCTAAACGCGATTCGGGCGGGCCAACGCCTCAATAGTCCTTGGATATCCGCACATTCACATTCTGCCGCCCCAGCGTCGAGATGCTGGAGAGCAGCGACAGCCAGCGCGTCACCTGGAACTCGACCTGGGTCGCGGAATAGCCCTGCCCGTCGGTGATGATCTCGGCATAGAAGCGCCGGGTGATATATTTGCCCGCCGCGACCGAGGTGGCCCGCCCGATCTGCACATCGGCGGGCAGCACGCGCAGGCGGTCGAGCCCCGCCGCGCGCCGCACCGCATTGATCGGATTCAGCCCGTTGCCACCATCCTGCAAGGCGGCGACGGCGGCGGCGAGTTGCAACGCCTCGGGCGCGGACAGGCTGGCGATCGAAGTGCCGAAGAGCAGGCGCGACAGCAGTTCGTCGTTCGGCAGCGCGGGCGTGCTGGAAAAGCCGATCTCGGGTTTCAGCGCGGTGCCGGTCACCCGGATGGTGGCGCTCAGCCCCTGGACATTGGCATTGGCCGCGATGTCGAGCGCGGGGTTGGCGGGCACCTCTCCGCCGAAACGGATGACGCCGCGCGCCAGATCGAACTCGCGCCCCGCAAATTCATAATCGCCGCGGATCAGCGTCGCCTGGCCGGTGATCGCCGGGTTGTCCGGCGTTCCTGCGATCTTCAGGTCCGCCGACCACTCGCTGTTGAGCCCCAGGCCGGAGACGATCAGGCCATTGGGCGCCTTGGCCACGATCGCCAGCGTCCAGGGCTTGCGCGGCACATCGTCCTCTTCGCCGCCGCCGGGAATGTTGATCTCGCGGATGTTGAGCTGCGGCACCGCCGTCGCCGCCGTCGCGCGGCCCAGGCGATAGCGGCTGCGGTTGAGCACGACATCGCCCGAGATGGTGCCGCCTGCCCCGTCCGAATGGAAGGTCAGCGGCCCGGTCACGGTCGCTCCGATATCGTCGCGGGCGATCATCACCGCGTTGCGCGCGTTGAGCGACAGGTCCAGCGCGACGCCGTGCCCGCCCGCAAAGTCGAACTGGCCGGTGCCGGCGACACGCCCGTCCTTGCCCGCCTGCGCGGCGAACCGGTCGATGACCAGGCGCGATCCGCCGAAGCGGCCGCTGGCCTGCACATCGGTCAGGACGGTGCCGGTCGTCGCGCTCTCGATCCGTGCGCCGACCGCCTTCACCGCGCCGCGAATGACCGGCTGGCTCAGCGATCCGGTGACGTCCGCGCCGATCGCGACCGGGCCGGACAGGTCGAACATCTCGACCCCGGTCAGCCGCCATAGCGTGTCGGCGGGCCCGGCATAGCGAAGCTGCGCGATCAGCCGCCCGGCCTGCATCCGGGCGGCCCAGTCGCCCGCGCCGCCTGGCACCAGCAGCGCCTGCGCCCGGCCGATGATCTTTCCGCCCGACGCCATCACCGCGCGTACGCCCAGACGGTCGGCGGACAGCAGGCCCGCCACGCCCATGTCGATCGGCCGCGAATTGAGCACCAGGCCCGCACGCGTCAGCCCGCGAATGGTCAGGTCCGCCTTGCCCGTCGGCGCGCCAATCCCTTGTCGGATCGTCAGCGTGCCCGTCGCGGTGCCACCCAGACCCAGGCCTGGATAACCGATGTCGAGTACGGTCAGCGGCATTCGCGTCAGGCTGGCCTGCACCTCCGTCCCATCGGCATCGAGCCGCCCGGCCAGCTTCGCCTCACCCCCCGCAAAGCTCAACCGCGTCGGCGCGAGGACCCAGCCGTCGCCGTCGCGCGTCACGACTGCGGGCGACAGGAGTTGCAGCGGGCGGCGGTCGAGCGTCCCCTGCCCGCTCACGGTAAAGCGACCGGGCGTGACCTGCGTCACCGTCTGGATCGAGAAGGCGCGGCCACGCGAGCCCGAAATGCCGACCCGTACCTCTCCGGTGCCCCCGCGCAGCCGGGCGGTGCCGGTCATCTGCGCGATGTGGAACGCGCCGTGCCGCAGCCCTTGCGCCTGGGCGGAGCCCTCGACCGATGCCCCCGCCGGGTCAAGCAGCGCCACCATGTCCAGCCGCCCTTGCCGGACGGTGATCGCCGAAATCTGCGCCTGACGCGCGGCCAGATGCGCCTCGATCCGCTGGACCGTGCCGACCGGACGGAACAGCAGTTCGCCCGACAGCCCGCCGTCCACGACGTCGAGCCGCCCGTTGAAGCCGCCCTGCACCACGGTCAGCGCCCCCGTCGCCCGCGCGCCCGCGACCAGCAACGGCTGGATCTGGATGACCGCATTCTGCCCGCGCGGCAGCAATATGGCCCCGCTCGCCTGGAACGGGCCCAGCCGCGATCCCCCGGCGGCCCGGAAGGCAAAGCCCTGATCGGTGGGATCGAGATGCGCCTTCACATCGCGGAGGCCCATCGCCGCATTGGGCGAGGCGAGCTGCAGGTCCAGCGTCGGCCGGTCGATCCGCCCGTCGAGCACCATCTGGACCGGGCCATAGCTGCGCTGACGTCCGCCGCCCACAAAGTGGAAGGTTCCGTCCCGCCGCCGGATCGCCTCGCCGGTCAGGCGGATATCGGGGCCGGTCAGCACCAGGCGGTGGAAATGGAACACCCCGTCCACGCCCCGCTCCAGATCGGTGGTCAGGTGCGGCAACCCGCCCGCCAGCGAGCGGAGAAAGGCGTTGTCCAGCCGCCGCACCTGCGCCTCGCCCTTGCCGATCACGCGGGTGCCGTGCCCGTCGGCACCCGGCACGGCGGTCAGCGTCGAGCGGACGTCAACGATGCCGAGGCCGGGGATCAGATAGCGCTGCAACGCGCCGTTCAGCCCGACATCGTAACGCCCGTTGGTCAGGTCGATGCGCAGGTTGAGCTTGCCCGCCAGCTTGTCGGAGCGCAGCGCGAGGCCCTGCCCCAGGATCTCGCGCGGCGTGATGCGCAGGTCGCCCGCGACCGACAGGCTGTGGAGGATGCCACCCGCCGCCTGGCCCACGCCGGTTACGGCTCGCGCCGTAAAACGCATCGGCAGCACCCACGGCCAGCCGCCGCTCAGCCGCCCCTTACCGCTGGCATGGGCGTCCTCGAACCCCGTCCGGTCGAAGGCGAAGCGGGTCGCGGCGAGCTTATAGTCGAAGGTTGCCCGACCGAATGCCCCGTCCAGCCGGGTCGCCAGGGTGATGGTCTGGCCGCTCATGTTGAGGAACAGCGCCCCCGGCCGCAACAGGCTGGCGTCGACGCGCAGCCCCTCGAACGCGCCCGCGCCCAGGTCGACCACGCCCCGCGCCCGAACCCGCAAGGCGGGCGAGCGCAGGACGAGCGCGCCGTTCAGCCGCCGGTCGGCGAAATCGGCCTGTCCGGCGACCACGACACGGGGCGCGGTCAGACGCTGGAGACGGCCACGCAGCACCAACGACGGCGCGATGTCGCCCGACAGCGCATAGCGACCCGAACGCGCCGCCAGCCTCAGCGCGATGGCGCGGCGTCCGGCGATCATCCCCTGCGCACGGCCGTCCCAACGCGACCAGCGGCCAGCGCCGTCGACCGTCAGCGCGACAGGCGCACGCGCACCGACCATCTTGGCCAGCACGCCGTTCGCGCCACCCTGGGCCCGCACGTCCAGGTCGAACCGGTCGCGATCGGGCTGGGCATCCAGGCGCAAGCGCAGCCGGTCGGTGCCCGCGACCACGCCGTCCATCGCCACCAGCGCGCGGCCATCGCGAATATCGGCCTGCCCCTCGACCTTCGCGACCCGCTGTCGCCCCAGCACGGGCGCGGCCAGGATCAGCCGGTCGAGCCGGAGCCGGTCGAGCCGGATATCGAAATCGGGCAGGATCGGCCCCTGCTTGCCGGTCTGCCGGGTGTGCGGCACGTGATAGAGCATCGCCAGCGGCGCTTCGACGCGGCGAATGTCGAGCGTGCCCCGCGTCCAGTTCCACGGCCGCCAGTCGAGCCGCGCCTGGGGCACCCGTACCAGCATCCCGTCCAGGTCATAGACGCGCAGATCGACCAGCCGCATGTCCGAATAGAGCGACCCGTCGATCCGCCCCACCGAGAAGCGCAGGCCGGTATCGGTGCGAATGGTCGCGATCCGATCCGCGACCCAGCGATGGCCGATCGAGGTATCGACGATGCCCAGCGCCGCCACGGCGATACCGATCAGCGCGACCAGCGCGATCGCCACCGCCCGCACCCAGCGGACAGGCCGCCGCGCGGGCGGTGGCGGCGGGGCGGCGTCCTCGCTCAAAAGGCCTGCCCCAGCGAGACATAGACCGCGACCCGGCTATCCCCCTTTTGCGGGTTCAGCGGCGTGCCGACGTCCAGGCGGATCGGCCCGAAATTGGAATAGTAACGCACGCCCAGCCCGGTGCCGAAACGCAGGCCGGTCAGGCGCGGCAAGGGTGTGGTGGAAATATTGCCCGCGTCGAGAAACGGCACGATGCCGAAATTGCCGAAGGTCCGCACCCGTGCCTCGATCGAGAATTCGGCCAGGCTGCGCCCGCCGATCGGATCGTTGTTCGCGTCGCGCGGCCCGATCGCCTGGAAACCATAGCCGCGCACCGATGCGCCGCCGCCCGCATAGAAACGCCGCGACGGCGCGATCTGGTCGCGCGGCGCACCCAAAATCGTGCCCAGCCGCGTCCGCGCCGCCAGCACCACCCGCTCACCGAATGGGTGATAGAGGCTCGCATCGATCTGCGTCCGGGTATAGCCGAACACGCTGCCCTGCAGCGACACCTCCGGACTGAGCCGCCCGCCCAGCCGAAAGCCGCGCGTCGGGTTCAACAGATCGTCCGACCCGTCATAGTTCAGGCTGGTCGGCAAGGCACCGATGAAGAAGGTCCGCCTGCGCGGCTCGCCCGTCGTCTCGATCACGTCCCGCTCGTCCGAGGTCAGCAGTTCGGCGCCCAGCGACCAGGTCCATGTCTTCTGGAAGAAGATGTTGGTCTGCCGTTCCAGTCCGCCCGACAGCGAGAGGGTCTTGGCCTCATAGGCGTCGCGCAGGATATGCGCGGCCGAGAATTGCGCGGTCAGCACCCGGTCGCGGCCCTGAAAATTGTTGCGCCGGAACACGACCGCGCCCAGTTGCTCGCGGGTGCCCAGCACGCTGCGCAGGGTCAGCGCGCCCTCGGGCGGGAAGAAGTTGCGGTCGGTCCAGTTGATCGTCGCGCTCGCCCCCTCACCGGTGCCGTAACCCAGTTCGCCCGCGATGGTATGCGGCGGCGCAGGCTCCAGCGCGACGGCGATGTTCACCGTGTCGGGCGTGTCGCCGGGCACGGGCTTCACATCGACCGAGGAGACGAGGCCGGTCTGCACCAGCGCGCGACGCAGATCGTCGAGCCCGGCGGAATCATAAGGCTGGCCGGGCTGGAAGCGGGCGATGTCCTGGACGTGCCGGGCGTCGAACAGCTTGTCGTTCGCCATGACGATCCGGCCATAGCGCCGCGACGATCCCGGATCGACCGACAGGTCCAGCGTCGCGGTGCGGGCCGCGCGGTCGACCACGATCTGCGGATCACCGACCTTGGCGAAGGGAAAGCCTTCCTCGCCCACCGCCGCCTTCAGCTTGGCCTCGCCCGCGACGATGGTGTCGGCATCGACCGGATCGCCCGGTTTGATTCCGAACGCCTTTTCCAGCGGCGCGGCCTTGTCGCCTGCCGCCTGCACGCCCGCCAGCGTGACGCCCGCGAAGCGATAGAGATTGCCCGGCGTCGCCTCCAGCACCACGGTCGGCTGGTCGCCCGGCTCGATCCGCGTCACGACCTGCGCGTCATAATAGCCCGCGCCGCGCAACAGGTTGGTGAGCAGTGCCGCATCCTCGCGCGCGCGGCGGTCGAGCTGCGCGGCATTGGCGGGCTCGCCATCATTATTGTCCAGCGAGGAGAGCTGCTCGAACCGCTGGCGGACCAGTGCGCCCGCACTGTCGATCCCCTCGACCTTCCAGTGATAACGGCGCTCCGCCGCGGCATCGACGGTCGCCGCCATCACGCCGGCCGGATCGCCGGGCGCGGTCGCCAGGTCGGGCCAGGCCACGCCGATCTCGGGCAAGGGGGCCAGCGGCGCGGACGGGTCGAGCATGGTCGGGTCGTCGACCTCGGGAGGTGTGCCCGTCGGGACGGTCTGGTTCGCGGCAGGCGTCGGGGATGCGGTCTGCGCAAGGGCACGACCGGACCAGCCCGCGCCGCCCACCCCCATTGCGATCATCAAGATGGCGGCCGAGCGGCACGGCCGCCCGACGCGGACCATCATGCCGCCATCCCTAGCCGCGCAAAACCGTTCGCGACACCCCCAAGCGCCTTCGTTTGAACAGATTTGCCGAGCCGATGGTCGCGCCGCGAGGCCGATCGGCTGGCGGCGTCGGGAAACGCATGGCGTCGCGCGTTTCCCGGCCTCCTCAATGGACGGTGCCGAACACCTCTTCGAGCTGCAACAGATCGATCAACCGCTCGATCTGGCGCCAGCGGCAGAAATGGATGTGATTGCCGATGTCGCGGCTGCGCCCGGCCCGGATCGCGGCTTCGTCCCCCGCCGATCCGCCGAAACGCTCGATCATCGCAGACGCCGTCGCCACGTCGCCGTCACTCACGAACGGAGCGACAAAGGTGCCGCCGCGCTGATTAAACATGGATACTCCCGAACCGATCCTCGAACGACTGCGGGACTAGGCCAGGGTTATGAATGGAGCTATTTCAGCGGTGGTTAACGACCTGTCGACCACGCATGACTGGTTTCGCGCCGCGCGGCGTGACAGGATGCCGGCATGACACCCGTCCCCGATCCACGCCCGTCCCAGCCGCAGTCCCAGGGGTCGACCGCCCATGCCGGTGGAATCTTCATCGCGCTGGGCGTCGTCATTGGGATCGTCGCCGGGCTGGCGACCGGACAGGTGACCATGGGCGTGCTGATCGGCCTGGCGATCGGCATCGTCGTCGCCCTGATCCTGTGGTGGCGCGGGCGATAATCCACGCCGCTCCGCAAAACCCTCAAACGGGCATCCGCATCTGCCACACCACCCGGCCGATCACCGCAATGGGCCCCCGGGGTAGCGGCGGCGCGGTGGGGTTGTCGCTGGAGGCGGTCAGCCCGTCGGGCCCCGCCTTCACCCGCTTGACCATCAGCACATCGCCGATGCGAATAACGTAAAGGCCCCCGCGCGCAGTCGGGCGGACATCGTCCTGGTCCACCACCAGATGATCGCCGTCGAGCAGCCCCGGCGCCATGGAGTCGCCGCGCACCCGGATGACCGACCCGGCCCCCTCACGCAGGCTCAGCCTGCGCGCCAGTTGCCGGTCGATCGCCTCGACGCCTAGCATCACATCGTCATCCACCGTCGCGCCCGGCCCCGCCGACGCCGCCACCGCCAGCCGCCGGACCAGCATCGGTCCGTCTTCGACCGACGCGCCCAGCCGCGTTTCGGGCACCCCGAAAAACGCCGCCAGCTGTCGCCGGTCGCCCTCGGCCAGGACGCGTGGCGTGCCCCGCTGCACGAACTGCTGCAGATAGGCGTCGTTGCGACCGAGCATCCGCGACAGCGCGGCGAGGCTGACCCCCGCCTGCCCCGCCAGCGCCTGAAGCGTCGCCCTGATTTCCGGTCCCGACATGCCCAATGATATAGGCATAGGATTTTTCCTAGACAAGTTGGAAATCAGAACGGATCATGAACATCTGAACAAGAATCGGACTTTGGGAGAACGTCCATGGAATTGCTGGGGTTGATCGAACGCTATCTGAAACGCAGCCATATGCCCGAGACGAAATTCGGCCGGCTGGCGGTCAATGATCCCCGCCTGGTCAGCGACCTGCGCAAGGGCCGCGAACCGGGCGCGCTGATGATCGCACGGGTTTCGGCCTTTATCGCGGAGCAGCGCGCATGACCGCGCTCGCCCGGATTCCTTGCGCGAGCCCTGTCCGCATCGACCAATCGCAACCGTTATGGCGTCCCCGTCGCCCCGCCGATCGTGGCCAGCGGCTGGCGTGCGCGCTGACGCGCGACGCGGGCCATGCGGGCTGCGTGGTCACGCTGGCCGTGGCGAGCGTCGAGCCCTGGTCCTCGGCGACGTTCAGCGGATCGGTCATCACGTTGATCCTGACCGCGCCGCCGACCGCCGCATTGTCGGCATGGCTGGCCGCCCTGCCCGAGCGCGACGTGCCACTGGGACGCGACATCGTCGCCGACCTGGCGGTCGAACCGGTGGATAGCGGATGGCGATTGCGTGCGCTCCTTTGCCTGGATGCGGCGAATGGATGACGAAAACGCCACCAAACCGTCATTTTCCACTTGATATGTTGTATCACCACGCTACGCAGCAGGGCTTCTTTCATCGGGAGCCCTGTTCGTGTTCAAGCCCGTTTTGCTGTCCGGCCTGTCGGCCACCGCGCTTGCCAGCCTGCTTGCCGCCCCCGCCACCGCCCAGACCAATGCCCCCTCCGCCAATCGTGGCCGCGAGATCGTCGTGACCGCGCCCGTGCGGCAGTCGGAAACGGACGTGCTGGCGGGCACCTCGATCGTAACGGGTGACGAGCTGGAGCGCTCGATCCGCCCGACCATCGGCGAGACGCTCGCCCGCCAGCCGGGTGTGTCGGCGACGTCCTTCGGACCGAACGCCTCGCGCCCGGTGCTGCGCGGCTTCCAGGGTGAGCGTATCCGCGTGTTGTCCGACGGCATCGGCTCGATCGACGTGTCGAACACCAGCGTCGACCATGCCGTAGTCATCAACCCGCTGCTCGCCGAGCGGGTCGAGGTGCTGCGTGGCCCCTCCGCGCTGCTGTTCGGATCGTCGGCGGTCGGCGGCGTGGTGAACGTGATCGACACCCGCATCCCGCGCTCGGTGCCGGACAAGGGCTATCGCCTGTCGGGCATGGCGTCCTATGGCTCGGCCGCGAACGAGCGTTCGGTGGCGGGTGCGACCGACGTCGCGGTCGGCAAGCAGTTCGTGCTGCATGCCGATGGATCGTATCTGAAGACCGACGACCTGAAGATCGGCGGCTATGTCCTGTCGCCGCGTGCCCGTGCCGAAGCGCAGGCATCGGCGGCGCAGGCCCCGAACGATCCGCTCGATTTCGGCGCCATCGCGAACCTTCGCGGTCGCCTGCCCAACACCGCCAGCGAGACCTGGACGGCGGGCGTCGGCGGCGCGCTGATCACCGATACCGGCTCGCTGGGCATCGCCTATAGCCATTATGACAGCCTGTACGGCGTGCCGGTCCGCTACACCCTGACGCCGGGCGGCGAAGAGCCGGAAGCGCCGCGCCTCAGCCTGGTCCAGAACCGCCTCGACCTGCGCGGTGAGATCGAGACGGGCGGCGGCTTCCTCGAACGCATTCGCCTGCGCGCCGGGGCAGCCGAGTATCGCCATTTCGAGCTGGAGGAAAATGGCGACGTCGGCACGGCCTTCTACAACAAGGGCATCGAAAGCCGCCTGGAGCTGGTCCAAGCCAATCACGGTGGCTGGCAGGGTGCCTCGGGCGTCCAGTTCTTCAACCGCGACTTCGACGTGCGGGGGGACGAGGCGTTCCTGCCGCGCAACAACACCGCGCAGATCGGCCTGTTCACCCTGCAGCAGCTGGATCGCGGTGCGTTCAAGATGGAGGCGGGTGCCCGTTACGAGCATACCTCGCTGACCGCACGCACGGCAGTCAGCGACGACCGCTTCTTCCGGGGCCAGCGCAGCTTCGACGCGTTTTCGGGCTCGATCGGCGCCAGCTATGGCTTCGCGCCCGACTGGCGGGCAGGCCTGAACCTGTCGCGCACCGAACGCGCCCCCTCGGCCGAAGAGCTGTTCGCCAACGGCCCGCACGCCGGGACGGAAGCCTATGAGCTGGGCAATCCCAACTTCAAGAAGGAAGCCAGCTGGGGCATTGAGGCGACCGTGCACGGGCATGGCGACGGCTACAGCTTCGACGCCTCGGCCTATTACAACCGCTTCTCCAACTATATCTATGACGCGCTGGTCCAGCAGGGTCCGTGCGAGGCCGCCGCGGCCCCCTCGGGTCGTGAAGTCGACCTGCCCTGCTTCGCCTATAGCCAGGCCGATGCCCGCTATTACGGCATCGAGGCGGAGGGTTCGCTGCGCCTGGCCACGATCGGGAAATATGCGATCAATGCCGACCTGCTGGGAGATTACGTCCATGCGCAGATCATCGGCACCGGTCCCGCACCGCGCATCCCGCCGCTGCGCCTGCTCGGCGGGCTGGAAGCGCAGTCCGAGATGGTGAATGCGCGCGTCGAGGTGGAACGCAGCTTCAAGCAGACCCGCGTGCTGGGCCTGGAGACGCCGACCGACGGCTTCACCCTGGTCAACGCCTCGGTGCAGCTCAAGCCATGGGGCACGCTGAACCCGACGACGCTGACCCTGTCGGCCAACAACATCTTCGACGTCGATGCGCGCCGCCATGCCAGCGTGCTGAAGGACTTCGCGCCGCTCAGCGGACGCGACCTGCGCGCGACGCTCAGCTTCAAGCTCTGACGCCCCCTCGAGCGTTGAGACCTCAGGCCCTTCCCGCTCCGGCGGGAGGGGCCTTTTTTTTGCGTGTTCGCCGCCAGGGCGCTCGACCGCGCCGATGCCGGGTCGGTAGCCCGCCGCCCCCGCATCGGCTAAGCCCTTCCTTCCGATGACCAGCTTCACCGTCAACAACCAGCCCGTCCGCTATCGCCTGCCCCCGGACACACTCCTGCTCTGGGCGCTGCGCGATGCGTCGAACCTGACCGGCACCAAATATGGTTGCGGCACCGGCGATTGCGGCGCGTGCACGGTCGATATCGACGGCCGCGCGGTGCGCAGCTGCCAGGTGCCGATCGGCCGGATCGAGGGCAGTGTGGTCACCACGATCGAGGGGCTGTCCCGCGACCGCTCGCACCCCGTGCAACAGGCCTTTCTGGCCGCCAATGTCGGCCAGTGCGGTTACTGCATCCCCGGCATGGTGATGGCCGCCGCCGCGCTGATCCACCGCAATCCCGATCCGTCCGAAGAACTGATCCGGGCGAGCATCTCCAATTTGTGCCGCTGCGGCATCTATCCCCGCCTGGTCGAGGCGATCCAACGTGCTGCCCGCGCCGCGCGGGGGGAGGAAACCATTCCGGCCGCCCCCCTGCCCGGCACCGAACCGGCAGACGCGGCGCGCGCCGTGCCTGCCCTGGTTCCGGGGGCGATGCCGCAAGAGCCATGACGCCGCCCGCACCGCGAAAAGCCAGTCTTAACGGGATGTCCATGCGAACCTGTTAGCGTGCCCCCGCGAACAGAAGGATGGGAGGCCGAGGCACGGTGCGGAAACGGATCGAGGAGCTCATCGAACAGCATCGCGACGTCAGGTCCGCCGTCGCCCGCCTTACCGCCCTGTTCGACCTGCCTTATCAGGACGCCGAACCGCATCTCTATGCCGCACGGGCCGATATCGGCCGCCGGGTCATGCGCTGCCTGAAATTTCAGGACGAGGTGGTCCTGGCACCGCTGCACGAGCGCGGCTTGCTGTCCCGAATTCCCTGCAGCGCGTCGATCGAATCGCGGACCCGCGAGCTCCGGCTGCTCTACTCCGCCCATATCGTCGATTGGACGGCGGGTGCGATCGCCAAGGACTGGCCGGGCTATATCGCTTCCGCGAAGCGATTGAACGTGCTTCTCCACGAGCTCACCGCCCTGAAGGAGACGCAATTATATCCCGAGGCGATCCGATTGCTGGACCGTGCTTGACGGGCCTTGCCGCTTTTCATGCCAATTCTTTCACGATGCTGACAGGTGGGTTCAGCAACCGCTCAACGCTGAGGTGGCAGGGTTCATCTCATGATCGGGGTCGGCTCGTGCGCCGACACATGGGGTAAGGCAAGATGAACAGGCGTTGGATGGCGGCCCTGCTGGCGGCGACGACGATGGTGGCGGGCGTTAGCCCGGCAATGGTCCGCGCGCAGGACCTGCGGATGAACGAAGGCCCGCGCGGTGGCCCCGGCGGTGGTCCGCAGCGCAGTGGACCGGGCGGCCCAGCCGGTCGCGTCGAACGCAGCGAAGGACGACCGATCTTCAACGATCGCGCGGCCTTCCCGGAGAATCGCCCCGGCTTCCGCCCGGACCATCCCGAGACACCGCGTCCGCCCGCCCCCGAGCGAGCTCCCGAACCGGGCCCTCGCAATGATCGCTGGCGCGACCGGCCAGAGCCGTCCCCCGCTCCCCTGCCCGGCGAGGAACGTGCCTGGGGCAATCGCGGCGGCGGTTGGCGCGACCGGCCGCAACCGGGCCCTCAGCCCGCGCCGATGCAGCGTCCCGATCCGGTCGGACCAGGCGGCGTCCGGGTCGATCGGCCAGGCCCCGGTCCCGGTGATTGGCGGAACGACCGCCGTGCGCAGTGGCAAGAGCAGCAACGCCGCGACGACCGCTGGCGCGAAGACGAACGACGCCAGCGCGAGGACCGCGACCGGTGGCGGCGCAGCTATGGCGACTGGCGCGACCATAATGACCAGTCCTATGGCTTTGCCGAGCGGCGCGCCTGGGCCGATCAGTGGAATCGCGGCTGGCGACGTGACCGGCGCTATGACTGGCTGGGCTGGCGCTCACTGAACCGGGGTGCCTATCACCTGCCCCGCTACTACGCCCCCTATGGCGGCTATGGCTATCAGCGCTTCTCCAGCGGCGTGATCCTGGAGCCGATGTTCTTCGACCAGAATTACTGGCTGGGCGATCCCTATGCCTATCGCCTGCCGCCCGCCTATGGTTCGTATCGCTGGGTGCGCTATTACAATGACGCAATCCTGGTAGACCTGCGCAGCGGGCTGGTCGTCGACGTGGTGTACGACATCTTCTGGTGATGCGGGCGGGAGGGGGCCCGGCGGCTCCCTCCCCCCTTGTCTTTATGGCACGGGCGTCGCAAATCGAGGGCATGTCGTTCTTTTCGAGGAAGCCGAAGGGCAACCCCGCCGCCTCCCCCGTCCGCGCGCGCTTCGGCGTCACCGTCGCGCAAGCGCTCGACGCAAACCCCGCCGTCACCCGCGTGGCGACCGATACGGCGCAAATCTATTATCAGGCGGACTTCCTGACCGGGGATCAGTGCGACAAGCTGATGGCGATGATCGACGCCAACCGTCGCCCCTCCACCCTGTTGTCGGACCGGCCGGACTATGGCTTTCGCACGTCGGAGAGCTGCGACATGGCACGCTGGTCCCCCGATGTGCAGCCGATCGACGAATCGATCGCCGCGCTGCTCGGCATCGCCCCCGAACAGGGCGAGACGATGCAGGGCCAGCGTTACGCCCCCGGCCAACAGTTCCGCGCCCATCACGACTATTTCCATGAAAGCGAAAGCTATTGGGAAAAGGTGCGCGTGCATGGCGGACAGCGGACCTGGACCGCGATGATCTATCTCAACGACGTGGCCGAAGGCGGCGCGACCTGGTTCCCGCAGGCCGGCATCCGGGTCGCCCCGCGCCGGGGCCTGTTGCTCGCATGGAACAACATGAAGCTCGACGGCAGCCCGAACGAGATGACCCTGCACGAAGGGATGCCGGTGGTCGAGGGCACCAAATATGTCATCACCAAATGGTTTCGCGAGGGCAACTGGGTCAACCACGCGAGCTGACCGCCCGCTCTTGTCGCGACTCCCGCGCCCGTGGCATGGCGTTCGCGTGACGTTCTCTTTCCCGATGATCCGCCCATGACCGATGTTCTCGGCATCGCCCAGTCGATCCTGGGCCAACCCTGGCGCTGGCGGGCGCTGGCCGCCGATGCGCGCGACGGCCTGGGCCATGACGATCTGGTCGCGCAGCTGCTGCTCGCGCGCGGCTGTCCGCCCGATGCGGTCGAGGCGCACCGCGCGCCCTCGATCCGGGGCTTCATGCCCGACCCCTCGATCTTCCGCGACATGGACCGCGCCGCCACCCGCCTGGCCGACGCCGTGATCGCGGGTGAGGCGGTGGCGATCTTCGGCGATTACGATGTCGACGGCGCGACCTCGGCCGCGTTGATGGTGCGCCTGCTCCGCGCCCTGGGCCTGAACCCCCGTCCCTATATCCCCGACCGTATGACCGAAGGCTATGGCCCGACCGAAGGAGCTTTGCTCCGGCTCCAGGCGGAGGGTGCGAACCTGATCGTGACCGTCGACTGCGGCGCCCAGGCCTTTGAGCCGCTGGCGGCGGCGCAAAGCGCGGGGATCGAGATCCTGGTCGTCGACCACCACAAATGCGCGACCGAACTGCCCCGTGCCCATGCCGTGGTGAATCCCAACCGACTGGACGAGACGGAAGGCGCCGCGCACGGCCATCTGGCGGCGGTCGGCGTCTGCTTCCTGCTCGGCGCTGCGCTCATCCGCACGCTGCGCGCGCGCGGTTTCTTCGCGGACCGGACCGAACCCCGGCTGCTCGACCTGCTCGACCTGGTGGCGCTCGGCACCGTCGCCGACGTCGCGCCCCTGAAGGGCCTGAACCGCGCCTTCGTCGCGCAAGGCCTGAAGGTCATGGCGCAGCGGCGCAATATCGGCCTGTCCGCCCTGGCCGAGGCCGCGCGCCTGACTCGCGCGCCGACCTGCTCCGACCTGGGCTTCGCGCTGGGGCCGCGCATCAATGCGGGCGGGCGCGTCGGGCGGGCCGATCTGGGCGTCCGGTTGCTCACCACCGACGATCCGACCGAAGCGCGCGCCATCGCCGAGGAGCTGAACCAGTTCAACGACGAACGCCGCGCGATCGAAGCGGGCGTGCAGGCGACCGCGGAAACCACCGTCGACCGCAGCCGCCAGGTCGCGGTCGTCTCGGGCGAAGGCTGGCATCCCGGCGTCATCGGCATCGTCGCCGGACGACTGAAGGAAAAGCTCGACCGTCCCGCCATCGTCATCGCGGTCGACGAACACGGCCTGGGCAAGGGCTCGGGCCGCTCGATCGCGGGCGTCGACCTGGGCGCGGCGATCCTGGCCGCCAAGGAGCACGGCCTGCTGATCGCGGGCGGCGGCCATGCCATGGCGGCGGGCCTGACGGTCGAGGCACACCGCATCGCGGAACTCGCCGATTTTCTGGAAGAGCGGCTCGCCGACGCCGTCGTCCGCGCCAGTGCCGGTCGCGCGCTGCTGGTCGATGCCGTCCTTGCTCCCGGCGGCGTGAACCCTGCCCTGGTCGGCGCGATGGACGCCGGCGGCCCGTACGGCATGGGCTGGCCCGCCCCGCGTATCGCCGCCGGGCCGTTTCGCGTCATCCGCGCCGATCTGGTCGGCACCCATCATGTCCGCGCCATCGTCGCAGGCGCAGACGGCCGCAGCCTGAAGGCCATGGCCTTCCGCCAGGCCGACACGGCCCTGGGCCAGGCGCTGCTAGGCGCCGGCAGCACCCGCCGCCTATGGCTGGCGGGCCGCGCCAAGGTGGACGACTGGTCTGGCCGCGACGTCGCCGAACTCCATGTCGAGGACGCCGCCTGGGCCGATTGAAACACGAATGAAAAAAGCCCTTGACCCCGCCCCCCCCCTCCCTTAGAGGCCCCTCCACGCCACCCGATGGCCCCTTCGTCTAGCGGTTAGGACGCGGCCCTTTCACGGCTGAAACACGGGTTCGATTCCCGTAGGGGTCACCATCTGCGCTCAACAGCGCAGAATTGCGCGATTAAGCCATTCTTTGCCGCTCGCTGGTACAGCGCACAGGTACAGCGAGCACTGAAATGGCCCTCATGGCGACACCCTGGAAACATCCGTCGACCGGCGTTTATTACCTGCGCCGGCAGATCCCCGAGAAGCTGCGCCCCGCATTCGACGGCAAGGCGCTGTGGAAGGTTTCGCTCGGCACGAAGAATAGCAACGAAGCCACGGTCCTCTTCCTCCAAGCCAACGTCGCCCTCGAACAACGGTTTGAAGAGGCGCGGACCCGGCTGAAAGCGACGGGCAGCCCCTGCCCTTCCGCGCGCGATCGTGCCGACGAAACGGTAGCCGCCTATTTCCAAGGCCCCGAATTCAAGACTGGCGGACTGGATGGAGAGGAACGGCTGCTACTGGCCAGGCTGGAACTCGATCGTGGGTTGTGGAACGCGACCCCGACCGGATGCAGCTCCCCTGCCCCACTGCATGATCAGCAATGGTGGGAAATGGCAAATAACGCCGCACTGTTCCGCGATCATCCGGGACGCAAGCCGACTCTAGGCCATGCGCCCGGTACGATCTGGCGCTGGGGCGATGAAAGCTTCCGTCCTGATGCCAGAAACCAACAGATTGGCCGTATCGTCAGCCAGATCGCCCGGCACAATGAGACCACAGCATCCGATCTCCCCGAAGGCATCGAGGCCGCGATCAGGACCTATCTCGACGCGGTCCCGGTCGAAACGCCCAAGGCCCGCAAGCGTCGTCCGACCTCGGGCCGCCTACGCCCCGACCTGCGCCTGATGGAATTGTTCGCGGACTGGCAGGCGGTGATGCAGCCCTCCCTGCAGAGCGCGCACGAGTATGAGGGTGCCGCACGCGATTTCATCGATTTCATCGGCGACATCCCCGTCGAGGAGGTCGTCAACAACGACCTCCTCGATTATCGCGACGAAGCGGCCCATTTGCCCGCCTCCATGCCGCGCGCGGATCGCGAGCTGAGCTTCACCGAGCGCCTCGATCGCCATCGGCATTCCGATACGCCCCGGATCAGCCCCGCGACGCTCAAGAAACGGGTGGGCGCGATCCAGGCGCTGCTGAGCTTCGCCAAGGGCCAGAAGTGGACCAGCCGCAACGAGGGCCGCGATGTGCCGATCCTCGGCTATTCCAAGACCGGCGGCGCCCCTCGCCAGACCTTTCAGGAAGAGGAGTTGCAACGGCTGTTCGCCAGCCCGCTTTTCACCGCCCCCGCAACGTGGAAGCAGGATCGTCTGGTCAGCGACATGACGCTGTACTGGCTATTCCTGCTCGGCCTGACGACCGGTGCCCGGCTGGAGGAAGTCGGCCAGGCCATGATCGCCGATGTGAAAGCCGATGGCGCCATCACCTATATCGACATCGACGATTATGCGACCGAGGCCAGCGATGACGGTAAATCGATCAAGACAGCAACGTCACGCCGGCTCGTACCTGTCCATGCCAAGCTGATCGAGCTGGGCTTTCGCGATTACATTAAGGCGGTGAAGAAGGCCGGACACACTCGACTTTTCCCCGATCTGGTTCCCAACGGCTTCGGCAAGCGGACCAAGGAGGCCTCACGCATCGCCAACCGCGTCATCGATCGGTACGTCTCGACCGATGCCCGGTTGGTCTTCCACAGCTTCCGTCATGGCTTCAAGGACCTCGCTCTGGAAGCAGGCGTGCTGGAACGGATCGTCGACCAGATTTGCGGCCACGCCGCAACCACAGTCGGGGGAAAATACGGTCAGGGGGTTCGCTTGGCGATCCTGAACCGCGAGCTTCATAAAGTCGATTGGTCATTTCTCGATTGGGCCGCATTGGTTCAGGCAAGCGCCGACATAGACTGGACTAAGCGGTTCGAATAAATTTCCGTCGCCTGAGCCGCTCTCAAGCTGACAGTTGTCGACCAACATACGCCGATCGTTAGGAGCTACGGGAACGTCGGTTTATGCCAAAACCCGCCGTTCGGCGGACATCAATCTGCCGAGCTGCAACGAGCCCCACTTCGATCATCCCTATCGGTGCGAGGGAGCCTGAAAGCGAAAGCTTGTGTACGTGAGAACGGCAGGCGAAGCGAACGACGGAATACTGCGATAGTGTCGATTCCGACTTCAAGGGGAATGCGATGTCGAAAAAGGCTACGTTGGCTTCTTATCTCGACCCGCCCAGCTGGCGATCTTTTACCCCCGACGAACAAAAAGCCTATTTCGCTGAACTGCGTGGACGCGCGAAGGCGGGCAGGAAGATGCGCGCGGCGACTCGGGGACATAAGACCGCGATCGTGCTGCAGGAAAGCGTCTCGCCCTTCGACGCCTACACCTATCTGCACGCCCGATTTGGAGCCCCGAACGGTCTCCAGACGATGCTGGCTCGGGACGATTCCGACAATTTGTTCCATTGGGACTACTATCTGAAGGCGGGCGGTGCGACCCTGCAGTTCGTTGGAGCGTCGGAAGAGGTCCATGTCCATTTTGACATCAACGTTACCGACGAGCAATGTGTCTCCTTCATAAAGGCGTTGCGTGCCGATTTTGGAAGAGTCGGCCAAGATAAAGGGCGCTTCGCCGCCAGCCTCGAAAAATGGAACGTTTTTCCGAACCAATTTCTTGCGATCGCGAATCGCTGCGCGGAACTTTATAACGACATCACCACAACGTTGCCGAAGATCGAGCGCAAGATACTCGCCGACAAGTTGACCACTCAGGCACTGATTGCTGAAAAGCGACGTAAGGCGCATGCCAGATGGATGAAGGCGGTCACGACCGCGCCAACGGAGCTGTCGGTGCTGATGCCCGTCCTTTTTGAATCCTTCATCGGTCTAATCGTAGCCTTGCTGATCAAGCCGGAGGTAAAGAATGACGCGGAGGCTTTGAACGCTTTCGTCAGGAGTCCCCTCAATCAAAAGCTCCTCGCGATAGCCGACCGGTGCGCAGGCTTCGATAGGCCGCTCGTACGGGAAGATCCGGTCTTCGGGCGGTATTGGACGGTAGTGAACCGTCGCAACGATATCATCCACGGGAATGTCGATCCGGTTCGGGATTCGCTTGAGGTCGTCTATTTCCATGGCAAGCGCCCGCTCTACAAGACGGGGGGCGACCGCATGCGCCAGCACTGGAAAAGGTTGATCGACCGGTACCGGCCGCAGGATGTGGTGGACGACTATCTGGCGATGCACGCCTTCATCGTCGACATTCTCGACCACATGACCCCAGGTGGGCGCCGCGTGGTGGAAATGGTGATGGAGGACACCCAGCCTGGCTGGGATAACCGGCGCAAGATCGCCGGTCGCTTGTTTCCCGACCATGTGGCGACGACGGTGTTCGAGGGTATGCGGTACGATTGGCAGTTGAAGCCAAATTAGGCTTCGCGCCGATCGCGCACTCGAAGCTGGAATGAAGACGAGACGACACCATGGTGCAAGATTTAATGTGGATCGCTGCCGGGCAGGGCGAGGATTGGTGCAACGAGACATCGCTTGCGGCGCTCAACGGCGCGTTTGGCCGTTCCCCTAGCCAACTCGATCACCCACAAGGACCGCGTCCGCTCAGTGTACAAGCTCGCTCGCGACCAACTCGCGCCGTTCTGCGGCCACATCGGTAATATCGGCGTGCCCCAAAGCCGGCCATTTCGAGCGCGTCGCCTTTAGGATCGCTACCGCCGACATTTCAGCCGCTCCACGAGACAATCGCAGATCGTAGAACTGGTAATCCGTTAATATGCCCAGCGCAGCAGATCAGAATGGCCGATTCTGACAATTATTGGTCAGCGGCGGGCCAGCTAGGAGCAAGCCATTTGGGATCACTTTGTCGCTGGCGTTCCGGACGGATTTGTTTTCACGGCGGCCGATCTATTGTCTCCGCCGATTCGGGGAGACTGGTGCGGAGACGTTCTGGCAGGCAGAGCTTTAGCCGGGATGGCCGCCGGGGGCGGTGGGTTTGCAGTACGGTCGCGCAATGTTGTTACGCCGAACCACACCAGCACAATAATGAGCGCAAGGTAGATCAAGCCCACTAGCACCCGCGTCTCGCGATAGCTCGCCACCGCTTTTTCGATCGGTTCTTCCGCAATGTCCCGACGCTCGTTCGCCGATATATATCCGTAGAGCGTCTGAAACCATTTCGCGCGAGCCTTCCTCTGGTTGTCGAGAAAGGTCTTGTTGATCCGAACCTGAAGCGCGAACGAAACCGCGATGAAAATCGCCGCGGCAAAATAGAATCCTGCGGCGATCTCCGGCTTGGTGGTCTTGCTCGTATCGCCTAACACCTTGATCACGAACGGTGCCGCAGAAACCGCGACATCCCGCCAAAGACCGCTGGTCAGGTCTTGGGCTCGCTGAGTGACCTTCTGGGTTTCGTCGATAACAGTCTTTCTGAGGTCCGCGAGCGCTTTAAGGGTTTCGCGGCTGGCGGACTGGACATGAGCCTCATAGGTCGCACGCGCCGCTTCCAATGCTTGCGTTGATAAGGCCGGCAGGGCCAAGTCAGGGCGATACGCCCGCGCCAGTTCGATGGCGAGAATGAGGTGGCGCACCTCGATATCCAAGCCGGTCAGGAACACCCATTCCGCACAGGCCGTAAGCTGTTCCCAGGCATCCGTTAGCGCCGGGTCGTCGGCGCGGATGCGCAATATTGGCGGTCCCGACGCCTGGAGCCAAACGACACCCTGCTCCGCCGATGCGCTGTTCACGAGCGCACCGAGGAGTCTGCGGGCTGCCTGAATTCGCCAGCCGATGAATTCCGGCGAATCGACGGCGGGCCGCGTCGTGATCAGCCAAGGCGAGAGATCGTCGACTACCTCGCGATCGGGCACATAGTCCTTAACCAACTTGCGCGGGCTGATCGGCAAGGTTTGCGGCGGCGGCGTGATTGCCGTGTCGAGATTCCATACGGCAACGTCCAGTCCGCGTGTCTGGAATATCGCCCGCGACTCCATCTCCGCTGACAGGACACGCCCCGCGGCAGCCTGCGTCTGGAGGTATTCAGCCGCTGCCTTCGAAAACAGAAAGGCAACAGCGCCATCGACGGCGGGCTTGACGATCGTCAGTTGGACCGAGCGTGCTGGATCGAACGCCTCGCTAGCGTCGATATCGCCGCCGATCTCGGGGTCATAGACCTGCACCGACCGAAACGGCGCGGGAATCGCCTCGTGATACGCGATCCATTGCGCCTGCTCATCGGCTGACGCGAAGGTGCCGCGCAGGACCAAGCTGTCGACGCGCTCGTCGACGGCGCCGGCCCGCGCGGCGAACTCACGCGCGAGATCGATTAGAGGTTTCGAGGTCGTAGTCATCAATGGTGATCTGGTCTTTGATGGTGATCTCGCCCTTTGCGCGATCCACCTTCACGATCGAAGCCTGCAAGTCGACCGGAAAGGTCAGCCGGATGCCACTTACCGTTTCAACGCGCCGGTTGCGGGGCGCGGGCACGGCACCCTGCTTGAGCACGAACGACTCGCCCGACATACCCTCACGTTTGAGATGGTTTTTGAGATCCGCAAGTACCGGGCTATCGTCGGGCAATGGCCCGACGATGCTCTTGAACCAGTCCTCGATCTTCTCGCCGTCGACGGAGCCGCCGGACTGGCTTGCATCGTAGAGGCGTTTCGACAGCGTGGCGACGGTGTCGGGCGGCAGCTTGTCCTTATGCTTGCGCGCGATCGTGCGCGTGACGTCGATCAGCTTTTTGGTCAGCTCGTCCTCGGTCCGCAGCCGGCGGACACCGAGGAACTGCTCAAAATAGGCGGCCGGCCGCTGCGGATTCTGCCGGTCGACGACGCACACCTCGTCCTGCTCGCTTCCGAGTCGGACAAGCGCGGCCTTCTGCAAAGCGTTGCGGTTCTGGACGAAGGTGCGTTCGATCTCGCCGAATGTCGGTTTTCGCTTGCCCGACTGACCATCAGCAATGGCGTAGCTCAGCACCTTTTCGTCCTCGAACTTCAGGAGGGCGAACAGCGGCCCCGACCGACAACGGAGAACGAAGAGAAGGAAGGCGCCAATGGCCGAGCTACCGCGGTGGCCCTGGTCGAAAGCTTCCGCCAGCTGCTCGCTTTCTTCCTGGAAGGCGCTCGCGTCGCTATCGATGCGAGCGAGTTTGGTCCGCACGGCCGCGTCGCTTAGGAACGTGTAGCGGTTGCCGCTATTGATGGACCTGATTCGGCTGAGAAAGAAAGCGGCGTGGGGCATCGCGTCAAACGCCGCCAAGAGCTGAAAATGCTCCGGGCCCGGCCCGACGATATGGAACACGCTCTGTTCGATCGTCAGCGACTCAAGGTCATCGTCCGACAGGAATGCCATTGATCCTCCCTAGAACATATATAGAACATTGACCGATAAACTGCAACGGCCGACTCTGTGCTGCGTTCGCCATTCCGGACAACATGACGATTGGAAAACCCCCGCTCTCATTGAGTTTACGGTTAGACATCCTCCAAGATCAAGAGCCGCAAAAAATCGCGAATATCAAATTCGGAGAAGGGGGGTATATGGCGGAAGAGAGTAAATCGATCGGCCCCTCAAAGCAGGATTTACTACTACATAAATTGGCTCAGGAAAATGGTGGTGCGTGTGCGATTGCTCCGCCTTGGAGAATGACGGTGTACCAGTTTCTGGTGCGGGTTGCGGCATTGTATAACAGCCGTCACCGGTGTTCATTGTCGCCGCTAAATAGAAATGGCCATGACACCACAACGCGGTCAAACTCATGGTTCTTTTCCTGCTGCACCGTCATTGCCACGAATCAGTGCTGGATCATGTCGGAATGACGTTGCCGACGCATATTAGGCTCATCCTAAGTCTCACGCGCTCACGGCCGCTTTTAGTGAGCCCTGCCGTTGCGGGGGTGACTCGGGAACGGCGGAAAAGTCCCGAGGCTGTGTAAAAACGTCGGAATCTGCTATGGTTTTCCGACGTTTCCGGAGGCTTGGGCATGGGCCGTTTCGTACACGGGGAAGACCGTCGGCAGGACTATCTGCTGCCTGCATCGCTTGATGATTACGTATCGGCAGATAACCCGGTTCGCGCGGTCGAGGCGTTCATCGATGCGCTGGATCTGAAGGCGCTGGAGTTCGCGGGCATGACGCCGGCCGAGACGGGACGGCCTGCCTATCATCCGGCGACGATGCTCAAGATCTACCTCTATGGCTATCTGAACCGGATCCAGTCGAGCCGACGGCTCGAGCGTGAAGCACAGCGCAACGTGGAATTGATGTGGCTGACGGGGCGGTTGGCGCCCGACTTCAAGACGATCGCCAACTTCCGCCAGGCGAATGGCGCTGCGATCCGGGCAGTGTGCAGCCGTTTCATCACGCTGTGCCGGCAATTGGGGCTGTTCACACGCGCGGTGGTCGCAATCGACGGCAGCAAGATGAAGGCGGTCAACAACCGCGACAAGAACTACACCGCCGCGAAGGTCGCCTCGCGGATGAAGCAGGTCCAGGACAATATCGACCGGTATCTCGACGCGCTTGATCGCGCCGACCGCGAAGAAAGTGACATTGCCGAGCCGAAGGCGAAGCGATTGACGGAGAAGATCGCCCGGTTGCGCGCGCAGTTGCGCGATCTTGCGGTACGTGAGGAGGAAGTCTGGAATGCGCCGGACCAGCAGGTGTCGCTGACCGATCCAGACGCCCGCGCCATGGCGAGTGCAGGGCGCGGCACGAGCATCGTCGGCTACAATCTCCAGGCGGCCGTCGATGCCGAGCATCACCTCATCGTCGCCCACGAGCTTTTGAACATCGGATATGACCGCGGACAACTTGCCCCCATGGCGGCGAAAGCCAAGGACGCCATGGGGGTGGAGGCTTTGGATGCCATTGCCGACAAGGGCTATTTCAAGGGCGAGGATATCCGGACCTGCGAGGGGATGGGCGTTACTGCCTTCGTGCCCAGACCGCTGACCTCGGGGGCGAAGGCGCAAGGTCGCTTCGGCAAGCAGGACTTCGTCTATCTGGAGCAGGAAAATGTCTATCGCTGTCCCGCCGGCGAAGACCTGACCTATCGGTACACCTCGGTCGAGGCCGGTATGACGCTCCATAGGGTCAGGACCCATTGATGTGAGTGTCGCGATCTGATTCAGGCTCCTTGAGGAGACTGCAATGAGCGACCTGTTTTGGCTGACGGACGAGCAAATGGAGCGGCTGCGTCCGTTTTTTCCCAAGAG
>CAJYRW010000021.1:0-27135 GCA_913777475.1 uncultured Sphingomonas sp. | reverse complement strand
AAGGCGGGCGGGTTGAAGGTCGATGCGACAAGCAGCACCGCGCCCACCACCGCACCCGCCACCGCGAGCACATAGGCCAGGAAAGCTCCATATTGCCGCCGTCGCGAGAAACCGGTGCGACGGTCGCGGGCGGGCGCCATGCGCCGGTCCCCTTATGCTGGAGGTTAGCCGTTCAGCAGGACGCCGCGATACATCGGATCTTCCAGCGCACGGCCGGTGCCCAGCGCGACGCAGGTCAGCGGATCTTCCGCCACCGTGACCGGCAGGCCGGTCTCGTCACGCAGCACCTCGTCCAGGCCTTCGAGCAGCGCGCCGCCGCCGGTCAGGACGATGCCCTGGTCGACGATATCGGCGGCCAGTTCGGGCGCGGTGTTTTCCAGCGCGACGCGAACGCCCTCGACGATGGTCGCGACGGGCTCGGACAGCGCCTCGGCGATCTGGCCCTGGTTGATCTGGATTTCCTTGGGCACCCCGTTGACGAGGTCGCGGCCCTTGATCTGGATCGTCACGCCGATGCCATCCGCGGGAGGACGCGCAATGCCGACTTCCTGCTTGATCCGCTCGGCGGTGGCCTCGCCGATCAGCAGGTTATGGTTGCGGCGGACATAGGATACGATCGACTCGTCCATCTTGTCGCCGCCGACGCGGACCGAAGTGGTGTAGGCCAGGCCACGCAAGCTCAGCACGGCGACTTCGGTCGTGCCGCCGCCGATGTCGACGACCATCGAGCCGATCGGCTCGGTCACCGGCATGTCGGCACCGATCGCGGCGGCCATCGGTTCCTCGATCAGGAAGACCTGGCTGGCGCCCGCGTTCGACGCGGCATCGCGGATCGCGCGGCGTTCCACCTTGGTCGAACCCGAGGGCACGCAGATCACGATCTCGGGCCAGCGCGCGAACTTGCGGGGGCCGTGAACCTTCAAGATGAAGTGTTTGATCATCTGTTCGGCGACGTCGATGTCCGCGATCACGCCGTCGCGAAGCGGGCGGATCGCCTCGATATTGCCCGGCGTCTTGCCCATCATCAGCTTGGCGTCGTCGCCGACCGCCTTCACGCGCTTGATGCCGTTGATCGTCTCGACCGCGACGACGGACGGCTCGTTCAGCACGATGCCGCGTCCGCGGACATAGACCACCGTGTTCGCGGTGCCGAGGTCGATCGCCATGTCTTGCGACATGAATTTCAGGAAGCGGGGGAGGGGCATCGAGGCTTTCGTTCCGTCTATGGACCGGGTGGGCGTGGACTCATATCCCGAACCGCCGCCAAGAGCCGTCACAGGCACCTGCACCGTCATTTGCGGGGTCGCGGGATGCCGTCGCTTGGGCTAGGGCTTGCCGCATGTCAATACGGCGTCTGCCTCCCCATCTCGTCAATCGTATCGCGGCCGGTGAAGTGGTGGAAAGGCCCGCCAGTGCGTTGAAGGAACTGGTCGAAAATTCCATCGATGCAGGCGCGACCCGGATCGCTGTGGCGATCGGGCAGGGCGGCATCGGCCGGATCGAGGTGGCCGACGACGGATGCGGCATGTCGGCCGAGGACATGGCGCTGGCGCTGGAGCGGCACTGCACCTCCAAGCTACCCGACGAGGCGATCGAATCGGTCGCAACCCTCGGATTTCGGGGCGAAGCCCTGCCGTCCATCGCCAGCGTCGCGCGGGTCACGATCGAGAGCCGACCGGCGGGTCGTGACGGCTGGGGCCGGGTGGTCGACAATGGCGAGGTGCTGCGCGACGGCCCCGCCGCCGTGCCGCCGGGCACCCGGATCGTGGTCGAGGACCTGTTCGCGCGGGTGCCCGCCCGGCGCAAATTCCTGCGCTCGCCCCGCTCGGAATATGCGGCGTGTCTCGATACGATCCGCCGACTGGCGATGGCGCGGCCCGATATCGCCTTCACGTTGGAGCATGACGGGCGGCGTGTCCTGACCGTGCCGGGGGGCGAGGAGCGGCCGGGGCGAGTCGCTGGCCTCACCGACCGGGCGCTGGCGGAAAATTCGGTCGCAATCGACTGGGTGCGCGACACCATTTCGCTGGGCGGGGTCGCGGGGTTGCCGACCTTCAACCGGGGGATCGCCGACCATCAATATCTGTTCGTCAACGGCCGCCCGGTGCGCGACCGCCTGCTGATGGGCGCAATTCGAGGGGCTTATGCCGAGATGTTGCCACGCGATCGCCATGCGGTCGTCGCGCTGTTTCTCGATATGCCGCCGTCTGAAGTCGATGTGAACGTCCATCCGGCCAAGACTGAGGTCCGCTTCCGTGACCCGGCGCTGATCCGGGGCATGATCGTGTCCGGCCTGCGTCGGGCGTTGGACGAAGCCGGACATCGCAGCGTCCAGCGCGCGCCCGACTCGGCGCTGGCGATGTGGCAGAGCGAGAGCGTCGTTGCACCCGCGGCAACGGCCCCCGTGGCGGATGATTGGAGCCATGCCGCCCCGGAGGCGCGGGTGATGGAGCGCCAATCGCTGTTCGCGCCGCGACCTGGCTTTTCCGCGCCCCCGCCGCTGGCCCGCGCCGAGACCGCCTTCGCGCCGCCGCCGGAAGTGCGGCAATATCCGATGGGGGTCGCGCGCGGGCAGGTCGCCAAGACCTATATCGTCGCCGAGGCGGAGGATGGGCTGGTCTTGGTCGACCAGCACGCCGCGCACGAACGGCTGGTGCTCGAGCGGATGCGCGCCGCGCTGACCGGCGGGCGGGTGGCGTCGCAGGCGATGCTCATCCCCGAAGTGGTCGAGCTGGACGAGCCCGCCTGCGACCGGCTGGAGGCGCGTGCCGAGGAACTGGCCGAATTTGGTCTCGACCTCGAACGCTTCGGCCCGACCGCAATGCTGGTCCGCTCCACACCCGCGCTGCTGGGACAGAGCGATCCCAAGGGACTGGTCAGCGACCTGGCCGATGAACTCGCAGCATTCGATCAGGCGTTGTCGTTGCGCGAACGCTTGGACCATGTGGCGGCGACCATGGCGTGCCACGGCTCGGTCCGCGCAGGCCGCATCCTGTCGGTCGCCGAAATGAACGCGCTGCTCCGCGAAATGGAGGTTACGCCGCACTCCGGCCAGTGCAACCATGGCCGCCCGACTTGGGTGAAATTGCAGCATGGCGATATCGAGAAATTGTTCGGGCGGAAGTGACGATCGTGTCCGACTGTCTTTGTCCATCGTTACCCGACCTCGCCCATATTCCTATGGGTGATCATCGGGGGCGCGACGAGCAGTTCCTTGAAACAGTGAAGGTTTTGCTAAATGCGGGCGAGCCACGATGGTGGCTCTATCTGGGCCAGTGTGGGGCATGCCAGCAGAATTGGCTCGTGGCGCAGGAAGAGCGGATTTACGATGAGCATCTTCTAGTCAAGATATCGCAGGAGCGCGCGGATGCGGTTCTCGATGCTGGGAAATGGCCGGATACGTTCAGCACGTATGAGTCGGTCCTGGCAATCGCTCAGACGCTTTCATATCCCGGGCGATTTCTCGATCCCATGGCTTGGTCGCTTCTTTGTACGGTGGAGGACCTTCGCTGCGAGCGCCCCGCTATCACTGAGGATGACATGGCTCATCTCCTCGGGATCAGTCGGCGCCACGTGCATCGTTTGCTGGTGCGGAATGCGAGAGCGTCGATCGTCAAACGAATGAAGGGTTGGCTGTCATTTGTGCGGGGTAGCCGGTCTTTCCATTAGTCGTCATAGCTTGTGGTGAGACCGGTCGGATGACACGATCTCGTTATGCGGATCATGATTGTCAGACGCCCGAATGGCGAAGCACCTGAATGGGTCAGGGATGCCTGGATCGGCGTGTCGATACCGCTTCTTGTCCCAAGCCGTCGAATGGTGCGAGGCTTCGGCGTGCTGACCGGACCTCGTGGCGTCTTGCCGCAAATTTGGGCCATGCTGCAGGGACGAACCGTCAATGTAGATGGCTTTGTCGTGAATGCGCGGATCGCCGTGGACTGTCTTGAAGGTCATCGGCCAGATGCTGCGGCGTGGTGGCGGCGTCACACGCCGCACCTGCTGCGAAAAAGGGCGAGTTTCGTGTTCGACGCAGCGGCTTGCGAACTCTTATCCTAACCGACGATGGATGCCGCACTGCACAAGAAAGTGCCTGATCCAGGCTAAGCGGCCCTTGTTTCGCCGGTGAACCGAGCCCATAGAGCGATGAGTTGAAAAATTTTGCGTTCGTGCGTTCATCGTAACGAAACTTTTGCACTTGGCCGTGTATTAAATGGCCATTGATAGGCTTTGGCAGTTTTGATCATGAAACATATCATGCCGCTCTTCTTCGCCCTGATCCCCCTGGCGGCGGTCGTCGGCGCCTGCGTTACCTGCCCGTGAGGATTCTCGTGCGCTGATGAAGGCGCGCTTTTCTTTTCCGTTTTCCAAGACGCAAAAAAGGGCCGCCCGGACATGCCGGGCGGCCCTTCTTGTTTCGGCGGAAGGCCGAAGCGCTTAGGCTTAGCCCTGCGCTTCTTCCTGCTCCGGCTGAACCTCGGCGGTGGCGCCGGGCTCTGCGTTGGGATCGTAATCCTCGGTGAAGCCGGCTTCGTCACGCTCGAACATCGAGGCCATGACGTCGACGCCCTGCGCCTGCATCTCGGCTTCTTCCGGCGAGCGGGCGACGTTGACCTTGACGGTCACGGCCACTTCCGGGTGAAGCGCGACGCGCACGTCGTACAGGCCGATCGCCTTGATCGGACGGTCGAGCACGATCTGGCTCTTGTTGACCTTGTGGCCATCGGCGACCAGCGCCTCGACCAGGTCACGCACCGCGACCGAGCCGTACAGCTGGCCGACGTTCGACGCCTGACGGATCAGGGTGACGGTGGCGTTCTCGAAGGTCTTCGACTCGACCTCGGCCTCGGCGCGACGGTTCGCGTTCTCGGCTTCGATGCGGGCACGGTTGGCCTCGAACACCTTCTTGTTGGCTTCGTTGGCGCGCAGCGCCTTCTTGCGCGGCAGCAGGAAGTTACGGGCATAGCCGTCCTTCACCGTGACCACGTCGCCGATGGCGCCGAGCTTTTCGACGCGCTCAAGCAGAATAACGTTCATCTGTAAGACCCCTTACTTCACGACGTAGGGCAGGAGGCCCAGATGACGCGCGCGCTTGATCGCCTGGGCGAGTTCGCGCTGCTTCTTGGCCGACACGCTGGTGATGCGCGAGGGCACGATCTTGCCGCGCTCGGACACAAAGCCCTGCAGCAGACGGACGTCCTTATAGTCGATCCGGGGCGCGTCCTTCGCGGAGAAGGGGCAGCTCTTGCGGCGACGGAAAAACGGGCGGGCCATTATGCGGCTTCCTCTTCACGATCACGACGGGGGCGGTCAGCGCGGTCGGGGCGTTCGCCACGATCGGCACGACGCTCGCGGTCGCGCTCCTGCTTGCGCATCATCACCGACGGACCTTCTTCATGGCCGTCCACCTTGACGGTCATGTAGCGGATCACGTCTTCGTTGATCTGGGTCTGGCGCTCCAGCTCGGCGACGACACCGGCGGGGGCGTCGATTTCGAGCATGACGTAATGCGCCTTGCGGTTCTTGGCGATCTTGTACGCCAGCGAACGCAGGCCCCAGGTCTCGGTCTTCACGACCTTGCCCTGATTGTCCTCGACGATCTTCGTGGCGGCTTCCGCCAGCGCGTCCACCTGCGCCTGTGCCAGATCCTGGCGCGCAAGGAACACGTGCTCGTAAAGAGCCATGCAGCTTACCTTATGTTGGCCGATCGCTGATGCCCACCCCGTGTGGGACACCCCTCCGGCTGTCTTCCATACTTCAATACCGTCACGCCAAAATGGCATGAGGGCGGGTGAAGCAGGTGCTTCCCGCCCAATGGTGCGCTGGCTCATAGCGATTTGGCGGCAAAAGGCAAGCGGGCAAGGGCCTCGGACTTGCCAGCGGCGGGCGACCTTTCTACCGCGCGGGCCATCCTATTACGCTTTGATGGCAGAACGAACATGCGTGCATTCATCTTTCCGGGCCAGGGCAGCCAGGCCGTGGGCATGGGCAAGGCGCTGGCCGAGGCGAGCCCCGTCGCCCGCGAGGTGTTCCAAGAGGTCGACGAGGCGCTGGGCCAGCACCTCTATCGCCTGATGGTCGAGGGACCCGCCGACGAGCTGACCCTGACCGAGAATGCCCAGCCCGCGATCATGGCGAACGCCATCGCGACCTTGCGCGTGCTGGAGAAGGAAGGCGGCGTCCGTCTGTCGGAAAAGGCCGATTTCGTCGCGGGCCATTCGCTGGGCGAATATACCGCGCTGTGCGCGGCCGATGCGATCGACCTGCCGACGACGGCGCGCCTGCTGAAGCTGCGTGGCCGGGCGATGCAGGCGGCGGTGCCGGTGGGCGAGGGGGCGATGGCCGCCCTGCTCGGTGCGGACCTGGAAAAGGCCAAGACCATCGCCGGGGCTGCGGTCGATGCGATTCTGGCTGAGGGCGGCGAGGAGCTGGTCTGCACGGTCGCCAACGACAACGACCCGAGCCAGGTCGTGATCTCCGGCCACCGCGCGGCGATCGAGAAGGCGGTGGCGCTGGCCAAGGATCTGGGCGCCAAGCGCGCGGTGCTGCTGCCGGTTTCGGCACCCTTCCACTGCCCGCTGATGCAGCCCGCCGCCGATGCGATGGATGCGGCGCTGGCCGAAGCGACGATCCGCGCGCCGCTGGTGCCGGTCTATGCCAATGTCGAGGCGGCCCCCGTCGCCGACCCCGGCGCGATCCGCGCGCGGCTGGTCGCACAGGTGACGGGCATGGTTCGCTGGCGCGAATCGGTGCTGGCTATGCAGGACGCGGGCGTGACACAGTGCGTCGAGTTCGGCGGCAAGGTGCTGGGCCCGATGGTCAAGCGCATCGCCCCCGACGTCGATGCGGTCAGCGTGGTGACGATGGACGATATCGAGGGGCTGTTGGCGAAGCTCTGACTTCGCGCGGAGACGCGGAGGCGCGGAGACGCGGGACATAGACGAGATAAATGGGGCTGTTCTCGATGTCGCGTTGCGGATGCATCACGACTTGGGGCCGGGCCTGCTGGAAAGCGTCTATGAAACCGTGCTGGCAGGAAAGCTCGTCCAGATGGGCTTTCCTGTGGCGCGTCAGCGTCCTGTCGATATTCATTTCGATGGCATGACGTTCGATGCCGCGTTCCGCATTGACCTACTTGTCGACGAGCGACTGCTCGTGGAAATCAAATCGGTCGAGCGGCTTTCTGCCGCTCATGCCAAGCAACTATTGACCTACTTGAAGCTGACGGGCCAACCAGTTGGCCTGCTGATTAACTTTGGCGGCGCAACGCTGAGAGAAGGGGTGCGACGGATCGTCAATTCCCACACTCCCTCCGCGTCTCCGCGTCTCCGCGTGAACCAAAGAATCGGAGAATAAGCATGTTCGACCTGACAGGAATGACCGCCCTCGTGACCGGCGCATCGGGTGGCCTCGGCTCGGCGGTCGCCAAGGCGCTGGCGGCACAGGGCGCGAAATTGGCGCTGTCCGGCTCCAATATCGACAAGCTGGAGGCGTTCCGCGCCGAGCTCGGCGGCGATCATGTCGCGGTGCCGTGCAACCTGTCCGACCCCGCCGCCGTCGATGCGCTGATCCCGCAGGCGGTCGAAGCCTTGGGCGGCAAGCTTGACATCCTGGTCAACAATGCGGGCGTCACCCGCGACAACCTGACCATGCGGATGAAGGACGAGGAATGGGATCAGGTCATCAGCGTCAACCTGGAGGCGACCTTCCGCCTGATCCGCGCCGCCGCCAAGCCGATGATGAAGGCGCGCTTCGGCCGCATCATCTCGATCACCTCGATCGTCGGCGCGACCGGCAATCCGGGCCAGGCGAACTATGCCGCGTCCAAGGCGGGCATCGTCGGCATGTCGAAGGCGGTCGCGCAGGAACTCGCCAGCCGCAACGTCACCGTCAACTGCGTTGCGCCCGGCTTCATGCGCTCGGCGATGACCGACGTGCTGCCGGAAGCGCAGAAGGCCGCGCTGCTGGGCAAGATCCCGGCGGGCGACCTGGGCAAGGGCGAGGATATCGGTGCCGCCGTCGTCTATCTGGCCTCGAAGGAAGCAAGCTACGTCACCGGCCAGACGCTGCACGTGAACGGCGGCATGGCGATGCTGTAACCGCGCCTGTAAAGGGCTTAATTCGCACGAATGATCCGATCTGTCGGTAAGTCCGTCGCTGGACGGGCTTGCCAGACTTGGACGCGCGTTCTACGTGCGTTCAGGAAGTATCAACCCCCGATGAATTACGAGAAGGGATTACCATGAGCGAGACCGCCGACCGCGTGAAGAAGATCGTCGTCGAGCATCTCGGCGTCGAAGCCGACAAGGTGACCGAGGACGCGAGCTTCATCGACGACCTCGGTGCCGACAGCCTCGACATCGTCGAGCTCGTCATGGCGTTCGAGGAAGAGTTCGGTGTCGAAATCCCGGACGATGCCGCCGAGAAGATCACGACCGTCAAGGACGCGATCACCTATATCGACGAGAACAAGGCCTAATTCCGGGGCCTCGGCCCGCAGGTGATGCGGGCCGAACGGGCCGCCAAGGCCAGGATTCAAGCGGCTCCCCGACCCCGACATATCGGGCGGGGAGCCGTTTTCGTTTGGGAATGGAGTGGAATATGCGGCGCGTCGTCGTCACCGGTCTGGGTCTTGTCACGCCACTGGGCGCGGACGTCGAAACCGCCTGGGCCAATCTGATTGCTGGCAAGTCGGGCGCGGGGACGATCACCCGCTTCGACACGACGGGGCAGAAATGCACCATCGCGTGCGAGGTGAAGCCCAAGGACCATGAATATGGCTTCGACCCCGACAAGCGCGTCGACCACAAGGTCCAGCGCCAGGTCGATCCGTTCATCGTCTATGGCATCGACGCCGCCGGACAGGCGCTGGAAGACGCCGGCCTGACCGAGATGGACGAGGCTACGCGCTTGCGCGCGGGCGTGTCGATCGGTTCGGGCATCGGCGGCCTGCCGGGTATCGAGATCGAATCGGTCAACCTGCACGAGCGTGGTCCCGGCCGGGTCAGCCCGCACTTCGTCCATGGCCGCCTGATCAACCTGATCTCGGGCCAGGTCAGCATCAAATACGGCCTGATGGGCCCGAACCACGCGGTCGTCACCGCCTGCTCGACCGGCGCGCACTCGATCGGCGATGCGGCGCGGATGATCCGTGACGACGATGCCGACATTATGCTGGCCGGTGGTGCGGAAAGCACGATCAACCCGCTCGGCGTGGCGGGCTTCGCCCAGGCACGCGCGCTCAACATGAGCATGAACGACCGTCCGACCGAGGCGAGCCGTCCCTATGACAAGGGCCGCGACGGTTTCGTGATGGGCGAGGGCGCGGGCGTCGTCGTGCTCGAAGAGTATGAGCACGCCAAGGCACGCGGCGCGAAGATCTATGCCGAGGTCGTCGGCTATGGCCTGTCGGGCGACGCCTATCATGTCACCGCGCCGCATCCCGAGGGCAAGGGCGCCGAGAATGCGATGCGCATGGCGCTGCGCAAGGCAGGCATGGAGCCGTCGGACATCGACTATATCAACGCGCACGGCACCTCGACCATGGCCGACACGATCGAGCTGGCCGCCGCCAAGCGCGTGTTCGGCGACGACCTGTCGGGTGCGTCGATGTCTAGCACCAAGTCGGCGATCGGTCACCTGCTGGGCGGGGCCGGGGCGGTCGAGAGCATCTTCTGCATCCTGGCGCTGCGCGACCAGATCGTGCCGCCGACGCTGAACCTCGACAATCCCGATGAGGGCACCGAGGGCGTCGATCTGGTGCCGCACACGGCCAAGAAGCGGGAAGTGAAGGCGGTGCTGAACAACTCGTTCGGCTTCGGCGGCACCAATGCCTCGCTGGTCATGAAGGCGATCTAAACCCCTCGATACCCGTTCGGCCTGCGCGAAGTCGCAGGCCACGGGGTTTGAGGGGAGGCCCAGGCACCCATTTCGGCTTCGCTTCTTGCGAACGGAGTGGGTGGCAGAGCAAAATTCCAACCCCGGTGGTGGCCGGGCCCGGTTGCAAATTCATTCGGCTCGCGTCATCGGGCGGAATGGCAAACGGGCCCGGATCATCGCCGGGGTTGTTTCCTGTCCGGGGCCCAGCGCCCTCGTCATAACCGGGTGAGATATGCGCAAGGTCGGCTGTATCGGGTTGCTGCTGGGGCTGATCGGCATCGCCGTCTTTGCCTGGGTCGCGCATGATTGGGCGGGCAGCGGGCCTGCGGACAAGCCGCTTGCGGTCGTCGTGCCCGAGGGGGCTAGCCTCGCGCGCGCCGCCAGTGAATTGCAAAAGGCGGGCGCGATTCGCTCGGCCGGTCGCTTCCGCCTGTACGCACGGGTCTTCGGCAACGGCGGGGCGATCAAGGCGGGCGAATATGCCATCCCCGAACATGCCAGCGCGCATGATGTCCTGATCCTGCTGCAAGAGGGCAAGGTCCGCCAGCGGCTGGTGCCGGTGCCGGAGGGTTATCCGTCGGTCCTGGTCCACGATGCCCTGATGCGTGCCGACGGGCTGACTGGTGACGTGCCCGTTCCCGCCGAGGGTTCGGTCCTGCCCGACAGCTATGCCTATCAGAAGGGTGACACCCGCGCCTCGGTGGTGGCGCGGATGCAGAAAGCGATGAAAGACTATCTCGCCCAGGCCTGGGCCGATCGGAAACCGGGCATTGCCGTCAAAACGCCGCAGGAGGCGATCATCCTGGCCTCGATTGTCGAGAAGGAGACGGGCAAGCCCTCCGAGCGGCGCACCGTCGCGGCGGTCTATGGCAACCGTCTGCGTATCGGCATGCCGCTTCAGGCCGATCCGACGGTGATCTATCCGATCACCAAGGGGCGTCCGCTCGGCCGCCGCATCCTGCGCTCGGAACTGCACGCCAAGAATGGCTACAACACCTATGCCAGCCCTGGCCTGCCGGTCGGGCCGATCGCCAATCCGGGACGTGCCTCGATCGACGCGGTGCTGAACCCGGCGGACAGCAAGGCACTGTATTTCGTGGCGGACGGATCGGGCGGCCATGTCTTTGCCGACACGCTGTCGCAGCATAACGCCAATGTGCAGAAATGGTACGCGATCCGTCGCCAGCGCGGCGAGATGTGACGATCAGCGCGCCTCTTGCCTGAGTCGTTGGGCAAGCTTGCGCTGGGACGAAGCCGCATAAGCGCGACAAGCGCCGGGCGTCGTCAGAAACCGCTCTGTCGCGTCGTCCTGATCGGCATGGGCGGTGATCAAGATGTCGCAGGGCAGGGCGCGCATTGCCGCCTGCCCGCGTGCGAAGGCGGCTACGACGGCTTTATGCGAGGGGGCCGAGAAGCGATAATCGTCGGTCGACACCGGGTTCAGGCTGGCGGCGAAGACGATCGCCTTGCACTGCTGGCCTTCGCAGGCGCGCCAGCTCCAGCTCATGCTGCCCATGGTATGGCCCGGCGTTGCGTGCGCGGTAACGATGGTGTTGCCGAGCCTCAGCCTTTCGCCGTCGCGGATGATGCGGACGGACCGGACGGCGGGGAAGCGGCTGTCATAACCACGCTGCGGATCATCGGCCGCCAACCGCCCGGTCCGGAGGCCGTCCGCGCCCCGAGGGCTCGCAACGACCGTCGCGCCGGTATCGCGGGCCAATGCGGCGAGGCCCCCCGCATGGTCGAAATGCGGCTCGGTGCTGAGAATATATTTGATGTCGCGGGGCCGAAAGCCGAGCTTGGCGACATTGGCCAGGATGGCGGGCGCGGCTTGCGGTAGCGCGCCGTCGATCAGGATCAGGCCCTTACCCGTATCGATCAGCGCGACGTTCAGCCCGCCGAAACCGACCAGATAGGTGGTGCCGAAGACCTTCACGGGCGGGCGCGGGGCGAGCCATTCGGCCGTATGCTCGGTGACGATCGGCTTGGTCAGCGGGTCAGGTGTCTGCGGGGTGGCGGGCGCAGTGACGATGGCGATCAGCGAGAGCAGGGTCGGTCTGGCGAGCATGGTGTGTCTCCTCGCCCGGCAAGATGGATGGCTTTGTCTCGCACCACAAAGCATCTTCCCTCGACAGAGCCATGAGCCAATTTCATGATGGGGCATGGACCGCGCCCAACTTCCCCTTAACGCGCTGCGCGCCTTCGAGGCGGCGGCACGGCATTTGAACTTCACCCGCGCCGCGATCGAGCTGTGCGTCAGCCAGGGTGCGGTCAGCCATCAGGTCGCTGCGCTGGAAAAGAGGCTGGGCGCGCGGCTGTTTCATCGTTTGCCGCGCGGGCTGGCGCTGACCGATGACGGGCAGGCGCTGGTGCCGGTGCTGGCTGAGACGTTCGACCGGATCGGGGCGACGCTGGACCGGTTTGCCGATGGGCGTTTCCAGCATGTCGTCAATATCGGCGTGGTGGGGACCTTTGCCACCGGCTGGCTGCTGGCGCGGCTGGACGATTTTGCCGCGACCCATCCGCACATCGATTTGCGGGTGTCGATCAACAACAACCGGGTCGATCTGGCGGGCGAGGGACTGGATTACGCGATTCGCTTCGGCGACGGCGCGTGGCATGGAACCCACGCCGAGCCGCTGATGGCCGCGCCGCTAACACCGCTCTGCGCCCCCTTGGTTGCCGCGCGGTTGCAGGGGCCGGGCGATCTGGTGCGCGAGCGGTTGCTACGATCCTACCGGGTCAGCGAATGGGAGAGCTGGTTTGCGGCCGTGGGCGTCCTGCCACCAAACCTGCGGGGGCCGATGTTCGACAGCTCGGCGCTGATGGTCGGCGCGGCGATGGCGGGGCTTGGTGTAGCGCTCGCGCCCAAGGTGATGTTCGGCCATGAACTCACGACGGAACGGCTGGTCCAGCCCTATGCCGTCGAGATCGATGCCGGGCGTTATTGGCTGACGCGGTTATTGTCGCGCAAGGAAGGACTGGCGATGAAGGCGTTTCGGCAGTGGCTGATGGAGGCGGTGCAGGCACTTCCTCCCCTCTAAGGGGAGGTGGCGCGCGGAGCGCGACGGAGGGGTGTCACCCTGTCGAGAGCGGGACACCCCTCCACCATCCTTCGGATGGTCCCCCTCCCCTTACAGGGGAGGAACAGGCTTACCCCCGCAGCGCCGCCGCCGCGCGGGCCTTGGCCTCGACATCGGCCATCGAGCCACCCGTCACCCAGCTACCACCGACGCACAGCACGCGGTCGAACGCCAACCAGTCGGGGGCGCTCGCTTCGGTGATGCCGCCGGTCGGGCAGAAGCGCGCCTGGTAGAAGGGCGCGGCCAGCGCCTTCAGCGCCTTCAGCCCGCCGCTGGTTTCGGCGGGGAAGAATTTGAAATGGGTCAGCCCCAGGTCCAGCCCGCGCATGATGTCGCCCGCATTGGCGATACCGGGCAGATAGGGGATGCCGCTGTCGATCACCGCCGCGCCGAGACGATCGGTCAGGCCCGGCGAGACGATGAACTCCGCACCCGCATCGGCGACGTCGCGCAGCTGCTGTTCGTTGACGACGGTACCCGCACCGACGATCGCGCCGGGGACCTTCTTCATCTCGGCCATCGCCTCCAGCGCGGCGGGAGTGCGCAGCGTTACCTCCAGCACCTTCAGCCCGCCCGCAACCAGCGCCTCGGCCAGCGGCTTGGCGGTGGCGGCGTCGTCGATGACCAGCACGGGGATGACCGCGCTGGTGCGCATGATGGTGGCGATGTCGGTCATGAATGCTCCTGGGCAAAGGCCGCGGCTGCACCGAACAGGCCGGGCTGGGGATGGGTGATGAGCTTGACGGGGATACGCGCCATCAGTGACTGGAAGCGTCCCTTGGCGACGAAGCGCTGGTCGAAGCCCGAACGCAGCAGCTTGTCCTTGATCCGGTAGCCGAGGCCGCCCGCGATCACGACGGTCTTGGCCCCTTGCGCCAGCGCGAAGTCGCCAGCCACCGCGCCGAGCGCCAAGCAGAAGCGGTCGAGCGCGGCGAGCGCGATCGAGTCGGTGCCCTCCAGCGCCTCGGTCCAGATCTCGCGATCGTCGCGGCTGGGCACCGCGCGGCCCTCCAGCGAGGCGAGCGTCTCATAGATGGCGACGATGCCGGGGCCCGAACAGATCCGCTCGCATGACACGCGGGTATAGGTGCGGCGCAGGCGCTTCAGGATCGCATCCTCGATGCCGTCGAGCGGGGCATAGTCCATATGCCCACCCTCGGTCTCGATGACATGGTAGCGTTGCGGCGTCATCAGCACCTGCGCGACGCCCAGGCCTGTGCCGGGACCGCAGACGGTGACCACGCCCTGCTCGGGCATCGGCTCCTCGGGGCCGCAGATATGGAGGAAGTCCTCCTGCGGTACCTGCGCGACGGCATGGCCGACCGCGCCGAAGTCGTTGATGACGGTATAGACGTCCGCGCCCAGCCGCTCGGGGATCAGCGAGGGGCGGATGACCCAGGGATTGTTGGTCATGCGGATCACGTCGCCGGTGATCGGCGAGGCGATGGCGAGCGAGGCGGCCTTGGGCAGCGGACGGCCCAGATGCGCCTCGAACGCCTGCCACGCAGTCTGGAGCGAGGCGTGCTCGGCGGTCTTCTGCGTGCACGGCTCGCCCAGCTTCACGACCCGGCCATTCTCGACCTCGGCGATCGCGAAGCGGGCGTGGGTGCCACCGATATCGACGGCTACGATTTCCATGATGTCCTCCCCCTTATTCTTTTACAGGCCAGCGCCCGCGAGAATGGGCGATGCGCCCTTCTCGGCTTCGTCGGCGGCCTGGCGGAACAGCGCGAACAGCTCGCGGCCCATGCCCTGGGCAGGAGCGGGCGTCGCTGCCTGCTCGCGAGCGGCCCATTCCACTGGGTCGACCAGCGCGTTGAGCGTGCCTTCGACCGCGTCCAGACGGACGATGTCGCCATCGCGGATCAGGCCGATCGCGCCGCCGCCGATCGCCTCGGGGCTGAGATGGATGGCGCAGGGCACCTTGCCACTCGCGCCCGACATGCGGCCGTCGGTGACGAGCGCGACCTTGAAGCCCCGGTTCTGGAGCACGCCCAGCGGCGGGGTCAGCTTGTGCAACTCGGGCATGCCGTTGGCCTTCGGGCCCTGGAAGCGGACCACGACGACCACGTCGCGCTCCAGCTCGCCCGCCTTGAACGCGGCCTGCACTTCGGACTGGTCGGAGAAGACGCGGGCGGGGGCCTCGATGATCCAGCGCTCACGCTCGACCGCCGACACCTTGATGCAGGCGCGGCCGAGATTGCCCGACAGGATGCGCATGCCGCCATCGGCTGAGAAGGGCGCGGCGGCGGGGCGCAGGATCGTCTCGTCACCGCTGTCGCCGACCGGGGTCCAGGCGAGCTTGTCATCCGCGATGACGGCGGTCTGGCCGTAATCGGACAGGTCCTTGCCCGCCACGGTCAGGATGTCGCGGTGGAGCAGCCCCGCCGAGAGCAGTTCGCGGATGACATAGGGCATGCCGCCCGCCGCCTCGAACCCGTTCACATCGGCCGAGCCATTGGGATAGACCCGCGCGATCAGCGGCACCGCGGCCGAGAGGCGATCCATATCCTCCCAGTCGATGATGATCCCCGCCGCCCGCGCGATGGCGGGCAGGTGGATCAGATGATTGGTCGAGCCGCCGGTCGCCAGCAGCCCGACCGCCGCGTTGACGATCGCCTTTTCATCGACGCAGCGCCCCAGCGGGCGATAGTCGTCGCCCCGCTGGCCGATTGCAGCCAGGCGGTGGACGGCGGCGCGGCTGAGTTCCTGGCGCAGCTTGGTGCCCGGATTGACGAAGGCGGCGCCCGGCATGTGCAGGCCCATCACCTCCATCATCATCTGGTTGGTGTTGGCGGTACCGTAGAAGGTGCAGGTGCCCTTGGAATGATAGGCGGCAATCTCGGCGTCGAGCAGTTCTTCACGCCCCGCCTTGCCCTCGGCAAAGGCTTCGCGCACGGCGGCCTTCTGCTTGTTGGGCAGGCCGGTCGGCATCGGGCCGCCGGGGACCAGGATCATCGGCAGATGGCCGAAACGCAGCGCGCCCATCAGCAGGCCGGGCACGATCTTGTCACAGATGCCCAGCAGGGCCGCACCCTCGAAGGTGCCGTGGCTCAGCGCGACCGCCGTCGACAGCGCGATCGTGTCGCGGCTGAACAGCGACAGCTCCATGCCCGCATAGCCCTGCGTCACGCCGTCGCACATGGCGGGCACGCCGCCCGCGACCTGCGCTGTCGCGCCGACTTCCCGCGCCCAGACCTTCATCAGTTCGGGATAGCGATAATAGACGGCATGCGCCGACAGCATGTCGTTATAGGCCGACACGATGCCGATATTCATGCCGCGATCCGCCTTCATGGCGTCGCGGTCTTCCTCGGTCCCGGCATAGGCATGGGCGAGGTTGGCGCAGCCCAGATTGGGGCGGCGCACCGCCGTCTCGGCCTCGTGCGCGATCAGGTCGAGATAGGCCTGGCGGCCCGGACGCGAGCGTTCGATGACCCGGTCGGTGACGGCAGAGACGGCGGCGTTGAGGCTCATTGCTCGCTCCAGTGGATGTCGATCGGCAGCTCGACCTCGGCCAGGACGCGGCCGACCGGATAGGGCGAGGATGCGCCTTCCTTGATCGCGTCTTCCAGCACCTTCTTCTTGGCGGGGCCCGAGATGGCGAACATGATCGAACGGGCCGAGACGATCCCGGCACGGCTGAGCGTCACGCGAGCGACCGGTGCCTCGGGCGGCAGGGGATCGGGCATCAGGCCGAGCGCGCGGCGTTCCTTCGGCCCGTTGAGCGCTTCGTCATAGTCAGGGCCGGGGAAGATCGAGGCGGTGTGCCCGTCCGTTCCCATGCCCAGCAGCACGAGGTCGAGCGGCCAGTGCAATTCCTGCATCAGCGCATCGGCCGAGCGTCCTGCGGCCTTATAGTCCGACGTCGCCTGCGGCACGATCGGCATGACGCGCGCGCCCTTGGGCAGGAAGATCTTGCCGATCATGGTGACGTTGGACAGCGGATCGCCCAGCGGCACGATACGCTCGTCGGCGGGGACGATGGTCACGCGCTTCCAGTCCAGCTTGGCTTGGGCCAGCTTCTCATAGACCGGGATCGGCGTCTTGCCGCCCGACAATGCGATCACCGCCGCGCCGCGTGCCTCGATCGCGCTTTCGATGATGAACTGGATGTCGCCAGCCAGCGCGTTCGCCATCTCGGTGGTGTCTTCATAATCCCACCATTCGATTTCGTCGGTCATGTCACTTACGTCCTAGATAGTCCTGGCGCGAAGCAGGCCGACCGTCGGGCCAGGTCATGCTCCGCGTCGATGTCGTTCGCCTCCGCTGGGAAGGCAGGGGATCAGTCGTCCTGCCAGTGCACCCCGTCACGCTCGGTCAGCGCGATGGCGGAGGAGGGGCCCCAGCTGCCGCTCGGATAGGTCTTGGGCTTGACGTCGTTGGCGTCCCAACCGGCGCGGATCGCGTCGATCCAGGTCCATTGCGCCTCCACCTCGTCGCGGCGGACGAAGAGGGTCTGGTCGCCCTCGATCAGGTCGAGCAGCAGCCGCTCATAAGCGATGCGGCGGCGGGTCCCTGCGAACTCGGCGTCGAGCGACAGGTTCAGCGGGACTTCGCGCAGGCGGATGCCGTCGCGGTCGAGGCCCGGCTCCTTCGCCATCACCAGCAGCTGGATATATTCCTCCGGCTGCAGGCGGATGACCAGCGTGTTGGGCTGGAGCAGGCCGCCGCGCCCGGCGAACATCGAGTGGGGCACAGGCTTGAACTGGATCGCGATTTCCGAGCGGCGCGCGGCCATGCGTTTGCCGGTACGCAGGTAGAAGGGCACACCCTGCCAGCGCCAATTGTCGACATGCGCCTTGATCGCGACGAAGGTCTCGGTCTTCGACGGCTTGCCCAGTTCGTCGGCATAGGAGCCGACGATCTTGCCGCCGACCGCGCCGTCCGCATATTGCCCGGTGACGGTGTTGTTGGGCACTTCCTCCGGCGTCATCAGGCGCAGCGAGCGGAAGACTTTGGCCTTTTCGTCGCGGATCGCGGTGCCGTCATAGCGCGCGGGCGGCTCCATCGCGACGAGCGCGAGCAGCTGGAGGATATGGTTCTGCACCATGTCGCGCAGCGCCCCAGCGCCCTCGTAATAGCCCGCGCGATCCTCCAGACCGACCGTCTCGGCGATGGTGATCTGCACATTGTCGATGCCGTGCGCGTTCCAGATCGGCTCGAAGAAGAAATTGCCGAAGCGCAGCGCCAGGATGTTCTGGACGGTTTCCTTGCCCAGATAATGGTCGATGCGGAACGTCCGCTCCTCGGGGAAGCCGAACGCCACCGCGTCGTTGATCTCCTTGGACGAAGCGAGATCGTAGCCGAGCGGCTTTTCCAGGCCGATCCGCACCGTCTCGCCCGCCAGGCCGACCGATTCGAGGCCCTTGATGGTCGACTCGAACAGGCTGGGCGCGGTCGACAGATAGATGGCCAGGCCGTTCGACACGTCGCCGACCTTCTCCGCCAGCGCCGGGAAGCCGTCCGTCGAGGAGGCGTCGAGCGACTGGTACTGCACCCGCTCCAGGAAGCTGGCGATCTTGTCGGCATCCTTGCGGTCGTCCGGCAGGAAGGTGTCGAGCGCCTTCGCCGCGAATTCGCGGAAGCTGGCATCGTCATGATCCGACCGGGCGGTGCCGGTGATCGTCAGCCCCTCGGGCAGCAGCCCGTCCGAATGCAGGTTGAACAGCGAGGGCAGCAGCATCCGCTGCGACAGGTCGCCGGTCGCGCCGAACAGCAGCAGCTTGCCAACGGGATTGCGCGTCATGACGTCTCCTTAGAGCACGAGGCCAGCGGTCGGATCGAGCCCGGCCATGATGTTCAAATTCTGGACCGCCGCACCCCCGGCACCCTTGCCCAGATTGTCGAGCGTGGCGATCAGTCGCGCCTGTCCCGTGGCCGCATTGCCGCAGACACGCAAGGTCATCCGGTCGGTTCCGGCATTTTCCTCGATATTCACCGCCGCTACGGCATCCGCCGAAAAACGCACGATGCGGCTGTCGGCATAGGCCTGGGCCAGCACATCCGTCACGCGGTCGAGCGAGGGCGCGCCGGGCAGGGCGTAAAGGGGCAGCGGCACCTCGACGACCATGCCGCGATAGGTATCGACCACGGCCGGCGCGAAGATCGGCGCATGGGTCAGGCCCGAATGACGCTGCATCTCGGGCGCATGCTTGTGCGCAAGGCCGAGGCCATAGGGGCGGAAGGCGCGTTCGGTGGCGGTCTCATATTCCGCGATCATCGCCTTGCCGCCGCCCGAATAGCCCGAGGCGGCATTGATCGTCACCGGGAAGTCCGCCGGAATAATCCCGGCGCGCACCAGCGGACGAACGAGCGCGAGAAAGCCGGTCGGATAGCAGCCGGGATTGGACACGAACCGCGCTGCGCCGATTTTGTCCAGTTGCTCCGGCTCCAGCTCGGCGAAACCATAGATCCAGCCATCCGCGGTGCGATGCGCGGTCGAGGCGTCGACCACGCGCGTCCGGTCATTGGCGATCAGCGAGACAGCTTCACGCGCGGCATCATCAGGCAGGCAAAGAATGACGAAATCGGCGTCGTTGATCGCTTCGCGCCGGGCGTTGGCATCCTTGCGGCGATCATCGGGCAGGGTCAGGATCGACAGGTCGGGACGCCCGGCCAGCCGGTCGGCGATCTCCAGGCCGGTGGTGCCTGCGCCGCCGTCGATGAACACCGTTTTGGTCACTGCACCCGCTCCAACAGACCCGCATCGCAATAGCCGACCAAGCCCAGATGCGGCGCGATGCCCCATGCGTGCCCACCGGCCAGTTCCAGCACCTCGAACGTCTCGCCCGGCGCCAGCTCGGCCAGCACCGCACTGCCCAGGGGGCGGCCCTCGCGCAAGGTCACGGCGCTTCGCGTCCTATAGGGCAGGGGCGCGGCATAATGCGGGGCGAATACGTATTCAGCGAGACGGACATCGGCCAGATCGGGCCGGACCGCATGGGTGCGGGGGTCGAGACCAACGGTCCGCCCCTGGAGTGCAAAGCTCTTACGCGCTGGCTCGCTGGAGGGCAGGGGCGTCGCCAGCGCCGATGAAATGTCCGAATTCTTCAAGAAAGTCCGCCCCTTCAGGTGTCCTGGCGACAAAGATGTTACGCTTGTCGCTATCATCGCGTTGGCGGCGCAGATAGCCCAGCGTTCCCAGTCTATTCAAGGCGCGGGTGACGACAGGTTTCGAGACGTTCAAAGCGCGCGCCAAACCGCGCACCGTATGGGGCCCCGGACGCAGGTAAACGACGAGCAGCAAGGCCATCTGCCGGTTGGTCAGATCGGGTTCCCCCGAACGGACATAATCGACTAGAGCGCTCATCCAGGCGAACAGCGACTGCGGGTCGTGTGGATTGGACACGGGTGGCGGTTCCAATGGCTGTGCCGGGCTTTGCCGGGCGTTGTTTCGAGGTCATAACGCCCTTTAACCGTGCTGGTTTCCACGGATGTTCCGCTTTGATGCACATCTTTTCGGGGCGCGGGGGCGGTGGGCGTGAAGCCGCCGAGGTTGATCGGCGCGGCTTGCTCGCCTATGTGCGCGCTTTCGCACACCCTCCATCGGGATCACACGCGCCTCATGTTCGCATTCCTGCTCGTCATCCACGCCATCATCGCCGCGACCCTGGTCACGGTGATCCTCATGCAGCGGTCGGAAGGCGGCGGTCTGGGCATGGGGGGCAGCCCGTCGGGGCTGATGTCGGCGCGCGGCGCGGCGGACTTCCTCAGCCGGGCGACCGCGGTGCTGGCAACCCTGTTCGTCGGCTTCTCGATCCTGCTGGCGGTCATGGCCGCGACCCGCAGCGCGCCGACCATCGATACCTCGCTGGCTCGCACGCCCGCGACTCAGGCGCCGATCACCCAGCCTGCGCCCGCTCCGGTTCCGTCGGGCAACGCGGCGGCCCCCGCCCCATCGGCCCCGGCCGACAATTCGGCGGTTCCGCTCGCCCGCTAAACCGGGCTTTCCCCATAGCTTAGGCCAACGTGCCGCCGCAAAATGACGGCAGCGCGCATCTTTGCTGTTGTCGTATCCACCCCATCCAAGCTAGGCGATTCTTCCCATGGCGCGGTATATCTTCATCACCGGCGGCGTGGTTTCGTCGCTCGGCAAAGGCCTCATGGCGGCCTCTCTTGCGGCTCTTTTGCAGGCGCGCGGTTACCGCGTGCGCATCCGCAAGTTCGATCCCTATCTCAACGTCGATCCGGGCACGATGAGCCCGTATCAGCACGGCGAGGTCTATGTGACCGACGACGGGGCCGAGACCGATCTCGACCTGGGTCACTACGAGCGTTTCACCGGCGTGGCCTCGCGCCAGTCGGACAACGTCACCTCAGGCCGCATCTACAAGACGATCATCGAGCGCGAGCGGCGCGGCGACTATCTGGGCGCGACCGTCCAGGTGATTCCGCACGTAACCGACGCGATCAAGGCCTTTGCGCGCGCCGATACGGTGGACGAAAATGGCGAGGATCTGGACTTCGTTCTCTGCGAGATCGGCGGCACGGTCGGCGATATCGAGTCGCTGCCCTTCATTGAGGCGATCCGCCAGCTGAAGAACGAGCTGGGTCGCGGCAAGTCGATCAGCATCCACGTCACGCTGGTGCCTTACATCGCGGCGGCGGGCGAGCTGAAGACCAAGCCGACCCAGCATTCGGTGCGCGAGATCGCGGCGCTGGGTGTGGCCCCCGACGTGCTGGTCTGCCGCTGCGAGCATCCTCTGCCCGCGTCGGACCGCGCCAAGATCGGCCTGTTCTGCAACGTGCCGCCCTCGGCGGTCATCCCCGCGCTGGACGCGGCGAGCATCTATGCGGTGCCGCTGCAGTACCATGCCGAGGGTCTCGATTCGGAAGTGCTGCGCGCATTCGGCATCGAGCCGGAGGGCGCACCCAACCTGTCGCGTTGGACCGAGATCGTCGATCGCCTGTTCAACCCGGAGGGCGAGGTCACGATCGGCGTGGTCGGCAAATATGTCGGCCTGCAGGACGCGTACAAGTCGCTCAACGAGGCGCTGGTGCATGGCGGCATCGCGAACAAGGTGAAGGTCCGCATCCGCTGGATCGACGCCGAGCTGTTCGAGGGCGACGAAAGCGAGATCGCACAGCAGCTCGAACCCTGCCACGCCATCCTGGTCCCCGGCGCGTTCGGCGAGCGCGGTGCGCAGGGCAAGATCGAGGCGGTTCGCTTTGCCCGTGAACGCCGCGTACCCTATTTCGGCATCTGCTTCGGCATGCAGATGGCCTGTGTCGAGGGTGCGCGAAACCTGGCGGGGATCGCCGATGCCTCCTCGACCGAGTTCGGTCCGACCTCCGAGCCGATCGTCGGTCTCATCACCGAATGGATGGGCCGCGACGGCCTGGAGAAGCGCGAGGCCAGTGGCGACCTTGGCGGCACGATGCGGCTGGGCGCCTATCAGGCGAAGCTGGCGGGCAACAGCGTCGTCGCGTCCATCTATGGCAGCGAGGATATCTCGGAACGTCATCGCCACCGCTATGAGGTGAACACCACCTATAAGGACGCGCTGGAAAAGGGCGGGCTGGTGTTCAGCGGCATGTCGCCCGATGGCACGCTGCCCGAAATCGTCGAGCGGCCGGACCATCCCTGGTTCGTCGGCGTGCAGTTCCACCCGGAACTCAAGTCCAAGCCCTTCGACCCGCACCCGCTCTTCGCCAGCTTCGTCGAAGCGGCGGTGAAGCAAAGCCGGTTGGTGTGATTTCGGAAACCCCGCCTCCAGACTATGGAGGCGGGGTTTTCTTTATCCCAAATCCCCTCCGGCCTCAGCGGTAGCATGAAAAACAAAAGGCGCCCGGACCCGTCGGTCCGGACGCCCCGCGACGTCTTTAGGGAGGGAAAGACGTCGAGCTCGGTTACGCCGCCTTGGCCTCGTCGGCCTCACCGGCGTGGTGTTCCACCGCGGCCAGCGGCTGGCCCGTCTTGATCGCGATCGTCTTGGGCTTCATCGCCTCGGGCACCTCGCGAACGAGGTCGACGACGAGCAGGCCATCGTTCAGGCGCGCATCCTCGACGAACACGAAGTCCGCCAGCTCGAAGCGCCGCTCGAACGAGCGATTGGCGATACCGACATGCAGGAAGTTGGGCGAGTTCGCCTTGTCATCCTTCTTGCCGGTGACGAGCAGCATGTTCTGCTGCGCGGTGATCTCGATCTCGTCGCGCGAAAAACCGGCCACCGCCAGGGTGATGCGATACCGGTCCTCGGCCAGACGCTCGAGGTTGAAGGGGGGATAATTCTCCGCCGAATTGGCCCGCGAATTGGCCTCCAGCAGATCGAACAGCCGGTCGAAGCCAATGGTCGAACGGCGGTACGGGGTCAGATCGATACGCATGTCAAAACCTCCATCAGAAGCGAATTGAAACGGGATCGGCCCGTCCACCCCGGCGCGGGGCGGTGAGGACCTATCCGTGCGGCCCATGATAGGCACCGCACGCGAACCGATATGGTTCATTGCAAATGTGCTTCAAGAGCCTTTGCGGATCGAAAAGCAAATCTTCCGACGGGCCAAGCCATGGCTGGCTTGAATGCCTATTAAAACGATGTGTGAATAGGGGATGAAATCATAAGGGGAGCTTCCATGTCCTTGACCCTCGCACTCATGCTGGCCGCCCAAGCCACGACGCCTGCCAGCGATCCGCAGGATACCTCCGTCGTCACCGCGCCTGCCGGAGAGGCGCGCCGCGATGAAGGGCGGCTTGGCACCGCGCAGCAGGGCGGGGGGGATGTCGTCGTCACTGCGCGCCGCCGCGCCGAGACGATCCAGAGCGTGCCCATTGCCATGTCGGTGATCGGCGGCACCGCGCTGGCCGAGACGGGGACCTATAATGTCAACCGGCTGACCCAGATCCAGCCGACATTGCAATTCTACTCGACCAACCCGCGCAATTCTGCCGCGAACATCCGCGGGCTGGGCGCGCCGTTTGGCCTCACCAATGACGGGATCGAGCAGGGCGTCGGCATCTATGTCGACCAAGTCTATTACAGCCGTATCGCCTCGGCGACGTTCGACTTCACCGATACCGAGCGGATCGAGGTGCTGCGGGGCCCGCAGGGCACGCTCTATGGCAAGAACACCACGGCGGGCGCGATCAACATCATCACCCGGGCGCCCAGCTTCAGCCCCGAGGCGCGGGTCGAGCTGAGCGCGGGCAATTACGACTTCTTCCAGGCCAAGGCGTCGGTGTCCGGCCCGCTGGTCGACGACAAGGTGGCGGTGCGGCTGTCGACCTCGATCACCTCGCGGCGCGGCACCATCTGGAACACGCGCCAGCAGGAGTGGCAGAACTCTCAGGATAATCTGTCGCTGCGCAGCCAGTTCCTCTGGCATGCGACGCCGAACCTCGACCTGACCCTGTCGGGCGATTATGCGCGCCAGAACCCCAATTGCTGCGTCCAATATTACGCCCGGGTGGGGGCGACCCAGCGGCCGATCAACCGGCAATATGCGGCCCTGGCGGCGGCGCAAGGGTATAGCGTGCCCTCGACCAACGCCTTCGACCGGGTGACCGATGTCGATACCGATCTGCGCGCCAAGCAGGAACTGGGCGGCCTGTCGCTGGTCGCGAACTGGGATGTGGGGAGTGCGACGCTGACCAGCGTGTCGGCCTGGCGCTTCTGGCACTGGGACCCGTCCAACGATCGCGATTTCATCGGCCTGCCCATCACCACCGTCTCGGCCAATCCGTCGCAGCAGAGCCAGGTGACGCAGGAAATCCGCATCGCCTCCAACGGCAAGCGGACGCTCGATTACGTCTTGGGCGCCTTTTACTTCTGGCAGTCGATCGATACGCAGGGGTTGCAGGTGCAGGGTCCGGCGGCCAGCGCCTTCCTGCTCAATCCCACGGGCGCGGGCGGGCGTAATCCGGCGACGCTGAATGGCCTGACCTCACGCAACACGATCGGCTTCACCAATACCTCGGCGGCGCTGTTCGGCAAGCTGACCTGGCATGTCGACGATCGCCTGTCGGTGTCGCCGGGCCTGCGGCTGAACTATGACCGCAAGGACGGTTCCTATGTCTCGACCGTGACCAACGGGGCGGGTTCGACGATCCTGACCAGCGACCAGCGAGGCGTGCTCGCGCCGCAGAACTACACGCCGCGCTTCACCAACTGGAACCTGTCGGGCGACCTGACCATCGCCTATGAGTTCAACCCCAACGTCCATTATTACGCGACCTATGCGCGCAGCTATAAGTCGGGCGGCATCAACCTGTCGGGCCTGCCGCTCGATGGACAGAACAACCCGATCCTGGCGACGCAGACCGTCCGCCCCGAAAAGGTCAATCATTTCGAGCTGGGCCTGAAGACCCAGTTCGCCGACCGCCGCGCGACGGTGAACATCGCGGGCTTCTGGACCGAGATTGCCGATTATCAGGCGACGGTGAACAACCTGCAGGTCAACGTCCTGCGCGGTTACCTCGCCAATGCGGGGCGGGTGCGGACGCGCGGGATCGAGATCGACTCGGCTTTCCGCCCGACGCAAAGGTTCAACGTCTATGCCAATGCCGCCTTCACCGATGCGCGCTACACCCGCTTCACCAACGCGCCCTGCCCGCCAGAACTGTCCGGCGGGACCGCGCTACCGGTCGTCAATGGCCAGATCGTCGGGACCCCGGCGGCGGCGGGCACGCCGGGGGCGTCGCTGCCCTATTGCAATATCTCCGGCCAGTGGCTGCCGGGCGTGTCGCGCTGGGCCTTTTCCTATGGTGCGGAGTATGACCTGCCCGCGACCGTGGCGGGGACCGAGGGGCAATTTTATCTGGGTTACGACGGCAGCTACCGTTCCAAATTCTCGTCCAACCCGTCGCGATCGGCCTATACCGATATCAACGGCTACAGCCTGTCCAACATACGCGCCGGGTTCAAGGCGCCGGGCAGCTGGAACGCCTTTGTCTGGGTGCGCAACCTGTTCGATCATGATTATTACGAGCTGCTCGCCACCCAGTCCGGTTCGACGGGCTTGATCGTCGGACAGCCGGGCGATCCGCGCACCTATGGGATTACCATCTCCAAGTCGTTCTAAGGCCACGCCGTCGGTGTGGGCGAATCACAGGATTCGTCCACATTCGGTTCATCTTGATCTGCTATAGCCGAGGTCCCGTGAACGGGCGCCGGGCCGGCATCTGGGGACGGAGTCTGGAAGCTCCCCGTTTCCTCGTCGGTTCCGGCGGCTTTTCCTGAGGGGATGCGTGTCGCTGTGGCCGAAATGACAAACGCCCGGACCGTCTCCGATCCGGGCGCCTGCGTGACGATCGCTCGTCAGCCCCCTTTTTTCGCTCCCGCATCAACCTCGTTGGGTGAGCGTTGGAGCAATCCCCGAACCACGGCCGTTGCTGCCTGTGTCTCAGTAAGAGTGTGTTACGGTACGGCAGGGCGGCTTGTCATCCCTCTTGCGGCATCCGCGCTACGATTGGCACGGCTGTGTGGCGTTGACGCAACAATTACCGGAGTCGCCGGTTTTGTCCGCCGGGCCGGGCGCGGCATTGCCAGCACCCGGCGCCGCTCCTACAGCCTCTCGGCAATTCGCTTTCTTCATGGATCGATCGGACTTCAATGATCCTGTCTCGTTACGAACGGATGATCGCGCGGCGCTATCTGCTGCCGGGCAAGGGAGAGGCGTTCATCTTCCTCGTCGCCTCGATCAGTCTGGTCGCGGTCATGCTGGGCGTAGCCGCGCTTGTCATCGTCATGAGCGTGATGAACGGCTTCCGTGCCGAGCTGTTCGACAAGATCGTCGGGCTGAACGGCCATGCGGTGGTGCAGGGGGTGGGCGGTCGCCTGCCCGACTGGCGCGATATCGTGCGCGAGGCCAAGGCGACGCCGGGCGTGACCAGCGCGGTGCCGATGATCGAGCAGCCCTTGATGTCCAGCTATAACGGCCGGGTCGAGGCGGTGCTGGTGCGCGGCATGCGCGTCGCCGACATGCGCGGCAATTCGGCGATCCGCTCCAAGATCGTGATGGGCAGCCTGGCCAGCGTCACGCCGGGCAGCGGCCGTATCGCCATCGGCAGCCGCCTGGCCGAGGCGCTGGGCGCAAGCGTCGGCTCCGAAATCTCGCTGATCAGTCCGCAGGGGCAGACGACGCCCTTCGGCACGGTTCCGCGCATCGTCAGCTATACGGTTGGCGCGATCTTCGAGATCGGCGTGTACGACTATGACAAGGCCTATATCATCATGCC
>CAJYRW010000020.1:0-20818 GCA_913777475.1 uncultured Sphingomonas sp. | reverse complement strand
GTCGTGACGCGCGGGGGTGAGGAACAGCATCTGACCCGCAAGGAATATGACGTGCTGGCCGTGCTGGCGCGGCACCCCGGCCGGGTGGTGACGCATGACAGGATCATCGACGCCGCCTGGGGCGGGGACGAGGACCCGCGTATCGATTACCTGCGCATCGTAGTCCGCAACCTGCGCCAGAAACTCGAAGCGCCGCAGCCTGTAGGGAGCGTCATCGCGAACGAACTGGGCGTGGGGTATCGGTTGCGGGTGGAAGCTTAACAGATAGCCGTACCCCGGCGAAGGCCGGGGCCCAGTTGCCACGAAGTTTGAAGCGCTCGAGACAATGCGGGGGAGACCATAGCGAGCGCTTGGCCTATGCCTCCCACGCATCGCCCCGCGCGTCATTAGCTTCGTCGAAACTGGGCCCCGGCCTTCGCCGGGGAACAGTGCCTCTTTAAAAGGACTTCTCACCCGTCCGCAGGGTCAGCACCTCGACCCCGGTGCGCGTCACCGCGACCGTATGCTCGAACTGCGCCGACAGCTTTCCGTCATCGGTCACCACCGTCCAGCCATCGTCGCTGGTCGACACCTTGCGCGTGCCCTGGTTGATCATCGGCTCGATGGTGAAGGTCATGCCCTCGCGCAACAACTCGCCGGTGCCCGGTCGGCCGAAGTGCAGGACGTCGGGCGCCTCGTGCATCTCGCGTCCGATGCCGTGGCCGCAATAGTCGCGGACCACCGAATAGCCGTTCGCCTTGGCATGTTTCTCGATCGCCGCGCCGACATCGCCCAATCGCGCGCCGGGGCGGACCTGCCTGATGCCTTTCCACATCGCCTCCTGCGTCACGCGGACCAGCCGCTTTGCGCCGGGCGACACCTCGCCGACCATATAGGTCTTGCTCGAATCCGCGATGAAGCCGTTCTTTTCCAGTGTGATGTCCAGATTGACGATATCGCCGTTCTTCACCACGTCCTCGGCGCTGGGTACGCCGTGACAGACGACCTGGTTGATCGAGCTGTTGAGCACATAGGCAAAGCCATATTGCCCCTTGCTCGCCGGGCGCGCCGACAGGTCGTGGGTGATGTAGCGTTCGACCAGATCGTTGATCGCCAACGTCGACATCCCCGCCAGCTCCAGCGTGTCCAACATCTCGAACACCCGCGCCAGTAAGCGCCCGGAGGCGCGCATCAGCGCCAGCTCGTCCGCCGTCTTCACCATGTTAGGCGACCAGCGGTTGCGGTACGGAGATGTCGGCGGCGGCCATCTGCGCCTGGACGATCTCGTGGAAGGTCAGCGTCGGATTGGCTTCGGCCAGCATGCCCATCTTCATCCAGAACTCGGCCTGCGCGTTGATCGAGCGGCACATGACCGTGCTGGCGCGGCGGACCTCTTCGTGAAGCTGATCGTCGATTTTTACGATACCCATATATGAAGCGTTTATGCTTCGTATATTCGACGCGCAAGCCGGATCATGCGGTGGGGCGGGTCAGCACGAAGGTGGCGCACCCCGCCATGATCGTCGCGACCAGCAGCGCCAGCGGCCAGTGGGGGCGTGCCGTCAGCAGGAACAGCCCGTAGCCCAGCGTCATGCCGCCGCAGGCCATCGCCTTGCCGCGTGGCCCGATCGCGCCGTTCTGCCGCCAAGCCCGCAAGGTCGGGCCGAAGCGCGGATGGTCGAGCAGCCACGCCTCCAGCCGGGGTGAGGAACGCGCAAAGCACCCTGCCGCCAGGATCAGGAAGATCGTCGTCGGCATCAGCGGCAGGATCGCGCCGATCACCCCGAGCGCGACGAACAGGCATCCCAGGATTAGCCAGCCGATCCGTATCATCCTGCCCTGCCTATCCGCGCCGGGACGCGAGGCATAGGGGCGTTCGACGTTTGTCAGGTCCTTTGGGGCGAGGCCCGCCGCAGGATCGCAAAGCCGATCAGGCCGGACAGCAACGACCCCGCCACCACCCCCAGCTTCGCCTCCGCCTGGAGCAGCGGATCGCCGGGAAAGGCGAGCAGTGTGATGAAGATGCTCATGGTGAAGCCGATGCCGCACAGGCATGCCGTGCCCAGCATCTGGGCGGTGCTGGCATGGGCCGGCGCGTCCGCCAGCTTCAGGCGCACCGCCAGCATCGTCATGCCGAACACGCCCAGCACCTTGCCCAGCAGCAATCCCGCTCCCACACCCAGCGTCACCGGCGCGCCCCAGGCCGCCGCGGGCAGGCCGAGCACTGGCACCCCGGCATTGGCGAGGCCGAAGATCGGCACGACCAGGAAACCGACCGGCTTGTGCAAAGCATGTTCCAGTCGGTGGAGCGGGCTGTCCCGCGTATCGTCATCGCAATCGGGCTGCGCGGGGGTGCGCGTCATCGGAATGGTGAAGGCGAGCAGCACGCCCGCAATGGTGGCATGAATGCCCGAGCGGACCATGAAGACCCAGAGTATCGCGCCGATCAGCAGATAGGGGGACAGACGCTTCACGCCCAGCCGGTTGAATGCGATCAGCACCCCCAGCATCGCCGCCGCACCGCCCAGGTCGATCGCCGAGAGCGCGGTGGAATAGAAGGCGGCGATGATCGCCACCGCCCCCAGATCGTCGATGATCGCGAGTGCCGCCAGGAAGATGCGTAGCGAGGCGGGCACCCGGTTGCCGACCAGCCGGATCACCGCCAGCGCAAAGGCGATATCGGTGGCCGCCGGGATCGCCCAGCCCGAAGCGGTGCCGCCGCGATTGAAGGCGAGATAGATGAGCGCGGGCACCACCATGCCCCCCAGCGCGGCCAGTCCCGGCAGGATGCGGCGCGGCCAGGTGGACAGCTGCCTATCCAGCATCTCGCGCTTGATCTCCAACCCGACCAGCAGGAAGAAGACCGCCATCAGCCCGTCATTGATCCAGTGACCCAGCGAGAGCGGCCCCAGATGATGGTGAAGGGCGGCCTCATAGCCACTCGCGACCGGCGAATTGGCGAGGATCAAGGCGATGACCGCTGCCGCCATCAGGACGAGACCGGCGGAGGTCTGGCTTTCGAGGAAGCGGCGGATCGCACTGGTGCGAAGACGCTGGATCATGATGGGGCTCCGACACGATTCATCGTCGCTGGCGGCCCGACCAACGATCATCCTGCCCGTATCTGCTCTACGAACACCCTGCGGCGCTTCTGGCATGGGCCGGACGGGGCGGCAACCTCAATCCTCCCCGACACGGGGAGGAGGACCATGCGAAGCATGGTGGAGGGGGATCGCCGCAAAAGACGTTCCATGACGCACGCCCCCTCCGTCAGCGCTGTGCGCTGCCACCTCCCCGTGGCGGGGAGGATTCGTCGGCTTTGTCTCGCCTAAGGGCAATCCCGACCGCCGCCGCCAGCAATCCCGCAGCAGCGATCCCGGCGGCCAGCTTCCACGGGCGGCCCTCCGCGTCCTGCTCGCCGAATAGCTCCAGCAGGTGGCGGGTGACCGCTTCCGGGTTTTCGCGTTGCGGGAAATGGCCGACGCCGGCCAGTTCCACCATCTTGAACGCGCCGGTAAACTTGGCCGGGACATCGCGCGCGGTCGAGGGCGGGTTCACCCCGTCGACCTCGCCATGCAGGTAGAGCGTCGGCAGTGACAGCGTCCTGGTCGCCTTCACCCGGTCGGCCAGCCAGCGCCCGCGCGGATCGGGCTGTGCCTCGTCCCAGCGCGCGCGGTAGCTGTGGATGGTCACCGCGGGCCAGTCGAGATGGTCGAAGGACTTGGCCACGCGCGCGAAGGTCGCCTCGTCGAACCAGCCGGGCGGCGACCAGTTGACCCAATGGGAATGGGCAAAGTCGCGCCGGTCGTCGCGCACCGCCTGCGCCCCGCGCCGGGTCGCGAGGAACCAGTGATACCATTGCCGCTGGGCCTGGTCGAAGGGCGGCGTCGGCATCCCGCCCAGACGCGGCGGCGTGCTGAGCATCGCCAGCCGCTGGACCCGCTCGGGCCAGCCGACCGCCAGCGCTTCGGCAGCGTTCGAGCCCCAATCGTGCCCGGCGACCATAAACCGCTCGACCCCCAGCGCGTCCATCAGCGCGATGGCGTCCAGCGCCAGGATCGCGCTGTCGCCGCTGCGAGGTGTATGGTCATGGCGAAAACGGGTCGCGCCAAATCCACGCAGGGTCGGCACGACGACACGCAGGCCCGCCTGGGCGAGGCGGGGCGCGACCTTGTCCCAGGTCGTGGCATCGTCGGGCCAGCCATGGAGCAGCAGGACGACGGGCGCCCCCTCCGGGCCGTAGAGGTCGTAGGCGATGGTCAGATGGTCGGTGGTGATGGTCGGCATGGATCGGTAACCCGCACCGCGCCGCCCCGTTCCGACGCGGCGGGCAGGGCGAGCGAGGGCACGGCCCCATGAACCATTTCCTGTGCCCGCAATTGAAGGCGATCGACCGGGGCGGCATCGCCTTTTAGGGATGCGGGGCTTTGGTGATGGCACGCGACAGACGAATGGAACGATATGCGGTGGAGACGGCGTAATCTGGCCTCGATGAGTGCCGACGTGAATGACGGGCTGGCTCCCGCCGTCGAGGCGGTGACCAGCAGCGCACGTCCCGCCGCGCCCGCGCAGACGCGCGGCTACCGCGTGATCGCGCTCGTCGTCGCCTCGGCGCTGTTCATGCAGCAGTTGGACGGCACCGTCCTGACCGTCGCCTTGCCCACCATGGCCCGCGACCTGGCCACCCCCGCCACCAGCCTCAGCCTGGCGCTGACCAGCTATCTCCTCGCGCTCGCGCTGTTCATCCCGGCGAGCGGGACGCTGGCGGACAAGTTCGGGTCGCGCACCGTCTTCTGTTCGGCGATCGGCATCTTCCTGCTCGGCTCGATCCTGTGCGCCCAGTCAGGGACGCTTCCTACATTGGTCGCCGCGCGGTTCCTGCAGGGGATCGGCGGCGCGATGATGGTGCCGGTCGGGCGACTGGTCCTGCTGCGCAGCGTCGCCAAGGCGGACATGGTGCAGGCGCTGTCCTGGCTGGTCATGCCTGCGCTGATCGGCCCGATCCTGGGGCCGCCGCTGGGCGGGTTCATCGTGACCTGGCTCGACTGGCGCTGGATCTTCTATCTCAACATTCCGATCGGCATTCTGGGCATGGTCGGTGCGTGGATGCTGGTGCCGGAGATACGCGGCGATCCGCGCGCCCGGTTCGACGTATCGGGCTTCGTCCTGTCGGGGGTGGCGCTGGGCTGCCTTCTCTTCGGGTTCGAGCTGGCGAGCCGTCCCGGCACGGGCTGGATCGCGCTCGGCCTGCTGGTCGTCGGGGTGGCGTTCGGCTGGTTCTACATCCGCCATGCCCGGCACACCCATGACCCGATCCTGGACCCCACGCTGATGCGGGTGCCGACCTTTCGCTTGTCGGTGATCGGCGGCTCGTTGACCCGGATCACGCAGGGCGCGCAGCCCTTCCTATTGCCGCTGATGTTCCAGCTTGGTTTTGGGTTGAGCGCGGCGAAGACGGGTACGATCACCATGGCGGGCGCGGTCGGCGCGCTGGCGATGAAGGCGCTGGCCCCGCGCGTCCTGCGCCGCTGGGGCTTTCGCCGCAGCCTGATCGTGTCGGGTCTGGTCAGCAGTGCAGGCTACGCGACCTGTGCGCTGTTCCGCCCCGACTGGTCGATCCCGCTCATCACGCTGATCCTGGCGCTGTCGGGCTTCTTCACCTCGTTCCAGTTCACCGGGTTCAACGCCATCGCCTATGCCGATGTGACCAAGGACCGGATGAGCGCCGCCACCAGCTTTTACGCGACGTTCCAGCAACTGACCCTGTCGCTGGGCATCTGTACCGCCGCGACCGTTCTGGAGCTGGGGACGTTGATCGAGGGGAAGGGTGGGCCGACGCTGAACAGCTTCTCGGCGGCGTTCATGGTGGTGGCGATCATCTCCGCCTCCGCCGTGATCTGGAACCGTCGCTTCGCCCCCGACGCGGGCGCGGCAATGAGTGGGCATCATGACAGTGGGACGGACGGCGAGTGACGGAACGGTAATGTCGTTCCCGTTCAGCAACAATGCCGGGTAGCAATCGTTACCGGGGTTCATCCAGGATAGGAGGATTTCGGTGGCAGCGCAGACGGTGATCGTGACGGGGGCCGAATCCGGCATAGGCGCGGCCTGCGCCGAGGCGTTCGGTGCGCAAGGTGCCAGGGTCGCGATCCTCTTCCACAGCGACCAGCAAGCCGCCGATGCCACGGCCCAGGCGGTGCGCCAGGCGGGCGGCGAGCCGATAACGGTCCAGGTCGCGGTGGATGACGAGGCTTCGGTCGACCAGGCCTTTGCCACCGTGGAGAAACAATGGGGCGCGGCCGATGTGCTGGTCAATTCGGCCGGGCTCAACATGTCGGGCGTGACGGTGCGCCAGATGACGCTGGCCCAGTGGCAGCGGCTGATCGATACCGACCTGACCGGAGCCTTCCTGACCTCGCGCCGGTTTCTAAACGGGCGCGGCGAGGCAAAGGGGGATGCGGCGATCCTGCACATCTCCTCGATCCACGCCTATGCGGTGCGCGCGGGCGGCGCGGATTATTGCGCGGCCAAGGGCGGGCTTTCCAATCTGGTCGAGACGCTGGCGATCGAGGAAGCGCCGCGCGGCATCCGCGTGAATGCGATCGAGCCGGGCATGATCCTGACCCCGATGAACGCCAAGGCGCAGGCCGATCCCGTCTATCGCAAGACACTGGAGCAGAATATCCCGATGGGGCGTGCCGGGAATGCCTCGGAAGTCGCTGACCTCGCGGTGTTTCTCGCGTCCGACAAGGCGAAGTACATCACCGGCGCGCGGATCGTCATCGATGGCGGTCTGTCGCTGATGCAGGCGCTGGGCGCATGATGGGCCCCGCAACCGACGCCTCGGTCGCCGATCCGCACCGCAAGGACCGGGTGGCCGACGCCCCCTTCGACCTGGATTTCAACGTCAAGCGGATCGAGGACGTCACGCTCGAAGGGCCGCCTGCGTTGATGGCTCGCGACCTGATGAGCCCCTATGTCTGGCGCGAGGCGGATGGCCGCTGGGGCATCATGGTTCGCGCCGTCGTGCCAAAGGGCGAGACGCTGACCGATACCGGTGTGATCTGGGCCGGATGGAGCGAGGACGGGCGGCATTTCACGATGCTGGACGCGCCCTCGATCGCGCCGGGCCCGGACGCGCATGACGCGGGCGGGGTCGAGGACCCGACGGTCGTGCGCACCGACGATGGCTATATCGTCTATTACTCCGGCGTGCTGGCCGATCATGCGCATGGCGAGCTGTCCTATGCCACCGGCCCCTCGCTCGACCGGCTGGTTAAGAGCGGCGTCGCGCTCGCCTCGTCCAAGTCGGAGGGCAATACCAAGGAAGCGACCGTCGATCGCACGGCCGATGGCCGCTGGCGCCTCTTCTACGAATATGCCGCCGACGAAGCCTCTCGCATCGGGCTGGCGATCGGTGAGGATGTCGCGGGGCCCTGGACCGAGCAGCCCACGCCCTTCATGCCGCGCGAGGATAGCTGGGACGACTGGCACCTGTCGACCGGCCCGCTGTTGACCGACGACAAGGCGTGTCCGGTGATGTTCTACAACGGTGCGACGCGTGATGCGCGCTGGCGGATCGGCTGGGTCGCGTTCGACGAACATTATACCCGTGTCGTCGCGCGCGGGATCGAGCCGCTGATCCTGCCGCCGCCCGCCGATGATCGCGGCGCGACTGATATCGCCTTTGCCGCTTCGGTAGTGGTCGCGGAGGATGGCATCTGGCTTTACTATTCGCTCGAAGATCGGCGATTGTCGCGGGCCCTCATCCGGCGCAGTTGAGCCGATCCTTCACGTCCTGGTCCAGAAAGCGCATCGATGCCCGCAGATACCGAAGTTCCCGTCGCGCCGAGCATCCATGCCTCGATCGCCCCGGCCCCGGCGCTGCGGCCCGACCGACCCTATGCCCGAGACGAACTGCTGCATGAAATTTTCGACGCGACCTGCCGGACGCGGGGCTGGACCACCGCATTGACGCTGATCGGTGCGGACGAGGAATATAGCCGCCCCAAGGAGTGGACCTACGACATGCTCGCCCATCGCAGCTTGTCGCTGGCCCACCGACTGCGCGCGCTGGGGATAGGCAAGGGAGACCGGGTGGTCCTCTGCCTGCCGCGCGGGCTCGACCAATATATGGCGATCTTGGGCGTGTTGCGGACCGGCGCGGCCTATGTCCCGGTAGATTGGGGTTATCCCCAGGATCGCATCGCCTTCATCATCGAGGATAGCGGTGCCGCGCTGACCATCACCACCGGGGCACGCTCGGCGGAGATACCGGGGGCGACGCTGGCGCTCGACGCCGAACTGGGCGATCTGGCCGCCGAGCCGCCCTTGCCGTTGGGCCGTGAGGTGACCGGATCGGACCCGCAGGATCTGGCCTATATCATCTATACCTCGGGCACGACCGGGCGGCCCAAGGGGGTGATGATCACCCATGCCAATGCCTGTCACCTCGTCCGCTCGGAAAGCGCGATCCTGGCGCTGGAGCCAGAGGACATCGTGTTCGGCGGATTCAGCCTGGCCTTCGACATGTCGGTCGAGACGATGTGGAGCGCCTTCTTCGTCGGCGCGAAACTGCTGGTCGCGGCCGAGGCGCTGGCGGCGAGCGGGCCCGATGTCGCCATCGCGCTGGCGGCGGAAAAGACGACGATCTGGCACGTCGTCCCTTCGCTGATCGCGCTGGTCGAGCATCCGGTGCCGACCCTGCGCCTGATCAACATGGGCGGTGAGGCGTGTCCGGCCGACTTGCCGCGCCGTCTGGCCCGTCCCGGCCTGCGGCTGCTCAACACCTATGGCCCGACCGAAACTTCGGTGACCGCGACTTGGACCGAGGTGCAGCCGGGCAAGCGCATCACGATCGGCAAGCCGCTGCCCGGCTATACCGCCTGGATCGTCGACGAGGCGTTGCAACCGGTCGAGGCGGGGCAGGAGGGCGAACTGGTCATCGGCGGCCCCGGCGTCGGCGTCGGTTACGTCAACCGGCCCGACCTGACCGCCGAGAAATTCACCATGACCCCGTTCGACACCGTGTCGGGCGGGCCGGAGCGCATCTATCGTTCGGGCGATCTCGTGCGGCTGGACGCGGCGGGCGATATCGATTTCGTCGGGCGCATCGATACCCAGGTGAAGATTCGCGGCTTCCGCGTCGAGCTGGCCGAGATCGAGGCGGTGATCGGCGAAGCGCCCGGCGTCGCACAGGCGGTGGTGCATCTGTTCACCGATGCCGACGGTTCGGAGTTTCTGGCCGCCTTCCTCGTCGCGCGCAGTGGCGAGACGATCGACATCGCCGACATCAAGGCGCGGGTGACCGAGCGGCTGCCCAATTACATGCGCCCCGCCGCCTATCAGCCACTGGTGGCGCTGCCGACTTTGCCCGCGTCGGGAAAAGTCGACCGCAAAGCGCTGGTAAAGCCGGAAATCACTATCGACACCGGCCGCCAGCTCGAAGCGCCCGCGACGCCGATGGAGGAAAAGCTCCACGCCATCTGGACCGAGGCCTTCGCGCCGCAGCCGGTGTCGGTGACGGACGACTTGTTCGAGGATTTGGGCGGCCATTCACTGAAAGCCGCGCGCCTCGTTTCGGCCGCGCGCAAGGTCGCGGGGCTGGAGGGCCTGTCGCTGGAAGACCTTTACGCCGCACCGACCATTCGCGCGCTGGCGACCCGGATCGGCGGCACCGCGCCCGTGGCGGTCGCGACCGAGGAGAGTTTCCACCGCGTCCCCGAATGGAAGCGGATGCTGTGTGTGGCCGCGCAGACGGTGGCGCTGCTACCCATCTACACCATCGCCGGGCTGCAATGGTTTTTCCCGTACGTCGCCTATACGCACCTTGCCGGGCGGATGAGCCGGATCGATGCGCTGATCCTGAGCGCGCTGTTCTTCACCATCGTGCCGGTCGCTTCGATGCTGTTCTCGATCGCGGCCAAATGGCTGATCGCGGGGCGGTTCAAGGCAGGCGACTATCCGCTATGGGGCGGGACCTATTTCCGCTGGTGGCTGGTGCGGCGGATCATTGCGGTGACGGCGACACCCTATCTGGCGGGCACGCCGATGATCCGGGGCTATTACCGTATGCTGGGCGCGAAGATCGGCAAGCGCGCCTATATCGGCAACGGCGTCATCGACACCGCCGACCTGTTCACCTGCGGCGACGATGCGATCGTCAGCGACCAGGCGGTGATGGCGACCAGCTCGGTCGAGCGTGGCCTGCTCCGGCTGGGCACGGTGACGCTGGGCGACCGTGCGTTCGTCGGCGGGCAGGCGGTGGTCGGCCGCAATGCCGTGCTGGAGGATGATGCGATCCTCGACGATATGGCGGCGCTTCCCGCTGAAACGGTGATCCCGGCCGGGCAACGCTGGACCGGATCGCCCGCCGCGTTCGATCGCATGGTCGAGCCGGGCGAGGTCGTCACGACGGGCAAGCGGACCGGGCCGTCGCTGGCGATCTTCATCGGCGCGCTGCTGCTGCCGATCATCGCCATCTTGCCGATCGCGCCGGGCCTGATCGCGCTGATCGAGCTGGACTGGGCGACGACCGGCTATGGTTACATGCTCGTCTCGCCGTTGCTCGCCGCGACCTATATCGTCATGATGTGCGTGCTGACGGTGCTCGCCAAGCGGCTGATCCTCGGCCGCGTGAAGCCGGGCGTGTACCGCCTCGATAGCTGGTTCTATGTCCGCTATTGGATGGTGCGGCAGATCAACGATCTGGCGCTGCGGCTGCTGCACCCGATCTTTGCCACGCTCTATGTCATCCCCTGGTATCGCGCGCTGGGCGTGAAGGTCGGGCGGCGCGCGGAGATTTCGACCGCCAGCGCGATCGTGCCCGATCTGGTCGAGATCGGGCCGGAGAGCTTCATTGCGGACTCGGTGATCTTCGGCGCGGCCAAGATCGGCCATGGCACCATCGAGCTGGCGCACACGAAGATCGGGCGTCGCAGCTTCATCGGCAATTCGGCGCTGCTGCCCACCGGCGCGCAGATCGGCGACGAAGTGCTGATCGGCGTCCTCTCCAAGCCGCCCGAGGACCCCAGCCTGGCGAGGGAGGCGGGCAGCACCTGGTTCGGCTCGCCCGCGATCAAGCTGCCGGTTCGACAGGTGGCGACGATGTTCGACGAGGGCGCCCGCTTCAACCCGTCCAAGGGCCTGATCGCGACGCGTCTGTCGATCGAGGCGATCCGCACCACCCTGTCGCTGACCGCCTTCCTGGTGTTCTTCAGCGCGCTGTTGTCGGTGGTCGGCGATCTCGACGATCTGGAGGAGGGCGGGCTGGTCATCATCTCGGCCTTCCCGTTCCTCTATGTCGGTTTCTGCCTGGCCTGCGGTGCATTCGTGCTGGCGCTGAAATGGCTGGTGGTCGGGCGCTACAAGGCGACGACCGCGCCGCTGTGGAGCACCTTCGTCTGGCGGACCGAGCTGGTGACCGCAACCTATGAGAATCTGGCGGTCGCCAATCTGCTGGAGCCGTTGCGCGGCACGCCCTGGATCGGCCTGTACCTGCGGCTGATGGGGGCCAAGGTCGGCAAGCGCTGCTATATCGACACCACCGACCTGACCGAGCATGACCTGGTGACGATCGGTGATGATGTGGCGCTCAACGACTATGCGGGGCTCCAGACGCATCTGTTCGAGGACCGGGTGATGAAGGTCGGCGCGATTACGGTCGGCGACCGCGCGACGATCGGCTCGCTCGCCATCGTGCTGTATGATGCGGAGATCGGCGCGGATGCGCAGCTGGGCGACCTGTCGGTGGTGATGAAGGGTGAGAGCCTTCCCGCGGGCACCAACTGGGAGGGGAGCCCGGCCCGGATCGTGACCGGCGAATGACCCCGCATTGGCATGACGGAGCGCTGGAGCGGCTGGCCTGGGACGGCGGGTCGCCGGTCATATGGCGTGTGGACGATCCGGGGCGGGGCCGGCGCGAGCCGCTGGTCAGGAGGCTGCTGCACCATATGTCGGCGGCGGGGGTGACGCTGGCCCGCAATGGTGAGGGGAAGCCGGAGGTCCTGTCACCAAATGGCTGGTATATTAGCCTTTCGGGACGGACCGGGCTCTGCCTGATCGCCGCCGCCCGCCAGCCCGTCGCGGTCGATCGCGAGATGATCGACCATAGCCCGCCTTTATGGGACATGATGACCGCGCGGGAAGCGGCAGAGGTCCGCGCCGTATCCGCCTCCCTGCAGCCCCGGCAGTGGCTGCGCCGCTGGACGATCAAGGAAGCGCACGCCAAGCTTGTCGGCAGGCCCCGCCGCATCGCGCCCGAGGCGATCGAGACGCGGCTGATCGATCCGGTCCGGGCAACGGCGGCGCACCAAGGCGTGTCGCAATGCTGGACCCGCGAGCAGGACGGCGCGATCGAAACCATCGCATTCTGGGCAGAGGCGGCATGACCGCACTTCTCGTTCGTCCGTATCGGCCCGACGACCGTGACGCGGTGCTCGCCCTGTTCGACACCAACCTGCCCGATTATTTCGGAGCCGGGGACCGCGAATGGCTGATCGAGACGCTGGAAGAGCCCGATGGACCCGCCTTTGTCGTGACGGTCGCTGGCGACGTCGCGGCGTTCGGCGGCTATGAAATCTGGGAGCATTACAACAAGGCGCTGCTCTATTGGGGCATGGCGGCGCGGCGTTTCCATGGGAGTGGTCTGGGCAGGTTGTTGCTGTTCGAGCGGTTGCTGCACGTCGCGCTCCATGCCGATCCGCCGACCCGCTATGTCACGGTCGACACCTCGCCCGCGGTCGCGCCGTTCTTTCGCCATTGCGGTTTCGAGGAGACCGCCGTCTGGCCGCAGGGCTATCGCTCCGGCATGACGATGCACGAATTGCGGTTCGATCTCGCCGGGCTGCCGGTCGAGGAACTGGTCGCCCGCCGCGATGCCGCACTGGCGGCGGCCCGGGCACGACTGGGAGCGGGCGCGTGATCAAGGAACCGCTCAGCGAGGCGGCGCATGTCATTCAGCTGGCGCTGACCCCGATCTTCCTGCTGACGGCCGTGGGCGCGCTGCTCAACGTCTTTTCGACGCGGCTGGGACGGATCAGCGACCGCATCCATGTTCTGAAGAAGGACGCGCAGGCGAGCCGGATCGAGATGGATCGGTTACGGCTGCGGTCCCGCTTTCTCGACATCGCGGTCACGCTGGCGGCGGCGGCGGGTGTGATGACCTGCGGGGCCGCCATCACCCTGTTCTTCGGGGTGCTGCGCGCCTCCGGCCATTCGGCGATCCTGTTCTTCTTCTTTGGCGGCGGCCTGCTCTGCGCGGTCGCGGGTCTGGGCTGCTTCGTGGCCGAGATCATCCTGGCCGGGCGGACACTGCGCGACGAGAATGATCCGGGCTGATCCGATCGGCTCTGTTCGCTCCGCTCAATCAGTCTGACGAAGATAGTCGGTTTTACTCCCGCGACGATCTGATGGCTAATGACTGCATACGGGCAGCGTGCGGTGCGTTTCACTGTCCGACGGATCGAACGCGAGGAGTGGATCATGGCGTCCCAGGTTGAAGATCATCAGGAACAGGGCGGCTGCCCGGTCGCGCATGGCGGTGGCGGCAATGGTCCCGGCAAGCGTGGCGGCGGCCGTGGCGGTCCCGGCAACAAGGACTGGTGGCCGGAGCGTCTGCGCCTGGAAGGGCTGAATCAGCATAACCCGCGCTCGAACCCGTTGGGCGAGAATTTCAACTATGCCGAGGAGTTCGCCAAGCTCGACCTCGACGCGCTGGTCGCCGATCTGCATGCGCTGATGACCGACAGCCAGGATTGGTGGCCGGCCGATTTCGGTCATTATGGTGGCCTGTTCATCCGCATGGCGTGGCACTCGGCCGGCACGTACCGCGTGACCGACGGGCGTGGCGGTGCCGGTGGCGGGCAGCAGCGTTTCGCGCCGCTCAACAGCTGGCCGGACAATGCCAATCTCGACAAGGCGCGTCGCCTGCTCTGGCCGATCAAGCAGAAGTACGGCGCCAAGATCAGCTGGGCCGACCTGTATGTCCTGACCGGCAACGTCGCGCTGGAGTCGATGGGCTTCAAGACCTTCGGCTTTGCGGGCGGCCGTGCCGACACCTGGGAGCCGGAGGAGCTGTACTGGGGCCCTGAAGGAAGCTGGCTGGGCGACGAGCGTTACTCGGGCGAGCGTCAGCTGCACCCGGCGCTGGGCGCGGTGCAGATGGGTCTCATCTACGTCAATCCGGAAGGGCCGAACGGCACGCCCGATCCGGTCGCCTCGGCTCGCGATATCCGCGCGACCTTTGCGCGCATGGCGATGAACGACGAGGAAACCGTCGCGCTCAACGCCGGTGGCCACACCTTCGGCAAGACGCACGGCGCGGGCGACCCGTCCTTTGTCGGGCCGGAACCCGAAGGCGCGGTGATCGAGGATCAGGGTCTCGGCTGGCGCTCCAAGCACGCCACCGGCCTGGGTGGTGACGCGATCACCTCGGGTCTGGAAGTGACCTGGAGCCAGACGCCGACGCGCTGGTCGAACAATTACTTCCGCAACCTGTTTGAATATGAGGACCAGTTCGAGCTGGTGAAGAGCCCGGGCGGCGCCTGGCAGTGGGAAGCGAAGTCTGCCCCCGCCGACGTGCCGCATGCGCACGACCCGTCGAAGAAGCAGCATCCGCGCATGCTGACCTCCGACCTCGCGATGATCAAAGACCCGGAATATCGCAAGATTTCCGAGCGCTTCTACAAGGACCCGGCCTATTTCGCCGAGACCTTCGCGCGCGCCTGGTTCAAGCTGACCCACCGCGACATGGGGCCGGTCGAGGGCTATCTGGGGCCGCTCGTGCCGCAGGAGCCGCTGATCTGGCAGGACCGGGTCGATCCGCTCGACCATCCGGTCGTCGACGAGGCGGAAATCGCTTCGCTCAAGGCCAAAATCCTGGGCACGGGCCTGTCTGTCCCGGCGCTGGTCGGGGCGGCCTGGGCCTCGGCCTCGACCTATCGCCGGTCGGACAAGCGCGGCGGCTCCAACGGTGCCCGCGTTCGTCTGGCACCGCAGAAGGACTGGGAAGTCAACAACCCGGCGCAGCTGGCCGAAGTGCTGGCCAAGCTGGAGGCGATCCAGGCCGAGTTTAATGCTTCGGCCACCGGCGGCAAGAAGGTGTCGATCGCCGACCTGATCGTGCTGGGCGGTTGTGCGGCGGTCGAGAAGGCGGCGAAGGATGGCGGCGTCGAGGTGACGGTGCCCTTCACGCCGGGCCGGATGGACGCACGGGAAGACCAGACGGACGCCGAGTCCTTCGCGGTGCTCGAGCCGATGGCCGATGGTTTCCGCAACTATCGCCAGGGCATCCAGTTCATGGCGCCTGAAGAGGCACTGGTCGACCGTGCCCAGTTGCTGAACCTCAGCGGGCCAGAGATGACGGTGCTGGTTGGCGGCCTGCGCGTGCTGGGCGGCAATGCGCCGGGCGTGACGGAGGGTGTGTTCACCGACCGGGTGGGTACGCTGTCGAACGACTTCTTCGTCAACCTGCTCGACATGAACACCGAGTGGGAGCCGAGCGGCGACGAGAATCTGTTCCACGGTCGCGACCGCCGCACCAAGGAGCACACCAAGACGGCAACCCGCGTTGACCTGATCTTTGGTGGTCACTCCGAACTGCGCGCGCTGGCGGAGGCCTATGCCTGCTCGGACTCGAACGCACCGTTCGTTCGGGACTTCGTGAAGGCCTGGGACAAGGTGATGAACGCCGGACGCATGGACATTTGATCCTGCGCAACGGGTGAAAGGGAAGGGGGCTGTGCCGAGAGGCGCAGCCTCTTTTTCATGGATGCCGCACCCTCACCCTTCCGGCGCTTCGCGCCTTCCTCCCTCTCCCATCGGGAGAGGGAAGGGGCCCAGCCGCGCAAGCGGGTGGGAAGGGTGAGGGTGCGTCTAGCCGATCAATCCTCGTCTTCGTCCATCTCGCGGTCGATCGTATCCATGAAGTCGCGCGCGGCTTCCTTGTCGGCTTCGTCGTCGAAGGCGTCGTCCAGGTCTGGCGCGACGCCCAGCATATAAGCGAGACACCACAGAGCGAAGCGACGGCCGCTGTCGCGCTCCAGCCCGAATTGCACCCGCAGCCGGTCGATCCCGGCGGACAGCTGGTCGGGCGACAGGTCGCCGATATCCTCGGTGCCGAAGAAGCGGATGAGCAGTTGGTCGAAATCCATGCCCGTTCTTAGCCGAGCGGCGCGCGGCACCCAAGAGACATCAGGTTATCCCTCCCCTGCAAGGGGAGGAATGAGGAGGAGCGCTCACCCCATCCGTAGCGGCCCGTTCGCCACGGGCTCGCCGAAATCTGGGGTGCCGTCTGGGCGATAGCGGAAATATTGCATCCGGGTGTGGCGGTTGGGGTCGAACAGCGGATCGCCCTTGATCTCCGCATAGTCGCGGCCGTGATAGACCAGCACGTCGCGCCCGCGCTCGTCGACGGTGAAGCTGTTATGGCCGGGGCCGAAGACCTTGTGCGCGACCGACGTCTTGAAGACCGGCACCGGCGACTTGGACCAGTTGGCCGCGTTCATGATGTCGGCCTGGGCGTCGCAGGTCAGCATACCCATGCAATAGCGCGCATCGGTGGCGCTCGCCGAATAGGTCATGAACAGCTTGCCGTTGCGCGCCAGCAGGGCGGGGGCTTCGTTCACCTTGAACCCCTGGATTTCCCAGTCGAGCGTCGGGACCGACAGCCGCACCGGCTTGGCCGCCAGCGTCAGCGGGGTGGCGAGCGGTGCCAGATACAGGTTGGAGTTGGTGTCGATCCCCGGCTCGCGCTGCGCCCAGGCGAGATAGCGCTGGCCCTTGTGCACGAAGCTGGTGGAGTCGAGGGTGAACGTATCCCATTCGGTCTGGAGCTGGCCCAGCACCGACCAGTTGCCCGCCATCGGATCGGGCCCGTCGCACACCACCGCGAAGGTGCGGATGCGGAACACGTCCTCGCCGCCGCCGCTGGGGCCCGCCGCGAAATACATGATCCACTTATTGTCGATGAGGTGCAGTTCGGGCGCCCAGATGAAGCCCGACATCGGCCCGCTCTTGAGATGCCGCCACAGGACTTTCTCCGGCGCGGTCGACAGGCCCTCCAGCGTCTTCGAGCGGCGCAGCACCAGCCGGTCATATTCGGGGACCGAGCCGGTCAGGTAATACCAGCCATCGGTATGGCGGAACACCTGGGCGTCGGCGCGTTGGCGGACGACCGGATTGACGATCACCGGCGCGCCCTTGGCCCGCAGGATGGTCGGCGTCGCCATGGCGGTGGTCGCCCCGGCCAGGAAAAAACGTCGGCTCAGCATTCCTCATCCTCCGCGATGGCCGCGCCGTCTGTCGGCCGTGCCTTATCGTTCGGACCGTCGCGATGACGACCCATGCAAGATGTCTAGCCTATCACTCCGACATTTGAAAAGCCGCCGGATACGCAGTTGTGGCGTGTCCGGCGGCCAGTAAGATCAGGCGGCGAGGTCGAGGACGATGCGTCCTTCGATCTGGCCACGGCGCATTCGGTCGAACACCTGGTTGACCTCGGCGAGCGGCGCGGTGGCCACCGTCGCCTTGACCTTGCCATCGGCGGCGAAGTCGAGCGACTCCTGCAGGTCGAGCCGGGTGCCGACGATCGAGCCGCGCACGGTGATGCCGTTCAGCACCAGCCCGAAGATGTTGAGCGGGAAGTCGCCGGGCGGCAGGCCATTGAGCGCGACCGTCCCGCCGCGCGCCAGCATGCCCACGGCCTGTGCGAACGCCTTTTCGCTGACCGCCGTGACCAGCGCACCCTGTGCGCCGCCGCCGGTCTCGCGCTTGATCGCCGCAGCCGGATCGGCCTCGGTCCGGGCGTTGACCGTCACTTTCGCGCCCAGTCGCCGGGCGAGATCCAGCTTGGCGTCGTCGACATCGACCGCCGCGACGTTCAGGCCCATGGCGACCGCATATTGCACGGCCATATGCCCAAGCCCACCGATGCCGGAGATGACGACCGTATCGCCCGGCTTGGTATCGGTCATCTTCAGCCCCTTATAGACCGTCACCCCGGCGCACAGCACGGGCGCGATCTCGGTAAAGCCGATATTGGCGGGCAGGTGGCCGACGAAGTTCGGGTCGGCGATGACATAATCGGCAAAGCCGCCATTGACCGAATAGCCGGTGTTGAGCTGGCTTTCGCACAACGTCTCCCACCCGCCCAGGCAATGCACGCAGTGGCCGCAGGCGGTGTAGAGCCAGGGCACACCGACCCGGTCGCCTTCCTTGATATGCTTCACGCCCTTGCCGACCGCCGAGACATAGCCGACGCCCTCATGCCCCGGAATGAAGGGCGGGTTGGGCTTGACCGGCCAGTCGCCCTCGGCGGCGTGCAGGTCGGTGTGGCACACGCCGGATGCCTGGATCGCGACCTGGATCAAGCCATCGCCGACCTCGGGCACCGGGACTTCATCAATGGTCAGCGGTTCGCCGAACGCGCGCACGACCGCGGCCTTCATCGTCTTCGCCATCATACTTCTCCTGTCGGATAAGGACCAAGCGGGGATGGTCGCACCCACCGACCCCTGCCTTGACCGGGGTCAAAAGAAGCCGAACTTCTTGGCCGAGTAGCTGACGAGCAGATTCTTGGTCTGCTGGTAGTGATCGAGCATCATCCGGTGCGTCTCGCGCCCAATGCCGGAGCGCTTGTAGCCGCCGAACGCCGCATGCGCCGGATAGGCGTGGTAGCACTTGTCCAAACGCCCCCCCTGTATCGCGCGGCCCATCCGATAGGCGCCGATGCCGTCGCGCAGGCCGGGAAGCGTATCGTTGGCGATGCTCAGCGCCTCTTCATCGGTCTTGAAGGTCGCGACCGAGACGGCGGGGCCGAAAATCTCTTCATGGAACACACGCGTCTTGTTGTGGTCGCCAAACATGGCTGGCGGGGTGGGGCGGTTTGCCCTGGATCATCGCCTCGAACCGCGCGACCGCTTTTTCGATAAAGTGGTCATAGATGGGCTCATGCACCAGCGCGCGGCCGGGGCAGGTCCAGACCTCGCCTTGGTTAAGCGCGAACATGGCGAAGCCCTCGATCGCCCTGTCAGACAATCGTCACCGCAGCACGATCCACCGGCATCTCGCTCGCCAGCGTCTTTGACGGGCGTCAATGTCGCGGCGGCTGTTCTTCGTCACGAGGGCGGCGAAGGAGATGGACCCGCGATGGATCGCAACCCGCCCGAAGCCTGCGTCGTGCCGTTCGCGCGGCGCTGGCACGTCATCCATGAGATCGACCTCATCCGCCTAATCCGCGCGCATCGCCAGCGGCTGGCGCTCTGTACGCAGGCGGAGGAGATGGCCGATGGCTTGCCCGAACGGCCCGCCGGTCCGGTCATGGCGGATTTCCTGACGGCGCTCGACTCGCTGGTGCTGGGCGGGCAGCGCGAGGAGGGGCACGACCTGCGGGTGATGCTGTCGAGCGGGCGGGAGGATGCGCTGGGCCGGACGCTGCTCGATCATGTCCAGTACCGCCAGCTGGCCGATGTCGCGGCGGCGCGTGAACTGGTCGCCGCCTTTGACGAAGGCGACGCCTTCGCCACGCCCGAGACGCTGGGTCACATGCTGCGCAGTTTCTTCACCGGATGCCGCCGCGCGGTCGATTTCGAGCAGCTGACCATCATCGCGCTGGCGGGCCACCGGCTGACGCCCGAGGCGCGGTCGCTGCTGATTGAAGCGCTGGCCGACAGCCTGCTGGATTAAGCCGCTTCGGCGCGGGCGGCCAGGCCCTCGCGGTCGCTGATCGTGATGGCGCGGCCGCCGGGCAGGCCGATCAGGCCGCTTTGCTTCATCCGGGTCAGCTGGCGGCTGACCGTCTCGATCGTCATGCCCAGCACATCGGCGATCTGGCCGCGCGTCAGCGGCAGGTCGAAGGTCACCGGGCCGTCGCGGCTGGCCCGGCATCCGCTGGCGCCCGCGCGTGCCGCCATGTCGAGCAGGAAGCCCGCCAGCTTCTCCCCGGCCGATTTGCGCGCCAGCACCAGCATCCGCCCGCGCGCCTCGTTCAGCGACGCGAAAGTCCGCTGGAGCAGCAACCGCTCCATGCGCTGGTGGTCGTCCAGCACCCGCTCGAACGCAGGTCGGGGAAAGACACAGAGTTCCGCATCGGTCAGCGCGGTCAGGGTGAAGTCGACATCGCCCGCATAGGGCTGTCCGAAGAAATCGGCGGGGTAAAGCAGCCCGACCGTCTGCTCGCGCCCGTCGGCGGTGGCGGCGGTCAGCTTCAAGACGCCGGACAGCAAATTGCCGCAGATCACCGCCGCGTCCCCGGCCCAGGCGATTGCCTGGCCGCGTGCCACCTGGCGGCGCTGGCCGATGGCGTTGAGGGCGACCAGTTCCTGGTCGTTCAGGCTGCCGCACAAGGCCCGGTCGCGTACCGCGCAGTCGGCACAAACGTCGTTTGGGATCATGGCCTTGCCTTATAGCGCAGCCATGATCCCCTGTCGTCGGACGTATTGTCCTATCTGTCAGTGTCGTGGCGACACGTCGTCCTCGCTGGGCAAATGAAACTCATGCCAGATGCCGTTGAGGACGCCGAAGCCGACCGCGAGGCCAAGGCCCAGGACCCAGGAGAAATACCACATGATCGGGCTCCTTCAGTAAAAGTCGGGGTTGGTGCGGACGGCTTCGCTGGTCACCCGACCGAACATGACCCGGTAGGCCCAGGCGGTGTAGGCCAGCACCATCGGCAGGAAGACGACCGTGACGAAGAACATGATGCCCAGCGTCTTTTGCGTGGACGAGGCGTTCCACACCGTCAGGCTGCTGTGCGCGTCGATGCTGGATGGCAGGATGAAGGGGAACATCGCGCAACCGACGGTGGCGATGATTCCCGTCGCGGCGAGCGACGATCCGGCAA
>CAJYRW010000019.1:0-13176 GCA_913777475.1 uncultured Sphingomonas sp. | reverse complement strand
AGAAGGCGCGGCCGAACAGCAGGACGGGGATGGGCTGGATCTTGCCCGTCTGGATCAGGGTCAGCAGCTCGAACAGCTCGTCGAACGTGCCGAAACCGCCGGGGAAGGCCGCCAGGGCGCGCGCGTGGAGCAGGAAGTGCATCTTGCGCAGCGCGAAATAGTGGAACTGGAGGCTGAGCGACGGCGTGACATAGGGGTTCGGCGCCTGTTCGTGCGGCAGGACGATGTTCAGGCCGACCGACTCGGCGCCGACGTCCGCCGCGCCGCGATTGGCGGCTTCCATGATCGACGGGCCGCCGCCTGAGCAGACAACGAACTGGCGCATCCCGCGATCGTCGCGGGGCAGGCGGCTGGTGATCTGCGCCAGCTCGCGCGCGATGTCGTAGTACTTGCTCTTGGCGACGAGATTCTCGGCGATCTTGCGCGACTTGTCGTCATGCGCCAGCGCCAGCATCGCTTCGGCCTTGGCAGGCTCCGGGATACGCGCCGAGCCATAGAAGACGAAGGTCGAGGCGATCTTGGCCTCTTCGAGCAGCAACTGCGCCTTTAGCAGTTCCAGCTGGAAACGGACGGGGCGAAGGTCTTCGCGCAGCAGGAAGTCCATGTCCTGAAAGGCCAGCGTATAGGCGGGACTTTCGGTCTGCGGCGTCGAGACGATCGTCTTGGCGCTCTCGGCGTCCTGGCTGGCATTGGGGAAGACGCGGTTCGGTACTTGGGTCTTATCGGTCATTTTGCGTGATGTAGGATATCCCACGCCCCTGCGCTACCGGCAAAAGCGCGCATTGTCGTCCTCGAGATGCAGGTGGTTGCGATGCGCCGCATTATAGTCGGGACTGAGCACCGTGCCGAAGCGCTTGCAGGCCGAGGCGCGAATGACGGTCCAGAAATGCCGCACCTGCGGATCGCTCGAATACCAGTCGTTCAGCAGGGTGATGCGCCGCCCGTCCTTCAGCACGAAGCCGCCGACATCGACCGCATTGGCCAGTGCATGGCCCGAACGCCGGTCGCCGATCCGCTTGCTCCCGACGATGTTGCGACAGGCATAGGTGCCCATGCCCTCCACCTTGGCGAGCGGTGAGCCCAGGATTTGCCAGGCGGCAGGGGCGACCGCGTTTCTCACCCATCCGGCAAAGGCGCGCGCATTGCCGCACCGCATCGCGGTGACGCCGGTGACCGGCACCCCGATATCGGTCAGCTGCACCGTGCCGTAGAGGCCGCAGCCGGGGCCCAGTTCCTTGTCGGGCAGGCGGCGATACTCCACGCCCTCGCGCCGCAGATCGGCCTCGCACTGTGCGGTTTCGCGGATCGGCGGGCGGTAAGGTTCGGGGCGCGAAGCCTGCTGGACGGGCCGGTCGGGACGACCACAGGCGGAAAGGAGCGCCGCCCCCAGGATCGGAACGGCGAGAAACAAGGGGACGCGAACCATGCGACCCCTTGCTCTCTTTACCGCCGCTTTGGCCAGCCCCGATCAGCCGTGCGGAGGCGTGTCTGCGACATGCTCCAATATGTCGCCAGGCTGGCAGCCGAGCGCGGTGCAGATCGCATCGAGCGTGGTGAAGCGGATGGCGCGGGCCTTGCCGGTCTTCAGGATCGACAGATTGGCCAGCGTCAGGTCGATCCGCTCGGCCAGCTCGGTCAGCGACATGCGCCGATCAAGCAGCAGCCGGTCGAGATTGATGCGGATCGCCATCAGATAGTCCCTTCCGCATCCTCGCGCAGGCGCACGCCCTCACGAAAGACCTGGGCCAGCACCAGGGTCAGCAGGATGGCGAACACGCCGTCCACGCCCATCGGCTTGACCATGCCCTGTGCGCCGAAGGGCAGGATCGGCGGCAGGGCGAATTGCAGCAGATAGGCGACCGCGATGGTGCCCGCGATCCAGTGCAGCCGCTTGACGTTGGCGAGGGTGAAGGGCTGGCCAGCCGCGGTGCTGCGCAGCATCTGGATCAGCGGTAGCAGCGCGGCCCACGCAAGACCCAAGGCGATCAGCATGACGGCCAGGGCTGCGGCGACCACGCCGGGCGTCTTCATGTCCAGCGCCTGCGCGTTGACATGCACCGCCCCCAGCGCGCCGGGCGAGATCGCATCGACGATCAGCACGCCGACCGATGCCAGGATGACGGCCGTGACGAACGCCAGAATGGCGAGCAGCGCGGCGTAGAGCAGCGTGCTGATGTGACTGGCAAAGCGTGTCATGGCGTCCTGTCCCTCCATATCGAATCACTATCGATAATCGATAATACATCATCGATTATCGGGCAACATAATATCGAAATTCGATATGCGGGCGTTGGCGGTCAGGGCAACGGCGATGTCTCCGCGCCTGACATGTCCGCTTCGCGGGCGATACGCTGGCTCTGCAATGTCGAGATGTCGGCCAACAGGCGGCACAGCAGGATGGTCAAGGGTACGTCCAAGACCAGCGACACGACATAGAGCCAGTCGACCGCGATCAGCGATTCAGGCGTTTTCGCGGCTACCGACAGGCGAAAGGTCAGATTGCCGAGCAAGGTCGAGGCGAGCCAGAATCCCCACCACAGCCGCATCCAGTCTGGCACGGGCACCGAATCGGGGGTTTCCGAGTCGATCGTAGCCCCCCGGGTCTGGCGAATCCCGGCGAACGGCATCCACAAATTGGCGCCCGGCACGAAGAACCAGCCGACATTCCATTTCGGACCGATAGTCATCTTATCGCTCCAATGATGGGCGTTGCGGTTGATCCGGTGAATCCAACGCGCCACGAGGATGCCACAGACGATATAGGCCAGCATATAAGGCAGGCTCGCCAATACCGAAATATCGGCAGCGTCTTCAATCGCTTCGGCGGTGCCCGGCGGCGAACCCAAGCCGCCCAGGACATAGATTTCGCCGATGCAGGACAGGGCCAGAATGCCTTCGGTGACAAGCCACAACCATGCCATTCGCTTGCCCCATATTGCGAGGCCCGTGGGATCGCGCAGCATTACCTTTCCTCCTTCGGCAGGTTCGGCACCAAAACTGGCCGAATATTGCGTCAAGACGATTGCGGTTGTCATCTTCGATCGACATCGCTAGAGCCGTCGACGGGCCACGCGGTCCCAACGCCGCGCGTGCTCTCTGTGAGGAGAGTCTTAAATGACTGATACGACTGCCGCTGACGCCACTCTTGCGCCCGCGAAGCCCGCCACCAAACCGGCGCGTCCCTATTTTTCCAGCGGCCCCTGCGCCAAGCCTCCCGGTTGGGAAGCGGCCAAGCTCGCGACGGACAGCCTCGGCCGTTCGCATCGCTCGAAGATCGGCAAGCAGCGGCTGCAATATTGCATCGACCTGATGCGCGAGCTGTTGAAGCTCCCCGACACCCACCGCATCGGCATCGTCCCCGGTTCCGACACCGGCGCGTTCGAGATGGCGATGTGGACCATGCTGGGCGCGCGGCCCGTCACCACGCTCGCCTGGGAAAGCTTTGGCGAGGGCTGGGTGACCGATGCGGTCAAGCAGTTGAAGCTCGACCCCACCGTCCTGCGCGCCGATTACGGCCAGATCGCGGACCTGAATGCGATCGACTGGTCGAACGACGTGCTCTTCACCTGGAACGGCACCACCTCGGGCGTGCGTGTGCCCAACGGCGACTGGATCGCCGACGACCGTCAGGGCCTGTCCTTCGCCGATGCGACCAGCGCGGTGTTCGCCTATGACCTGCCCTGGGACAAGATCGATGTCGCGACCTTCTCGTGGCAGAAGGTGCTGGGTGGCGAGGGCGCACACGGCGTCCTGATCCTGGGCCCGCGCGCGGTCGAGCGTCTGGAGACCTACACCCCTGCTTGGCCGCTGCCCAAGGTGTTCCGCCTGGTGTCGAAGGGCAAGCTGGCCGAAGGCGTGTTCAAGGGCGAGACGATCAACACGCCCTCGATGCTGGCCGTCGAGGACGCGATCCTCGCGCTCGAATGGGGCAAGGGTCTTGGCGGCGCCGAGGCGCTGATCAAGCGTTCGGACGCCAATGCGGCGGCCCTCAACAAGATTGTCGAGGAGCGCGACTGGCTCGGACATCTCGCCGCCGATCCGGCGATCCGCTCGACCACCAGCGTCTGCCTGACGGTTGAGGGCGCGGACGAGGCGGTCATCAAGAAGATGGCCTCGCTGCTCGAAGCAGAAGGCGCGGCCTATGACGTGGCGGGTTACCGCGACGCCCCCGCTGGCCTGCGCATCTGGTGCGGCGCCACGGTCGAGACGGCCGATATTGAGGCGCTCGGCCCCTGGCTCGACTGGGCCTACGCCACCGCCAAGGCCTGACCTTCCAAAGCCCTCTCCCCGCTGGGGAGAGGGTTGGGTGAGGGGCGGTGCTTGGCAAAGCGGCAAATGTGTCGCCCCGGCCTCACCCCCTCACCCCGACCCTCTCCCCAGCGGGGAGAGGGAGAAATTCCCCTATTCCCGGAGCAAACCCATGCCCAAAGTTCTCATCAGCGACAAAATGGACCCCAAGGCTGCCCAGATCTTCCGCGAGCGCGGGGTCGAGGTCGACGAAATCACCGGCAAGACGCCCGAAGAGCTGAAGGCGATCATCGGCGAGTATGACGGCCTGGCGATCCGCAGCTCGACCAAGGTGACCAAGGACATCCTGGAGCACGCGACGAACCTGAAGGTCGTCGGCCGCGCCGGGATCGGCGTCGATAACGTCGACATCCCCGCCGCCAGCGCCAAGGGCGTGGTGGTGATGAACACGCCCTTCGGCAACTCGATCACGACGGCCGAACACGCGATCGCGCTGATGTTCGCGCTCGCTCGCCAGCTGCCCGAGGCGGATGCTTCGACGCAAGCGGGCAAGTGGGAGAAGAACCGCTTCATGGGCGTCGAGCTGACGTCCAAGACGCTGGGCCTGATCGGTGCGGGCAATATCGGCTCGATCGTCGCCGACCGTGCGCTGGGACTTCGCATGAAGGTCGTCGCCTTCGATCCCTTCCTGACGCCCGAGCGTGCGCTGGAGATGGGCGTCGAGAAGGTAACGCTGGACGAACTGCTGGCGCGCGCCGACTTCATCACGCTGCACACGCCGCTGACCGACCAGACCCGCAACATCCTGTCGGCCGAGGCTCTCGCCAAGACCAAGAAGGGCGTGCGGATCATCAACTGCGCGCGCGGCGGCCTGATCGACGAAGAGGCGCTGAAGGCGGGCCTCGATTCCGGCCATATCGGTGGTGCGGCGCTCGACGTGTTCAAGGTCGAACCAGCCAAGGAAAGCCCGCTGTTCGGCACGCCGAACTTCATCTCGACCCCGCATCTCGGCGCGTCGACCACCGAAGCGCAGGTCAATGTCGCGATCCAGGTCGCCGAGCAGCTGGCCGATTTCCTGGTCTCGGGCGGCGTCACCAACGCGCTCAACATGCCCAGCCTCACCGCCGAGGAAGCGCCCAAGCTGAAGCCGTACATGGCGCTGGCCGAAAAGCTCGGCTCGCTGGTCGGCCAGCTGTCGCACGGCGCGGTGACGGGCGTCGCGATCGAGGCGGAGGGCGCGGCCGCCGCGCTCAACCTCAAGCCGATCACCGGCGCGGTGCTGGCGGGCTTCATGCGCGTTCACTCGGACACGGTGAACATGGTCAACGCGCCCTTCCTCGCCAAGGAACGCGGCCTCGACGTGCGCGAAGTTCGCCATGACCGCGAGGGCGATTACCACACGCTGGTCCGCGTGACGGTGACGACGGCGGACGGCGAGCGCTCGGTCGCGGGCACGCTGTTCGGCGATCAGGCCCCGCGCCTGGTCGAGCTGTTCGGCATCAAGGTCGAGGCCGACCTCGCCGGGCCGATGCTCTACGTCGTCAACGAGGACGCGCCGGGCTTCATCGGTCGCCTGGGCACCACGCTGGGCGAGGCGGGCGTCAATATCGGCACCTTCCACCTCGGACGACGCTCGGCCGGCGGCGAGGCGGTGCTGCTGCTCTCGGTGGACGAGGCGGTCGATGCGGACCTGCTGGGCAAGGTCAAGGCGCTGCCGGGCGTGAAGACTGCGATGGGTCTGGTGTTCTGATTCGATAGGGTCGGATTTCCGCAAAAAGGGGTCGGGTGCCAGAAGGCATCCGGCCCCTTTTGATTTGCGATCAGTCGGGCGTCGCTTCGGCGCCCCCGAGAAGGGGTCGTGGGGTGGGGCCGGATGGCGGCTCTATGGGTTCGAGGCCATCGTCGCTGCGCAGTGGAGGAAATTTCGGCGGCGGACGACCGCCCGCTACGAAAATTGCGGTTATCGCCGCTCGTATCTCCGCCCGCTCCGCATCGGTCATGCGGGGTGGGCCGGTAAGGTCCTTGATCGGCATGGGCAATCCTCCCGCGATGCTGACGTGCGCAGGATAGCATAGCTCGACAAAGCGCGCGAAGGTCTTGCCCCCGGATGGATCGCCGAGGCAAGGGCGGGGTCTTCTGTCGTCCCCGCCCCTTGACCATCAGACGACGGGGTTCGGCGGCAACAGCGCATCGCGGCGGGCGCGGATGACCTCGGCTTCGTCTGGCGTCAAATCCAGTCGATCGAGTCGCTCGTCGAGCAGAACCGGCAGCGTGGCAGCGGGGTGGACCACCGCCAAGGTGAACGTCTCGTCCTGCGTGGGGTCGTAATGCGTCCAGGGCCGCTCGTCCTTGGCGAAGCCGCTGGCGATCGCCTTGCCGGTCAGTGCCGGGTCGATCGGCGCATAGGTGATCCGGCTACGGTCCTTCTTGTCGGTGCGCTGGGTGATGCGTGCCCAGACCGGCCGCAGCGGCGCCGGGTGGCGCATGGCCTTGATCGAGGCCGACTGATGCAGGAAACGCCGCATCATCAGGACCGAAAACGCCGCAAAGACGGCCACGACTAGCAGCGAACCGAGGAAGCGGTTCCAGAACTCCTCGATCGCCAACGACAGGGTGATGTTGTCGGGGTTCCCGCGCTCCGCGACGATGCGGGTTTCGCGATCCTCGTTGCTGAACGCCATGTAGGAGAAGCTGACCGCCCGCGACCGAATCTCACCATCGCGGGGATAGGCGATGGTCGCCTTGCAGTTCACGCTGAACTTGCGCATCCGGCATTCGCCCTCGACCATCGACGCTTGCGGGACCTCGACCGGCGCGCGCAGGATGCGGCAATCGGCGTACAGGCCGGGCCAGATGGTCGCGACGATGGCAAGCGCGCCCAAACCCAGCAGGATGCTGAACACCAGCAGCCTGTAATGATCGGCAAATCCGGCCCGCCGCACCTGGATGGGCCGCGCGGGCAGCAGCCCCGATGGGTCGGGAAGACCGTAGTCGGTTGTCTTCAACATGCTCCTCCTTAAGGCAGGCGGTCATCTATCATCGTGCCGCCAACAGATGCGAAAAACATCGGGCGACCAAGGGGTTGCATGCGTAACGAGAAAACGCAGGGGCAATCGCGGTTGACGCCGCTGACTTGAGTGACCAATCACGAAGCCCATCCGTCGCAGGCCGACGATCGAACGACAGGGTTTTTCGCGCGTGATCCGCTTCCCCACATCCGACTGTGCATGCTTCAAGGACAATGCCCGATGACCGCGCTCCTGCCCGAAGGCTATCACGACCGTCTTCCCCCCTATGCCGATGCCGCCGCGTCGGTGGAGGCGCGGGTGCTGGAGGCGGCGCGGCTGCATGGCTATGAGCGCGCCGATCCGCCGTCGATCGAGTTCGCCGAGGCGCTGGGCTCGCGGTTGAAGGCGGGGGGGCTGCATGACGCGGTGCGCTTCGTCGATCCGGTGTCGCAGCGCACGCTCGCCATCCGGCCCGACCTGACCGCGCAGGTAGCGCGGATCGCCGCCACGCGCATGGGCCATCACCCGCGCCCGGTGCGGCTGTCTTACGCGGGCACGGTCGTGCGTTTGCGCGGCTCCGAACTCGCGCCCGCGCGCGAGTGGCGGCAGATCGGGGCTGAACTGATCGGGCTCGACTCGACGGCCGCCGCGACCGAAGTGGTACGCGTCGCGGTCGAGGCGCTGGTCGCGGCGGGGACGACCGGCATTTCGATCGACTTCACGCTGCCCGATCTGGTCGACCTGCTCGCCGCCGGGCCGCTCCCGGTCGCGGCCGATCAGGTGGCGGCGCTGAGGGATCGGCTGGACGCCAAGGATGCGGGCGGCGTGGCGGCCATCGCGCCGGACTATCTGCCGCTGGTCGAGGCCGCCGGGCCGTTTGCGACCGCGATGGAGCGGCTGCGCGCTTTCGACACGCAGGGCGTGCTCGCCAGCCGTCTCGACGCGCTGGAGGCGATTGCGGCGACGCTGGGCGAGGGGGTGTCAATGACGCTCGACCCGACCGAGCGGCATGGCTTCGAGTTCCAGAGCTGGCTGGGCTTTTCGCTCTTCGTGGCGGGCCCGCCGCGCGAGGTCGGACGCGGCGGCACCTACACCATTTTCCACGAGGACGGCACCGAGGAGAAGGCCACCGGCTTCTCGCTCTATGCCGACGCCATCGTCGCCACCGCGCCGCCGACCGAGCGGCGGCGGCTGTTCCTGCCCTTTGGCACCGCGCCTGGAACCGGCGCGTCGCTCCGCGCGCAGGGCTGGGTGACGGTGCAGGCGCTGGAGGACGGCGACACGCCCCAGGCGCAGCTGTGCACCCATATCCTCAAGGATGGCCAGCCGACCGCCATCGCCGGTTGACACACGGGGCCGCGTCCCGCTAGGCGCGCCCCGCACATTATTGGAAACCCCCATCCGCCGAGTCCTGTCGAAGGGCGCATGGGGTCCGTCCGGCAGGCGGAGCATAGCATCCATGGCAAATGTAGCAGTCATCGGCGCGCAGTGGGGCGACGAAGGCAAGGGCAAGATCGTCGACTGGCTGGCCGAGCGCGCCGACATGGTCGTCCGCTTCCAGGGCGGGCATAATGCCGGTCATACGCTGGTCGTCGGCGAGAATGTCTACAAGCTGTCGCTGCTTCCCTCGGGCATCGTTCGCGGCACCCCCAGCGTCATCGGCAACGGCGTCGTCCTCGATCCCTGGGCGTTGAAGGCCGAGATCGAGCGGCTGGGCGAGCAGGGCGTTCACGCCAGCCCCGAGACGCTGCGCATCGCCGACAATTGCCCGCTGATCCTGCCGATCCACCGCGACCTGGACGGTCTGCGCGAGGATGCGAGCGGCGCGGGCAAGATCGGCACGACGCGGCGCGGCATCGGTCCGGCCTATGAGGACAAGGTCGGCCGCCGCGCGATCCGCGTGTGCGATCTGGCGCATCTGGACGATCTCGGCCCGCAGCTCGACCGGCTGTGCGCGCATCACGACGCGCTGCGTGCCGGGTTCGGCGAACCGCCGGTCGATCGCGAGCGGCTGCTCGCCGATCTGCGCGAGATCGCAGCGTTCGTCCTGCCCTTCGCCAAGCCGGTGTGGCGCGACCTCAACGAGGCACGCAGCGGCGGCAAGCGTATCCTGTTCGAGGGTGCGCAGGGCGTGCTTCTCGACATCGATCACGGCACCTATCCCTTCGTCACCTCGTCCAACACCATCGCGGGCGCGGCGGCGGGCGGTTCGGGCCTGGGGCCGTCGGGCGTCGGCTTCGTGCTGGGCATCGCCAAGGCGTACACGACCCGCGTCGGCTCCGGCCCGTTCCCGACCGAGCTGGAGGACGAAACCGGCCAGCGTCTGGGCGAGCGCGGCCATGAGTTCGGCACCGTGACGGGGCGCAAGCGCCGCTGCGGCTGGTTCGACTCGGTGCTGGTGCGCCAGTCGGCGGCGGTCGGCGGCATCACCGGCATCGCGCTGACCAAGATCGACGTGCTCGATGGGTTCGATGAGGTGAAGATCTGCGTCGGCTACAAGCTGGGCGATCAGACGCTCGATTATTATCCGACCCACGCGGCGGATCAGGCCAAGGTCGTCCCGGTCTATGAGACGATGGAAGGCTGGCAGGAATCGACGGCGGGTGCGCGGAGCTGGGCGGATCTCCCGGCGCAGGCGATCAAGTACATCCGGCGGATCGAAGAGCTGATCCGCTGCCCCGTGGCGCTGGTGTCGACCAGCCCGGAACGCGAGGACACGATCCTAGTTCGCGATCCCTTCGCGGATTAATCTTGAAAGGCCCCGGCGACACGTCGGGGCCTTTTTGGCAAACTCCACAGCGTCCGACTTCGTTGAAGCCGTTCGCCAACAAAAAGACCCAGCCGCTCGCGCGACCGGGTCTTCCCCGTAGTGATTGACCCGAAAGGGATCAGCGCATGCCGCCACTGCTGCCCGGCGGTGTGGTGGTCCCACCGGTCGTGCCGCTACCGACCTGACCGCTGGTCGTCGTGTCGCTGCCCATCGTGCTGCCGCCGGTCGTGTCAGGCATGGTCGAAGGTGTATTGACCGTGCTGTCCGGCGTGGTTGTGCGCGAACGGTTCTTGGACCGGGTGGTCGAGCGCGTGCTGGTGCTTGGCATCGTGCTCATCGTGTCGCCGGGCTGGCCCATAGTGGACTGGCCGGGCATGGTGGTCTGCCCCGGCATTTGACCGGGCATCGTCTGGCTTGGCGTAGTGGTCTGTCCAGACATCCCGCCAGTCGTCCCGCCCGATATCTGCGCCATCGCGGCGGCGGGTAGGATCAGGGCACTTGCGGCGATCACATGCATATAACGCATTGTTTCTCTCCTGCTTTTTTCTCGTGTTATCAACGAGGCAGGAGAGGGCCCGTTCCTCTGGTCAGCCGCATTGGCCGCGATGAAGCAACGCCTGATCGGCTAAAACCAACGCGACCATCGCCTCGACCACGGGAACCCCGCGAATGCCGACACAGGGGTCGTGACGCCCCTTGGTGGCGATCTGCGTCTCCTCGCCGGTGCGGGTGATGGTGTCGACGGGGGTGAGGATCGAGCTGGTCGGCTTGAACGCGACGCGCATCGTGACCGGCTGGCCGGTGGCTATACCGCCCGCGATGCCGCCCGCGTGATTGGCTAGGAAGCGCGGGCCGCCATTACCGCTGCGCATCGGGTCGGCATTCTGCTCGCCGGTCAGCGCGGCGGCGGCGAACCCGTCGCCGATCTCGAAACCCTTGACCGCATTGATGCTCATACAGGCCGAGGCAAGCTCGCTGTCCAGCTTGGCATAGAGCGGGGCGCCCCAGCCCGCAGGTACGCCGGTCGCTTCGCAAGCCACCACCGCGCCGACCGAGGAGCCGGACTTGCGTGCGCCGTCGACGATCGCTTCCCAGCGTTCGGCCGCCGCTGCATCGGGGCAGAAAAAGGGATTGGCGTCGATCTGCGCATCGTCGAACGCCTCATAGTCGATCCGGTCGCCGCCGATCGACTCGACCCACGCCCGGATTTTTACCTGCGGGATCACCGCGCGCGCGACCGCACCCGCCGCGACCCGCGCCGCCGTCTCGCGCGCCGAGGACCGCCCGCCGCCGCGATAGTCGCGAAAGCCGTATTTCGCATCGTAGGCGTAATCGGCATGGCCGGGGCGATAGGCGAGCGCGACATTGCCATAGTCCTTAGACCGCTGGTCGACATTCTCGATCATCAGGCTGATCGGGGTGCCGGTCGTTCGCCCCTCGAACACGCCCGACAGGATGCGGACCTGATCGGGCTCGCGGCGTTGCGTCGTGAAACGGCTAGTGCCCGGACGGCGCTTGTCGAGCCAGGGCTGGATGTCCTCTTCCGACAGCGCGAGGCCCGGCGGGCACCCGTCGACCACTGCGCCCAGCGCCGGACCATGACTCTCGCCCCAAGTGGTGAAGCGGAACAGGCGGCCGAAACTATTGAAGCTCACGCAGCATCTCCCAGCCGGGCAAAGGCCGGCGCATGTGTGGCGGCCCCGCGCACGCCGCAGGGGATCAATCCGCCCTGCAGCGGGACGGCGAGGAAATAGTCGCCCGCATAGGGGCTGTCGAAGCCGCTAGCGACATCGGCGGCGAAACCGAAGCGGCCGTAGAAAGCGGGGTCGCCGAGCGCGAAGCACAGCACGACACGTTCCTTCTCCAGCCGTTCGAGCCCCGCGGCGACCAGCGCCTCGCCGACGCCCTGCCGCCGCCAGTCGCGCGCGACGGCGATGGGGGCGAGGGCGACCGAATTGATCGGCTTGCCGCCGATCTCGACGGCCATCCGGCTGAACGCGATGGCACCGATCAGCGTGTCGGTGTCGTCGTCGATGGCAACGAGCATCAGGACCATATCGCCCTCGACGCACAGGTCGCGGACCAAGGCGGCTTCGGCGGGGGCGGGGAAGCTGGCGACGAGCAGCGCGTCGAGCGCGGCGACGTCAGTCCCTTGGGCGGGGCGGATCGTGATGGCGGCGGAGGGCTGGTCGGACATGGGTTCGTCTTTAGCGTCGCCGAAGCGCAAGGCGCGATAGATAATGTTGGCCCCAATTCCTCCCCTGGAAGGGGAGGTGGCAGGCCGCAGGCCTGACGGAGGGGTGTCCCCGTCGGCGACGAATGGCTTCACTCGCAAGCGGTGACACCCCTCCACCAGCTTCGCTGGTCCCCCTCCCCTTGCAGGGGAGGAAGAGAAATCACGCCAGCGCGATGTCCGGTGCGTCCTCGGCCTTCATGCCGATGACATTATAGCCGGCGTCGACATGGTGGATCTCGCCCGTTACGCCCGACGACAGGTCGGACAGCATGTACAGGCCCGCGCCGCCGACATCCTCGATCGTCACGGTGCGACGCAGCGGCGAATTCAGCTCGTTCCACTTCAGGATATAGTTGAAGTCGCCGATACCGCGCGCCGCCAGCGTCTGGATCGGGCCCGCCGAGATGGCGTTGACGCGGATATTCTCCGGGCCGAGGTCGACCGCGAGATACTTGACGCTGGTCTCCAGCGCCGCCTTGGCGACGCCCATGACGTTGTAATGCGGAATGACCTTTTCCGCGCCATAATAGGTGAGCGTCAGGATCGACCCGCCCTGCGGCATCATCGCCCGTGCGCGCTGCGCGACGGCGACCAGCGAATAGGCCGAAATGTTCATGGTCATCAGGAAGTTGTCGAGCGTGGTGTCGTAATAGCGGCCGCGCAGCTGCGACTTGTCGGAGAAACCGATCGCGTGGACGACGAAGTCGATCGTCGGCCACTCGGCCTTCAGTGCATCGAACGTCGCGTCGAGCGCGTCCATGTCGCTGACGTCGCAATCGAACAGGCGCGCGACGCCCAGTTGCTCGGCCAGCGGACGCACGCGCTTTTCCATCGCCGCGCCCTGGTAGCTGAAGGCGAGCTCGGCGCCCGCATCACTCAACTGCTTGGCGATGCCCCACGCCAGCGACTTGTCG
>CAJYRW010000018.1:0-45908 GCA_913777475.1 uncultured Sphingomonas sp. | reverse complement strand
CTGTTCGTCGGCACCAAGCGCCAGGCGCAGGAGCCGGTCGCCGAGGCCGCTCGCCGCGCGGGCCAGCACTTCGTCAACCACCGCTGGCTGGGCGGCATGCTCACCAACTGGAAGACGATCTCGAACTCGATCAAGCGCCTCAAGACGCTGGAAGAGCAGCTGTCGGGCGACACGCACGGCCTGACCAAGAAGGAAGTGCTGAACCTGACCCGCGAGCGCGACAAGCTCGAGCTGTCGCTGGGCGGCATCCGCGACATGGGCGGCATCCCGGACGTGATGTTCGTGATCGACGCCAACAAGGAAGAGCTGGCGATCAAGGAAGCCAACACGCTGGGTATTCCCGTCGTGGCGATCCTCGACTCGAACGTCTCGCCCGACGGCATCGCGTTCCCGGTTCCCGCGAACGATGACGCGAGCCGCGCGATCCGTCTGTACTGCGAGGCCGTGGCCATTGCCGCGACCCGTGGCAACAACGAACAGCAGCGCCGCAGCGGCACCGACTTCGGCGCAATGGCCGAGCCGCCCGTCGAGGAAGCGCTGACCGTCGCCCCGGCCGACGCCGCTGAGCAGGCCGTCGAGGCCGAGCGTCAGCTCGACGCGTAATCGCGTGGACATGCCCCGCGGGTGCGGGCGGGGCGATCATCGACCGGACGGGGCAACCCGCCGGTCGGTGACATCGGCTTGACATGCAAGCCGTGCTAAGGGCCGCCTCCGATGGGGCGGCCCTACCCGCATCCCCCTTTTCAGACAGAGGATTGAGACAATGGCCGATATCACCGCAGCGATGGTCAAGGACCTGCGCGAAAAGAGCGGCGCGGGCATGATGGACTGCAAGAAGGCGCTCAACGAAGCCGCTGGCGACATGGACGCCGCGCTGGATTGGCTGCGCACGAAGGGCCTGGCGGCCGCGCAGAAGAAGTCGAGCCGTACCGCCGCCGAAGGTCTGGTCGGCGTCGCCACCAGCGGCACCGTCGGCGCTGCCGTCGAAGTGAACTCGGAAACCGACTTCGTCGCCAAGAACGACCAGTTCCAGGCGTTCGTGAAGGACGTGACCGCCATCGCGCTGAAGTCGAGCGACGATGTCGAGGCGCTGAAGAACGAAGCGATGCCGCAGGGCGGCACCGTCGCCGAAGTGCTGACCAACAATATCGCCACCATCGGCGAGAACCAGTCGCTGCGTCGCGCCAAGCGCCTCGAAGTGTCGAAGGGCGCGGTCGTGTCCTATGTCCACAACCAGCAGGCCCCGGGCCTGGGCAAGATCGGCGTGCTGGTCGCGCTGGAGTCGGATGCCTCGGACGAGGTTCTGCAGAAGCTGGGTCGCGATCTCGCCATGCACGTCGCGGCAGCCTTCCCGAAGGCGCTGAACGAGGAAGACCTGGACGAGGCCGAGATCGAGCGTGAGCGCGCGATCGCGACCGAAAAGGCCGCCGAGTCGGGCAAGCCCGCCGACATCATCGCCAAGATGGTCGAGGGAGGCATCGCCAAGTACCGCAAGGAGCACGCGCTGGTCAGCCAGCTGTTCGTGATGGACGGTAAGACCAAGATCAGCGACGTGGTGGCCAAGGCCGCCAAGGACGCCGGTGCCGAGATCAAGCTGGTGGACTATGTTCGCTTCCAGCTGGGCGAGGGCATCGAGAAGGAAGCGTCGGACTTCGCCGCCGAAGTCGCCGCCGCTTCGGGCGTGCCGCAGAAGGCGTAATTCCGGGATCGTCCCTTGATGGGACGGTGATGGATCGAGGGGAGTGGCCGCCGCAGGGTGGCCGCTCCCTTTGCGTTTATGGGCCTACGCATTCCTCCCCATCGTCAGAGTGGAATAATGGCGGGCACAAAAACCCCCGCAACCCGCCGCTCCATGGTTGCCCGCCGCCCGGTCGCCGCCTAAGGTCCGCGCCACTTTCATGGCCAAGACACGAGAAACAATGACGACCCCGCCCTTCAAACGTATCCTTCTGAAACTGTCGGGCGAAGTCCTTATGGGCGAGGGTGGTCTGGCTATCTCGCCCGACATCACCGCGCGCGTGGCGCAGGAGATCGCCGATGTGCGCGCACAGGGCTATGAGCTGTGCATCGTCGTCGGTGGCGGCAATATCTTCCGCGGTCTGTCGGCGGCGGCCAAGGGCATCGAGCGGGCGACCGCCGATTATATGGGCATGCTGGCGACCGTGATGAACGCGCTGGCGGTCCAGAACGCGCTGGAGCAGATCGGCGTCGATACCCGTGTCCAGTCGGCGATCCCGATGTCGAGCGTGTGCGAGCCCTTCATCCGTCGCCGCGCGATGCGCCACTTGGAAAAGGGCCGCGTGGTGATCTTCGCCGCCGGTGTCGGCTCGCCCTTCTTCACCACCGACAGCGGGGCCGCGCTGCGCGCCGCCGAGATGAAGTGCGACGCGCTGTTCAAGGGCACCAGCGTCGACGGCGTGTACGATGCCGACCCGAAAAAGGTCGCGTCCGCCACCCGCTACGACACGGTCAGCTATTCCAAGGTCCTGTCCGATGACCTGAAGGTCATGGACGCCTCGGCCATCGCGCTGTGCCGCGACAACAATATCCCGATCGTCGTCTTCAACATCCGCGAACATGGCAATTTCGGTGCCGTGCTGTCGGGCCAGGGTGTGTCGACGATCGTCCAGAATACAGGAGCTTAAATCATGGCAGCCTATGACAAGTCCGACCTCGAGCGCCGTATGCAGGGCGCTGTCGAATCGCTGAAGCACGACCTGAACGGCCTGCGCACCGGCCGCGCCTCGACGGCGCTGCTCGATCCGGTGACGGTCGAGGTCTATGGCAGCCACATGCCGCTGAACCAGGTCGCGACCGTCTCGGCGCCCGAGCCGCGCATGCTGTCGGTGCAGGTGTGGGACAAGTCGAACGTCTCGTCGGTCGAAAAGGCGATCCGCTCGGCGGGTCTGGGCCTGAACCCGATCAATGACGGCCAGACGCTGCGCCTGCCGATCCCCGACCTGACCGAGGAGCGCCGTAAGGAGCTCGCCAAGCTGGCCGGTAAGTACGCCGAGGGCGCGCGCATCGCGGTGCGCAACGTCCGTCGCGACGGCATGGACAGCCTGAAGGTCGACGAGAAGAAGGGCGTCTTCGGCGAGGACGAGCGCAAGCGCCACGAGACCGAGGTGCAGAAGCTGACCGACGCCACCATCGCCGAGCTGGATGCAGCCGCGGCGGCCAAGGAAAAGGAAATCCTGGGCAAGTGAGTCCTCCGGCCGCCTCGGCCCAGACGGCTCTGGGGTCGCTGGTGGCCGTGCCCGATACGGGTGCGGTCCCGCGTCACGTCGCGATCATCATGGACGGCAATGGCCGCTGGGCCAAACGCCGTCTGCTGCCCCGCTTCGCCGGTCACAAGGCCGGGGTTGATGCCGTGCGCCGGATCGCGCGCGCGGCGCGGGCGCAGGGGATCGAGGCGCTGACGCTCTATGCCTTCTCCTCGGAGAATTGGCGGCGGCCCGAGACCGAGATCAGCGACTTGATGGGTCTGTTGCGCATCTTCCTGCGCAAGGATCTGGCCGAGCTGGTGTCCGATAATGTGCGGCTGCGGGTGATCGGCGACTATCGCCGGTTTCCGGCCGATCTGGTCGCGATGATCGACGATGCCGTCGAGCGGACGTCGACCAATACGGGCCCAATCCTGGCCATTGCGCTGAACTACGGGGCCCAGGCCGAGCTGGTCGAGGCGACAAAGCGGCTGGCGTGCAAGGTCGCCGCCGGTGAGATGGCGGCCGAGGCGATCACGCCCGAGGCGATCGAGGGCGAGTTGCAGACCAATGGCCTGCCGCCGCTCGACCTGGTGATCCGCACCTCTGGCGAGCAGCGCCTGTCCAACTTCCTGCTATGGCAGGCGGCCTATGCCGAGCTGTTGTTCGTCGACACGCTCTGGCCCGATTTCGACGAAGCGGCGCTGGCCGATGCGGTCGCCGAGTTCGGGCGACGACACCGGCGCTTCGGCGGCCTGTGACCGATCCCGATATCCCGCCGACCGGCACGCCCGAAGCGGCCCCGGTCAAGAGCATGTCCAACCTGACCAAGCGGGTGCTGGCCAGCATCGTGATGATCGCGGTGGCGAGCGTCTGTCTGGCGCTGGGCGGGCTGGCCTTCTGGCTGCTCGCGGTCGTGGTCGGCCTGTTCATGATGGCCGAATGGTCGGACCTGCTGAAGGTCGACGCCAAGCAGAAGCGACTGGCGCAGTTCGCCCTGTCGGTGCCGCTCGCCATCATGGCGCCGGGGCTGGCCGCGGGGCCGGGCTTTTTCGCGCTCGGGCTGATCGCGGCCACCTTCTTCTTCCTGACCATCGTGTCGCGCCGTCCCGAATTCGGGGCGGGCGCGCTCTATGTGGGATTGCCGGTCTTCTCGCTGCTGGCGATCCGCCTGCATGTCGACGGATATGGGCATGAGGATGGGCTGGTACTGTCGCTCTGGGCGATGGCGCTGGTCTGGGCGTGTGACAGCGGGGCCTTTTTCGTCGGGCGGCAGTTCGGCGGGCCCAAGCTGGCCCCCTCGATCAGCCCTGCCAAGACCTGGTCGGGCCTGATCGGCGGCGTGACGGCGGCGACCCTGCTCGCGCTCGTCATGCGCTGGGCGCATGGCCTGCCGCTGCACCTCGTCATCGCGACGCCGGTCCTGGCGGTGCTGGCGCAGGGCGGCGATCTGTTCGAGAGCGCGCTGAAGCGGCGGGCAGGGGTCAAGGACAGCGGTAACGTCCTGCCCGGCCATGGCGGCGTGATGGACCGGCTGGACGGCATCGTGCCGGTCGCGCCGATCGCCGCGCTCCTGATCTTTCTGCCGGACCTTTTCTGATGCGTAGCGTGACGATTCTGGGGGCGACCGGTTCGGTCGGCACCTCCACGCTGGACCTGATCGAACGCGAGCCGGACCGTTACCGCGTCCGTGCGCTGACCGCCAATTGCGATGTCGCCAAGCTGGCGGCGGCGGCGAAGCGGACCAATGCCGAACTGGCCGTGGTCGCCGACGAACGCTGCCTGGCCGATCTGCGCGATGCGCTGGCGGGGACCGAGACGCGGGTCGCGGGCGGCCGTGCAGCGGTGATTGAGGCGGCGGGGCTTCATGCCGACTGGACGATGGGCGCGATCGTCGGCTGTGCCGGGCTGGAGCCTGCCATGGCCGCGATCGCCAATGGTGGCACGGTGGTGCTCGCCAACAAGGAACCGCTCGTCTCGGCGGGCGAGGTGGTGCTGGCGGCGGCGGCCAAGGCGGGGGCGACGATCCTGCCCGCCGACAGCGAGCATAACGCCATCTACCAATGTTTCGACTTTGCCCGGCCCGAGCGGGTTCGCCGCATCGTCCTGACCGCCAGCGGCGGCCCGTTCCGCGAATGGACCATCGAAGAGATGCGCCGCGTCACGCCCGAGCAGGCAGTGGCGCACCCCAACTGGTCGATGGGTGCGAAGATCTCGGTCGATTCGGCGACCATGATGAACAAGGGGCTGGAGCTGATCGAGGCCGCCCGCCTGTTCCCCGTGCCGTCCGACCGGATCGAGATCGTGCTCCACCCGCAGTCGGTCATCCACTCGGCGGTCGATTATGTCGACGGGTCGATGTTGGCCCAGCTGGGGCCGTCGGACATGCGGGTGCCGATCGCGCACTGCCTGGCCTGGCCGGACCGGATGCCGACGCCGATGGCGCCACTCGATCTCGTTGCGCTGGGGCGGATGGACTTTGCCGCACCCGATCCGGTGCGCTTCCCCGCGCTGCGCCTTGCCCGGGCCGCACTGGAGGCGGGGGGCGCCGCGCCTGCCATCCTGAATGCCGCCAACGAGGTCGCCGTCGCGGCTTTTCTGGCCCGGCGCATCGGCTTCCTCGAAATTGCCGCAATCGTCGAGGATGTTCTCCATCGCTACGACCCGGCCCCGCCGGAAACGCTGGACGCGGTGATCGCCGTCGATGCGGAAGCGAGGGGACTGGCGGCCGAGCGCGTTGAGGATTGTATCGTTTGAGCGAAACCCCCGGCCTGTTGTTGACCATCCTGGCCTTTGTCCTCGCCATCGGTCCGCTCGTGTTCGTGCACGAGATGGGCCATTATCTCGCAGGGCGACTGTTCGGCGTGAAGGCCGAGACCTTCTCGATCGGTTTCGGGCGCGAAATCCTTGGCTTTACCGACAAGCGCGACACGCGGTGGAAGGTCGGCTGGCTGCCGCTGGGCGGCTATGTCAAATTCGCTGGTGACATGAACCCGGCGAGCCAGGCGGATGCGGCCTGGCTGTCCCTGCCGCCCGAAGAGCGCGCTCGGACGTTCCAGGCCAAGCCTGTGTGGCAGCGTGCGATCATCGTCGCGGCCGGCCCGGCGATCAATTTCGTGGCGGCGATCCTGATCCTGGCGGGCTTTGCCTATGCTTATGGCGAGATGGTGGTGCCGCCGGTCGTCGGCCAGGTCATGCCGGGCAGTGCGGCGGCGACCACGACGTTGCGTCCCGGCGACCGCGTGACCGCGATCGATGGCCGGGCCGTCTCCGACTTTTCCGACATCGCCCGCTATGTGCAGATTCGCGCTGGCGAGCGGGTGACGATCGCCGCGACGCGCGGCGGTACGCCCTTCACCACGGACGCGACGATCGGCACCGACGTTCAGCACGACCGCTTCGGCAACGAATATCGCGTCGGCCGTCTGGGTCTGCGCGGGGCGGGGACGGTCGATGTCCGCCCGGTCAGCTTGCTCCGCGCGCCTGTCGTCGCGGTCGAGCGGACCGGCGAGATCGTCCATATGATGGTCGAAACGCTGGGCCAGGTCATTTCCGGTCGTCGCTCGGCCAAGGAACTGGGCGGGCCGCTCTCTATCGCCAAGGTGTCGGGGGAGCAGATCTCGCTCGGGCTCGACGCCTTTGTTTTCTTCATCGCACTGGTCTCCATCAATCTGGGGTTCATCAACTTGTTGCCAGTGCCGATGCTGGATGGCGGTCATCTTTTCTTCTATGCGATCGAAGCGGTACGACGCCGCCCCCTGGAGCCGGCGGCCCAGGAATGGGCATTTCGTGGCGGTTTGATCGCGATCCTGGCCCTGATGCTGTTCGTGACGTTCAACGATCTCGGCAATTTCGGGCTATGGAAAAATATCGCTGGCTTGATCGGGTGACGCCGATGGGGCAGGGCGCGACGACGACAGGGGTCGGTTCGACTTTTCTGGGGTGGGTTTGGTGACAGCAATGACGGGTATGAAGACTGTGCGCGCGGGCGCCATATTGCTGGCGGGCACGATGCTGTCGGGTGTCCCCGTCTGGGCGCAGACCGCGTCGACCATGCCGGGGGCAGGTGCCGCCCCGACGCCGGTGGTGGCCCCAGCGCCGGTACGGACGATCAAGACGCTCCGCGTCGAGGGTGCGCAGCGTATCGAACCGGAGACGGTGCTCTCCTACACCAAGCTGCGCGTCGGCATGCCCTACACGCCCGAAACGCTCGACCAGGCGCTGAAGGACCTTCAGGCGTCTGAGCTGTTCGCCGACTTCTCGATCACCGGCGTCGAGAGCGGCGACATCGTGCTGCGCGTGCGCGAGAACCCGATCATCAACCGGGTCATTCTGGAGGGCAACAAGCGCCTGAAAGAAGACAAGATCAAGAAGGAGATCAAGCTCGCGCCGCGGCAGATCTTCACCCGGACCGCCGTTCGCCAGGACGTGGCGCGCATCGTCGAGCTGTACCGTCGCCAGGGCCGTTTCGGCGCGGTGGTCGATCCGAAGATGGTCAATCTCGACCAGAACCGCGTCGACGTGGTGTTCGAGATCAGCGAGGGGCCAAAGTCCAAGGTCCGCCAGATCAACATCATCGGCAACGAGAAATTCTCCGACGACGAACTGCGTGGTGCGATGTACACCAAGCAGTCGCGCTGGTTCCGCTTCCTGTCTTCGGCGACCAGCTATGACCAGGATCGCCTGGCCGCCGACCAGCAGAAGCTGCGCCTGTTCTACCTGACCAATGGATATGCCGATTTCCGCGTGACCAGCGCGGTGGCCGAGCTGACGCCGGACAAGAAGGACTTCATCATCACCTATGTGGTGGAGGAAGGTCCGCGCTACAAGTTCGGCGACGTAAAGGTCGACAGCCAGATTCGCGACTTCGACAATGGCAAGCTGGCCGCCTCGCTGCCGATGAAGAAGGGCGAGTGGTATAACGCCAAGCTGGTCGAGGATTCGATCGACAGCCTCAGCCAGACGGCGGGCCTGTTCGGTTACGCCTTCACCAATGTCGAGCCGGACATCCAGCGCGACAAGGACGCGCTGACCATGTCGGTGACGTTCAACATCGCCGAAGCCAAGCGTACCTATGTCGAACGGATCGACATCAACGGCAACACGCAGACGCAGGACAAGGTGGTCCGCCGCGAAATCCGCGTGGCCGAGGGTGACGCCTTCAACAGCTTCCAGGTCCGCCGCAGCCAGGATCGCATCAACTCGCTGGGCTATTTCCAGGAAAAGCTGGAGATCAAGCAGAACCCGGGCTCGACGCCCGATCGGATCGTGCTGGAGACCAATGTCGAGGAACAGTCGACCGGCTCGTTGCAGCTGTCGGCGGGTTATTCGTCGCTGGAGCGCTTCATCATCCAGGCGAACATCACCCAGCGCAACTTCCGCGGCAAGGGCCAGGAACTGCGCGCTGGCGTCAACTATTCGGCCTATTCCAAGTCGATCGAATTGGGCTTCACCGAGCCTTATGTCTTCGACAAGAATATCGCGCTGGGCGTCGACGTGTTCCGCCGCGACTTCAACTCGTTCAACTATCTGGGCACCACCCGCCAGACGACCTATAGCCAGGTGTCGACCGGCTTCCAGGTCCGTGCGGGCGTGCCGCTGACCGAATATTGGTCGCTGTCAGGTCGCTATGGCCTGACCTATGATCAGGTCGGTCTGGCTTCGTCCTTCTTCAACGCGGACGGCACCTGTAACTATCAGTCGGCTGGTCGCTATCTCTGCGACTCGATCGGCAATCGCTGGACCTCGTCGGTCGGCTACTCGCTGATCTACGACAGCCTGAACAGCCGCCTGCGCCCGACCGCCGGTCAGCAATTCTCGTTCAGCCAGGACTTTGCGGGTCTGGGCGGTGACGTGAAATATATCCGTACCCGCGCGCAGGGTGCCAAGTTCAAGGGGCTGGGCAAGGGCTTCGTGTTCTCGGTGCAAGGCGAGGGTGGTTATATCCACTCGCTGGAAAGCAGCCGGGGCCCGGGCATCGATCCGGTCCGCATCGTCGACCGCTTCTATCTGGGCGAGCCGCAGTTCCGTGGTTTCGACATTCGCGGCGTCGGCCCGCGCGTGCTGCGTATTCCCTATGTCATCGGTGCCGATGGCAGCCAGACCAAGCAGACCGATCGCAACCAAATCGTCGACGACTCGCTGGGCGGTCGCGCTTACTATCTGGCCCGTGCCGAGTTGGAAGTGCCGTTGGGCTCGGGCGCGCGCGAAATGGGCCTGCGTCCGAGCATCTATGTCCAGGCGGGCAGCCTGTGGGGCGTCACGCGCCCGCTGCCGTCGCTCAACTTCCCGCAGGCGCGCGATGCCAGCGGCAAGCTGCTGTTCAACAAGGACGGATCGCCCACGCTGGCGGCGGCGCCGCTGGTCGATAGCCAGGGACGGCAGGTGTATCAGGTGCCTAGCACCGCCGATGCCACCATCGCAAACCAGCAGACCAACTGCGCAACCGGCTATGCGCCGCTGGGCAGCACGGCCTGCACCGGCACCACGGCCAACGTCGCGCTGCAGAACACCGCCTTCGCCGTCGAGGAATTCTATGGCGGCACGTGGAAGCCGCGCGTGTCGATCGGTGTCGGCGTGAACTGGAATTCACCATTCGGACCGCTGCGCATCGACCTGGCCAAGGCATTGGTCACGCAGCCGGGCGACGACCCCAAGCTCATCACTTTCAACGTAGGGACGCAGTTCTGATGAAGACGATTTCCAAGCTTCTCCTCGCGGCGGCGCTCGTCGCGCCGGCGGCGACCGTCGCGACCACCGCCAGCGCGCAGGTGAACGGCGTCGCCGTCGCCGACCCGCAGGGTGCGATCGCCGGTTCGCGCGCCTGGACCGCTGCCCGCCAGCAGATCGAGACGACCTACAAGGCCCAGCTCGACCAGGCCGAGACCCGCCGCGCCGCGATCGGCCGCGAACTGGAGCCGCTGGTCCAGGCGTTCCAGACCGCCCGTTCGGCCCCCAACGCCAACCAGGCTGCGCTGCGCACCCAGGCCGAATCGATCCAGGCCAAGCAGCAGGCCGGTGAGCAGGAACTCGCTCGCCTGACCCAGCCCGCCGCCCGTGCGCAGAGCTATGCGATCGAGCAGATCCAGGCGCGTCTGGGCGAAGCGGTGCAGAACGCCGTGCGCGCCAAGAATGTCAGCCTGCTGGTCAGCCCGCAGGCGGTGCTGTTCATGCAGCCGACCGCCGACATCACGTCGGCCGTGACCGCCGAGCTGGACAAGCTGGTCCCGACCGTCAGCATCACGCCGCCCGCCAACTGGCAGCCGGGCCAGCAGGGTCAGCAGCAGGGTGCCGCTGCCGCCGCGACCGCTCCGGCCGCCGCCGCCCCGGCGCCTGCCCGTCGCCAGAACAGCGGCCGGTAATAGCCCTGTGAGCGAGACGGAAAAGACCACCATGGGCCCGCTCGATATCGGGCGGGTCATGGCGGCCCTGCCGCACCGCTATCCGATGCTGCTGGTCGATCGTGTCGAGGAAATCGTCCTCGACACGTCGATCCGCGCGGTGAAGGCGGTGACGATCAACGAAGGCTTTTTCCAGGGGCACTTCCCCGGCCGTCCGATCATGCCGGGCGTGCTGATCGTCGAGGCGCTGGCGCAGGCCGCCGGTGTCCTGGCGGTGGAAAGCCTGGGCCTCGCCGGGTCGGGCAAGCTCGTCTATTTCATGGCGATCGATGGCGCCAAGTTCCGCAAGCCCGTGGAACCCGGGGTCCTCCTCCATCTGGAGGTCGAATTCGTCCAGAAGCGGTCGAGCGTCTGCAAGTTCGCAGGGGTCGCCAAGATCGACGGTGTGACCGTCGCCGAGGCGAATTTCACCGCGATGATCGCCGATCCGCCCAAGGCCGCCTGATCGAACGCTTCGCCTACGGGCGGGGCGTTCCTGCACTTTGACTAAGGGCGCGCGGTCCGCTATGGGCCGCGCTTCCCGTTTCCAGGCTGGTCGGAACCAGCCATTTTCGGAGCATTATCATGAAGACCGATACGCACCCCGACTATCACATGATCAAGGTCCAGATGACCGACGGCACCGTGTTCGAGACCCGCTCGACCTGGGGCAAGGAAGGCGACACGATGCAGCTCGACATCGATCCGCTGGCGCACCCGGCCTGGACCGGTGGTCGTGGCTCGCTGCTGGACACCGGCGGTCAGGTCGCGCGCTTCAACAAGCGTTTCGGTGGCGGTCTCACGCTCCGCAAGTAATCGCCTCGCCCCTAGGGGTGAACGACAAAGGGCCCGGTGCTTCCTTTGCGAAGCGCCGGGCCTTTTTGCGTCGAGTGCGAGTGGATGACGAAAATTTTCAAAATGCGGTTTGCGGTCCATTAACCAGCGCTGTGCAACATAGCCTCATGTTTGCCGCCGAATTTGAACCCGCCGAAGATACCAACCGCCGCCGCGCCCTGCGGAAGGCCGCGGCGCTCGATACCGAAATGGATCGAGGCGGGCTGTCCCGGGCCTTGTGCCGGGTGCTCGACATCTCGGTTCATGGTGCGCGGCTTCAGACCTATACCTCGCTCCGGCGCGGCTCGGACATCTGGTTGCGCCTGCCTCAGGTGGGCGAAGTCGCCGCGCATGTCGTCTGGGCCACCGACTTCGCCGCCGGATGCCAGTTCGAAAAGCCGCTGGCACCCGAGGCGTTCGAGATCCTCGCGCCGCTCACCTGATCGGGGCGGCGGGCTGGTCAGCCCGGTACGGTTGCGCTACGCAGTGGCAAAGCCGTAACAAATGGAACCATCTTGACCTTGCCCGTCACCCCCGCGACTGCGCCCGCAACCATGTTGCCGCGCAGTGAAGACAGCGTTGCGGCCGTCAGCGTGACCGAGTTGTTCACGATCGGTATCGGCCCGTCCAGCTCGCACACGGTCGGCCCGATGCGCGCGGCCAAGGCCTTTGCGACCGAAATGCTCGACACGGGCCTGGTCCCCGATCGCGTGCAGGCCGAATTGTTCGGCTCGCTCTCGCTCACGGGGCGGGGGCATCACAGTGACCGGGCGGTCCTGCTCGGTCTGGCGGGCGAAACGCCCGAGACGGTCGATCCCGACGCGATCGAGGCGATGCTGGCCGCGATCGCCGAAACGGGGCGAATCACGCTCGACGGGCGGCATGTGATGCCGTTCGACTATGAAGCGGACCTGCTGTTCCGCCCCGGTTTCCTGCCTGCCCATCCCAACGGCATGGTGTTTACCGCTTTCCTGCCCGACGGCAGCGCGGTCGTCCGCCGCTTCTATTCGATCGGCGGCGGCGCGATCCGCATGGAAGGGGCAGAGGCCATGCGCACCAACCGGCGGCTGGCCCATCCCTTTGCCTCGGGTGCGGAATTGCTGGCGCGGACGGCGGAAACCGGCCTGTCGATTGCCCAGATCGTGCGCGCCAACGAAGCGGCATGGCGCGAGGATGCCGAGACCGACGCATTTCTGGACCGCGTGCGTGACGCCATGTGTGGCGCGATCGAGCGGGGCTGTGCCGCCTCCGGCATCCTGCCCGGCGGGTTAAAGGTTCAGCGGCGGGCGCAGGCGATTCGGCAGAAGCTGCTCGACCGGGGCCCGCGCACCGACCCCAGCCTGGTGTTCGAATGGGTCAGCCTGTGGGCGCTCGCGGTGAACGAGGAGAATGCGGCGGGTGGCCGGGTCGTCACCGCGCCGACGAACGGCGCGGCGGGGGTCATCCCGGCGGTGCTGCGCTACTACGAGACGTTCGTCCACGGCGCGACCCGCGACGGCGTGCGCACCCTGCTGCTGACGGCGGCGGCGGTGGGGATGCTCTACAAGAAGCGCGCCTCGATCTCGGCGGCGGAGATGGGCTGTCAGGGCGAAGTCGGCGTCGCCTGCTCGATGGCGGCGGCGGGGCTGGCGGCGGCGCTGGGCGGAACCCCTGCGCAGGTGGAGAACGCGGCCGAGATCGGCATGGAGCATAATCTCGGCCTGACCTGCGACCCGATCGGCGGGCTGGTGCAGATCCCGTGCATCGAGCGCAATACGATGGGCGCGATCAAGGCGATCAACGCCGCCTATCTGGCGCTGCATGGTGACGGCAACCACATCGTCAGCCTCGACCAGGTGATTGAGACGATGCGCCAGACCGGCGAGGACATGAAATCCCAGTATAAGGAAACCAGCCTCGGCGGTCTCGCGGTCAACGTCGTCGAGTGCTGATCACGTCCCCGCCGCCCAGCGCACCGCGTTGGTCAGGATGCGGTGATAGACGGGATCATCGTAGAGTTCGGGCTCATGCCCCAGCGCTGAATAGAAGACCCGGCCCTTGGTGCGCGGGTTGATCCACATGATCGGATGCGAGCCCATGCGTAGAGGCTCGCCGGGGCGGTAGCTCGCCTCGTCCAGCTGGGCGAGGACGATCATGCCCTTGGCCGCCGGATTGCGATCGAAGCTGTACCACTCGTCGCGGGGCGTCCAGGGCGTCTTGACCCCGGCCATGATCGGGTGGCGCGGCTGGACGATCTCGACCCGGGCGGGCTGGATATGATCCGCGCCGTTCGGATGGCCGGTGAAGGTCGTGCCGATGATCGTATCGACATACCAGGGCGAAGTATGACTGTTATCGCCCGCCGCGTGCAGCGCGACCACGCCGCCGCCACGCGCGACGAAGCGGGCGAGGGCCGCCTGTTGCTCGGGCGTCATGAACTCGCCGCTGGCGCTGTTGAGCACGACGGCCGAGAAATGGGAGAGCTGGTCGTCGTTGAAGACGGCGGCATTCTCGGTCGTGAAGCTGGGACGGCCGAGCCGCTTGGCGATGTCGGCCAGGACGGCGTTGGAATGCGGGATATGCTCGAAATGCCGCCAGCCATTGGTCTTGGAAACGATCAGCACGCCCTGCTTCAGTCCGGCGGGCAGGGTGGGGCCTTCGGTGTCGACCACCTTGGGCGGCAGATGCGGGTCGGACGGGGCTTGCGCCACCGCGACCAATGCGATCATCACCAGTGTTTTCAGCATCATCCGTCTCCCTTTTGGGGGAGGATATCAAATCCTCCCCGGCACGGGGAGGGGGACCATGCGGAGCATGGTGGAGGGGGCTTTCCACCAAGGACACTTCTTGCGGAAGCCCCCCTCCGTCAGCGCTGGCGCGCTGCCACCTCCCCGAATCGGGGAGGATTATGCATCAATCCGCCGCGATCGGGCCGTCATGCGGCTTGGGCCGCCGGGTGAACCAGGTCAGCGCCGCCAGCACGATGCACAACCACGCCGAGACGTAGAAGATATCGGTCGAGGCCAACAGATAGGCCTGGCCCACCATCTGCCGTGTGACGGCGGCGGCTGCCTGGGTATCGGTCAGGCCCAGATGGTTGAGCCCCATGCGCGCCATCTGCCACACTGGGTTCTGGCCGATAGCTTCCGACAGATGCGCCTGGTGCATTGCCTCGCGCCGGTCCCACATGGTGGTGGTCAGCGACGCGGCGAAGCTGCCCGCCGTGATGCGCGCGAAGTTGGAGATGCCCGTCGCCGAGGGAATGCGATGCTGCGGCACACCGTCCAGCGCGATGGTCAGCATCGCGAGGAAGAAGGTGCTCATCGCAATGCCCTGTACCATCAGCGGCAGCACGAAGTCGCTGAAGCTCGCCTGGGTATTGAGCCCCGAACGCATCCAATAGGAAACACCGAAGGCGGCAAAGGCGATCGTTGCCATGATCCGCGCATCGACCTTGCCCGACAGGCGCGCGACGACGGGGGTCAGGACCACCGCGACCGCGCCGCTGGGCGCGGCGACCAGGCCCGCCCAGGTCGCGGTATAGCCCAGCTGCGTCTGTAACCAGAGCGGCAGCAGCAGCGTGTTGGCGAAGAACACCGCATAGCCCAGGCAGAAGGACAGGGTGCCGATGCTGAAGTTGCGGCCCTTGAACAGCGACAGGTCGACCGCCGGATTGGCGTCGGTCAGCTCCCAGATCAGCCAGGCGATGAAGCCGACGATCGCGATCACCGTCATCACGACGATCCGGGTCGAATGGAACCAGTCGTCATTCTTGCCCAGGTCGAGCATCATCTGAAGCGCGCCGACCCAGACGACCAGCATGATCAGTCCGACCTTGTCGATCGGCAGGTTGCGCGTCGGGGTCTCGCGGCTCGATAGCCCGCGCCAGCACACGCCTGCACAGAACAGGCCGACCGGCACGTTGATCAGGAAGATCCAGCTCCAGTGATAATTGTCGGAGATGTATCCGCCCAGGATCGGCCCCATGATCGGCGCGACCAGCGTCGTCATCGACCAGATGCCGAGCGCGGTCGAGCGCTTCTGCGGCGGGAAGATCGAGATCAGCAGCGCCTGGCTACCCGGGATCATCGGCCCCGACACCGCGCCCTGCAAAACGCGGAAACCGATCAGCGAGGACAGGTTCCACGCGATGCCGCACAGGAACGACGCGATGGTGAACAGGAAGACCGAGACGCAGAAGGTGCGCACCACCCCGAACTTGCCCATCAGCCAGCCGGTCAGCGGCACCGCCACGCCGTTGGCGACGGCGAAGGCGGTGACCACCCAGGTCGAATTATCCGAGCTGACGCCCAGATTGCCCGCGATGGTCGGCAGCGAGACGTTGGCGATGGTCGAGTCCAGCACCTGCATGAAGGTGCCGAGCGCCAGCGCAAAGGCAATCAGCGCCAGCGGCGCACCTTTCAGCGGGGCGGGGCCATCCCCCGCGCCCGCCTGAGCGGGGGCCCCGGCCATCAGCGGTTCGCCGCGATGATCTGCGCGATCCGGGCTTCGATCGCCGGATCGTTACCGTCGGTCGCGCGCGTCTGATAGGCTTGGGTGGCGGCGGTGCCGATACGCGGGCCGTTCTGGTCGGCGGTGTCGACGGTAACGGTCGCGGACAGGCCGACCCGCAGGGGGTTCTGGCGCAGCTCGTTGGCATTGAGCCCGATGCGCACCGGCACGCGCTGGACGATCTTGATCCAGTTGCCGCTGGCATTTTGCGGCGGCAACAGGGCGAAGGCATTGCCGCTGCCCGCACCCAGGCCGATGACCTTGCCGTGATAGAGGATCTTGCCGCCATACATGTCGGCGGTGATCGTCGCGGGCTGGCCGATGCGCAGGTCGCGCAGCTGGGTTTCGCGGAAATTGGCGTCGACCCACAACCGGTCGAGCGGCACCACCGCCATCAGCGGGGTTCCGGCCGCGACCTGCTGGCCCACCTGCACCGTGCGCTGGGCGATGACCCCGTCGATGGGCGCGGTGATGTGCATATGGCTGCGCATGATGGCGGCGCGGCGATAGGCGGCGATCGCGGCAAGCACCGCCGGGTTGGTGTTGACGTCGGTGCCCTGCACGGCGGTCCGCGCCTGGGCGGCTTGGGCCCGTGCGAGCGCCAGGTTGGCGGTCGCGACCTTGACCGCATCGGCGGCGTGCGACAGCTCCTCGCCCGACACCGCGCCTTCGGCGGCGGCACCCTGGCGGCGGGCATAGTCGGCGCGGGCACGGGTCAGCTCGGCCTGGGCCTGGACGATGGCGGCGCCGCTCTGGTTGACCTTGGTGAAGTCGGCACGGGTTGCGCGGACCGCGCGCGCCAGCTCGGCAGCGGCGGACGCCAGGCCGACATCGGCGGTCGCGGGGTCGAGGTCGAGCAGCGGCGCGCCCGCCTTCACCGTCTGGGTATTGTCGGCATGGATGGCCAGCACCGTACCCGGATCGCGCGCGGTGATCGCCACCACGTCGCCCGCGACATAGGCGTCGTCGGTCTCTTCCTCCGGCTTGGCGAGCAGGAAGTGGAACACCGCCCAGACGATGGCGGCAACGACCACGACGACCGCCAGGATGGTCAGACCAAGCTTGCGGGCCTTGGGCTTGCCGCCGTTCGGAGCCTGGGTCGTGGGGGCGGCGGGGGAGGCGGCTTCGGTGTCGCTCATTGCGTGATACCCTGCGAAGAAGAGGAGAAACCGCCCCCAAGGGCGACGGCCAGCGCGATGCGCGCCTGGACCGCATCGGCGGCGAGATTGGCGTCGGCCTGATCGGCCTCCAGCTGGCGGATATCGGGGTCGATCAGCCCGAGCTGCGATTGCAGGCCGCTCGACACCCGGATGGCGTTGAGGCGGCGGGTTTCGGACAGGCCGCGCACCACCTCGGCTTGGCGGGCGCGTTCGGTGGCGAGCGTCCGGCTGCGCGTGACGGCATCGGCGGCCTCGCGCACCGCACCGACGATACGGTTGTTATAGTCGGCGGTGGCGAGGTCGAGCGCGGCGGTCGCGCCCGCCAGCCCGGCGCGAAGTCGTCCGCTGTCGAAGATCGGCAAATGGAGGGCGGGGCCCGCCCCGATCGTGCCCGCATCGGCGGTGAACAGATTGCCCAGCCCGACCGCCTGCAGACCCGCAAACGCCATCAGGTTGACGTTGGGCAGGAAGGCCTTGCGCGCCACCTCCTGTCCCTTGGCGGCGGCGTCGATCCGCGCGAGCGAGGCGGCGATGTCCGGGCGGCGCGACAGCAGGTCGGCTGGCACCGTGGCGGGGATGGGCAGGGCTGCGTCAAAGGCGATATGGCTCGGCGCGATGGTCGCCGGATAGTCCAGCCCGCGTCCGGCCAAGGCGGCCAGCGCGTTGCGCGACAGGGCCGCCTGCGCCTCCGCCCGGGCGAGCGCCACCCGTGCCTGGGCCAGCAGCGTCTGCGCCCCGGCGGCGTCGATCTGGCTGGCGAGCTGATGCCGGATGCGCGTCTGCACCAGGCCCAGCGAGCGGGTGCGTGTGTCGATCGTCTGGCGGGCGATCGCCGCCTGCCGCTCGGCCCGGGCCAGCTCGACATAGGTCTGGGCGACCGACCCGGCGAGCGCCAGCCGCGCGGCCGTTACGTCGAGCGCGGCGGCGCGGGTCGAGGCGCGCGCGGCGTCGATCGCGGCGGCCTGTCGCCCGAACAGGTCGATGGTCCAATTCAAATTGGCCTGGGCCTGACCCAGCCACTGCATCGTGCCCGCATAGGGTGGCGGGATGATATAGCGGCCCGAGAAGCGGTTATACTGTTCCTGCGCATCGAGTGTGGCGGAGGGGCCGTTGTCGGCCCGGCGGCTGGCCAGCACCGACTCCGCCTGCCGCAACCGGGCCAGCGCGATATCCAGCGAGGGGCTGCCCGCCAGTGCGTCACTGACGATCCGGTCGAGCTGCGGATCGCCCAGCCCCCGCCACCAGTCGGCGGCGACCAGCGGAGCCTGGGCCTGGCCAAGACCGAGCGTTTCCGGGGCCTTGGGCGTCACGCTAGGGTGCGCCTGTGGAACCGAACAGCCAGCCAGCAGCAGGCCGGTCAGAAGGGCGAAACGCTTCATGCGACGGTCTCCAGGGTGTTGCGCAGGCGCAGGAGGTAGCCGAGGAACCGGGCGACATCCTCGCCTGGCCAGTCGGCCATCCAGTCGTTCCACTGGGCCATGACCTTTTGCTTGCAGCGGTCGGTGACGACCCGCCCCGCCTCGGTCAGCGACAGGCGAACCACGCGGCGATCGGTAGTGCAGCGCGACCGATCGATCAGGCCGCGTTCCTCCAGCGTATCAAGAATGCGGGTCGTCGCGCCGGTGTCGTGGCACAAATGGCGCGACAGCTCGGCCGCGGTGCCGCCCACGCCATAATGCAGCGCCATCAGGGCGCTCCACTGGGTATGCGTGACCTCTTCGTCGGCGAAGACCGGTTCCAGCCCGATCCGCGCAAGCTGGAAACAGCGTTTCGTCAGATAACCGACGGAACGCTCAGGGTCGAAAGGGTCTGGATCGGACAGGGTCATATAGCTGCCATGGCAATCATTGCCTTGGCAGTCAATTCTTGTTGCGATCATGACATGATTTTCATGATCGCTTTCTCGAGCTGGGCTTTTCGGGACCCACAAACGAAAGCGGCGTGAAGGGCCTATGCCGTTCACGCCGCTCAAGTTTCTCGAATGGGAAAGCTCTATTTTTCCGTTTTGTAGCGGGGCTGTACGCGTCCCGCCTCGTCAGCGGCCTGACGGATCAGCTGGACATTGCGCTTGATCGAAGCGGCCAGGGTGGTGCGTATCGCTTCGTCCGCGTCCGATCCTGCCGGAACCTCGCGCAGCAGCTGTAGCCATTCGCCGATGGCCTCGTCATGCTGGCCCTTAAAGTCCTTTTCCATCGCGAAGTAGAAGCGCGCCCGCGGATCGCGCGGGTCGAGGGCCAGCGCCTTGCGGAAGGCGTCTGCGGCTCCTGCGGGCAGGCCGACGCCCTCGGACTTGGTCGTCTGCATCAGCGTTTCGCCCAGCGCCGACCAGGCCAGCGGCTGGTTGGGGTCGATGGCGAGCGAGGCGCGATAGGCGGCCCCCGCCTCGTCGAAGCGACGCTTGGCGAGCAGGGCATCGCCCAATTCCTTCTGCGCGGCGGCGCTGCCCGGTGCCTTCGCGGCGGCGGCTTGGGCCGCGCCGGGATCAGCGGCCGGGGCCGGACGCTCGACGAAGACCGGCGTCGGCGCAGCCTTCTCCACGGGGCGGCGCAGCAGTCCGCGCGCGGTGATGGCCAGGATGATGAGGACGAGCACGACGCCCGCAATGACGAGAAGCTTCTTGCGGCGTTTCATGGATCATCCCTGCTGATGGCGTCGGACGGGCCTATCACCCGATCGACCTTGACATAGGGTAAAAGCCGATCGGGAGCGAGGGGCCTGTACGATGCTGGGTCAGTTGTCGGGGTGATCCGCACCGTATCGGGACGATATGAACCGTATTGGGACTCGGCCGTGTGGATCAACTATGGTGGTGACGCGCTCTATCCGTCATCACAGGATGTAGATGAACGTTTATAGCGGTCAGGGAGACTGATGGTGGCTGGTATTGCAAAGATGATGGCTGTGGCGGGTATCGTCGCCGGTGCCATGGTGTCGACCGCCGCAAGCGCGGGCACCTTGACCTCGGTCGCGGGCGACCAGACGCCGCGCGCCGGTTCGGTCACGGTCGATTTCAACAGCAACGGCACGCCGGGGCAGACGAACCTGCCTAACGGCTTTTCGCTGACCGGCGGCGGCCTGCTGACGACCGGTTCGGCCAATGGCTGGTCCGCGCCGCTTGGTGACACCACCCAGTATCTGATGGTCAATGGCGGCAAGAGCGCCACCCTGAGCACCGGCGGCCAGGGTTTCGATGGCGTCAGCCTCTACTGGGGTTCGGCCGACTCGTACAACACGCTGTCGATCCTCGACACGGCGGGCCAAGTCATCAAGACCATCACCGGCCTCGACTTTGCCGCGCCGGGTGCGGACGCCTTGTTCAGCAATCCCAGCAGCCCGAAGTACAACCAGTATGTCACCTATACGCTGGACAGCTTGACCGGCCAGAAGATCGGCGGTCTGAAGTTCGCGTCGGGGCAGGCCGCGTTCGAGCTGGATAACGTGTCCTTCTTCAACACCGCGCCTACCTCGGTGCCGGAGCCTGCCACGCTGACCCTGTTCGGCGCGGGCATTGGTGGTCTGGTCGCGGCGTCGCGTCGTCGTCGCAAGAAGACCGCCTGAGATCGGGCATCCGGAAATCCGGTCGGTTGCGGCTGGGTTTGACGGACGAGAAAGGGTGGCCGAGGCCGCCCTTTTTTGTGCCCCTCGTTCGGGGCGGGGGAAGGGCCGCTCGGTAGATCATGTCCGAACGCAAAGAGCCCCGTCGTCACGGATGGGGACGGCGGGGGCTCGAAGACGCCAAGGCGCTCAGACGGCGGCGCTGTTCAGCGTCTCCATCTCGCCCATTACGCGGGCTTTGCGGCAATAGACGAACTCGAAGAGCGGGCTGGCCATCATCGTGGTGACGATCGCCATCAGCACCAGCATCGAAAAGAGCGTCGGGCCGATAATCCCCTTTTGCAGCCCGATATTGATGATGATCAGCTCCATCAGTCCGCGTGAGTTCATCAGCGCGCCGATGCCCATGGCGGTGCGATTGTCCTCGCCGCAGACGCGTGCCGCCAGATAGCAGGCCCCGAACTTCGCGGCGATCGACGCAGCCAGGATGCCCAGCGCGATCAGCAGCAGCGGCACCGAATTCACCATGTCCATCCGCGTGTTGAGCCCGGAATAGGTGAAGAACATGGGCAGCAGCAGGACGACCGCCAACGGTTCGACCTTCTTCTTCAACTCGGTCACGAACAGCCCACGGGGCATGAACACGCCCAGGATGAAACCGCCGAAGATGCCGTGCACGCCGATCGCGTCCATAATGAAGGCAGAGATGCAAAAGGCCATCAGCGTGACGGCCAGCACCGTGGTCGACATCTCGCCTCTGGCCTCGACTGCCCGGCCGAGCGGCGCGAGCAGGCGGCGGCCGAACAACGTCAGCAGGCCGACATAGATCACCGCCCCGCCGATCGCCAGGATCGCGACGCCGGGGCCGCCGCCGAAGGTCGCCAGTACGATGGCAAGCACACACCATGACGCGGCATCGTCAAATGCGCCCGCCGCTAGCGACAATGTGCCCAGCGGACTGTTGGCCAGCCCGCGTTCGTTGATGATCCGTGCCAGCATCGGAAAGGCGGTCAGCGCGATGCACGCGCCCATGAACAATGTGGCATTGGCCTGGCTGATCCCGGCCGCGAACAGGCCGGGCACGGTCAGCAGCATCGGGGTAATTGCGACCGCGATCAGGAAGGGGGCCAGCACGCCCGAGGCGGACACCGCCATCGCGCTCTTCGCCTTGGACTGGAAATGATCGAGCCGCAGCGTCAGGCCGACCAGGAACATGTAGAGCGCCACGCCCAGCTGCGATCCGGCATATAGGACGTTGCGGGTCTCCTTGGGAAAGATGGCACCCTGGAGCTCGGGGAAGAACAGCCCCAGCAGCGAGGGGCCCAGGACCACACCCGCGATCATCTCGCCGACGACGGGCGGCTGCGCCAGGAAGCGTTGCCCCACCCAGCTGACGACGCGACAGGCCAGCAGGATCACCGCCAGTTGCAGGAAGAAGTGGATGCTATAGTCGCCGGGCACATAGCTGGCCGCCGCGCCCGCCGTGGCGGGCCCGTGCGGTGACAGGATACCCCCGGCCGTCTTCCAGAAACTGTCGATCGCGTCGTTCATATGGTGATGGTCCCCTCCCTGTTCCCGACCGCATGAACGATCGGCGTCGCGATAGCGAGGGCAAGCGGCATCATCTTGCAATGGGAATGTGCGGACGTGGAGCGGATTTCCGACCATTTTCACCGCACTGTGTTTCGCATGCTACGAAGAGACGGCGGGTTTGCGGCGACGGAGGCGCTAACCTGTTGCAGTTTCGACCAAGATGTCGGCGGCAGCGAGCGGCCGGTGCGAATCGACGCCTCACCCTGCCCGCCCGCCTGGGCAGGGGGAAGGGTGAGGGGCCCATCAGGCGATGGCGGGCAACTTGTCCAGATGCTTCTCCAGCGTCAGCGGATAGTCGCGGATACGCACGCCGGTCGCATTGTAGACGGCATTGGCCACCGCTGCGCCGACGCCGCACAGGCCGAGCTCGCCGACACCCTTAGCCTTCATCGGATTGGCCTTGTCATCGGCTTCCTCCAGGAAGATCACTTCCTGATGCGGTATGTCGGCATGGACCGGCACTTCATAGCCTGCCAGGTCATGGTTGACGAAGAAGCCAAAGCGCTTGTCGACCGCCAGTTCCTCCATCAGCGCCGAGCCGACGCCCATGGTCATCGCGCCGATCATCTGGCTGCGCGCCGCCTTCGGGTTCAGAATGCGCCCGGCCGCACAGACTGCCAGCATCCGCCGCAGGCGGGTGACGCCGGTATAAAGGTCCACTCCGACCTCGACAAAGTGCGCGCCGAAGGTGGAGAGTTGATAGGTTTTGTCGAGTGTGCCGAACTCGATCCTGTCCTCGGCGGTCAGCGGACCGGCGGAGGCCGCATCGCGCAACTTTACCGATCGATTGCCGCCCGTGACCTGGCCATCGGCAAAGGTCAGGTCGGCCGAGTTGAAGCCCAACCGCTGCGCCACCGCCTCGCGCAGCTTGACGCAGGCAGCATAGACGCCCGCCGTCGCATTGGCCGCGCCGAACTGACCGCCAGAGCCCGCCGACACGGGATAGTCGCTGTCGCCCAACCGGACATCAACGGCGTCCATCGGCAGGCCCATCATCTCGGCGGCGGTCTGGGCGATGATCGTATAGCTGCCCGTGCCGATATCGGTCATGTCGGTTTCGACGAGGACGCGCCCGTCCTTGCCCAGCGTGACCCGCGCCGCCGACTTCATATTCATATGGTTGCGGAAGGCGGACGCCACGCCCATGCCGACCAGCCAGCGCCCGTCGCGGACCTGGGCGGGCTTGGCGCTGCGCTGTGACCAGCCGAAGCGCTGTGCGCCTTCTTCCAGGCAGCGGACGAGTTGGCGCTGCGAGAAGCGGCGCTCGGGCTTTTCGGGATCGACCTGGGTGTCGTTCTTCACGCGGAAGGCGACCGGGTCCATGCCCAGCTTTTCCGCCATCTCGTCCATCGCGATTTCCAGGGCCATCATGCCCGGTGCCTCGCCGGGCGCGCGCATCGCATTGCCCTCGGGCAGGTTGAGCACGGCCAGTCGCATCGAGGTCAGGCGGTTGGGCCCGGCATAGAGCAGCTTGGTTTGGTTGACCGCCGTCTCCGGTCCGCCGCCGGGCAGGTCGCCCGAGCCGCTTTCATGCGCGATCGCCTGGATCGCGCCGTCCTTGGTCGCGCCGATGCGGATACGCTGCGTCGTCGCGGGGCGATGGGTGGCGTTGTTCGCCATCAGCGGCCGCTGCATTGCAACCTTGACCGGCCGTCCCGCCGCCTTCGCGCCCAGCGCCGCCATGACGGCATCGGCACGCAGGAACAGCTTCCCGCCAAACCCGCCACCGACATAAGGAGAGATCAGCCGCACCTTTTCCTTGGGCAGCCCCAGCGTCTTGGCCAGATCGCCATGGCCCCAGGCGATCATCTGGTTGGAGGTCCAGACGGTCAGCTTGTCGCCCTCCCACGACGCGATCGAGGCGAACGGCTCCATCATCGCATGGCTGTGGTCGGGGGTGGTGTAGGTGGCGTCCAGTTTCACCGGTGCAGCGGTGAAGGCGCTTTCGAAACTGCCGGTCCGGTCTTCTTTGCCGGGCTTGCCCTCTTCGCCACCGGTCAGCGGAGCGGACTTCAGGCCCTCCGCCAGGTCATATTGGCCCTTGCCGCGCTCATAGTCGATGCGGACCAGCCCGGCCGCGGCGCGCGCCTGCTCGAAACTCTCCGCGACGACGATGGCGACCGCCTGGTGGTAATGGTCGATGTCGGGGCCGCCGAGCAGCTTGACCGTGTTGAAATTGCCCTTGCCCAGCGGGCCCGCCTCATTGGCGGTGACGATGGCCAACACGCCCGGCGCGCCGCGCGCATCGTCTAGGTTCATCGACCGGATACGCCCCTTGGCGACGGCCGCGCCGATGATCCAGCCATAGGCGGCGTTGGGTGCCTCCTCGTGATGCTCATAGGCATAGGGGGCCATGCCGGTCGTCTTGCGCGGACCATCGATCCGGTCCTGCGCACGGCCGACCACGGTCATGCGGTCGATGGGATTGGTGCCCGCAGGCTCGGTGAACTTCATGCGGTCCTCGCCTGGTTGATCGTCGCCGCCAGCGTTCGTTCGACGAGCGGCAGTTTATAGGCATTGTCCTCGGTGGGCCGGGCATCGGCGAACAACGTCGCCGTCACCGCCTTGGCCCCCTGCGGCATGGCGGCCTCGGCAGCTTCGATCCGCCAGGGCTTGGGGGCGACCCCGCCGACGGCGACCCGGCCCGAGCCGTCCTTCTGGACGACCGCCGCGACCGATACGAGCGCAAAGGCATAAGACGCGCGGTCACGCACCTTCTCATAGATATGCGTACCGCCGATCGGGCGGGGCAGGGTGACGGCGGTGATGAGCTCGCCGGGCTGCAACGCCGTCTCAATATGCGGGGTGTTGCCGGGCAGGCGGTGGAAGTCGGCGATGGGGATGGCGCGGGCCTGGCCTTGCGGGTTTACCGTCTCGACCACCGCGTCGAGTACCCGCATCGCGACGTTCATGTCGCTCGGGTTGGTGGCGATGCAGTCGCTGCTCGACCCGATCACCGCTAGCTGGCGCGAATAACCGCCGATCGCGCTGCATCCCGAACCGGGCTTGCGCTTGTTGCAGGCCATGTTGGTGTCGTAGAAATAAGGACAGCGCGTCCGCTGGAGCAGATTGCCCGCCGTCGTCGCCTTGTTGCGCAGCTGGCCGCTCGCCCCCGCAACGATCGCGCGCGACAGGACGCCGTAATCGCGGCGCACCCGCTCATCGGCGGCGAGCGCGGTGTTGCTGACGAAGGCACCCACGCGCAGACCGCCGTCCTTGGTCTTCTCGATCTTGTCGAGGCCCGTATCCTGAATGTCGATCAGATGGGTCGGCGTCTCGACCTCGATCTTCATCAAATCGAGCAGGTTGGTGCCGCCCGCCAGGAATTTCGCGCCGGGCTTGGTGGCGGCGCGGGCGGCCGAGACGGCATCCTTTGCGCGTTCATAGGTAAAGGGCTTCATGCCTTGGCTCCCGCAACCTCGGCCATCGCGTCGGCGATGTTCGAATAGGCGCCGCAGCGGCAGATATTGCCGCTCATCCGCTCGCGCATTTCCATGTTACTGGCCTGGGGCCTGGCGGTCAGGTCAGCCTGGACATGGCTGGGCACGCCGCGCTTGATCTCGTCGAGCACCGCCACCGCCGAGCAGATCTGGCCCGGCGTACAGTAACCGCACTGATAGCCGTCGTGGCGCACGAACGCCGCCTGCATGGGGTGCAGCTTCTCGGGTGTGCCGAGCCCCTCGATGGTGGTGATGCTGTCGCCTTCATGCTGGAGCGCCAGGGACAGGCAACTGTTGATCCGCTGCCCGTTGACGATCACCGTGCACGCCCCGCACTGGCCATGGTCGCAGCCCTTCTTGGTGCCGGTCAGGTGGAGATGTTCGCGCAGCGTGTCGAGCAGGGTGGTGCGCGGATCGAGCGAGAGTTTGCGGGTCTGGCCGTTCACCTTCAGCGTGACGGGCATGGCGGAGGGATCGGGTGGCATGACACTCTTTCTGCTCTGGGCCCCGAGGGCCGCCGAGGCGGGGGAGGACGCGGCCATGGCGGTCGCGGCGCTGCCGACGATCACCCCACGGCGCGATACCGAAAATTCGCTGCGATCAGCCAATGGTCTGGCTTCCTTTCACCTGGTCCCGAGCATCCGCTACGGCGCGCGCCCTTGCAAGCGCGGTCGCTCGGTCAAAGGGAGGCACCATGGCGGTGGCCTTCATGAAACGTGTGTAATGGCTTTTGGTGGCGGCAAAATATATCCTGGGATAAATTTCGTCGCGAAACCGATTCCGCGCGACGTCGAAAGGGCGACCTGTTAGCTTTGCCCATCGCCGGTTTGGGTATCGCAAGCGCTGGTGACTGAGAGACATTGTGCTCCCGCTTGTTGCGCCGGAGCCGCCGTCTTGATCCTCGCCCCACTTCGCCGCCCTCCGGGGCGATGCGCATGACGCATATGTTAATCACCCCCGCCGAACAGGCCCGCGCCCATCGTGCGCTGATGGACGGCATCCGCGTCGTCGAGGAGCGGATCGCGCCGCTCTGGGCGACCCCCGCCAGGGCGCTGTCGCAGCGCCGGCGGACCGTGCGGGCCCGGGTGACCGCCAATGGTTTCCGCGAGCTGGACGTGCTGCTGGCGCATTGGGTGGGCATCGTGGCAATGCGTCCCGTCCGCATGGTCGAGATCGATCATTGGCGAGAGGCGGATGCTGGCGACGACCGGGCCAGCGGCGGCTTCACCTGTGCCGAAATCCTGCGCATCGCGGCCGAATATCGTTGCGCCGCGCCATCGCCCGCCGGTGCCACCGGTTGCGGTCTGGCAGCCTGATCCCCATATTGATCTGGCTTTAGTCGCACATCGACGGTTTTTGGCGCCTGGCACGCCCCTTCTTCCTTCTTTCCCTGCAGTCGAGGCCCCATGGGTCCGCTGATCCGGCAGACCCGCAATGGAAGGAAGATCTCCATGAGCCAGAACGGAACCGTCAAGTTTTTCAATGCCGACAAGGGTTATGGTTTCATCACGCCCGATACCGGTGGCGCGGATGCCTTCGTGCACGTCACCGCGGTCGAGCGGGCGGGCATGATCACGCTGCAGCAGAACCAGCGTATCGGCTATGACCTGGAACATGATCGGCGCGGCAAGATGGCGGCGGTCAACCTGCAGACCGTCGACTGATCCCCGGGCGGGGACAGGCCGGGTCATCCGGCGGCTCCCCGCCACCCTTTGCCATTCTTGCGCGAAAGGCATGACCATGCGTGACTCCGAACTCTTCCAGCAGCGCGCCAATGAGTGCCGCGACCAGGCTGCGACGACCGATCTCGCCAATGTGCGCGAGCGTTGCCTGCGCTCCGAGGCGGCCTGGGCGGCGATGGCGCAGCGATCACTCCGCACCGAGGCGGCTCGCGACGCCCGCGCGACGACCGACGCGCTCCGCCTGATGGAGACCGAACAGGCGGCCTGACGCCGCTTCGTCCGTCACAGCCCCGTTGCCGCGCAACGCCTTCCCGTGCACAGACTGTGCAAACGGAGGGGGATGCGATGCGCTTGGCGATCATAGGGGCGATGGTGACGCTGGGGCTGGCGACGCCGTTGGCCGCGCAATCGACCGAGGTGCCGCGCATCGTCACCCGGGCGGGGCGGCACGCCTTGCTGGTCGACGGGCACCCGTTCCTGATGCTGGCTGCGCAAGTCAACAATTCCAGCAACTATGCCGCCGCGCTGCCGCAGGTCTGGCCGGTGCTGGACCGCATCCACGCCAACACGATCGAAATCCCCGTCGCCTGGCAACAGATCGAACCAGTCGAGGGGCAGTTCGATTTCACCTTTGTCCAGACCCTGCTCGATCAGGCGCGCGCGCGTGACAAGCGCGTGGTCCTGCTGTGGTTCGCCACCTGGAAGAATACCTCGCCCGGCTATACGCCCGATTGGGTAAAGCTCGACAATCGCCGCTTTCCCCGGATGAAGACGCGCGACGGCAAGGACCATTATGCGCTGACCCCGATGGCGCGGATCACGCTGGAGGCCGACAAGCGCGCCTTCGTCCGGCTGATGACCTATCTGAAGGAGCATGATCCGCAGAACACGGTCATCATGGTCCAGCCCGAAAATGAAGTGGGCAGCTATCGCAACCCGCGCGATTATTCCGCCGCCGCACAGCGCCTGTTCGAGCAGCCCGTGCCCGAGGCACTGACCCGCAAGCTGGGCAAGCCGCGCGGCAATTGGAGCACGGTGTTCGGGACGCAGGCCGACCGCGCGTTCAACAGCTGGTACACCGCGCGCTACATCAACGAGATCGTCGAGGCGGGCAAGGCGGTGAAGCCCCTGCCCATGTACGTCAACGCGGCGCTGGCGGGGCCGTCCAACGTGCCCGACCCCGACGGCGTGGCGAGCGGCGGGCCGCAGCAGGACGTGCTCGACATCTGGAAGGTCGCCGCGCCCGCGATCGATGCCGAGGCCCCTGATATCTATGACCGGGCCAGCCGCAATGTCGGCCTGTATCTCGACGCCTACGCCCGGCCCGACAACCCGCTGCTGGTGCCGGAGATCGGCAATGGCCGCGAGTTCGCGCGCTATTTCTACGAAGCGCTGGGGCGCGGCGCGATCGGCTTTGCGCCGTTCGGCATGGATGACACCGGCTTCTTCAACTATCCGCTGGGGGCCAAGGCGCTGGACGACAGCACGCTCGACGCCTTTGCCGGGCCTTATGGCGCGGTGGCGGGGGTGATGCGCGACTGGGCCAAGGCGGCGTTCAAGCATCCGACATGGGGCGCGGCCAAGCCCGATGACGGCGGCGACCGCGAGACGGTGCTGGGCGACTGGCGTATCCGCGCCGAGTTCGGCCAGTGGCAGTTCGGCGAGAAGAGCTGGACCTGGCTCAAGTCCGAACCCGCGCCGTGGAAGGCCGAGCCGGTCGGCGGCATGGCGGTCGTCCAGCTGTCGCGCGACGAATTCCTGATGGTCGGCGACCATGTCCGCGCCCGCTTCGAGCCTGCGATCCCCGACCCGAAGGCGATGATCGTCCGGGTCGAGCAGGGGCATTTCACCGATGGCCGCTGGGTGATGGACCGCCTCTGGAACGGGGACCAGACCGATTACGGCATCAACATCGTCGACCATCCGGTCGTGCTGAAGGTGGTGATGGGCCGCTATCGCTGAGGCGCGGGCAGGGTGAGGCGCATGGTCGTCCCCCGCTCGGCATCGGCGAGTTCCAGCGTCCCGCCCGCCCCGGCCAGCAGCGCGCGGGCGATCGACAGGCCGAGTCCTGTGCCGCCGCTCGTCCGGCGGGAGGTGAAGAAGGGCTCGAAGATCCGGTCCCGGTCGCCGGGCGGAATGCCGCCGCCATTATCGATCACGTCGATGACGACGCGATCCGCCGCCTCGACCCGGATGGTGATCGTTTCGGCTCCGGCTTGACCCGCATTTTCGATCAGGGTCGTCAGGATCGCCTCCAGCGTCTCCGGGGCGATGAGGGCCAGGGCCTTGGGGCGATCGGTCTCGACCGGGATTGCCACACCCTGCCGCCGGTGCGCATCGGCGAGTTTCAGCGCGACGCCGACGACATCACTCTCGCCCTCCGTCGCCACCGTCATGTCCGCGCGTGCCAGGTCGAGCAGACGCGAGACCAATAAGGTGAGCCGCCCGGCATCGGCGTCCGCATTGGCCAGGAAGCGGCGACGCTCGGCATCGGACATGGTGGCACCGTGGTCCTGCAACAGCTCGATCGCGCCGCGAATGCCCGTCAGTGGCGTCTTGAACTCATGGCTGACCGCATGGGCGAAGTTGCGCAGGTAGAGCGAGCGCGCCTCGATCGCCTCGGCCATGGCGGCGAAGTCGCGGTAGAGGTCCTGGATCTCGGTCGCCGCCGTCGCCGGTATCGCGGGCACGGTGCCGCGCCCCGCCGCCACGTCGCGCGCGGCGTCCTGCAATTCCTCGATCGGCTGCGCGATGCCGCGCGACAACAGGCCCGAGAGCAGGATCAGCGTGCCCAGGATCGCTGCCACGCCGATGACGATCTTGCCCCAGTCCTGATAGAGCCCGACGAACAGCGAGCGCGCCGATCGCGACAGCAGCAGGACGCCGACCACCCGGCCATCGACCAGGATCGGTCGCGCATAATGGACCCGCGTAGCGGCGGCGCGTGAGAGCCAGTCGAAGCGGAAGATCGCCCGGTAGCTCGCATTGCGGCGCAGAACGGTGCGGGGCAGACCCGCCAGCGCGGTGGCGACTTCGGGCAGCGCGGCATAGCTCCCTTGTGCCGCCGATCCGGTGACGATCCGCCCGTCCCGGTCGAGCAGGATGATCGAGGCGAGGGTCGCCTGGCGGGTGACGGCCAGCACCGGCGACAGGCGGGCGGCGGCGGCTCGGGCATCCGGGCTCGGCGCGCCAGCAGCTTGGGGCAGGGGCCGTTCGGGCAGGATCGGCGTCGCGCTCAGATCGACGGCGGTGGCGACGGCGCCGCCATAGGGGCCGCTCGTCTCTGCGGCGAAGCGGGTGACGGGGCGTCCCGGCGGCGCGGCGGGCCACAAGGCGGCGGCGCTGGCGGCGAGTGCGGCCCCTTGCGCCTCCAGCTCCGCCTCGGTCTGGCGGACCAGCGTATTCTCATAGACCCGCAAGGCCACCGCGCCGACACCGGGCAGCGCGGCGACCAGAAAGAAGCTGGCGAACAGATAGGTACGAAGCGACAGGCGCGGCCAGTGGCGCTTGGACCAGGCCTTGACCCGTGCGATCACGCCGCCCCGCCGCTGCACGCTCCCAGCCGGTATCCGATCCCGGCGCGCGTCTCGATCAGGTCGGTGCCGCCCCGCTCGGCGAATTTCGCGCGCAGGTTGCGGATATGGCTGTCGATCGTCCGGTCGGTCACCGCAAAGCCGGGGCCATGCAGTCGGTCGATGATCGCCTCGCGGCTGAACACCTTGGCGGGCATGACGGCGAGCGTGCGCAGGATCGAGAATTCGGTGACGGTCAGCGGCACCTCCGCCCCCGCCCAGCGCGCCTGCCACCCTTCGACATCCAGGGCCAGGCGGCCGTGATGGATGACCGCGCCCGCCGTCTCCACCTGCGGCGGATGGGCATGGGTGCGGCGCAGGATCGCCATCACCCGCGCCACCACTTCGCGCGGGGAAAAGGGTTTGACGACATAATCGTCCGCGCCCAGCTCAATTCCCAGCACCCGGTCGATCTCGTCATCGCGCGATGACAGGAACAGGATGGGCGTCTCACCGCTCGCCCGCAGCCGCCGACAGACCTCCAGCCCATCCATACGCGGCATGTTGATGTCGAGCACCACGAGATCGGGCGCGTGCTGCGCCACCTCGGCCAGCGCCGCTTCGCCGTCCGCCGCCTCGATCGTGTCGAGCCCCGCCTTGCCGAGCGCGAAAACGAGCAGCTGGCGGATATTGGGATCATCATCGGCGACCAGGATCGTGCGGGGCATGGGGCATAGGATCATGACTGGTGCGGCTTCGTCAACGCGAGGGCCGAGGCCTGTTCGCGATAGGGCTCGCCGCAGAAATGGGGTTTGGCGGCGGGCTTGCGCTGTCCGACCAGGGCTTCGGCTGCAGACAGGCGGCGGGCATTGCGCCAGCTCCAGCTATGCCAGTCGGCCCGGTCGCGCCGCATATCGGCCATTACATCGCCGATGATGTTGCGGGCCCGATGGCGCAGGACCGGCCCGGAAGCGCGCCGTTCGACCTCGATCAGCGGCAGCAGCGCGGAAGGACCCAGGTTCTCGAAATAGCAAAGGTCGATATCCGCCGCGCGTCTGGCGTGGGCGACGTTCCAGCGGGCGGCGATCTCTCCCAGGTCGCTGGCGCATCCGGCGATCAGCACGGCCCCGGCCGCCAGCGCATTGGCGTTGATCAGCCAGCGGACCGAACGCCCGCGCAGCATCCGCCAGACGATCAGCACCAGTCCCAGCGCGACTAAGCCCATCCAGGCGAGCGCGGCGATCCGCCATCCGCTGAGCCCGAAGACGGCGATATAATCGACCGTGCGCAGGATGCTGGAGGCGACAAGGAGCAGGTTCTGCGCGACCCACAGCACGATCAGCCGCCGCACCAGCCGATCCCCGGATCGTCCGGCCAGCAGCACGAACCCGCCCGCCAGCAGCGCGGTTACGATCAGCGGATAGGCCCCGCGATGCGCATAGTCGGCCAGCGTCACGCCCTGCGGTAACGGCGCGCCGCTCCACAGAAAGGCGAGGTCGAGCGCGTTCTGGCCTGCGAAGATCAGGTTGAACGTCACCAGCGATAATATCAGCGTGTGGCGACCGATTGAGGGAAGGGGGCCCTTGCCGGGCGTCGCCATGAAGCCCTGCGGTAACAAGGTCCTGCGTGGGCGCAGGCTGGACCAGATCATCACGAGAAAGAATAGCGAGAACAGCGTTCTATAGATGATGTCTGACAGGTCGGGAAAGCGGATCGCGGCAAAGGCCCGTTCGATCACCGGATTGGCCTGGGCGAACAGGGTCAGGAAAAGTGCGCTGCCCAGTACCGGCAGGACCAGCATGGTCGCCACCGCGAGCATCCGCCGTCCCGGTCGGCGGCGACGGGCTCGGGCGAACCGCCCCGCGTCGCGCAGTGGTGCCACCATGCTGCCAAAGCCATGGACGACCAGCCGCCCCGCCCAATGCAGCGCATCGTCGAACGGGCGCAGCGGCAACAGCGTCGCCATGCCGATCGACGCGCCGAACAACAGCCATTTGAGCGGCCCCGGATCATCGACCATCATTACGCCGAACAGCGTCGCCATCGCCACCGCGACGCGCGCGGGGCGGCTGGCGCGGACATCGGCGCGCGTCAGGAGGAGCACGATGGTCCAGGCGAGGGCGAAACCGCCCAACGTCCAGCCGGCCTCCTGCCCATAGAAGAGAAACTGCGCCAGCCCGACCAGCACGGCGGCGCCGAGCAGCTTGGTGTGGAAGCTATGGTATAAGGATGTGGTGATGGTCATGCCGAACTCCCTGATGGGACGGCTATGGGTCGCCGGGGTCCAGATCGACCGGCGCGCGTGCTGGTGATCCGGCGCGCTTTCAGTGCAGAAACGGTGCAGACAGGGGGGGCGGCTTTTCGCCTTGCATCGCAGGATCAGGGGCTTAGCCTTGGCAATCACGTCATAATTGCCGGAATCGTCCATGCAGCGTCGCCAGTTTCTCGCCTCCGCCAGCCTTGCCGCCGTCACCACCGCTTGGCCGGGTCTGGCCCGCGCGGCGACCGGGTCGCGCGATGCGGAGCTGCGGGCGATGCTCGACCGCTTCTTCTACGCACGGTTGGAGGACAGTCCCGAACAGGCCACCTCGCTGGGGCTGGATACGGGGCCGCGCGCGCACCTGAAGAGCAGGCTTGGCGATGTGTCGCGCGCCGGGGAAGCCCGCCAATATGCGCGGGCGCGGCAGGAACTGGCGGCGCTGCGGACCATCCCGCGCGCTTCGCTGGGGGAGGCGGCGCGGCTTGATTACGACATCGTCGGCTATGGGCTCGACCAAGTGATCGCGGGCGAGCGGTTCGCCTATGGGACCAGCGCGGGACAATATGCGCCTTATGTGCTCAGCCAGTTGTCGGGGGCGTATCGCGATGTCCCCGATTTCCTGTCGAGCCAGCACCAGGTGACGAACGCGGCCGACGCCGACGCCTATGTCGCGCGGGTCGAGGCGTTGGCGACCGCGATCGATGCGGACACCGAGCGCCAGCGGCAGGATGCCGCCAAGGGCGTGTTCGCACCCGACTATATCCTCGATACCGCGCTCAAGCAGCTGGGGGCGGTCCGCGACAAGGCGCCTGAGGCGACCGGGCCCGCCACCGACCTCGCCGCCAAACTGAAGGCCGCCAGCCTGCCCCCCGAACGGGCCCAGGCTGTCGCCCGATTGATGGCCGACAAGGTCTTCCCCGCGCTCGACCGGCAACGGGCGCTCGTCACCGAATTGCGTGGCCGGGCGGTGCATGACGCGGGCGTTTGGCGACTGCCCGATGGCGAGGCCTATTACACCGCCGCCGCGGCCGCCGCGACGACGACCAAAATGTCGGGCGACGACATCCATCGGCTGGGCCTGGCGCAGGTGGCCGAGATCGGCGCGCGGATCGATGCCATACTGAAGGCGCAGGGCATGGGGCAGGGCAGTGTCGGCGAGCGGCTGGTCGCGCTGAACAAGCGCCCGGACCAGCTCTATCCCAATACCGATGCCGGTCGCGAGGCGCTGCTCGAGCAGTTGCGCGCGCAGGTCGCGGCGATGACCCGCCGCCTGCCCGAACAGTTCGCCGTGCTGCCCAAGGCCCCGGTCGAAATCCGCCGCGTGCCTGAGGCCATCCAGGCGGGTGCGCCGGGCGGTTATTACCAGTCCGCCTCGCTCGATGGTTCACGCCCCGCCATCTATTTCATCAACCTGCGCGATACGTTCGACCGTCCCAAATTCGGGCTGGCGACGCTGACCTATCATGAGGCGGTGCCGGGCCACCACCTGCAGGTCATGTCGGCGCTGGAAAGCAATGACATTCCGCTGATCCGTCGGGGTGTCTACTATTCGGGCCATTCGGAAGGGTGGGCGCTCTATTCCGAGCAGCTGGCCGATGAGATGGGCATGTATGACGGCAATCCGCTCGGCCAGGTCGGCTATCTGCAATCGCTGCTCTTCCGCGCGACGCGGCTGGTGGTCGATTCCGGCATGCACGCGAAGCGCTGGAGCCGCGAAAAGGCGACCGACTATTTCATCGCCACCACCGGCATCGCGCGCGGTCGCAGCCAAGGGGAGATTGACCGCTATACCGTCTGGCCGGGACAAGCGTGCAGCTACGAGATCGGCCATACCGTTTGGACGCGGCTCCGTGACGAAGCGAAGGCCAAGGCGGGCGCGAAATGGGACCCCAAGGCATTCCACCGCGTCCTGACGCTGGGCGCGATGCCGCTCGACGTGCTGGAGCGGGTGGTGCGCGAGCGGATGGCGTAAGCCCTCCCTTGCTCCGCTTGCAGGGTATGAGTGGAAGGGGGCCTCAGGCTTGGCCAATAGCGGTCCGTGCGGATAGGGTCGGCGGTGGAGGAAGAAGTCTATGAAGCTTTCACGTCGTCTGTCCGCTCTATCGCTACTCGGTCTGGCGGCTGCGCTATCCCCAAACGGGGCCAGTGCCGCCGACAAGGACACCCTGCCGCGGAAAGTCGGCGACTGGACGCTGGCGATCAGCGAGGATGGCGACGGGTGTTTCCTGACGCGCATCTATGACCGACCGGGCGACACGACACTACTGCTCGGGCTCGACCGCGACGGGTCGAACCATCTGACCGTGCTCAACGCCAATTGGTCGATCAGGCCGAAGGAGCGGCTGGCCTTGGACTTCCGGCTGACGAGCGGCGGCTATCCCAAGCATTTCGCCATCGGGCTGGCCGCAGACGGCAAGCAGGGCTTCGTCACCAGCTTCGAGCGTGCCTTCCCGACCTATCTCGCCAAGTCTCAGCGGCTGGACATTGCGCGGGGTGATGTGCCGGTCGAACGCCTGTCGCTTGGCGGAAGCGGGGCCGCGATCGCCGCGCTGCGCGACTGTGTGGCGGCGCGAAAGGTCGTTCCCGCCAAGGCGTCGCGCGACCAAGACGGTGCCGATGGCATTCCGCGCGATCCCTTTGCGAAACGCGCGTCACGAAAGCGTTAGATTCTGAACGCGGACTTAACAAAATTGTGAAATCTCCAAGTGTTCGTAAGTATTCGCTCGTCAACGCTTGGTCGAAAAACCGGCACGGTCGAACACAATCGGGATTGTCGAACTTTTCGCACTCGGCTTCGTTGTTGCGGTTGGTTAACGACTGAAAGAAGTGTTTATGTCTGCTTTTGCATCGAAATCCCTGCTCGCCATGGTGACCTTGGCCGGTGCCGTCAGTCTTGGTGGTTGCGCCACGAAGTCCTTCGTGCGCGAGCAGATCGCTCCCGTCAGCCAGCGCGTCGATACGCTCGAACAGCGGCTCCAGCAGACCGACGGCACCGCCAAGCAGGCGCTGGCCGAGGCGCAGGCGGCATCGGGCCAGTCCCAGGCCAATGGCCAGCGGCTGGATCAGCTGACCGGTCGCGTCGATGGCGTCGAACAGCGTCTGACCGTGCAGGAACAGAAGCCCGCGCGTCGCCCCCGCCATTGATCCTGTCGGTCCTGCGATAGACTGATAAAATGCCGTGCCGGTCTTTCCCCTTCGTCGGGGAAGGACCGGCCTTTTGCTTGAGTATAACGCTCCGATGAAATTCCTGATGGCGCCGCTGGTCGGTCTTGCCTTGCTTTTCCCCTCGGTCGCCGATGCGCGTCGGGCCGAACCGCCCAAGGCCACCGCGCGCAAGTCGAAGCCCAAGGCCCAGGCGGAGCCCGCCCCCGTGCTGACCCCCTCGGCGTCTGCGCAGCGTGTCATCGACTGGGTGGCGTCCTCGCAGGACAATCGCGGCCTGCCCTGGGCGGTGGTCGACAAGGTCAATGCGACGCTGTTCCTGTTCGCATCCGACGGCAAACAGATGGCGGCAGTGCCTGTCCTGATCGGCATCATGCCGGGCGACGATGCCAGCCCCGGTGTCGGCACCAAGACGCTGGCCTCGCTCGGTCCCGCCGAGAAGACGACCCCTTCCGGGCGCTATCTCGCCAAGTTCGGCCTGCCGGTGGCGGGCGAGCGGGTGCTGTGGGTCGATTATGCGACCTCGGTGGCGTTGCACCCGATCCCCAAGGACGCAGGCGCGCGCGAGAAGCGTCGCGAGCGGATGCTGTCGCCGACGCCCGACGACAATCGCATCACCTTTGGCTGCATCAACGTGCCCCAAGCCTTTTACACGCGGCAGTTGCGGCCGACGTTCCGCAGGAAGGGCGGCTATGTCTATATCCTGCCCGACACCAAGCCGATCGACGATGTCTTCCCGCGCCTGAGGACGATGTCGGCAGGTTAGAGAGGTTTTCCCATGCGGATCAGCGGTACGCGTATCCCATCGACCGGTGCGGAGTGCACCGATTCGATCGCGGCATAGCCGCACGCGCGGTAAAGCGGCTCGCCCGCCAGCGTCGCCATCATCTCGGCCGAACGAAACCCGGCTTCGCGCGCCGCCGCCTCGCACCGCGCCAGAATCGCGCGGCCCAGCCCCTGCCGGGCGAAATCGGGATCGACATACATGGCCCGGATACGCGCCGGGTCCGTCGCCGGATCGAGCATCGCCGCGTCGCGCAGGGCGCGGCTGTGGTCCCCGCCATACAGCGTCGCCCGCGCGCTCCACCCGCCACAGCCCGCCATCCTGCCATCTCGCTCGGCCAACAGATAGGTGCCGTCCGCAATGAGCTGCGTGTCCAGGCCCATGACCGCCCGGCTGGCGGTGATCTCATCGGGGGACAGGAAGCCCTGCTGCAGTATCGCGATGGCGCGCTCCATCAGCGTGGCGATGGCGGGAATGTCGGCGGTCTCGGCCCAGCGATAGGTGAACATGCGGTCTTTTCGGGACAAAATTCCGCATGCGTCAATGACGATACGGTGAATAGTGGCAATCGACACCATCGATTTGCTGGGATAAGCCGGTGGGATGGCAGACATTCCTCAGACCCCGCTGCTCGACACGGTGCACACCCCCGACGACCTTCGTCGCCTGGCCCCCGAGCAGTTGCGGCAGCTCGCCGACGAATTGCGGACCGAGACGATCTCGGCGGTCGGCACCACCGGCGGCCATCTCGGCTCGGGGCTGGGGGTCGTCGAACTGACGGTCGCGCTCCATTATGTCTTCAACACGCCCGACGACCGGCTGATCTGGGACGTCGGGCATCAATGCTATCCGCACAAGATCCTGACCGGGCGGCGCGACCGGATTCGCACCATCCGCCAGGGCGGCGGCCTGTCGGGCTTCACCAAGCGGACCGAGAGCGAATACGACCCCTTCGGCGCGGCGCACAGCTCGACCTCGATCTCGGCCGCGCTCGGCTTTGCGGTCGCCAACAAGCTGGCGGGCACGCCGGGCAAGGGCATTGCCGTGATCGGCGACGGCGCGATGTCGGCAGGCATGGCCTATGAGGCGATGAACAATGCCGAGCAGGCGGGCAATCGCCTGGTCGTGATCCTGAACGATAACGACATGTCGATCGCCCCGCCGGTCGGCGGCCTGTCGGCCTATCTGTCGCGCATGGTGTCGAGCCGCGAGTTCCTGGGCGTGCGCGACGTGCTCAAGAAGCTCGCCAAGCGCTTCCCGCGTCCGCTGCAAAAGGCGGCGCAGAAGACCGACGAGTTCGCACGCGGCATGACCATGGGCGGAACGCTGTTCGAGGAGCTGGGCTTTTATTATGTCGGCCCGATCGACGGCCACAATCTCGACCACCTGATCCCGGTGCTGGAGAATGTTCGCGACGCCGAGGAAGGCCCGATCCTGATCCATGTCGTCACCAAGAAGGGCAAGGGCTATGCCCCGGCCGAAGCGGCGGCGGACAAATATCACGGCGTCCAGAAGTTCGACGTCATCACCGGTGCCCAGGCCAAGGCGCCCCCGGGACCGCCCGCCTATCAGAACGTGTTCGGCGAGACGCTGGCCAAGGAAGCGGACAGCGATTCCCGCATCTGCGCCATCACCGCCGCGATGCCCTCGGGCACCGGGCTCGATCGGTTCGCGAACGCGCATCCGGAGCGGTTCTTTGATGTCGGCATTGCCGAGCAGCATGCGGTAACCTTCGCGGCGGGCCTCGCGGCGCAGGGGATGCGGCCCTTCTGCGCCATCTACTCGACCTTCCTCCAGCGCGCCTATGACCAGGTGGTCCATGACGTCGCCATCCAGAACCTGCCGGTCCGCTTTGCGATCGACCGCGCGGGCCTGGTCGGGGCGGACGGGGCGACCCATGCGGGCTCGTTCGACGTCACTTATCTGGCCAGCCTGCCCAATATGGTGGTTATGGCCGCCGCCGACGAGGCGGAACTGGTCCATATGGTCCATACCTGCGTCAACCATGACAGCGGCCCGATCGCGGTGCGCTATCCCCGCGGCAACGGCGTCGGGGTTGCTCTCCCCGAGACGCCGCAATTGCTGGAGATCGGCAAGGGCCGCGTGGTGCGCGAGGGCAAGAAGGTCGCGATCCTCTCGCTCGGCACCCGCTTGGCGGAGGCTTTGCGCGCTGCCGACACGTTGGAGGCCAAGGGGCTGTCGACCTCGGTCGCCGACCTACGCTTCGCCAAGCCGCTGGACGAGGCGTTGATCCGCCGGATGCTGACCACCCATGAGGTCGCGGTGACGATCGAGGAGAATGCGATCGGCGGTTTCGGCGCGCATGTTCTGACCATGGCGTCGGACGAAGGGTTGATCGATGGCGGGCTGAAGCTGCGCACGATGCGCCTGCCCGATATCTTCCAGGATCAGGACAAGCCAGAGGTGCAATATGCGCAGGCTGGGCTGGATGCGGATGCGATCGTCGAGACGGTGCTGAAGGCGCTGCGCCACAACAGCGCCAATGTCACGGAAGGCGCGCGGGCGTGATCCGCGGCTGGACCGCCGTCATCGTCTTCACGACGCTGGCGGTGGTCATGATGATCGGCGTGAATGTGCGGATGTGGCGGCGGATGAAGGCCGCCACGGCGGCGGCCAAGGCCGAGGCGGAGCGGGAGGCGATCGAGTCCGATCAAAGCCCTCGTTCCGCTTGAGCAAAGACGAAGGCTACACGCTTACCTAAAACAGGATCTGTTCCCCGGCGAAGGCCGGGGCCCAGTTTCTGCGTGATCGCGATGGCGCCGTGCATTGGCGTGGGAGGCGATGGGCACCTGTTACTGAAGCCTCCCCCTCATTGTTTCTATTCCCTCTCACCTACGCCGCAACTGGGCCCCGGCCTTCGCCGGGGAACACGGATTGATAAGGGTTCCTCTTGGCCTTCGACCTAGCTCAGGCTGGACGGGGCGAAAAACTCACCGCCCCAGATAATGCGCCTGCGCCGCGTCCGTCGCATTCACCGCCAGCACCGCCCGCGCTTCGCTGGGCGATAGCGGCCCGGATGGCGTCGGCCGGTCCGTACCGCTGGCCGCGATCACCCGGCCGAGCAGCTCCTGTCCCTCCTGCCACCAACCGAGACCGCTGGCGGCATTGATATGCCCCTGCGGCCCCGCATCGACGAAGTGGCTGCCCCAGTCGACCGCCAGGCTGTGCGCGCGCTCGATCGAGATCCAGGGATCGTCCTGGCTCGCGACCAGGATCGAGGGGAAGGGGAGCGGCGTGCGAGGACTGGGAGCGAAGCCCTTCAGCGCCTCGGGCGCGTCCGCGCGGTCGACATCGGCAGGCGCGACCAGCAATGCGCCTGCGACCGGCCAGCCATAGGGCTGCGGCGATAGCTCGGCCCACCAGGCGACGGCCAGACAGCCCAGCGAATGCGCGGCGAGGATCACCGGCGCCTGTGCCTGCCGGATCGCCTGGTCCAGCCGCGTGACCCAGGCATTGCGATGCGGCGTCGACCACATGCCGAGTTCCACCCGGATGGTATCGGGACGCGCCTCTTCCCACAAACTCTGCCAGTGCGAGCGGCCTGAGCCTCCAAGGCCAGGTACGGTGAGGACCGTCGGTTTGCGGGCCTCATAGGATGCGAACGAACCCATATGGCATCTCCTCGATTCCGGGCCGGGTCGACTCCCGATCCTTGGTATGGAATTTATTCCTACTAAAAAGATAGGCAATAGCCTTCGCGCCCAATGGATGACGACTTGCGACGGACCGAGCCGGGGGGTAGGGGCGGGGCATGGCCAAGCTGCGTGTCGACCAGATGCTCGTGGACCGCGGACTCGTGGAATCCCGTTCGCGCGCGCAAGCGCTGGTGATGGCGGGCCTGGTCTTTTCGGGCGAGACGAAGATCGCCAAGCCCGGCCAGCAACTGGCCGAGGACGCGAACCTCGACGTGCGCGGGCGCGATCATCCCTGGGTATCGCGCGGCGGGATCAAGCTGGCGCATGGGCTGGAGCATTTCGGCTGGGACGTGACCGACTGCGTCGCGATCGACGTCGGCAGCTCGACCGGCGGCTTTACCGACGTCCTCCTGCAAAACGGTGCCGCGCGCGTCTATGCGGTCGACAGCGGCACCAACCAGCTCGCCTGGTCCCTGCGTCAGGACCCGCGCGTCATCGTCCACGAACAGACCAGCGCCCGCATCCTGACCGAGGCACATATTCCCGAGGCCGTCGACATCATCGTGTGCGACGCCAGCTTCATCGGCTTGGCCAAGGTACTGGAACGCCCGCTGAGCTTTGCCAAGCCCGGCGCGCGGCTGCTGGCCTTGATCAAACCACAGTTCGAGGCAGGACGCGAAGAGGTCGGCAAGGGCGGCGTCGTGCGCGATCCGGCGGTGCACCAGCGCGTCTGCGATCAGGTCGTCGAATGGCTGACGACCGGCGGCTGGTCGGTGGCGGGCGTCACGCAGAGCCCGATCACCGGCCCGGAAGGCAATATCGAGTTTTTGGTGGCTGCATCCCGAAATTGAACGGGGCGGCTGTAATAACGTTCACCTTATCCGTTTACGGCCCCGGATCGCTGGGGCAGATCGACGGGCATCATGGCGAAAGAGGAACGAGTGGGTACGATCGCATCGAAGGATCAGTTGCGAATGTCTTTCCTGCGCTGGGCGATCGTCATCGTGCCGCTGATCCTGCTGCTGGGCTTCGCATCGGGCCGCGTCGTGCCTTCGGGTAGCGAGAATGGCTGGTACATGGCGCTGACCAAGCCCGAGCTGAACCCGCCGGGCTGGATCTTTCCGGTGGTGTGGACGACGCTCTACATCCTGATCGGCCTGGCGCTGTCGATGATCCTCCACGCGCGCGGCGCCAGGGGACGGGGTGTCGCCATCACCCTGTTCGTGGTCCAGTTCCTGCTCAACCTGTCCTGGACGCCGCTGTTCTTCGGCGCGCACAAGGTGAGCGTAGCGCTGTTCGTGATCGTCGGCATCCTGCTGCTGTCCATCGTCACCACCATCGCCTTCTCGCGCATTCGCAAGGGCGCGGCCTGGCTGATGGTGCCCTATCTGGTGTGGCTGTCCTTTGCCGGTGTGCTCAACTGGCGGATCGATCAACTCAATCCGGGTGCGGAAAAGCTTGTGCCGGGGGCCCAGACCTCCCAAATGCTGTGAAACGATTTTTGGGAATTTGATATGCAGGCCGATAACAAGCTGTTCGACGATTTCGCCAAGGTGATGAACGGCCTGGCTGGAACCGTGGCGGGCATGGGCCGCGAGGCGGAAGCCAGCGCCCGGTCGCGTGCGCGGGAATGGATCGGCGGTCTCGATTTCGTCAGTCGCGAGGAGTTCGAGGTCGCCAAGGCGATGGCGGTGGCCGCTCGCGACGAGGCCGATGCGCTAAAGGCGCGCCTGGACGCGCTGGAGGCACGGCTGGGCGCGATGACCGCCGGGACCGAATCCTGACCGGCATCGCCAATTGGGAACGGCTGCTCGCTCCACGGATGCGGGCAGCTATCCACAGGAATCGACCTCCCGCTGCTTGCGGTGGACCCCGGAGCGGTGCAACCTGCGTCGGTCTGGGTTTGTTCGCAAGGGCCAGTGATGCTTGAGTCGACCGATCATGAAGCCGATGAATCGGCCCCCATCGATATGCTGGAAGCATATTTCGCCGCGCATGGGTGGGAGCATGAGCGTCACGACGAGGAAATCGTCGCGACGGTAAAGGGCAGTTGGGCGACCTACGAACTGCGCGCCTTGTGGCGCGACGACGACAGCGTCTTGCAATTCCTGGCGTTTCCCGATATAAAGGTGACCGAGGATCGCCGCGCCGGCATATATGAGACGTTGGCGCTGGTCAACGAACAGCTTTGGATCGGCCATTTCGAGCTGTGGTCGAACAGCGGCATCCTGCTCTATCGCCATGCCGCGATGGTCGATGGCGGCGAGGATGGCACCATCTCGCTTTCCGCAACCGAGTTGCTGGTCGAATCGGCGATCGAGGAATGCGAGCGTTTCTACCCTGTGTTCCAGTTCGTCCTCTGGGGCGGCAAGACCCCGCGCGAAGCGCTGGCCGCCGCGCTGATCGAGACCCAGGGCGAGGCGTAAATTGGCGGGCATCAGCTTTCCCGCCGGACCGATCTGGCTGGTCGGATGTGGCAACATGGCGGGCGCGATGCTCCGCCGCTGGCTGGCCGAGGGACTTGATCCGGCGCAGGTCACCGTCATCACCCGCAGCGGCACCCGCGCGCCCGAAGGCGTCCGCTCGCTGACCGCACTTCCCGTCGACGAGACGCCTGCGATCCTGATGCTGGGCTTCAAGCCGCAGCAGCTGACGGACATCGCGCCGACGCTGGCGCATCTGAACCCGGCCATCTTGCTCTCGATCCTGGCGGGCGTGGAGGAAGAGACGCTTGCCGCCCAAATCCCGGCGGGCGCGGTCGTGCGGATGATGCCCAATCTGCCGGTCGCGATCGGGCAGGGCGTTACCGCTCTTTATACCCGCTCCCCAGACAGCGCCGTCCGTGACGCCGCCGAGGCGCTGGCCCGTCCGCTCGGCCTGGCCCCTTGGATAGAGGATGAGACGCGGTTCGACGCGGTGACGGCGCTGGCGGGATGCGGCCCTGCTTTCGTGTTCCGCTTCATCGACGCGCTGGCGCAGGCCGGCGTCGGGCTGGGGCTATCCCCCGAATTGGCGCAGCAACTGGCGCTCGCCACCGTCGACGGGGCGGGGGCTATGGCGATCGGGGCCGATGCGCCGCCCGCCATACTCGCGGATCGGGTTGCCAGCCCCGGCGGCTCGACCCGCGAGGGGCTGAACGTGCTGGACGCGGACGATGCGCTCAAACGGCTCATGGTCGATACGCTGAAGGCGTCCGAACGACGTAATCGTGAAATGGCGGAAGCCGCGCGCGGCTGATTTTTAGGTCACGCCAGAGCGCGGAGAACGGGGAGGTGTTACGAGCGACGATCCGTTAGGCCTTGAAAGAGTGAAATTGCCCTGAGCAATCCACCTCCGCGTCCTCTGCGCCTCCGCGCGAACCCAATCACCCGTCGTTGGAGCGCAAATCCTCGATCCGGGCACGCTCGTTCTCGGGGATGAACCCCTCCAGCACCGTCCAGAACCCCGTCACCGCCTGCTGCCCCGCGCGCGCATAGGCCTTGGACAGCTTCTCGCGCAGCGCGTCGAACAACTCCGCCTCCATCGCGGCCCCGGCCGGGGTCAGCCGCAACAGTCGCTGGCGCCGATCGCGGTCGCCCGGTCGCGTCTCGATCAGGTCGCGCGTCGCCAGTTCGTTGAGCACGCGGCCCAGCGATTGCTTGGTGATCGCCAGCAGCGATAGGAGCTCGCTGACCGTCATGTCGGGCTTGCGAGCCATGAAATAAAGCGCACGGTGATGGGCACGGCCCAGCCCCTGCGCGGCGAGACCGCGATCGATCGAGCGCACGAGATGGCTATTGCCGAAATACAGCAATTCCATACCCCTACGGAGTTCTGGTTCACGGAGAAACTGTGCCGATGCGGACTGGTTCGAGGCAGCCATGTTGACCCGTCTACTCACACGCCCTAGGCCACGGCAACCCAAAACAGAGAGATGATCATGGAAGCGCATCAATCCCTTACGTTTCGGTTCGATCCTTGCCAGACCCCGGTCGAGGCGAGCGAGCGGTCGGCGCGTCTGGTAGACCCCGGTTTCGGGCGCGTTTTCACCGATCACATGGCCCTGATCCGCTATAGCGACGACAAGGGCTGGCATGATGCGCAGATCACCGCGCGCGTGCCCTTGAGCATCGATCCGGCCGCCTCGGTCCTGCATTATGCGCAGGAAATCTTCGAGGGGATGAAGGCCTATCGCTTGGCCGATGGCGGCACCGCGCTGTTCCGGCCCGAGGCCAATGCCCGCCGTTTCCAGGATTCGGCGCGTCGCATGGCCATGCCCGAACTGCCCGAGAATCTCTTCCTCGAATCGGTCGAGCGGCTGGTCGAGGTCGAGCGTGACTGGATTCCCGAGCAGGATGGCGGCGCGCTGTACCTCCGTCCCTTCATGTTCGCCAGCGAGGTGTTCCTGGGCGTGAAGCCCTCGGCCGAATATCTCTACATGGTCATCGCCTCGTCAGTTGGCGCCTATTTCAAGGGCGGCGCGCCCGCCGTGTCGATCTGGGTGAGCCAAGGCTACACGCGGGCGGCACCGGGCGGCACCGGCGCGGCCAAGTGCGGCGGCAACTACGCGGCCAGCCTGCTCGCGCAGAAGGAAGCGATCGCCAATGGTTGCGACCAGGTGGTCTTTCTCGACGCGGTCGAGCGCCGCTGGGTCGAGGAACTGGGCGGCATGAACGTCTTTTTCGTGTTCGACGACGGCAGCCTGGTGACGCCGCCGCTGACCGGCACGATCCTGCCCGGCATCACCCGCGATTCGATCCTGACCATCGCCCGCGCCCAGGGCCTGACCGTGCGCGAGGAGCCCTATGCCATCGACCAATGGCGCGCCGACGCCGCCAGCGGTCGCTTGGTCGAGGCTTTCGCCTGCGGCACGGCGGCCGTCGTCACACCGATCGGCAGCGTTGCCGAGCCCGCAGGCCGCTTCACCATCGGCAGTGGCGGCCCTGGGCAGCTGACCACGCGCCTTCGCGATCAGCTGGTGTCGATCCAGCGCGGCCAGGCCCCTGACCCGCACGGCTGGATGCACCGCCTGGGCTGACATTTCCCCTGTTTTGGGGCTTTTCAAGAACGGCGCGCCGGGTATAAGGCGCGCCTCTCCACTGGGGCGTCGCCAAGCGGTAAGGCAACGGTTTTTGGTACCGTCATACGCAGGTTCGAATCCTGCCGCCCCAGCCATCTGCCTGAAATCCCAGCCAATTGGCTGCTAAGTGTTTGAAGA